>JAUIFJ010000029.1 GCA_030429345.1 bacterium | reverse complement strand
TGGCGGCGGGGAGACACCTCTTCCCATCCCGAACAGAGCAGTTAAGCCCGCCAGCGCCGATGGTACTGCATGAGCGATTGTGTGGGAGAGTAGGACGCCGCCTGGTTTTATGAAGCCCCGGTATCGAGAGATGCCGGGGCTTCTCTCTCTCCGATCGGCCTAGAGCAGGTCGCTGGCAATCTCCGCCAGTTCGCTGCGTTCTCCGCGGCTCAGGTTGATGTGGGCATAGAGAGGCTGGCCCGTCATTTTGTCGATCAGGTGCGTCAGGCCGTTGGAATGCGTGTTCAAGTAGGGATGGTCGATCTGGAAGATGTCCCCCGTGAAGACCATTTTCGTGTTGTCGCCGGCACGCGTGATGATGGTCTTGATCTCGTGGGGCGTCAGGTTCTGCGCCTCGTCCACGATGAAGAAGACCTTGACGATGCTGCGCCCGCGAATGTAGGCCAGCGGTGTGATCACGAGCTTCTCCATGTCGAGAAACTCCCGGATGCGCTTGTTGCGCGCATCGTTCTCCTTGAACTGGTTCTGGATCACGCCCAGATTGTCGTACAGGGGCTGCATGTAGGGGTCGATCTTCGACTTGATGTCGCCGGGCAGGTAGCCAATGTCCTTGTTGCTCAACGGGACGATCGGTCGCGCCATCAGGATCTGTCGATAGCTGCGGCGCACTTCCAGCGCGGCGGCAAGGGCCAGCAGGGTCTTGCCGGTGCCCGCCTTGCCCGTGATCGAGACCAGGCGTACGCTGTCGTCCATCAGGGCGTCCAGGGCGAAGATCTGCTCCGCGTTGCGCGGCGTGATCCCGTAGGCCGAGCACTTGTCGATGCGGCGCAGCGCCGGTCCTTGTGATACATGCCTTGCCAGGGCGGACCGCTTGTTGTTGCGCATGATCAGGTATTCGTTGGGCTCGAAATCCTCGCTGCCCGGCACGCTGGCCGCCGGAATCTCCCCCTGCGGGTCATACATGCTGTTGATCAGCTCGATGTCCAGGTCCTCCAGCGTGCGGTGGCCGCGGTACAGCTCCTGCACGTTGCTGACATGGTCATTGCGGAAATCCTGCGACAAGAGGCTGATCGCCTTGGCCTTCATGCGCAGATTGACGTCCTTGGTGACCAGGATCACCTTGCGCGTGCGCAGGTTCTTCTGTAGCACATATGCGCAGTTGAGAATCATGTGATCCGCCTTGTGGTGCGGAAAGCTCTCCTGCAGGTCCTTGTGCATCGGCGTATTCAGCACGACACGGATCCGTCCCAGGCCTGATCCGATGCGTACGCCATCGCCGAAGAGCTTGTCTCCGCTCAGGTTGTCGATGGTCCGCACGAACTCGCGGGCGTGGAAATTCAGGGTATCGTTGCCTTTTTTGAAATTATCCAGTTCCTCGAGCACGCTGATGGGGATCACGATGTCGTTCTTCTCGAACTTGTAGAGACAGTCCGAATCGTGCAGGATTACATTGGTGTCCAGGACGATGACCTTGGAGGCGGCGGCCGTGCGAGCAGTCATGGGAAGCTCCCGTGGGGATCTGTGTGACAGGGCAAGGAGTCGGCCCGCCAGGGGGCGACAGGGAGAATATAAGTTCTTCGGCAAGGAAAGGAGAAGGATTTGCCGGCCCGGACGTTCAGCCAGGCTTCCTTGAGGATGAAACCGGAGTACCGGGATTTCTTCGGGGAGTGCTAGCGTGATCCAGGAATGCAGGAACGCCCGTCGGTGGTCGCGGAGTCGCCTCCGGAACAGTGGCAGCCACCGCCGCCGCTTCCACATGCGGAGCCCGTCTTCAGGCGTCCCGCTTCTCTCAAGACACGAAGCTTGCGCCAGCCCATGCGGCCCAGGTAGAGGGTCGCCGCAAGGAGGAGCAGTCCGACCGCCAGGCTTTCCCAGAAGACCGCGCTCACAGGAAGAGACTCCCCAGCTGGAAGACTGCCAGGCTGAGAAGCCAGGCGAACACGCTCAGGCCGATGAACTGGCCCCAGGCGTATTTCCAGCTGCCGGTTTCCTTCTTCATGATGGCCACGGTGGCCATGCAGGGAGTGGCGATCAGCAGGAAGAGCATCAGGCTGATGCCGACCAGGGGCGAATAGCTCGAACGCAGGGCTTCCGACAGCTCGACCGAGTTTTCGTCCGTTTCACCCAGCGCGAAGACGATTCCCATTTGCGCCACGAAGACCTCTTTCGCTGCGAAAGCGCCGATCAGCGCCGTATTGATGCGCCAGTCGAAACCGAGCGGGCTGAACAGAGGCTCCATGGCGACACCCAGGCGGCCAGCCAGGGAGTAGCGCAGGGCATCCGCCGCATCCAGGTTCTCCTGCACTTCCACGATGCCGGCGGGCGCCCCGGTCTCGGCCGGTTGCTCCGGAGGGCCGGGAAAGCTGGTCATGGCCCAGAGCACGATCGAGACCCCGAGGATGATGGTGCCCGCCTTGATCACATAGGAGCGGCTGCGGTCGTACATCTTGTAGAGGATGGCGCGCAGGGTGGGCATGCGATAGGGGGGCAGTTCCATTACGAAGGGCGCTTCCTCGCCGCGCAGCACCGTGCGCCGCAGCAGCAGGGAAAAGACCAGTGCCAGCAGGATGCCTGTCATATAGATGCCCCAAAGCGCCGGCGCTCTCCAGGGCGGAGCGAAGAAGGCTGGAATCAGCAGCATCCAGATCGGCAAACGAGCCCCGCAGGACATCAGCGGCAGGACGAGCATAGTCACCAGCCGGTCGCGCTCGTTCTCGAGGGTTCTTGTGGCCATGATGCCGGGGATGGAGCAGCCGAAACCGGTCATCAGCGGCAGGAAGCTCTGGCCATGCAGGCCGAAGCGGTGCATCACGCGATCCATGATGAAGGCCGCCCGGGCCATGTAGCCCGTGTCCTCCAGAATGGCCAGGCCGGCGAAGAGCAGGACAATGTTGGGCAGGAAGACCATTACGCCGCCCACACCGGCCAGAATGCCGTCGACCAGGAGGGAGCGCAGCAGGGAGTCGCTGCCGGCGGGCCACAATCCGGAAACCGCTTCCGCCATGAAGCCGAATAGACCCTCGATCCACCCCATGGGCGCTTCACCCATGCTGAAAGTGATCCAGAAAATGCCGTACATGATGGCCAGGAAGATCGGCAGGCCCAGCACCTTGTTGGCGAGCACGCTGTCGATGGTGTCGCTCAGACGCCGGGCGTCCTCGCGGCTCAAATGCAGGGTCACTTCCCTTACCAGTCCGCTGGCAAAGCCGCTCAGCTGGGACCCGATGTACAGATGAATGTCCTGCCCGCTTCCCTTCTGCAGCAGTTCCTTTTCGCGGGCCGCTTCCTCGAAGAGGGAGTCGCTTTCCTCGACGATGACATTGAGCAGGCCCCGTGTGTCCGGGTCCTCCTTGAGCAGCTTGAGCGCCATCCAGGTGACCTGTGGGCCGCGTATGCCCACCTTGTCCAGGTGTTGCTCCAAGCGATCGAGCGCGTCTCGCAGCTCCAGACCCAAGGTCACGCGGCGCCGGCAGTCTTTCGGATGTTCGAGGGCATGCTGAATCGCCTCGCGCAGCTCCCCGATGCCCTGGTCCAGCTTGCCGGAAGTCTCGACCACCGGGATTTCCAGCAGGCGACGCATTTGCTCCAGATCCAGGCGCTGCCCGGCTTTTCCCGCCTCGTCGCTCATGTTCAGGCAGAGAACGGGATTGCTGCCGGTCAGCAGGACCTGGGCCAGCAGCTGCAGGCCGCGGGCCAGGTTCGTCGAATCGACGACGACCACGACGGCGTCCAGCTGTCCGCCGAGCAGCTCCTGTTGGGCAATGCGCTCTTCGGGGGACCAGGCAGAAAGGCTGTAGGTTCCGGGAAGGTCGATGAGGGAAACGCCGGAGGCCGGCAGTCCCTGTCCGCGGGCGGTTCCGCTTCGTCGTTCGACGGTGACGCCGGGATAGTTGCCGACAGTGTGATATGCGCCGGTCAGGGAATTGAAGAGAGTGGTCTTGCCGCAATTCGGGTTTCCGGCAAGCGCTACGGTCGGCAGGTTCCGGCTGGTGACCTTGACCGGCAGGGGCTGCGCGCTCTGGGTGGAAGCGCTCATGCGTCCCTGACCGGCAGGACCAGAATGGAAGTGGCTTCCGCTTTGCGCAGGGCCATTTGCCAGCTGCCGAGGCGGATCCAGATCGGATCTCCTCCTGGCGCGCGCCGCTCGACCTGGAGTTCCACGTCCGGAAGCAGGCCCATATCCAGAAGGCGCTGGCGAATCGGCCCGCTCCCGGTAATTGTATGGATGCGGCAGCGGGTGCCGTCCGGCAAGGCATTCAGCTGCAGGCTCTCCTGTGGGGGAGCAAGCGCTTGTTCCGGCATGCTCATGTCAAGCCTCCGAAGTCCAGACGAATTAAGTTCGACAAGGCCAACTTTAACATTGTACTCAGTGAGTTCCCATGATCCGCATCAACAATCTGCCCAGTTGAGACAACTTTTTCCGTATCGTCCGGATTCCCCTTGAATGCAGTCCGGATCCCTCCACTCGAGTCGTGGAATTGGCAAGACCATGCAAATGCCAGCCTCTTGCGGCCTTCCGTTGACCAAGATCAACCGCTCGCCTTCGGGAATTGCGGATCTTCGGGCCGTTCCATCGTCGGGGCGCGGTCCTTGATCAAGCGCCCTGTTCCGTAATCCCTGCACGAGGACTCCATGCATATTCAGAATCGAACCATCCTGGTGCTGGGCGGCTTCGGCCTGGTCGGCACTGCCGTCTGCCGTGAACTGCTCAAGCGCCAGCCCGCGGCTATCCATGTCCACAGCCTGAAGCTCGAAGAAGCCGAAGAGGCGCTCAAGGTCCTGGCCCCGGATCAGGACAAGGCGAAGCTGGCGGCCTGTCACGGAGACATTTTCGACCGGGACGATGAGCAGCCCAGCCTGGCGGCACGCCTGATGGGCCAGGTCGGTCCCCTGCGCGACGCCGACCTTCCGAAGTACAATCTCTACCGGCTGCTGGACCGCATCAAACCGGACATCGTCATCGACTGCGTGAACACGGCGACGGGCATAGCCTACCGCAACATCTTCAACGCGGCGGAAAAGACCGTCGAGGCCCTCGAAAAGGCGGAGCTGGGCGAAGAGGTCGTATCACACCTGGTCGAGTCCCTGTATACGCCGCGCCTGATCCGGCATATCCAGGTGCTCTACCGCGGCATGACCGACTGCAAGACCGGCGTATACATCAAGGTCGGCACGACAGGCACCGGCGGCATGGGAATGAACGTGCCCTACACGCACTCGGAGGAGAAGCCGAGCCGCATGCTGCTCTCGAAGAGCGCCCTGGCCGGCGCGCATTCGATGCTGCTCTTCCTGATGGCCCGCACGCCCGACGCCCCGATAACGAAGGAGATCAAGCCCGCCGCCGCCATCGGCTGGAAGGGCATCAAGTACGGTCCGATCCGCCGCAAGGACGGCCCGATCCGCATGGTCGACGCCCGCCCGCGCCCGCTGGGCAAGACCTTCTCGACGACGGACGAGGCGGCGGCCAGCCTGCGGGACGACATCATGGAGAATGTCTACATCGATACCGGGGAAAACGGCATCTTCAGCCTGGAGGAGTTCAGCGCGTTGACCACCGGCGAGCAGATGGAATTCGTGACACCGGAAGAGATCGCCGCGCAGCTCGTCTACGAGATCGAAGGCGGCAATACCGGTTTCGACGTGATCAACGCCCTGGACAACACGACCATGGGCCCCTCCTACCGCGCCGGCCTGATGCGCCACTGGGCCCTGGAGAAGATGGTCGAGCTGGAGAAGAAGCACGAGACGCACAGCGTGGCCTTCGAGATGCTGGGCCCGCCGCGCCTGAGCAAGCTGCTCTTCGAGACCCACCTGCTGCGCCTGGCCTACGGCAAGATGTCCGCCGTCCGCAAGGCGGATGCCGCCGACCTGACGCACATTCTCAATACCCTGGTCACGGAGGATCCGGAAGTGGCCAACCGCATTGTCAGCACGGGCATTCCGATCCTGCTCGACAACGGCCAGCTGATCCGTGGCCAGCGCGTGATCATTCCCGCGGAGGCGGAAGAGGTTGCCATCAACGACGAGAAGCTGGAGAACTGGGTCGAGGACGGCTGGGTCGACCTGCGCTCGGCCAACTGCCGGCGCTGGATCGAGCGCTTCCGCCGCATTCACGACCAGCTGGAGTCGATTCCCCGGGAAGACACGTCCAGCCGGCACTTGCGGCAGCATCGCTTCTGGCACGACGAGAACCTGATCCTGCCGGGCAAGATCGCCGGCTGGATTTTTGCCGAGGAAGAGCACGGCGCCCGCATGAAGTAGGCGCCCGAGAAGGACGCGATCCCCCGGTCCGCCGGGGGATTTTTTGTATACGGAGAGCTTGAATGCTGCACGAACTCCTGGCCACCCTGCGAGGCGAGGGCCGATCGAACCTGCTGGAGCAGGAAGGAATGGAGCTGCTGGCGTCACACGGGATCACCGTTCCCGGGCGCCGGCTCCTGGAACCGGAGTGCCCGCTTCCGCAGGGACTGCTCGACAGCTTCCCCGGGGAGCGTGTCGTGCTCAAGCTGCAGAGCCCGGAGGTGCTGCACAAAAGCGAGGCGGGCGGAGTCCGCGTATTGCCGAAGAAGGCCACCGCGATCACGGAAGCCATGGCGGAGATGCGATCGCGCCACGCGGGAGGGGACCTGCGGCCCTTTCTGCTCTGCGAGTTCGTGCCCTATCGTCCGGATCCCGGGCGCGAATGGCTGATCGGCTACCGCCTGGTGCCCGATTTCGGTCCGGTCGTGCTGCTCGGGCCGGGCGGCATCCACGCGGAAGCCCTGGCCGGCATGGGTGCAAAGCCGCTTCTCTTCCAGCCGCATCTGCAGGATGCGGAGGATCTGCGGAAACTGCTGCAATGCAATGTCTTCAGCCGATTCCTGATCCGGCCCCAGAGGGGCGCGCCACCCCTGGTAGAACCGGACGAGCTGGTGGAGCTGCTGCTCTCCTTCGGCGCCCTTGCCCGCGAACTGGCCCGCGAAGGCCTGGGCGAGTTCGAGATCAATCCCCTGGTGCGCGCCGACGATGGCCGCCTGGTCGCGCTGGACGCGCTGGGAAAGATCGCGGAGGGATCTTCCGCACCGGCGGCCCCGCGCCCGATCGATCGTATACGCTGCCTGCTCGAGCCGCGGAGCCTGGCCGTCATCGGTGTGTCACAGAAGATGAATCCCGGCCGGATCATCGTCGAAAACCTGTTGAAGCTCGGCTATCCTCGCGACGGGATCACGATCCTCAAGCCGGGAACCGACGAACTGGCCGGCTGCCGATGCGTGCCCACGCTGTCGGACCTGGAGCAGCCGGTCGACCTGCTGGTCTGCAGCGTCGGCGCGGCACAGGTCCCCGGGCTGGTCGGCGAAGCCTGTCGCACGGAGAAGGCTCAAAGCCTGGTCCTGATTCCGGGCGGCATGGAAGAGAAGGAAGGAGGACGAGAAGCCGTTAAGCGCATGCACGAAGAGCTGGCCGCCTCGCGCCGGACACGCTGGGGCGGTCCCGTGCTCAACGGCGGCAACTGCGTCGGACTGCGTTCCCTGCCGGGAAAGGTGGATACGCTGTTCATTCCGGATCACAAGATCCCGCCGGCCAGGACGCCGGGCATTCCCCTTGCCATTGTCTCACAGAGCGGGGCATACCTCGTTTCCCTTGTCGATCGCCTGGGGGGGTTGTCCCCGCGCTATGCCCTCAGCATCGGCAACCAGACGGACCTGACGGTCGGCGACTACCTGGAATACCTGGCGCGCGACGAGGAGCTGGAACAGGTCGCCGTCTACATGGAGGGCTTCAAGCCCGGGGACGGCGAGCGCTTCCTCCGCGCGGCGCGTCTGCTGGTGCGCCGCGGCGTGCAGGTGCGACTCTACATGGCGGGCAGGACGCCGGCGGGCGCAAAGGCCAGCGCCAGTCACACGGCTTCGATCGCGGGGGACCACGCCGTGGCCCGGGCGCTTGCCGAAGGCACGGGACTGGTCTTCCACGATTCCCTGGAGGAGTTCGCCGAGAGCCTGCGGCTCGACTGCCTGCTGCGTGGGAAATCCCTGAAGGGGCTGGGTGTTGCCGGACTTTCGAATGCCGGCTTCGAATGTGTCTCGCTTGCCGATTCCCTGTCCTGCGCTTCGTTAGCTACGCCGGACGAGAAGACCCTTTCGGACCTGAAGGCCCTGCTGGCGTCCGCCGGGCTGGGCGACCTGGTCGACGCGCACAATCCGCTGGACCTGACGCCCATGGCCGGAGCCGATGTCACGCTGGCCGCCATGCAGAGGCTGTTGGAGGACCCCGGCGTCTCGGCCGGCGTGCTCGGATGCGTGCCGATGACCCCGGCTCTCGAGACCCTTCCGCTCTCCCTGGAGCACAAGGAGGATTTCCGCCGTCCCGGCGGCCTGGCCGAGGGCATGATCCGGCTCTTCCGCGAAAGCGAAAAGCCCCTTGTCTTCGCGGTCGACGCCGGAGCGAGCTACGTGCCCCTGGTGGAGTTCCTGAAAGAAGAAGGCCTGCCCGTATACAGCAGCATCGAGAGAGCGGCGGGAATGCTGGATCGTTGGATGAAAGGTCGCGCGGCGGGGGAGTGAGAGGCGGAAGCGGCGCGGTCTAGGCGCCCAGGCCCCATTCAGCGGAGAGCTGCAGCTCGACCAGTTCCGCGGGATGTCCGTCATCCAGCAGGCCGGCGCAGCGCCGTGCGGCATCCGGGAGCGGAAGGCTTTCCTGGGAGGCGGCCCTCAGGCAGAGTTCCAGCAGTTCCGGCGAGCGCTGTCCAAGCTCCTCCAGCTCGCGCCCGATGCGCATCTGGCGAGCCAGTTCGTCACGATCCCCGGCGTCCAGGTAGCGATCGATGATCGAGCGGATCTCTTCCTTGCAGGCGTCCAGGTTGGCGCCGATGACCGTGACATCCAGGCTGGTGCCGTCCGGTGTCTTCGCCACCAGCGTGAGCAGAACTCCTTCCGGCCGTTCGCGCACGTCCATGCGATGGAAGGTTGTGCCCCGGTAACTCTCCATGCCTCTTTCCGCTGGGATCGGCAGCTCCGTTCTGGAACTGCTTCGAGCGCAAGTGTAAGGAATGAGGCTCAACCGGGGAAGCCGCCGTGCTTCAGGCGGAATTCTGCAGCTGCAGACGCCGTTCCTCGGCCCAGTAGGCCAGCTTGTCCTGCACCTGCTCCAGCACGATGGGTTTGCTCATGTAGTCGTCCATGCCGGCATCCAGGCAGAGTTCCCGGTCGCCGCTCATGGCATTGGCGGTCATGGCGATAATCGTCGGTCGCGGTGCGCCGTCGAAATGGGTCACGATTTCCCGGGTGGCGGTCAACCCGTCCATTTCCGGCATCTGCACATCCATGAAGACGATGTCGTAGTCCTGCTTCTGCACGGCCTCGAGCGCTTCCAGGCCGTTGGAGGCGATGTCGATCTCGTAGCCCATCTTCTTCATCACGCGCTGGGCGAGCAGCTGGTTCACCGGGTTGTCTTCGGCCAGCAGGATTTTCAATGGCACACGGCTTGAAAGCCTTCCATCCAGCTGCTTCTGGACCTTCTTCGCGCCTTTCTTCTGCGGGACCGGCTGTCTCACGGCGTTGACCAGGTTCTTGTAGAGCTGATGATGTCTCACGGGCTTGTTGACCCAGAAGCTGAAGAGCAGCTGTTCCTCGGGATCCTCGACCCGGCCGGCGCTGCTCAGCATGACCAGGGGCATGTGCTCGTGCTCCGGCAGCTTGCGGATCTCCTTCGCGAGATCGACACCGTCCATTTCGGGCATGTGCATGTCGAGAATCGCCACGTCGAAGCTGTTTCCCGCGTTCAGGATCGCCAGGGCCTCCTGAGCGCTCTGCGCGATCATCGACTCGATCTTCCAGTTGTTGCAGAGCAGCGACAGGATGCGCAGGTTGGTCGTGTTGTCGTCCACCAGCAGCGCCCGCGTGCCGGACAGGGTCAGCCCCGAATTGCTGGCGCGCTGGCTGGCGGCGCGCGTGCGCACCGTGAAGTAGAAGGTCGAGCCTTCGCCTTCTCGGCTCTCGACACGGATCTGCCCGCCCATCAGTTCGGTCAGGCGCTTGCTGATCGCCAGTCCGAGCCCGGTGCCGCCGTACTTTCGCGTCGTGCTGCTGTCGACCTGGCTGAAGACCTCGAAGAGCTTGCCGACGCGGTTTTCCGGAATGCCGATGCCCGTGTCCGCGACCGAGAACTCCAGGGTCAGCTCCCCGCCCTCCTGCATCACCTTGTAGACGGAGATCAGGATCTCGCCCTCGTGGGTGAACTTGATCGCGTTGCCGATGAGGTTGACGAGAATCTGCCGTACGCGTGTCGTATCCCCGTAGATCCAGGAGGGCACGTCCGCGTCGACGATGTAGAGCAGCTCCAGGCCCTTTTCCAGGGCCTTGTGGGCCAGCAGGTCCAGGCAGTCCTCCAGGCATTCGCGCAGCTCGAAGGGCTGGTCCTCCAGGTCCATCTTGCCCGACTCGATCTTGGAGAAATCGAGAATGTCGTTGATCACGACCAGCAGGCTTTCGCCGCTGACGCGGATCGTGTTGACATACTCGGACTGCTCCTCGCTCAGCTCGGTCGTGCTCAGCAGGCTGGTCATGCCGATCACGCCGTTCATCGGCGTGCGGATCTCGTGACTCATGGCCGCCAGGAAGCTGCTCTTGGCGCGGGCAGCGCCTTCCGCCTCGTCGCGCGCCTGGATCAGGGCCTGTTCGAAGCCCTTGCGCTCGCTGATGTTGCGGAAGGTCAACAGGGAGCTGCTGGCAAGTCCCCAGTTCGCCCCGATGGAGGTGCGTGTCGCCTCGACGGGAATCATTACGCCCGTAATACAGCGGAATGCCGCCTCGATGGTGCTGCCGTTGCTGATCGGTGTCGCGCAGACCACGCCCAGATCCAGGCCCTCTATCTCGTGCTGCTCTCCGCCGAGCATCTCGGCGGCGGCCGGGTTGCACTGCAGGATCTTGCGCTCCCGGTCCAGCACGATCATCCCTTCGGTCATGCTGTCCAGGATCGTCTGCAGGCGGCGCTGCGTGCTTTCGTTGTGCAGCAGGGCCTTGAAGCGGTAGCGCATGAAGACCAGCGAGAGGATCAGCAGCACGGTGGCCAGGAAGGTGATCGTCGACAGCAGCTTGTTGAAGTCGCTGCGGAAGTGGCTCAGGTTGGGGTCGGGGTGGACGGACATCATCCAGGCGCTGGCGCTGCCGTCCGAATCCTCCACGGGCACGAAGCTGACCAG
Source organism: bacterium (assembly GCA_030429345.1). GTDB lineage: Bacteria > CAIWAD01 > CAIWAD01 > CAIWAD01 > CAIWAD01 > JAUIFJ01. The sequence continues at coordinate 33,355 of JAUIFJ010000029.1, read as the reverse complement.
GTAGTCGCTTCCTTCCGCGGACACGAAGCGCGCGAATGGATCACGGCGGGACAGTTCGGCATCCAGCTCGCCGGCCAGCTTGCGCTCGATGACCGCGACAGTCGGCGCCAGCACCACCTCGTCGCGGCGATCTCCGGCCACGGTGGTCGGCGTGTGACGCTCCATCATGTAGGACGGGCTGATCTGCGTGCTCATCAGCGTCTCGGAGGACGCGGGGATCACGCGGGAACCGGCCTTCAGCAGCAGGGCATACTCTCCGTGGAACAGCCGGTCAAGCTCGCCGCGGAAAGCCTTGAAGGACGACCCCAGAACCAGGTAGCCGATTGCCTGCTTGTCCAGGAAGAGAGGGAAACGATAGCGGTTCCCGCAGCCCTGATGGCTCAGCTCGAAGCCCTTTCGCATGCTGCCCGGTTTGGCCTCGGGCAGCAGGTCCATGTTTTGCCGGGAAGTTTCGCTGTATACCAGGGTCGGGTGGCTGAAGTTCAGCAGTGGCCTGCCGTCGGGCAGCAGCAGCTGGAACTCGCTGATGTTCTGTTCGCGCAGGCTTCTGGCCAGGTGGCCTACGTTCTGACGAATCCACTCCTGGCTTTGGGGAATCCGGGCAGGGTCCTCCGCGGAAAGGGCGATCTGCCGCAGCAGTTCCCGGTCGTTGTGCAGGTTGTCCAGCACCAGCCGGGAGATGGAACCCCAGCCATTGTCAATGGACTGAATGGCGGTCTGCAGTTCCGTCGCCTTGCGCAAGGCATACTCGCCCTTGCGCGTGTCCAGTTCCATGGTCAGGAACTGGAATGCGACGGCTTCAATCAGCAAGTACACTAAAAGGACTTGCTTGAAATACGGAACCTTCATTGCGTTTCCCGGCTTCCGGCAGTCCCGGGGACTGCGGTCTGATACCCGTGCAAGTGAGTGACAAGCGCGAAGAGCCTCAAACCAGCTTTGGCTTCTTCCCCTTGTGCATCGGCAGCCGGCTCGGGTGGATTGACCTTTCCGTATGGGATACGGGAAGTAGGCGCATGTTCCACTTCAGGCCGCAAGGCATATAAAAACAATTACCTGGGCAGGTTTTCTGCGCTTGATTGCTTGAGAGAGCGCACTTCAGGGAGAGCCAATTGATCTGGCTCATGGCGCAGTATGGAAGGATTCTGAAAGTTGGTGCCACCACTAATCAGGAAGAACCATGAGCGAACAACATGCCCAGCGAGTCTTCTGCCACCGACTGAAGAAGGAACTGCCTGTCGGAGAGCATGAGCGATGCCCCTACTGCTACGGAATCAAGGAAGGCATTGAAACGGGCGACCATGAAAAGTTCTGCGACTTCGACCCGGACAAGGACCCGACGCACTTCGGGGACGACAGCGGCGCCGGTCGAATGGATCGCGGCTAGGAACCTGCAGCCGGCAGGAACACAGGGAGTTTCGGCAGAATTATTCGCAATTGAGAAAGCGCGCGCGGGAGATCTTTTTCCGGGCGCGCTTTTCGGTTTTACGCATTCCCTGGTAGCAGATGCCCGAATTCGATCTCTCCTGTTCATTTCCTGAACACATGCGCGGAGCGATCTGCCTCACACCCTGAACCCTGCGCTAACAAAGGGTCTATAATCTTCCTTTTCAAATTCTTGCAAAACAACCCGGCTCAAGCGGGCAACTGGTCTGCGCCAAAATTGACGTAAGAGTTTTGTTTGACGCGACTTGAGGCACGGCCTTTGCTCCCCTGATTGATGCCCTGAAGCCTGGTCAGCGCTGCCCTGCGCCTCCGGTTTCATTCAAAGAAGAACCGTTATTGACAAATCGGTCCCTGTTGGGTCTTCGATTTGCTGTATCCGATGCCTGGTGCAGTCCTATATGGGATTGCTATGCCGGACCATCGCTTCGGCAGCAATCGGCTTTCCGGCAGGTGACCAAAACATCTCAACAGGAGAAGCAAGGAATGAGTATTCAGAAGTGTATCGTTTCGTTGCTCGTGCTGGGCGGTGTCCAGCAGGCGATGGCCCAAGGGCTGTTCATCAGCGAATACAATGAGCCGGTCGGCAGCAGCGGCAATCGCAAAGTCATCGAGGTCTTCAACAACAGCGGTGCCGATGTCGACCTGACTACCACCGTGGTGAAGCTGCTGAAGGGAACCAATGGCGGCGCCTACAGCAGCGACGTGACGCTTGGCCCGGGAACCCTTTGCAATGGCGATACCTACGTGATCGCGAACGGCACCGGTGACAACAGCGGCAACCCCTACCCGGATGTCGACCAGGTGGAGCCTTCCGGCGTCTTCTTCTACAACGGCGACGACCCCCTGGCCCTGGAAGTGGATGGCACCATTGTCGACGTCATCGGCGTGATCGGACCGGATCCCGGTTCGGGCTGGGATGTGGCCGGCGTTTCCGGCGGCACGGCGAACAACACCATGCGCCGCAAGGCCTCCGTCACCATGGGCAACACCGACTGGGCCGCTTCCGCCGGCACGGACGCTGCCAGCTCCGAGTGGGAAGTGCTGGCTTCCAACACCTTTGATGACTTCGGTTTCCCCGAGGCGACCTGCGCCGGCAACGAGCCGCCCGCGGTCGACAACGTGATGCAAGACCCCCTCTACCCGAACCAGGATGATGTGGTCAGCGTCATGGCCGACCTGTCCGACACGGACGGAATGGTCGTGTCCGGCGCTGTCAACTGGGGCCTCGATCCCGGCATGCTGGACAACATGATCCCCATGTCCCTGTCCGGCGGAATGACCTGGGCCTCCGACATGCCGATTCCCGAATTCGACGAGTGCACCCAGATCTTCTTCAGCGTTTCGGCGACCGATGATGGCGGCGCGACCGTCAGCAGCCCTGTCCAGAGCTACACAGTCGAATGCGAAGCCACCGTGTCCGAGATCCAGGGCCTGGGCGACGACAGCCCCTTTGACGGACTGCAGGTCCTGACCAGCGGTACCGTACAGCGCGTCTACGAAGATCGCTTCTCGATTCAGACCGGCACGAGCGCCCGCATGGGTGTCATCGTCTACACCGGCAGCGTTCCTACCGTGGTGGTCGGCGACCTGGTTTCCGTGCGCGCCGACGTCGACGAGTACTTCGACCTGACCGAGCTGACCAATGTCGCCGAGGTCATGGTGCTGAGCTCGGGCGTGCCCTATCCGCCCGTCGTGCTGAGCAGCAACGACGCCAACGGCGAAGACTGGGAAGGCATGCTGGTGACAGTCGAGAGCGCCCTGGTGACGGTCGAGCCGAACAACTTCGGCGAGTTCCAGATCGACGACGGCAGCGGCGAGGTCCAGGTGGACAACGGCGAATACGACGGCATGTTGGAACCCCTGATGGGCGAGTGCTTCACCTTCACCGGCGTCATGTGGTACAACTTCGGCGCCCACACGATCTTCCCGCAATACGACAACGCCGACGCGCTGCCCTGCCCCTCGGCTTCCACCGAGGATCTGGTCGGCAGCTTCGAGCTGGCGCAGAACTTCCCCAATCCCTTCAACCCGGCCACCACGATCTCCTTCAACGCGGCCGAGCTGGGCGAAGTCAGCCTGCATGTCTACGACCTGACTGGCGCCGTCGTGGCCACCCTGGTCAACGGCACCGTCGAGGCCGGCAAGCACAGCGTCGTCTTCGACGCCTCCCGCCTGAGCAGCGGCGTGTACTTCTACACCCTGAAGGCCGCCGATTTCACCCAGACCCGCAAGATGGTCCTGGTGAAATAGGCCTCACGACAATCGCCTGAATCACAAAGGGGGCGGCCCACCGGGCCGCCCCCTTTCATATTGAATCCCCAACCCCAAAAGACGCGAAGCGTCGACCGAATAGTCGCTGCGCGGGCCAACCCGCAGAGCCGGAGTGCCGGCTATTTCAGGATCACGAACTTCCCGGTCTGGATCGAACCCTTGCCTTCCGGCGTGTGATCCTCGACGCTGAAGTAGTACAGGCCGCTGGCCACCTGCAGGTAGTTGCGGTTGTTCAGGTCCCAGAACTCCGCGTAGTCCGGATTCCAGCCGGTTGTCGTATCACCGGGAAGATTATGCGGCAGGATCTGCACCAGGTCGCCGCTGAGGGTGTAGATGCGGATCAAGGCTTGGCGCGGCAGGTTGATGAAAGCCAGGCGGCGGTCGTCTTCGGGATAGAAGCGCAGAGTGCCGTCATCCCGGTTCTCCCAGGCCAGGCTCTCGCCGGAACGGTCCCGGTTGAAGGGAATCGTGTAGTCCTGGTCGAAGCGGTAGGGGTTCGGCACGGCCCGAACGGGCAGGCCGGGCTGGCCTGAAGGCGCGGCCCGCTGGGCATTTGTCACACGGCTGCTCTCCAGCGGCGCTGTGCCGGTCTTGAAGTCGCCATAGTCGAAAGCGCTGACCGAGTACCAGCGCGGATACAAGGCCGGCGCGTTCGTGATCTCGTAGGCATAGGTGGTGAAGTCCGGATCTCTGTCGAAGCGGCCGTTCCCGTTGCTGTCCGTATACGGCTCGCCAGCGTTCCACAGTCCGTCCCCGTTGCGGTCTTCCCAGGCCTCGTCGGCATCCCGCTCCCCGTTGCCGTTGCGGTCCTGCCAGGGCTCCGGCGCATTCCACAGCTGATCGCCGTTCAGGTCCTCGAAGGGCTCGCGTCCCCCCTTCGGATCCACGATGCCCTGCAATCCGTTGTTGGCGGCAATCGGCTGCAGCGTCCAGCGGGCCAGGGTGGAGTCCAGCTCCGCCTCCGGCACTCCGCCCGGCTGCGGCGCGCTGCGCATGTTGCCTTCCGCGTCGAAATAGGCGTGATCCACCTTGTCGTACTCGGCCAGCAGGCTGAAGCCGTTCTCCGCATTGTCGTTGGAGACCCACAGGCGGTAGCCCTCGAAATCCAGCAGGCGGCTGAAGGGGTCGCGGTAGCCTTCCGCGTTGTCCTGCCAGCGCAGGATCACGCTGGACTCGGTCGTTTCGATGCGCAGGTTGGGCACCGGCGGCGGCGGCGGTCCCTGGAAGTCGGGAATGCCGTCTCCGCGATCCAGCAGGTCGTTCTGCGGAAGGTGCCCGATGAACCAGTCCGGTCGCCCGGTACCGTAGGAGAAGGGAATGCTGCCGCCCTGCCCGTCGTATGCCCTTCCGGAGCCGCCCCGGCTGAAGCGCGGGCCGGCGTATACATAGCCGGAATCGGAGGCGAAGTCGGCCAGGCTCCAGAGCAGGTCGTCCTCGCCGGGATCGAGGCGGCCGTTGTTCTCGCTGCCGTCTTCGTCCGGCCCCTTGTACCACCCCATGAACTGGCCGAAGTACCAGACCTGCACGCTGTCCACGCCTTCCGGCAGTTCGGCGTAGAGGCCGTCGCTGCCGACATCCTCGCCGTACCAGCCGTCCCCCGTGTCCGGAATGCCGTCGCCTTCGCTGCCGTCCAGGTCGTCGTTGCCCGGAATGTGATCCTCGCCGAAATCGAAGACCGGCGTGTCGATCATCTCATTGTCGTAGATCCTCGCAGCGGAAAGCGCCGCGTTCTCCAGGCTGCGGAAGTCGAAGAGTTCCGGGTCCAGCGCGCCGGTGCCTGTCTGTGGCCGGTTCCGGTTGTGGAAGTTCTCGCCCGCCACCAGGGCCACAGTGAAACTGAAGCTCTCGCCGGGATTCAGGCGGAAAATACTGCGGCCCTGGTGATCCACGTGATCGAAGACGCCCATCGGTCCCCAGCTGATCAGGTAGCGCGCATCGTAGCCGTTGGCCACGTCGTCCACGCTGCCGGAAGGATCCTGCCAGGGCTCTTCGGCGAGCACGTTTCCCGCGTTGTCGATCACCTGCTGGGGATTCGCCGTGATCCACCCGGCGTCCGCGACACGGATCTGGTCGTAGTCGAATTCCCCGTTGGAGAGGATGAAGTACTTCTCCGCGTCTACGAGCGGCGTGCCGCGCTGTGTGGTCCAGTTGCCGTCTTCCGTCTCCTGCCAGCGGCTCCAGCTGGGGCCGAAATCCTGCTCCAGGTTGATGGCGCTGGTCCACCAGTTGAAGCTGGTGCGCAGTTTGGGGTTGGGGCTGCGCAGGACGCGGAATCCGGTGACATGCGGGCAGCTCAGCGTGCTGCCCGAGTCGTCCGCATCCCGCCCGTCGTTGTCGGCGATCCAGGCCGTGTTGATCAGGATGTCCTGGTCGAGCACGCTGTCGTAGGCCGTCGTCAGGAAGCCCGTGATGTCGTCCAGGTAGCGGCTGTTGTCGAAGCGGCTGCCGACATCGCCGTCGACGAATTGTCCTACATAGAGATTGCGCAGGAACTTGCTGCCGATGTTGCGCACGTCGTAGTTGATGATGACCAGGTCGCGGGCGTAGTTGTAGCTCCAGGCATAGCTGCTCTGCGTGATCTCGATGCCGAGCGGCTCATGGGTCTCGCCGTTGATCGGCGGGGTCAGCTGCGGATCGACCAGGGTATCGTTGTATACGGCGACGAAATCCTGCTCGGAAATCGCGCCGGGGTGGCTGACGGGCTGTCCCAGGCTGTTGAAATAGTTGAGCCGCGTGCTGCGCTCCTCGATCAGGTCTTCCGGCCTTTCGCCCGGATTGAACTCGTGCTGCCGGCTGAATCCTCCGAAGAAGAAGTTGTCGTCGCCGACGCTGACGCGGGCCCGGGTCGGAGTGCCGTCCTGCTGCACCAGCGCCCCGAGCCAGAGGCCTGCCGTATACAAGTACTGGATGTCGCTTCCCCCCGGAACCTCGCACTGCGGGGCCCACTCCTGGGTCTCCGGATCCAGGTAGGCGCCGCTGTCGCCCTGCTGGTTGTTTCCCATCCAGCCCCAGTTGTTGACCGTGAGCCAGACCCGTCCGACCCGGTGCGTCCGGTTGTCGCGATTGGGCACATCGGTGGCATGGCCCTTGGTGATCACGGCGGGATTCTCCGTGTATTTTCCCTCGTCGGGGGACTGGGCCAGGAGAGGGGATGCCGCTGCAAGGAGGAGCGGCAGATTCATTAGACCAGAGAAGAAAAGGGTTCTTCCTGAACCCATCGAATAGAGTTGTTCGTGCATGTGGGACCGGATTTCAACTGGAAACGGCGACCCCACAAGGTAGGGCCGCGCAAGCCGATCCGCAGCAGAAAACTAGTCCACCGTAATGGACTTGGAGACGTTCTTGGGCGAATCCGGGTGTACGCCGTGCTCCCGGAAACCCATTCGGTCCAGGTAGGCCATCTTGCGCAGGCACATGGCATAGGCCAGGCGCTGCAGCACCATCATCGAACTGAAGCTGGTGTAGATCAGGTCCCCGGTCGGCGGCAGGGCGATGAAGCGTCCCTTGTAGTCCGGATTGTCGGCGGGCGGAGTCAGCGCCGCGTGACGCAGGTCCTCGTTGGGTTCGGCGATCACGATGCTCATCGCTCCGCGGATCTTGTGCGTGTTGATCTGGCTGATCGTCAGGTCCACGTCGCGCTTGCCGGGGCCCGTGATGTATACAAGGGGATAATCCTTGTAGAGGCTGTCGTGCAGGCGCTGGGCGGCATCCGGGTGCTGGTCGGCCATGCGGCCGTCGAAGAGTCCCTCGGCGAAATCGTGCAGGGCCGCGCGCAGTTCGGCGCCCTGCAGGCCGGCCAGTCCGGGCAGGTCGGTCAGCTGGTTGAGCAGGGCCCGGGTCCAGCTCTGGACCTGGTCGATGCCGTAGGAGTTGTTCAGCCCCAGGATCGTGTTCGGCCCGTGCTTGAACTCGGTCGTGGCGATTCCCTCGGCGTGATTCAACACGACCTCGCGGATCTTCAGCGCTCCCTCTCGCGCCACGCCCCACATGCGCGTGGCCAGGATGTGCAGGCTGGGCACGAGGAAGAGATCCTCCGCCGTCTGGTCCACCTCCTTGCGCGTGCTGCTCAGGGTCTGCTGCAGCAGGTCCGGAATCAGGTCCAGGCGTGATTCGTGGTGCGGCAGCAGGCCCGCGCCTCCGCGGCCGCCCAGCCTGGCGCTCAGGTACTTGGCCATGCCCAGCAGCATCGTGTTCTGGTTGATGTAGCTCTTGGTCGCGGGCACGGCGATTTCCGGGCCGCAGCGAAGGGGGATCGCGATGTCCGACTTCTCCTGGGCCAGGGTCGAGTTCATGTTGTTGACAATCGAAATGTGCTCCAGGCCGGGCGCTTTCGCTTCCAGGTCGTTGACCACGTCGATCACATCCTTGGTCTCGCCGCTCTGGGAGATCGTGATCAGCAGGTCCCGGTCGCTGATGCTGTGGTTGAACTGGCCGCGATACTCCCCGGGGAGCATGGGAATCAGCTTGATCCCGCAGAGGTCGTTGAAGAACAACGCCCCGGTGCGGGCCGCGTTGTAGCTCGTTCCCGAGCAGACGGCGTAGAGCTGGCCGCCGCGTTTGCGGCAGTTCTGCACTGCCTGGACGAAGCCCATCAGCTTCGTGTTCAGGTCGTTGATCTCGTCGTTCTCCAGGTAGAGGTCGACCAGCTTCAGCATGCGGTTGCGGGGATGCGAGCGGAAGTGCTGCCAGGCCCACTCGAGCATGGGCGCGTAGTCGCTGTAGAAGGCGTCGTCGGACCAGATCGGTTCCGGCAGGGCTGTCACACGCTCCCAGATGCCGTCGTCCTCCAGCAGTTCGCGGCAGGTGGAAAGGAGTTCCTGCGTGCTGCGGGCCAGCGTGATCCGCCCAAAGAGCTTCTCTCCCTCCGGAAAGAGGCTGCTGTAGTCGGCGTCCGCGGCCCGGAACTCGCGCAGGCGCATGCTGCCCCAGGTGAAGAGCCGGACCAGGCGCCGCGCGCTGTCGATCTCGTCTACAATCTCCTGCTCCATGAAGTGGCCGAAGCCCTCGCGCAGCCCGATCTCGTCCACCTGCAGGTTGCTGAAGCGCGGATCCATCGCGATCTCCGCTCCGGCAGCGGTCTGGACGGTGTCGCCGTTCTCGTTCCGGTAGCTGAGGTCCCGCGAGGCATAGACCTGGTAGTCGTCCGCGCCGAACTCGACGAACTGCCCCTCGCGGATCGGAAGGAGCAGGCGCGTCATGCGCAGCACCGCCGTCAGGTCGCTGCTGGCGAGAATGAAGCCGTTCTCGTCCTCGGCCTCCTCGGAAGAGGCCAGTCCCACATAGAGGCTGCTGCCGCGCTTGATCGCCCAGACGGTCTCGGTCGCGGGGTTGACGATGATCGCCGCATAACTGCCGGTCAGTGTGCGACAGGCGCGCACGATGGCCGCCCGCATGGCCGCGTTCTCGTCGGAATGTGATCCGCCGGCGAGTTCCTCGTCGAAATAGTGTTCCACCGTGTGGACCAGCATCTCCCCGTCGTTGTCCGACAGCACCGTGTGCCCCTGTTCCATCAACCACTGCTTGAGTTTGGGGGAATTGGAGATGTTGCCGTTGTGCGCGCCGAAGATCCGCCGTTTGCACTGTACTACATGAGGCTGGCTGTTCAGCTGATCCACCGCCCCGTAGGTCGCCCAGCGCACCTGGCCGCAGAAGATCCGTCCCGCCTGCTGCGGAATGCCCAGTTTGCCGCAGATCTGGGAAGGAGCGCCCGGCGCTTTGAGAAGGGTGATCTCCTCGCCGTCCTGGAAAGCGCCTCCGGTGCTGTCGTAGCCGCGGTACTCCAGCGCTCCCAGCAGCCGGGTCGCCACCTCTCCCAGTTTGATCGTCCGTTTCTGGTAGATCAGGCCAAGCACCCCGCAACCCAGTGCGGGACGGATTCCCGGAACCGGAATCGGGCACTGGCCGATGCCAGTGCGAATCCGCTGCAGGAAGTGGCTTGCGAGGCGGGTTGCCCACTGGGCGAAACCGGTGCGAAGATCCAGCTTGGTCATGAGTCCATCCACTTTCGGCTTGGCAGTCGGCAGATTTCTGCCGGAGACCCTCATCTTATCGGCGAAAGGCGCATGAACTTATCATTTCCAAGCTGTGGAAAGCGGATGCGGGCGCCCGATCCCGGGGCTTGCGCATTCCCCTGCCGGCTGCAAGCTTTGCTCCATGTCAGACATCCCATTCGACCCCGGACTGCACCTGCTGCTGACGCTTCCCGGCCCGCGCCTCGGGAAGGCGGAACGCTCCCTGCTGCGCGAACTGCGTCCGGCCGGTTTGCACCTGCTCCAGCGGAATTTCCTTCCGGGAGAAGCTGGCGACTCCTGGCTCGAGGCCCTGGGGGAGCTGCTGGCGGAAAGCCGGCAGCTCTGCGATCGACCGGGGATGCTGGTGGCCATCGATCATGAGGGCGGCCAGGTGCATCGTCTTCCGCGGCCCTTTACCCGCTTTCCCTACGCCATGCATTGGGGGGATCAGGTGGAGCAGGTCGCCCGGGCCATCTCCCGCGAATTGCGCGCCATCGGGATCAACCTGCTCTTCGGACCGGTGGCGGATGTGCACTCGAACCCGGGGAATCCCGTCATCGGGCCGAGAGCCTTTGCGGAGGCGCCGGAAGCCTGCGCCGAGAGAGTCTCCATTTTCGTGAAGACGGTGGAAGCCGAAGGGCTGCGCAGCTGCCTGAAGCATTTCCCCGGGCATGGGGATACCCGGCAGGATTCCCACGACGAGCTTCCGCGTCTGCAGGCGGACCTGGAAACGCTGCGTCAACGGGAACTGCCGCCTTTCCGGGCTGGCATCCGCGCCGGAGCTTCACTCGTGATGAGTGCCCACGTGGCCTTCGAAGCTCTGGACCCGGGGAGGCCGGCGACCCTGTCCCCGTTGGCCCTTCGAACGCTGCTGCGGGAAGAGCTGGGGTTCGCCGGAGTCTGCGTGTCCGATGACACGGACATGGCGGCGCTCGCCGGGCCCGGCGATGATGTATACGAACAGGCTTTCCGCGCGGGCGTCGACCTGCTGCTCTTCAATCACCACCCGGAACGGGCGCGCGTGTGCGCCGAGGTCCTGCGCGCAGCGGTTGCGGCTGGGCGTGTTTCGAAGGAGCACTGGAGGGCATCGGCGGCGCGTATCACGGCGCTTCTTGAAGGGTTGCCCGCTCCCGTTCCGCCTGCGCTTCCGGACGGAAAACTTCTCCGGACTCATGCCGACTTGGCGGAATCGCTCCAGCCGAAGAGCGAGGACTACGGAAGCCGCTTCCGGGCTCGCTAGGGTCTCCCTCGTGGCTTCTTCTGTGCTGCAGTTCCCGGTGTCAGACCTTCTGCAGGATGTGGTACAGATTCTCCAGGGTGCCGTCCAGCGGCTGCTCGTCCGGCAAGGGTTCGAAATCCCCGCCGAGCACGCCGCGCAAGGCGAAGCCCGCCGGTTCCAGAAGCGGCAGGAATTCCTCTTCGAGCCAGAGGCGTGTCGTGTGTTCGGTGGAATGGCTTTCCCGGCTTCCGTCGGCCCGGCGTACGTCCAGGCGGCAGGTCTCGTGGCTGCGTCGCTCGGGCAGCGACTCCTTCGTGATCCAGCGGACACGGATGGAGGTTCCATCCCTCCGGCTGGTCCAGCGAAAATCGGGGCAGGGGGTGCCGGGCGGCATGGCGTAGCTGAAATCGAGAATGTAGACGGCGCCCGGCTTGATCATCGAACGGACCGCCTTCAGGTGGCTCAGCACGTCCTTGTCTTCCAGCAGGTAGCGAAAGGAGTTGATCGAGCAGAAGGCGCCATCGGCCTGCTTCCGCAGACGGAATCGGGCCATGTCTCCTTCGTGCAGTTCGCAGTAGTGCATCAGGCCGTTGGCCTGCATCCGCTTCCGCGCCAGGTCCAGGGTCGCCGGATTGATGTCGTAGCCGATGCTCTTCAGGCCAAGCTCCGCGAGCACCTGCAGGTTGCGGCCGGTTCCGCAGGCCGGTTCGAGAATCCGGCGCACCGGACGTCCCCCAAAGGCCTGCATGGCCTGGATGTAGAAATCGAGTTCCGGTAGCACTTCCCAGTCGTAAGCGATGTCGTAGAGCTCCGCCAGATCATAGAGCTGGCGCCCCTGCAGGCCGGATGGGCGACTCATGGATGCTCCAAAGAAAACCCCCGGAACGCTGCGCGAACCGGGGGAGAGTCGGTTTGCCAGTCTGGCCCTAGGCGCATCCGCAGCCGCCGCCGCAACACCCGGAACCGCTGTCCGTTTTGGGGGCGCCGGCTTCGGCGGTTTCCTTCTTGCCGGCATCCTTGGGCGGAGACTTGTAGTCTGTCTGGTAGAAGCCCGATCCCTTGAAGACCAGCCCGCCGCCCCCGCTGATCATGCGCTGCAGTGCGTCCTCGCCGCAGGAAGGGCAGCGCAGAAGGGGGTCGTCGCTCATCGACTGGAAGGCTTCCAGGCGCTTGGAGCATTTCGTACAGGAATATTCATAGGTCGGCATGGATTCCTCCGCTTCGTTGCAAGGGCGATATAATACTATCAGCGGCGCTTTCAGTCTACGCAGATTTCCCCTTGAGGATCCAGCCTTCACACCTGAGAATCGCTTGCCGACACTTTTTCCCTCAAATGCACGGCGCGTTGGACAGAAGGGATGTTGTGGGGAAGTGTCAGACCCGTGCACGCTCCTACTCACAGTGCACAGCTTTGCCACCCTCCCACGCCCCGCCAATCCTGTCAGCCTCATCAGATTTTATGCACGAGCCCCTGCGGAAGCTTGCTGTTTTGCTCAACTAGTGTTTTACTAGACCAAAACACCAAAACGGAACGGAAGACATGGAACAGTCTTGGAATGCGGACCAGCCCATCTACCGGCAGATTCGGGATCGGGTGGTGGAACTGATCCTCGACGGACAACTGGCGGAAGGCGAAGCCCTTCCCAGCGTCCGGGCGGCAGCGGCCGATTTCCGTCTGAATCCGCTGACCGTGTTGAAGGGCTACCAGGAGCTGAGCGAGGAGGGCATTGTGGAAAAACGCAGAGGGCTGGGAATGTTCGTGTCCCCGGATGCCCGTACTCGATTGCTGCAGCAGGAACGGCAGCGTTTCCTGGAGGAAGAGTGGCCGCGCCTGCTGGAGCGCCTGAAGCGCCTGGAGCTGGATCCCGAAGAGCTTCTGTCGGGAGGTGCGCAATGAGCGTCATCAGCTGCCGCGATGTCACACGGAAGTACGGCAAATTCACGGCCCTCGACCGGGTCAATCTCGATGTCAGGCCGGGGCGCATTGTCGGCCTGGTCGGCCCCAACGGGGCGGGCAAGACCACGCTGCTGAAGGGCATTCTCGGCCTGGGCCGCTGCGAAGGCGCGCTCTCCGTCCTGGGGCTGGACCCCCACGGCGACCGCAACGAGCTGATGCAGCGGGTGTGTTACATCGCCGATGTCGCCGTGATGCCCGGCTGGATGAAGGTCTGTGATGCAGTGGATTTCGTGTCCGGAGTCCATCCGCGCTTCGACCGCGACAAGGCCATGGGCTACCTGGCCAAGACTGAGATCCTGCCGAAATCGAAGATCAAGACCCTGAGCAAGGGCATGAAGACACAGCTCCACCTGGCGCTGGTGATGGCGATCGAGGCGGACCTGCTCGTGCTCGACGAACCGACCCTGGGCCTGGACATCCTCTACCGCAAGGCCTTCTACACGGACCTGCTGAACGAGTACTTCGACGAGCAGCGCACCATCCTGATCACGACACACCAGGTGGAGGAGGTGGAGCACATCCTGACCGACCTGGTCTTCATCCGCAAGGGAAGAATCGTCCTGGATGCAGAGATGGACCAGATCGGCAAGGTCTACACCGAGCTGATGACGAAGAGCGAAAGCCTCGAAGAGGCCCGCGCGCTGGGGCCGATCCACGAGCAGGAGGTCTTCGGCCGGACGGTGATGCTCTTCCGCGATGTGCCGCGGGAACGCCTCGCGCCGCTTGGCGAAGTGCGCACGCCGGGCGTCGCCGATCTCTTCGTGGCGCTGATGAAAGGAGAATCGGCATGAAGACCTTCAAGGCATTGCTGCTTCGGGAGCACCGCGAGCATCGCGGTGTATACATCGCCCCGCTCGTCTTCTGCGCCCTGATCCTGCTCGCCGCCGCCGTCGCGCTCTTCGTGCCCGGCAGGCTGCAGACCTCGATCATGCATGACCAGGACGGCGTCATACAGTTCCACAACGACTCGGGACGGCACCTCTTCGAAGTCAACGACATCTCCCTGCGCAGTCTCGCGACGCTCTTCGAGAACCTGCCCCAGCAGACACAGGGCGTCGCGATCAACGGCATGCTGCACGGAGTCGCGGGCACGCTGCTGCCTATCGCCCTGGTGCTGGCCATCGCCCTGGCGGCGCAGAGTCTCTTCCGCGAGCGCAAGGACCGCAGCGTGCTCTTCTGGCGCTCGATGCCGGTCAGCGATACGCAGACCGTTCTCAGCAAGCTGGTCTACATTGTCGTCGTCTTTCCCCTGCTGTTCCTCGAATGCATCGCTGTAACACAAATCAGCCTGCTGCTGCTCTACAGCATTGCCGGCCTGTTCTTCGGCCTGAACCCGATGACCATCTGGGGACCTGCGGAAGTCCTTCTGTGCTGGTGGGACCTGGCCCACCTGGCCCTTGCGCTGCAGATCTTCTACCTGCCCGTGATCGCCTACGCGATGATGATGTCCGCCCTCTCAAGGCGGAATCCCCTGCTGATGATCCTGTTGACGCCGGCCCTGCTCCTGCTCGGCGAGCGCCTGATCTGGGGCGGGGACACTCTGCTCAACCTGCTGCTGCGCTATGTCCAGCAGGGGCCCCAGCTGGTCATGGGCACCGGCATGCAGATGACCGGGGACTCAATGACGATCCGCTACGGCGCTCCCCTGGCCGAGGTGATGAACGGCGGCATGCTGATCGGGCTTCTGGTGGCCGGCGTCTTCATTGCGGCGGCGATCCAGATCCGCCGCCATTCGGAAAGCGCGTGATCCCCCGATAGAGTCACAGCGATCGCAGGCAGCCATCGTTCCGGAGTCGATTCAAGAGGGCGCGGCCGGGCCTGCCAGCCGCGCCTTCGCCTTTCGTACCCAAGGAGGATCCTGCGTACATTGCCTGCAGGCAACCAGGAGGAATCGTGGAAACGGCCATCGGCATCGACATCGGGGGCAGCAACCTGCGCGCGGCGCGACTGGACGCGAAAGGCGTGATGCAGGAACACCATGCCCGGCCCATTCAGGGCAGTGAACCGGAACTGTTGCTCCGGCAGTGCGAGGAGCTGGTCACGCTCTGCATCGCGAAGGGGGAACAGGTGCCGCCCATCGGCCTGGCCATTCCGGCGCCCGTCAACCCCTTCGACGGCAGCCACGGCCAGGTCTTCAATGTGCCTGCCCTCAACCGCATGAACCTGAGCGCCGAGCTGCGGCGTCTCTTCGGCACGCGCATCTGCGTCGACAACGACGCCAATGCGGCGGCCCTGGGCCTGGTGCGTTTCGGAAGCTGCAAGGGGGAGAACGACCTGGTATACGTGACGGTCAGCACCTCCATCGGCGCCGGCATCATCGCCGGCGGGCGCCTGATCCACGGCCTTTCGGGAGGGGCGGGCGAGTTCGGCCACTGCAGCATCGACTGGGAAGACGAGCTGTGCTACGAATGCGGCCGAAATCACGGCTGTATTACGAGCATCGCCTCCGGGCAGGGGCTGGTCTGGCGCGCCAGGCGTCTGGCGGAGCTCGGCAGGCTCGCGGAGGATTCGCCTCTTCGGGACCCGGCCCTCGACGGCCGGCGGATCGGCGAGCTGGCGGACGGCGGCGACAAGGACGCCGCCGGACTGCTTGAGCGCGCGGGACAGGCCCTGGGGACCGCGACGGCGAACCTGGTCAACCTGCTCAATCCGGGACGCGTGGCCTTCGGTGGGTCCGTGATCCGCAACCAGGACCGGATCTGGCATGTGCTCTGTGATACAGTCGAGGAGCGCTGCATGCCCCAGCTGAAGGGGCAGGCCCGCATCGAACGGATCACGGAAGGAGACGAGGTCGGCGTCTGCGGCGCGGCGGCCCTGGTGTGGGAGGGCGAACGATGATCTTCGACCACATGCTGCGCGGCCACCTGGTGGTGGAAGAGATCGAAAGCGCGGTCCTGGCGGACAATCCGCTGGGCGACCCCGTCCTGCGCCGCGTGCCGATCTACCTGCCGCCGGGGTATCACCGCCGGGAGCAGGAGCTGCCCGTCGTCTACGCGCTCAAGGGCCTTTTCGGCAGCGCCGAGTCCTGGCTGTCCTTCGGCGCCTTCGGGGAGAACCTCTTCCAGGTCGCCGACCGGCTGATCGCAGAGGGCGCGCCCCCCTTCGTGGTGGCCTGCCCGGACTGCTTCACGCGCTACGGCGGCAGCCAGTATCTCAACTCGACTGCCACCGGACGCTATGCGGATCATGTGATCCAGGAGGTCCTGCCGGTCCTGGAAGAGAAGTATACGCTGCGCTCCGATGCCGGCGGCCGGGCGGTGGCCGGTAGAAGCTCGGGCGGATTCGGCGCCCTGCGCCTGGCCGCGGATTTTCCCGGCGTCTTCGCCCATGCCGCCAGCTCGGCCGGAGACATGTACTTCCGCCTGACCGTGATGGCCGAACTGGCGCGCTTTCCCCAGCTGCTGGAGAAGACCGGCGGCCTGGATGCCTTCCTGGAGGGCCTGAAGGACCTGCGTTCGCTGGATTCCTCCTCGGCGACCCTGCTCAACGTGATCGCCCTGAGCGCGTGCTACAGTCCGGACCCGTCCTCGCCCCGCGGCTTCCGGCTGCCCATCGATCCGCGGAGCGGCGAGCTGCGCGAGGAGGTCCTGGCGCGCTGGCTGGAGCAGGATCCCGTGACACGGATCGCGGAGCGCAGGGAGGCCCTGAAAGCCCTGCAGACCCACTACCTGGAAGCCGGCGATCGCGACGAGTATCACGCGGAGCTGGGCATGAGGCGCTACGCGGCCGTCTGCCGCGAGGAAGGAGTGCCCCTGCGCCAGGAGCTCTTTGCCGGTGGACACTTCGGCGGAAGCGCGCGCTGGGAAGTGATGCTGAAGGTGCTGGTCGAGGGCTTTCAGGCTTCGGCGAGCAGTCCGCGGAAAGCTTCCATGTAGCGTTCGGCGCTGGACTGCCAGCTGAAGTCCAGCTTCATGGCGTTCTTCTGCATGCGTCGCCAGACGCGGGGCTTTTTCCAGGCGCTGAGCGCCAGGTCGACGGCGTCCAGCAGCTCCGCCGCGTTGTAGCCCTTGAAGGAGAAGCCGGTCGCCTTGTCCGCGTTCTCCAGGAAATCGATCACCGTGTCCTTCAACCCGCCTGTCTCACGCACGATGGGAAGCGTGCCGTAGGCCATGCTGTACATCTGGTTCAGGCCGCAGGGCTCGTAGAGGCTCGGCATGAGGAACATGTCCGCGCCGGCCTCGACCAGATGGGCGATGCCCTCGTTGTACTCGATGCGCACTCCCAGGCTGTCCGGGTGGTTGCGCGAGGCGTCGCTGAGGAAGCGCTCGATGGTCTTGTCCCCGGTGCCGAGGATGATCATCTTCATATCCCGCGAAAGAATGCGGTCCAGGCAGCCGGCCAGGATCTTCAGGCCCTTCTGGTCGGTCAGGCGTGATACAATGCCGATGACCGGCCCCTCGAAGTCCCCGTTCATCCCGAAGGCCTCGAGCACGGCCCTGCGATTGAGGCTCTTGCGGTTGAGCTTGTTGGCGTTGTAGGTCGCGGCCAGGTGGGGATCCTTGGACGGATTCCAGGTCGTCGTGTCGATGCCGTTGAGGATGCCGCTGAGCCGATCCTGGTGCTGGCGCAGCACGCCGTCCAGCCCGGCGCCCTGTTCGCTGTCCAGGATCTCGCGGGCATAGGTCGGGGACACGGTGATGATGCGGTCGCTCAGGCTGATGCCCGCCTTGAGGCAGTTGAGCTGCCCGTAGTACTCGAAGGAGCCCAGCGGGAAAAGCAGTTCCCGGCTCAATTCGAGCTTGTCGATGCTCTCGGCGGGAAAGACGCCCTGGTAGCCCAGGTTGTGCAGGCTCATCACCAGCTTCATGCGGCTCAGGCGCTCGTTCTCGCGGTAGCGTATACGCAGGAGCGCGGGCAGCATGGCCGCCTGCCAGTCGGCGCAGACCACCAGCTCCGGCTCGACCAGGCCATCTTCCAGCAGGCGCGCAACGGCGAGCTGGAAGAAGAAATAGCGCTCGTCCTCGTCCGGCCAGCCCTCGCCGCTCGCGGGGTCCGTGTATACGCCCTGGCGCTCGAAGTAGTACTGGTTCTCGATGAACAGCGCCCGGCCCTTGCCGCCCGGAAGCAGGCAGGTGAAGATGCGTGTCGGAAAGCTGTTGCCCAGGAATTCGACCGGGATCTCGGCCAGGGGCTTGAGCTGGGCCTTCTCGCGATCGATCGCCGAGTACAGGGGAAGCACGACGCTGACTTCCGGTCCCAGCGCCGCCAGGGCGGCGGGCAGGGCGCCCATCACATCGCCGAGACCGCCCTGCTTGACCCATGGCGCCGACTCGGCGCAGACGAAGAGCAGGTTCCCCGGCCTGAGCTCAGACATCGATCGAGGTCCGGCGCAGAATGTCGGCGGCGTCTTCGGGCGGCGTCGGATTGATGTAGAAATCCGTGCCCCACTCGAAGCCGGCCGTGCGCGTCAGGCGCGGCAGGATCTCCATGTGCCAGTGCCAGTCGTAGGCCAGCGTGTCCCAGTAATGGGCCCTTCGGCGGGCATGGCCCGCATTGGGCGCCGTGTGGAACAGGAAATTGAAGGGCGGGTCGTTCACGGCCTTGCGCAACTTGGCCAGCGTGACCTGGACGGTGTGCGCCAGGTCGCGCACGACCTCGTCGGAGGCCAAGGCGTAGTCGTGCATGTGCTCGCGGGGCAGGACGATGGTCTCGTAGGGAAAGCGCGAGGCGTAGGGGCAGAGCACGACGAAGTGGTCCGACATGTATACGACCCGCTCGCCGCTTTCCAGCTCGTCGTGCAGCATGTCGCAGAAGATGCAGCGCTCTTTGAGCCGGAAATGCTCGCGGGCGCTTTCCAGCTCGGTGGAAACGGTCTTCGGTGTCACGGGAGTAGCAATGATCTGCGTATGCGGATGCGCGATCGTCGCTCCTCCTTCCGCGCCGTGGTTCTTGAAGATCATCACGTACTTGAAGCGGTCATCCTGCATGAGATCGTGCAGGCGGGAGCGGTATACAAGGAAGAGCTTCTCGACGTGGGCGAGGTCCATGTCGGCGATGTGCTCCACATGCAGCGGGGTCTCGATGACCACCTCGTGCGCGCCGATGCCGTTCATGCGGTCATAGAGGCCGACGCCCTGGCGGTCGGTGCCGCCTTCGATGGCCAGCGCCGGGTACTTGTTCGGCACCACGCGGATCGACCAGGGGCCGTTCTCCGGATGGGTCAGGATCGCGGGCGGCGTCATGGCCTCGTTGCCCGGGCAGAAGGGGCAGACGGGGGTGCTGGGCAGGGTCAGTTCCTGGTCGAACCAGGTCTGCCGCTTCTGTCGCTCGGTGGCAATGATCACCCAGCGTTTCTGGATCGGGTCGTGTCGTAGCTCGGGCATGCGTCCTCTTGGGCTGCTGGAACCGGGTTCGCTTTCCTTCGGTGGAAGCGCGAATGTAGTATTCAGCTCCGTCTCCCGACGGTCCTGGAAGAGCTTCGGTTCGCCCTTGCCGCGTCTTTCTGTATGCATGTCTTGATTGACTTGCAGGGCCTGCCATCGCTACTTTCTGACAAACATGCAGTCCCTGCCCAAAAGGGCAAAACTCAGGGAGTCCCCCCAAATGACGATCAACGAACGCAAGGAAGGCGACGTCCTGATTTTGAGCCTGAAGGGCAATATCATGGGCGGCCCGGACGCGGATACCTTCTACAACAAGGTCAAGGAAGAGCTGGATGGCGGCTGCCGCAAGATCGTCCTGGATCTGAGCGGGGTGAAGCTGATGAACTCCTCCGGCCTTGGCATCCTGATCAAGACCTTCAAACCCGTGAAAGAAGCCGGCGGCGATTTCTTCCTGGCCAATGTCTCGGAGAAAATCGACAGCCTCTTCATGATTACAAAGCTCTACACGGTCTTCACCGCCTTCGATACCGTGGACAAGGCCCTTGAGGCCTTCCAGGCCTAAGCTTCTCACATGGCTTCTCTTTCCCGCCTGGACCGGGTGCGTCTGCAGCAATTCCTCGATCGCCTGAGTGAATCCTCACCAGGCGATTTTTCCTCTCATGTTCCGGCGCCCGAAATCCTGCGCGACTGGTCGCAGAAGATCGGCTCCCTGGGCAGCCAGGAGGATCACGACCGGCTGCAGCGGGAGAACGAGCTCTTGCGGGATGTGAGCAACCGTCTTGCCCTGGGCCTGGATACCGAGCAACTCAGCGAACGCATCATGGACGCCCTGGGCGCCCTGGTGCGTCATGACGCGGCGGGCCTGTACCTGGTGCGGAACGGCCGGATCATCTGGGAAACCCTGCGCGGCTACGACACCGAGAACATGCACCTGGTCAAGAGCAAGCTGGACCGCGGCCTGATGGCCTGGTCCGGCATGCAGCGCTGCAGCGTGCGGCTGGGGGATGTGCTGGATGACGGCCGCTACCTGAATGTGCGCAACCAGACCCGCAGCGAACTGGTGGTGCCGATTCTGCTCGAAGGGCAGTTGATGGGCTTTTTCAACCTGGAAGCGGACCAGGTGGAAGCCTTCAGTCCTGACGACCAGTACCTGGTCGAAGTCTTCGCCGGGCAGGTGGCCTTGGCCATCGAAAGGTCCAACCTGCTGCAGGAGCGCATGCAGCGGAGGCAGGCGGACCAGGAAATGGAAGTTGCCCGCTCGATCCAGCGCGACCATTTTCCGGAAGACAACCTGAGCATCGGCGATCTGCACATTGCCGGCACCTACCTGACCAACAAGCAGGTCGGGGGCGACTACTACGATTTCTTCCGGCTGGACATGCATCGCGTCCTGGTGACCATTGCCGATGTCACCGGCAAGGGCGTGCCCGCGGCGCTGATCATGACCAGCGTACGCACCGGCGTGCATCTGCTGACGGACCAGGATTCCGACCTGCCGGGCATGGTCAAGCGTCTGAACCGCTATCTGAGCGAAATCACCGAGACCAATGTCTTCGTGACCCTTTTCTGCGGGATCTACGATACCCGCGACGCCAGCTTCACCTTTGTCAATGCCGGGCACAATCCGCCCCTGGTTCTGCAGCAGGACGGCAGCACGCGCATGCTGGTGGACGGCGGGCTCCTGCTGGGCAGCTTTCCGGGCGTGTCCTACGAACAGGGGCAGACCACCATCGCTCCGGGCGAAAGCGTACTCTTCTACACCGACGGGATCAGCGAGGCCCTGGACGCCAAGGAAGAGGAATACGGAGACGCGCGGCTGCTGAAGAGCTTCCAGCGCCACGGAGGCAAGGAACCGGCGCGCCTGCTGATGTGCCTGCTCAACGACCTGCAGGATTTTGTCGGCAACAGCGCCCTGGCCAGCCAGACCGGGGACGACCTGACCCTGGTCGTCATGCACCGCGCCAGGAAGGAGGAGGCATGAGCCGAGCGATCTACCCTGGTACCTTCGACCCGCCGACCCTTGGACACCTGGACATTGTCGAGCGCTCCGCCCGGCTCTTTGACGAGGTGATCGTCCTGCTGGCGGTCAATTCCAAGAAGCAGCCTCTCTTCGAACTGCAGGAACGGCGAGCGCTGATCGAGGAATGCGTCCAGCAGTGGAAGAATGTGCGCGTCGATCTCTTCGACGGCCTGGTGGTCGATTACGCTCGCCAGGCCAAGGCCGAAGCCGTGATCCGCGGTCTGCGCGCTGTCAGCGACTTCGACTACGAAGCGCAGATGGCCCTGGTCAACACGCAAATGGCGCCGGATGTGGAAACCGTCTTCCTGCTGGCCAGCGAGCACCATGTCTACATCAACAGCTCCATCGTGCGCGAACTCTTCCGCTACGGGGAGGAGTATACCCGCTTCGTGCCGGAGATCGTGATCCAGGCCATGCGCCGGAAACGCGCCGCGAAAGGAGCGGGGGCATGAGCCTGATCGACAGCCTGCAGGAACGCGCCAGAAGCCTGAAGGGCCATGTGGTCCTTGCCGAAGGGGAAGACCGTCGCACCGTGGAAGCGGCCGCGGAACTGAAACAGCGCGAATTGTGCCGCTTCACTCTTGTCGGAGCGCGCGCCCGCATCGAGGAACTGGCCTCTTCCTGCGGCCTGTCCCTGAGCGCACGCGAGGTGGTCGACCCGGCGGATTCCGAATGGACCTCCGGCTACGCGCGCGAGCTCTACCAGCGGCGCAAGGCCAAGGGCCTGAGCCTGGAACAGGCCCATGAGCTGCTGCGGGATCCACTCTATTTCGCCGCCTTCATGGTGGGCGAGGGGCGGGGAGACGGCGGAGTCGCCGGAGCCGTCAACACGACCGGCAAGGTGATTCGCGCCGGCCTGCAGGCCCTGGGAACCGCGCCAGGTACGCGCGTCGTCAGTTCGACCTTCCTGATGGTGCTGCCAGACGGCCGGGTCTTCACCTACGCCGACTGCGGCATCCTGCCGGATCCCGACGCCTCCCAGCTGGCCTCCATTGCCGCCAGCAGCGCGAAGACCCACGAAGCCCTGACCGGCACCCAGGCGCGCATTGCCCTGCTCTCCTTTTCCACAAAGGGCAGCGCCAGCCATCCGCGGGTGGAGAAGGTGCTGGCGGCCTTGAAGATCCTGCGTCGCGAGCACCCGGATCTGCTGGTCGACGGGGAATTGCAGGGCGACGCGGCCATCGTGCCGGAAGTGGCCATGCGCAAGGCCCCGGACAGCCCCGTCGCCGGGTCGGCGAATGTGCTCATCTTCCCCGACCTGGACAGCGGCAACATTGCCTACAAGCTGACCCAGCGCCTGGCGGGAGCGCAGGCCTTCGGACCGCTGGTCCAGGGGCTGCGGCGTCCCTTCATGGACCTCAGCCGAGGCTGCAGCGCCTCCGACATCGTCAATGTGGCCTGCATCGCGCTGCTGCTGGGACAGGGTTCTTCCTGAAGCCTGTTGACTCTTGTCATACTATTAGAAGCCGATTCCGGCAGATCCCCGCATTTTCAGGCCTTCTTCCCCCGAATGTCAACCCCAAGTTTGACCCATGCCAAGTGAGCGGTTGGTCAAACTCCTAACTTCGGCCCGTTGATTGGCGCATTCCGCTGTGGAACAAGCAGATCCTTTTCCGCATCCGCCGCCTTTCAGCGCGTGGCTTTCCTTCGGGAATCGCAACAGGAAACAACCAATGCTGCCCCGCGGCGGACCCGTTCAGGGTCCTCGTACCTGGTCGGGGTACGCAGATGAGGTCGATATGCCAACAAGTCCTGCACCATCCTGTCATCGGCTATGGATGCTGGCAGCCCTGGTGGGCCTGCTGCTTAGCCAGGCAACACCCGCCCATGCCCGGCAGCTGGATCCGGAAAACTGCATGCTCTGCCATGGCCTGCCCTGGCTGGCGGTGGAAAACGACACAACGGGCGTGCACAACTTCCAGGTCCGGGAAGACCACTATGCAGACTCGGTTCACGGAGCCTTGTCGTGTCGGGAATGTCACACGGATATTGACCGTGTTCCCCATGCGACCCCCGTGCAGCCCGTCGATTGCGGCACGGCCTGTCACGTGGTGGATCCATATACCGGCGACACCTTCAGTCATCGGGATGTGACACTGAAACTGGCCGAGTCGGTTCACGGACAGAAGAGCGGCGAACCCAGCGATGCGGACAAGCCCGTCTGCAAGGATTGCCACCACAACACCAGCTACTCCCGGGACATTCCGCAACTATTCCTGGACGCGGAATCCAAGTGCACGGCGTGTCACGACGACTTCAAGGGCCTCGATCGGACCCTGGATCACATGGCCCTGCATCTGGGTGAGGACGAGTTCTGGAAGACCCGGCAGAACTACAACGCCTGTGTCCGCTGCCACTCCGACGATGATCTGCGGACAGACAGCCTGGGCGTTCCCGTGCACGAGACCATCGTGGGCGGCTTCCTGAAGAGCTTTCACGGCCGCGGTTTCCGCCTGGGCGACAGCCGCAGTCCCGTATGCAACGACTGCCACGGCAATCACAGCATCTTCGCAGAGAACGACCTGCGCTCCATGGTGCACTACAACAACCGGCAGAAGACTTGCAGCACGATCGGCTGTCATGACGGCGCGAGTGTCGAGTTCTCCACGACCGGTTCCATGCATGACCTGTACGAGGGCTGGCAGGCCTATGGACTGAAGATCGTGCTCTGGTTCTATGTGATCCTGATCATCGGCCTGCTGGGCGTCATGGCCTTGCACAACCTGCTGGATACGATCGCGCGCTGGCGGGAAGTCCGCCGCAACCCGGAGAAGCACGCCAAGGTCCATGGTGCGGCCAGCCGGCGGATCTACTTCCGCATGTCCAAGGGGGAGCGCATTTCGCATGTGCTGATGTTCGTCAGCTTCACCCTGCTGGCGATCACCGGCGCGATCCTTTGGCTGCCGGAAAGCTACTTCGCCATCGGCGAGGATCATACCTCCCTGCTGGTCGCGCGGGCCTGGGCCCACCGCGCCGCGGCGATCCTGATCACGGTCATCGGTGTGTATCACATCTACGTGGCGATCTTCACGAAGCGCGGCCGCAGCCTGATCATGCAGATGATTCCCAAGCCCTCGGATGCCGTGCTGGCCTGGCAGAACCTGCTGTGGATGCTGCGCCTGCGCAAGGAACGGCCGCTCTTCGGTTATTTCGGCTATGCCGAGAAACTCGAATACTGGGGCTTCGCATGGGGAAGCGTCGTCATGACGGCGACCGGTGTGATCCTTTGGTTCGAGCACCTGGGCAACAAGTACATCGTAGACATTTCCAGGCTCGTGCACTCGCTGGAGGCGATCCTGGCCGTCGGAACCATTGTGATCTGGCATTTCTGGAATGTCAACTGGAAGCCGGGCCGATTCCCCATGGCCGAGGACTGGATCACCGGCGCCATCGACCGGCACGAGATGGAAGACGAGCACGCCGGCCTGCTCAATGAGATCGAGGATCACAACAAGACCACCTTCCTTCCCCGCGAGCAGCTGGTGGGCGAGGCCGATCCGAAGGACCGCTGGTTCGTCAGCGGTTCCAGCCGCCGGTCGTTCATGAAATCCACCGGACTGGTCATTCTTCTGCTGACATCGATGACCTGCGTCTTCATGGGCTGGGCCTTCACGGAGTACGTCAAGACCCTGGATCCGAACTACAAGCAGTTCCAGGAGGAGAAATCGCTTGTCGACCTGGGAATTCCGGACGGCGATCCCTCCTACCAGGCTGCCGCCATCCACCTGGATGACGACTATCGCTATGGCCGTTTCCACAGCACGATTCCCGTGATCCAGATCGATCCGAACCTGCGCCGTTCCGAGTGCCTGGCCTGCCACTCCATGCTGCCGCACGGCGAGAGCCTTCGCAAGAGGGCCGCGCTGAACATGCACAGCCGCTTCATGACCTGTGTGACATGCCACCATGAGAAGTCGTCCGAAGCGAACCCGGAATTCGTTTGGGCCGACCTTCGTATTTCGAAGGACGGGGAGCCTGGCGAACCCTACGGCATCCATGAATCTCCCAGCAAGGGCGATCTCAACTTCACGAGCTACATCACGCTGAGCACTGCGGAAGGCGCTCTTTTCAACGACCAGCAGTCCGAAGACGTGCGCCGCCTGCTGGCCGAGCGCGAGAGCCTGGACGATGAGGAACTGAAGAAACGCGCCGACGACACCTTCCACAAGGCGTTGATACCCATGGAACAGATGACCCTGGAGTGTACCGACTGCCACAAGCAGGACGGTCGCATGGACTTCCGCAGGCTCGGCTTCGACGAAGAGCGCGTGAAGCACCTGCAAAGCGAATCCCTGGCCGCCACTGTAACGGACTACGATGAATTCTATCTACCCCCATCCCATTAGCCGGCTGCTGCTGGTCCTGCTCCTTGCCGGGTGGGCTTCCGCGGCCTCGCTGCCGGTGAGGATCCTCTCCAGCTGGCAAGAGGGCCTGCGGCATCCGAGTGACCTTGCCGTGGATGCCCGAGGCAAGGCCTGGGTCGTCGACGGTCTCAATCGCAGACTGCTGGTCCTGGCGCCCGGCAAGGAAGCGCGGCGAATCACGCTTCCGGAGTTCCGCACCCCGCTGGGTGTGGCAATTCGCGAAGGGGAAGTCCTGGTCAGCGATCCCGACGCGGGCAGCCTGTTCCTGCTCGGACTCGACGGCTCACTGAAGAAGCAGATCCCGCTGCCGTCGGTCTGTGATCCAGTGGACGTGGCCTTCCTGGAAGACCTCCTGCTTGTGAGTGACAACGACAATCACCGTCTGCTGGTCCTGGATCGGGAAGGGCGTATACACCGATCCTTCGGCAAGGACGCCCGCGACTGGTCTCCGCCTCTTGCGGCCGCCGCCTTTTCCGACGATCCCGGCAGGCCCGGCTCGCTGGCCGGGGAATTCACCTACCCGGGCATGATCACAGCCTATGCGAAGGGCATGCTGGTCGTGGATGTTCTGGGCGGACGGGTCCAGGACCTGACACTGCTTGGTGCCTACAAAGGATCTTTCGGAACCTTCGGCACGGCCGAAGGGGAGCTCTACCGGCCCAAGGGCTGCGCCCGCCTTGCCGACGGCCAGGTGCTGGTCAGCGATGGCTACACGGGCATCGTATACGCCTACAACGGATTCGCCGAGCCGGTCGGGGCCCTGGCGCTGGACGGAAAGCCCTGGCGGATGGAAGGCCCGACGGCGATCGTAGCGGCCGAAGAAGGCCGATGCTGGTTCGTCGACAGCCGGGACAGCACGGTATACCTGGTCGATCTGCCGGCGATTCCGGACGGGAGGACGCCATGAAGCCTTCTCTCCGCCTGCTCGCGGGAGTTCTCCTGTGCAGCACGCTCCTTGCCGGCAGCCTTGCCGCGCAGGGGCGGATCGACCGCTCGCAGGAATGCGTGATCTGCCACATCAGCTGGGACGACGAGTACAAGGCGCTGGAGCCGACCCTTCCTCCGACGGAATGCAGACTGCTGATCGAAGGACTGGAAAGCCGCGTCAGCTCCGAAGACATGTGCTGGTCCTGCCATGACGGCTATGTCGTGGACTCCCGGCTCTCGTTTCTGGAACACGAGCCGCACATGACGGCGCCTCAGGAGGGCGATCCCGTCGGGGATCTTCCCCTGGACCTGGACGGCAGGATCTACTGTGGAAGTTGTCACACGCCGCATACCCGTGCCATGGCAAGTGCGGTCAGCTATGAACCCTTCCTGAGGGAAGAGGTGCGCGGCTCGACTCTCTGCATGAGCTGTCACTCGGATCACGGCGACGAGTTCTTCAACCACCCCCTGCACGTGCGCATGGACCAGACGGTGGTGCTGGAGGCCGGTTTCCACTCCGTGCCCGCCGACACGGTCGAATGCCTGAGCTGCCACCGCATGCACCGCGGGGAAAAGGCCCTGCGGGTGCCGGCCGGCGAGCCGACGGCGACCCTCTGCATGACTTGTCACACGGATCAGCAGGAGCTGCTCTTCAGCGATCACGACTTCAGCCAGTCCGACACGCCCGAGCTGCCGCGGCTGGCCGAGACCGGGGGGGATGCCTGCCTGGTCTGCCACGCCATGCACGAGGCGGCCGGGCCCGATCTCTGGCCGACGGCCCTGCAGCCGGCCGGCGATGGCGAGGATGCCCGTTGTCTCACCTGCCACCAGCTGGACGGCCCGGCCACGGGCTTCGACCACTGGGGGCATCCCCTGGGCGTGCGACAGGAAGTGCTCGCCCAGGCCGCCGGGCTGCCGCTTGATGGTGGGCGCGTGACCTGCCTGAGCTGCCACGATCCCCACCGCTGGTCCCTGGATCACAGCCAGCTGGCGGACGGCGACGAGGATGGGAATCCCTCGACCAGTTTCCTGCGCCTGCCGGACCAGGCCGACCAGGGCCTGTGCATGGCCTGCCACACCGAACAGGCACCCGTGCTCGATTCCCCCCATGGGCCCGCGGAGGGGCTTTTCGTCCGCAGCGGGGACCAGGAGGCCTGGCGCTGCAGCAATTGTCATACAAGCCACGGTCCCGCTCCGTATACGGTCGGGAAGACCGCATCCGCCCCCAGCGCGGCGAGCGCGCTCTGCCTCAGCTGTCATCTGTCCGGGGAAGAAGGGCACGGCGAACTGCAGGGCCTGGGCCGGCACAGTCATTCCATCGGGGTGCTGTTGACGGAGGAAATGGAGCTACCGGGCACGCTGGTCGGGCCTCCCGCGCCCCGGGACGAAGAGCTGTTGCTGGCCTGCGAGCATTGCCACGATCCCCATCGCTGGAGTCCGATGGATCACGCCTGGAAGGCGGGCCTGGAACTGCCCGGCGAAGCGGCGTTCATCAAGGAGGACAACCGCGAAGGCGCGCTCTGTCTACGCTGTCATCATGAGCAGGCAGCCATTCAGGGCAGCCTGCATTCGGAGGCGGGCAAGGGAGCTTGCGCCCAGTGTCACCAGCCGCATCGCGCCGCAACGGACCAGCTGATCCTGCAGGCCCTGCTTCCTTCAGATCCGGACAGTCTCCTGCAGGCTGCGAGCTGGCTGGCCGGCTCCAGGGAAATGGACCCGGCACAATGGAGCCGCGACAATCGCCAATGCCTGATCTGCCACCACGACGAGAACGGCAGTCAGCGGGTTCCCCGCGCCTGGGCGCATCCGGAATTCCCGGACAGTCTTCGGGCCCTGGTGGAAAGCGCCGGTCTGAGTTCCCTTCGAGTGCAATGCTCCGAATGCCACGATCCCCATATGGGATCCGGTCCGGAAGGGCCGCATGATCGCAGCGTGGCTTTCCTGAAGAAGACCAGCCAGGACCAGGTCTGCGCTCTGTGCCACCGGGATCAGGCCTTGTGGAAGTACCAGTTCTTCCACGATCCCCATCGCCGGCAGCGCTAGTCGCCTGGCCTCCACTTCATCCGAAAACGAGCGAACCCGGCGATGCGCCGGGTTCGTGGCTCCTGGGGGAGATGATTGTTTACGCTCAGTGGCGTCCTCTTCTCAAGCCGCCTGGAGTGTAGGTATCAGTTTTGTTCTGCGATCAGGATCACCAGAACCAACATCAGCATGAAGGCCGGGGAGCAGAGCAGCAGATCGACTCCCGTTCCAAGATGACGCGCCCAACGACTGATCTGTCCCATGATCCCTCCTTGCATTTGCAGACAGGAATGGCAAGAAGCGGGCCAAGCAGACGGGGTGCTGTTTTTTAGCAGCTTAGGTTTTAGAAATGGGATCGGGAGTGCGGGATAGAGGTAGGCAATTGAACCACTGTGCGTGATTCGGACAAGAATGGCGCAAGCGAAGGAATCAGACGACGCGTACCAGAACCAGCAGAATCAGAAGAAAGAGCGGACTGGAGAAGAGAATCTCCGCAGGATGGCGCAGAATACGCTGCAAGAGCGAAGGGCGTTGGGTGTAAGTGAATTTCATGACGCAGTCCTTTCCCACCAGAGTTCAAATCTGGGTAGTTCAGCTAGGTGTTCATGGACGGATCAAACGGGCACAACGTTTAATCGCTGAGTAGGAATGCAAGCTGTGTACCAGTTGGAAAGCTACTCACGATTATATGGATTAAATAGAATAAAAACAGTTGATTAAATGATTCAGCACTGTCGCGGATTGCAGTTGGTCTGCGAAGATTCTGTTGATAATCCGTCGCTCCTGTGCAGATCCCGAGCAGCAGGGGCGATCACAGCCGAAGGCGAGTCATTCGCAATTTTGGCGCATCATTCGCTCAGAATTTCGCCCAGAATCGAAAAGAACACCCATTCGGAATGTGATTTCAGCTGAATCCTTGTCCTCCTGCACATGGCCCATCCCCAAGGATTTCGAGCCGCCGTGCATTGACTCCGGTTCACTTCCCGCCAGTTGGGCGTCCCTGGGTCCTGCATTTGTTCCAGCGGCGGTAGAGCTTCGGCCAGTGCTCGTCAAAGAACTGGCGGGAGATTTCGTAGTCCGGCCAGGCGCGCTCCAGTCGACGAAATTCCCCGTGATGGTAGACGCGTCGATTTCCCTGCTGGCGAAAGCCCAGGCAGGCGTGCAGGTATTCGTGATGCACGAGGGTTCGCAGGGCGGCGGAAGGTACGCCCTTGTGCTGCAGCGCTCCGTGGATCTCGATCCGGTGGGCATCCACCAGGTAGCGGCCCAGCATGCGGCGGCTCAGGCCCTCGTACCACAGAATGCCCGGGCAGCCCCGAGCGGGCGCTGGGGCCTGGCAGTGTTCGGCGACCTCCCGCAGAAACTCAGCGAGGTGCGGGTCATCCTCTGCCGGGGAAGGTGCCTCAACAATGCGCCGGTCCAGCCAGCGATCGCGCAGATCTCGTCCGGCCTGCTCCATTTCCCTGGCTGGTTTCAGCCCGCGGGCTTTCAGCAGCAGGGACTGGCAGAGGGGCAGGCAGTCGCTGCCCGCCAGGTCGAAGAGACTCCTGGCCAGGCTGAATTGCCAGGTCGGCGGGGAGCCGTCCTTGTAGGCGACTCGCGCCATGGTGCTGCGGTTGTTGCGCAGGCGCAGGTCGATCGCCAGCGCCGGCAGCCTGCCGCGCCCCTTTCCGGCCAGCCCGGCCTCGGTCGCTTGCAGTAGCCGGCGCAGCTCTTCCAGTTCTTCCCCGGGAGTCGGCCTGTCGAATGCCAGTTGCAGCTGCATGCCTTCCTTTCGTCTCAGCTTCGCAGGAATGTGGCACAGCCGCGGGAGGGATCCATCGCCCCGCTTGTACCCTGTCATCGGCCTTGCTATATCAGAAGCCTGCCTGCAGGCGGTCAGGAAGACTGCCTCGTCTGATCCAACCAGGAAAGACCTTTCATGAGTCTCAGCAAGGAAGAAGTCCTCTCGGTCCTCAAACAGGTGCAGTATCCCGGGCTGAACCGGGACATCGTCTCCTTCGGCATGGTCCGCGACGTGAGTTGCAGCGAGGACGAGATTCGCATTCAGCTGGCGGTAACAAGCACCGACCAGAGCATTCCCGGCAAGCTGGAAGCGGCCATCAAGCGCGAACTGGACATGAAGACCAGCACGCGCGTTGTCGTCGACACGGAATTGCGGAGCAGCTCCCAGCCCGCCCAGACAGCGGCGCAGGCCATGCTGCTGGGCCAGGTCAAGCATGTGATCGCTGTGGCTTCGGGAAAGGGCGGCGTCGGCAAGTCCGCCGTCAGCTCCAACCTGGCTGTCGCCTTCGCCCAGGCCGGCTACCGGGCGGGCATCCTGGACGCGGACATCTACGGCCCCTCGATCCAGTTGATCCTCGGCGACGAGCAGCGGCCCATGGTACAGGACAACAAGATCCTTCCATTGAAAAAGCATGGCCTGCACATGATGTCGATCGGCTTTCTCATCGAGGAGGACAACGCCATGATCTGGCGCGGTCCCCTGGTGATGAACGCCCTGGTCCAGCTGATGAATGACGTGGCCTGGCCGGAGCTGGATGTGCTGGTGGTCGACATGCCGCCCGGCACGGGCGATGTGCAGTTGACCATGAGCCAGCGCGTGGCCCTGAGCGGCGCGGTCGTCGTCAGCACTCCGCAGGAAGTGGCGCTGATCGATGCCCGCAAGGCGATCAACATGTTCCAGAAGGTCAATGTGCCGGTGCTGGGCCTGGTGGAGAACATGAGCTGGTTTCTGCCCGAGGGCAGCGCCCAGAAGCAGTACATCTTCGGCAACGGCGGCGGCCGGCGCGAAGCCGAACGCCAGGGAGTGCCCCTGCTGGCCGAGATTCCGCTGGACCCGCGCATTCGGCAATGTTGCGACAGCGGGACGCCGGTGGTCAGCGAAGAACCGGCCTACGCGGAGATCTTCCTGCAGATTGTGGCCCAGCTGGCGGATACCCTGAAGCTGGAACGCCCCTCGAGCTGAGCGGAAGGCTGTCTATCCCTTGCTTGCAAGACGCGGCCTTTCGTACTTTGCATCGCTTCGCTTTTCTACACAAATCCAAGGAGTCTGAGATGGCCCGATTCGTGCCTGCCTGTGCCATTGCCATTCTAGTGGCTGGTGTGGGTGTTGCTCAGTCCCAGAACCTGCTCAGTGGTTTCAGTATTCGCCTCAGCACCGGTTTCGAAAACATTCAGGGAATGGATGACCTCAACGGGTACATCACCAACCTGAATGACTACTACTCCGGGGACATCTGGCCCTACGACGCGGCTGCCGGCGCCAATTTCGGCGGCGGTTTCGGCAGCGATCCCTTCGATGGCTGGCGTCCGGTCTTTTCGATGGACGACTTCTCGATCGCCAATCCCTTCGCGATCATGATCGAGAAGTCCGTGCGCGCCACCGAGTACACCCGCATCCTGGCGGGACTCGAGTTCTCCGGTTCCAGTGGCGCTGTGTCCAATAATTTCGATTTCACGGTTGGCGGCAATACGGATGGCTCGATCCGGGCGCGGGAAGCTCTCAGCTTCAGCTCGATCATGCTCACCGGTCGCTTCAGCCTGAAGGATCCCAACCTGCCGCTGCATGCCCATGTGGGCGCCGGTCTGGGCAACGCGACCCTGGAATCCGAAGGCGTGCTGACCTTCGCGCAGACCAGTTTCGTCACCAGCGAGTTCTACGAGTTCCAGCGCATTGAAATGACCCATGACAAGTCCACCCTGTCGGGGCGGATTTTCGCGGGACTCGAATGGAATCTCGGACGCACGAGCCTGATGCTGGACGGCGGCTACAATTTCCTCGACTTCGGCGAGCTGGAAGGTACGACCGACGTCTACCTGGCCAACATCCAGAACGGCGAGCAGAGCCGGGTCGAAGTCGTCGGGGCCCCGGGCGATGTGCGCTACGATCCCTTGCCCCTGGTGCGCTACCTCTTCAACGCGCAGCGGACGAACCAGAATCCGACCGGCAATCCGCCGGCCCAGATCGACATGAACACGGTGCCGGCCAACTGGCCCACGCCGACCATCCAGGCGCCCCAGGCCTTCGAATACGACCTGTCCGGAAGCTTCCTGCGGGTCAGCCTGGCCTTCGCCTTCTAGAACGATCCCTTATGCCCGGAGTGGATCCCGGGTATTACATGTGAAGAAAAGGGGCCTCCTTCGTGGGGCCCCTTTTCTATGGCTGGCTTGAAAAGGGCGGTCTTACGCAGGATCACAGCCCTGGAATCGCTGCGGGCTGTCGGCCGCAGCTACCTTGAGCCACCGCTTCGCGGTTCGTGGTGCTGTTGCGCCATTCACTTGTCGCACGGCAGGGCGGGATGGTCGGCCGTTGACTTCGCGATTCACGGCGGTGCCGAATGGGCCGAAACCGCAAGGCGCGAAGCGCCGGCTGAAGGTAGCTGCGGCCGCCAGCCCGCAGCGGGGGATATCCCGCATACACCCGAAACAAGAAAGGGGCCACATCGGCCCCCTTCGATTAGCCATGGATCACAGCCCTGGAATCGCTGCGGGCTATCGGCCGCAGCTACCTTGAGCCACCGCTTCGCGGTTCGTGGTGCTGATGCGTCGTTCACTTGTCGCATGGCAGGGCGGGATGGTCGGCCGTTGACTTCGCGATCCACGGCGGTGTCGAACGGGCCGATACCGCAAGGCGCGAAGCGCCGACTGAAGGTAGCTGCGGCCGCCAGCCCGCAGCGGGGAATATGCCGCAGCGGGGGATATCCCGCATACACCCGAAACAAGAAAGGGGCCACATCGGCCCCCTTCGATTAGCCATGGATCACAGCCCTGGAATCGCTGCGGGCTGTCGGCCGCA
>JAUIFJ010000028.1 GCA_030429345.1 bacterium | reverse complement strand
CCACGCCCCACCGATGGGCGCGGCCGGTTTCCACCCCCGTCGCGAGACCGATCCCCTATTGCCGACCGAACCCCCGCCGCGGACTGAAGCCCGCGGCTAGCCGTCTGCGCCCCTGCGGGGCGCGGGGCGCGGCCGGATTGCCGGATCCCCGCACCTCTGCTTTGTGCTTGATACCTTGCGGGATTG
This sequence comes from bacterium, assembly GCA_030429345.1. Taxonomy (GTDB): domain Bacteria; phylum CAIWAD01; class CAIWAD01; order CAIWAD01; family CAIWAD01; genus JAUIFJ01. The sequence goes on along the minus strand of JAUIFJ010000028.1, from coordinate 45,005 downwards.
CAGACACTCTTTCCCGAAGGAACCCGATCCATGTCCCGTTTCGTGCTCACCCTGATTCTGCCCTTGCTGCTGCTCTGCGGCCGCCTGGCCTATGCTGCCGAGCTGATGGTGGTCGCCGCTCATCCCCTGGCCTCGGATGCGGGGCTGAAGGTCCTGCTGGACGGCGGCAGCGCTGCAGACGCCGCCTTGGCGACGGCCTTCGTGTTGAATGTGGTGGAACCACATGCCTCGGGGCTGGGTGGCGGCGGTTTTGCGCTGCTGGTCGACGAAAGGGGCATGGGCGAAGTCATCGACTACCGCGAATGCGCGCCGCAGAAGGTGGATCCGGCGCGCTATACGGATCCGGCGGACACCTTGAAACTGGCCCAGCAGACGGGCGGCCCCAGCGTGGCCGTTCCCGGCACGGCGGCGGGGCTGCACCAGCTCTGGCTGCGTCACGGCCGCCTGTCTCTCGGACGCCTGTTGCAGCCGGCCATCGAGCTGGCCCGCGAGGGCTACCCGGTCAGCGAGGCCCTGGCGACACAAATCCAGGAAAAGCTGGATCGCTTCATGGCCGTTCCCGAACAGGGCGCACTCTTCCTCAAGGACGGCTTTCCGCCCGCCGCCGGCGACACCCTGCGGAACGAGCCCCTGGCCCAGGTGCTGGAAGGACTGGCCGCGCGGGGACTGCCCTCTTTCTATGCCAGCCAGGGCGAAGCCATCGCCCGTGTCGTACAGGAAGACGGCGGCTGGATCGACGAAGCGGACCTGGCGGGCTACAAGGCCCTGCGACGAGAACCCCTGATGGGCAGTTATCGCGGCCTGGATTTCCTCGCTGTGCCTCCTCCGGCCACCGGAGCAATTGCCGTGCTCGAATGCCTGAACATCCTGGAGGCCGTGCCACTGGATCGTGTCACGGAAAGCCAACGCCTGCACCTGCTGGCCGAGGCCCACAAGAAGGCCTGGCGCGATCGCGGCAAGCGCCTCGGCGATCCCGCCTTCTGCGAGATGCCCATCGACAGCCTGCTCGACAAGGACTATGCCCGTGCCCAGCTGGAACACATCCACCCCGACGCCCTGCATCACAACTGGCCGCCGCTGGGCAGCCTCTCATGGGAAGAGAAGCTGGAAGAGTTCCCGCCCCGCGACGATGGCAACACGACCCACATCAGCATCCTGGACGGCGACGGGGCCATGCTCAGCCTGACCCAAAGCATCAACTACTTCTTCGGCAGCGGGCTGGCCGTCAATGGCTACTTCCTCAACAACACGGCCGCGGACTTCACTTTCATCGAGGAAAGCCTCAACTGGCCGGAACCGGGCAAGCGGCCGCGCAGCAGCATGGCGCCGATGGTCGCCCTGCAGGACGGGCGTCCCGTGCTCGCCCTGGGAACACCCGGGGGTCCGCGCATCGTCACGGCCATGGAGCAGATCCTGGTGCATCACATCGACCTGGGCATGGGCATCCAGGAGGCCATTGACGCGCCGCGCTTCCATCCGCTGGGCAGCACCTTCGTCCATGAAACACGCTTCGCCGCGGAGACCGGCCCGGAACTGGAGAAGATCGGCTACCGCCCCTATCCCCACGGCGAGTTCAACAACTACTTCGGCGGAGCCCACGCCATCTCGCGGCTGCACGGCAGGCTTGAAGGCGGCGCCGACCCGCGTCGCGGCGGGCAGGTCGCTGTTTTCGTGATGCCCTGAATTTGTCTCACGCAGGGACGCAGAGGCACAGAAAGTCATGTAATCGGGTGAAAGTGGATTGGATACGGTGATTGTAGACAGCGCGAAGACCAGGACGAGGAGACTCCCGGTTTCTTATGTGATCCACCGTTTTCCCGGTGGCAGGAACTGGATCCTTGGCCTTCTGCTTGGACTGGTGCTGCTGGCGGGCGCGCTGCCGGCGATCACGCCCGGGGAGTTGGCCCGCGCCGAGGACGACTGGCTGCGCGCCGCCCGTTCGATCCGCGAGATGCGTTTCGGCAGGGAAGCGCCGGATTCGACAAAGGACCCCAGCGGCAGCGGACTGATCGGCAGCGAGGACGGCCCCTGGACGACGACCCTGGGCAGCCTCTCAAGCAAGCAGAGCACCTGCCAGAGCGGCTGGTGCCGCGTGATCGCCGCGCTGCTCGACAGCGCCCGCGTGGCACGCGGGGATACGGTGGCCGTGACGATGACCGGCTCCTTCCCGGCCCTCGACCTGGCGGTGCTGATGGTGCTGCAGGCCGGCGGCATCGAATGGAAGGCGGTCAGCAGCTACGGCAGCTCGAGCTGGGGCGCCACCGAGGCCGGCGCCAGCTGGCCGGAAATGGAACGACACCTCCACCAGGAAGGGCTGCTCTCGCGGCGCAGCCTGTGGTTCACGCCCGGCGGCTCCAATGACCGCTTCAGCGGCCTGCCCTTCGAGAAGGTATACGCCCTTGAGCGCCTGATGAAGGGCGAACCCCGCGCCGTCCACCCGGGCACGCTGAGCCAGGCCGTCGACCTGCGCCGCCAGGCCTTCGGCCGCTGGCGCAACCTGGCGGCCTACATCAATGTGGGCGGCGGACACGCGGCGATCGGCAGCAACCATTTCGGCCGCCTGGCCGATCCAGGCCTGATGGGCGAGAACGAGCGCCTGCTGGCCGAAGGCCTGGAGGACAGCGACGGTGTGACAGGGCTGCTGCAGTACTACCTGATGAAGGGCCTGCCCGTGATCCAGTTCCAGGCCGTGCACGACCTGACCGAGGACTGGGGCCTGCCCCACCCGCCCAGGGAACTGCGTTCCCCGGCCTTCCTGGAGGACCGTCCGTGAGCCTGTGGATCCTGGGCCTGATGGTGGCCTTCTTCGCCTTCGTGAGCTTCCGCTGGAAATGGCCGATCGGCATCGGCCTGGCCGCCTCGGCCCTGCTGGGCGGGCTGCTGGGCGGCACGCCGCTCTGGGCCGGCGAGGGCCGCGGCCTGTTGCGCCACCTGGTCGAGGGCGCCTTCGTATACATCGACCCCATGCTGATCATGGCCTCGGCGATCTTCTTCATGAAGTGCATCGAGGACAGCGGCTTGTTGAGCGCGCTCAACCTGCGCATCCTGCGGCACCTGGGGCGCAGCCCCTTCTGGCTCTCGATCCTGCTGGCGGCCTTTGTCGCCTTCCCCGGGCTGCTGACCGGTCTCACGACGGCCAGTGTGCTCACCACCGGCGCCATTGCCAGCGTGCCGCTGATCAAGCTGGGCATGGACCGGCGGCGGGTCGGCGCCTTCATCGCCATCGCGGCGATCATCGGCATGGTCGCTCCGCCGATCAACCTGCCGGTGATGATCATCGGCGGCGGCGTGGACATGCCCTACATCGGCTTCACGCTTCCTCTGCTGCTGCTGTGTATACCGACCCTGGTGCTCAGCAGCCTGTGGCTGGCGTATCCGAGCCTGCGCGGCGTGGATGTGACACCTGTGCTGGCCGAGCTCGACGACGGCCCCTGGCAGCGTCACGGCGTCAAGCTGCTGCTGCCGTTGCTGGTCGTGCTCGCGCTGATGAGCGGCCCGCGCCTCTTCCCCGGCGTCTGGCCCTCCATCGGCCTGCCGCTGACCTTTGTGCTCGGCAGCGTGGTCGCCCTGGTCAGCGGCGATCGCGTGCGCCTGCTCCGCGCGGCCCGCGGCGCCACGCACCAGGCCCTGCCGGTGATGGCGATCCTGGTCGGCGTCGGCTGTTTCATCCAGGTGATGACCCTGGGCGGCATGCGCGGCGAACTGGTGATCGCCTGCCTGCAGTTGCCCGACTGGCTGCTCTTCGCAGGCATCACGGTCTCGATGCCGCTCTTCGGAGCTGTCAGCGCCTTCGGTAGCGCCAGCGTGCTCGGTGTGCCCTTCCTGCTGGCCCTGCTGGGCCGTCCGGAGATCTGGGTCGGCGCGGGGCTCTCGATGATGGCCTCGCTGGGCGACCTGATGCCGCCGACGGCGCTTTCCGGCATCTTCGCCGCCCAGGTGGTCGGCGAGCCCAACTACCTGAAGGTGCTGCGCCACTGCCTGCTGCCGGCAGCGCTTCTGGCGGCCTGGGCGTTGGTGGTGATCCTCTTCGCGGAACCGCTGAGCGGCTTCTTTGCCGGCTTGTTTGGAGGAGTGTGATCCATGCTGTTCTGGATCTACTGGGCCATGTGCCTGGCGCTGTGCGCGCTGATCATCGACAATCTCTTCCGCGAGAAAAAGGGGCGCGCCCAACTGGTGGCGGCCCTGGTGCTGATTCCCGTGCTCCTGCGCGTACTGCTGATCAAGTAGGAAGGTGGTCCCCGTGAAGCGCTTCCATCCCTGGATCCTGCTTGCCCTCAGCCTGCTGATCTGCGCGCTGACCGCGCGGGATTTCCTGCTGCAGCATCGGCCCGACGCCATCGTGGCCGGCCCCGGTGTGACAGAGCAGCGCCGCCTCTCGGAGTGGATGCCCGAGCTGGAAGGCACCCGGGGCGACACGGAGGTATACCTGCTCGCCGGAGCGGACACGACAGGCGGGGATGTCCTGGTCCTTGGCGGAACGCATCCCAACGAGCCGGCGGCCTTCCTGGCGGCCGTGCTGCTCGTGGAGAACCTGCAGGTGTCGCACGGCCGGCTGTGGGTGATCCCCCAGGCCAACCACAGCGCCTTCAGCCAGACCGAGCCCCAGGAAGCCCACCCGCAGTTCTTCCACCTGCCGGACCGCGAGGGCGGCGAGCGCCGTTTCCGCATGGGCAGCCGGCTAAGCAATCCCCTCGACCAGTGGCCCGATCCGGAGATCACCGTGCATCACCCCAGCGGGCAGTCGCTTTCCGGAAACGAGACACGGAACCTCAACCGCTGCTTTCCGGGACGCCGCGAGGGCACGCACACGGAGCGCGTCGCCTGGGCGATCCGCCACCTGGTCGACAGCGAGGACATCAAGCTGCTGATCGACATCCACGAGGCCTCCATCGAGTACCCGGTGGTCAACGCGGTGGTGGCGCACGAACACGCCAGCGACATCGCCGGGATGGCCGTCTTCAACCTGGCCATGGAAGGGCTGGACTACAACCTGGAGCCCTCGCCGAAGAACCTGCACGGCCTGAGCCACCGGGAACTGGGCGACCACTGCGCGCCGCTATACGCCACCCTGCTGGAAACGGCCAATGTGATCCAGGGACGGCTGCGCGGGAAAACCAGCGAGGCGGTGCTGCTCTCCGGGGACGATCCCTGCTACCACGACGCCGGCGAGATCGGCATGAACCGCGTCCACTACCCTGAAGAGGGCATTCCTTTCCGCCAGCGTGTCTGGCGCCACATCGCCGCCTGCCGCGAGCTGATCGGCAGCTATTCGATGATGCACCCGGAAGCGCCCTTGTACATCTCGGGTTTTCCGGAAGGAACCGTGCTGCTGGAAGAGGGCTGCGGACCGTATCTCATGCCGGTACCGTAGCGCTGCATGCGTGTCGATCGCGGAAATCGAATTCCGCGTGATGATCGACCCTTAGGAAAGAATCTCGCGCAGAAACTGCACCGCCCGCAATTCCGAGGCATAGCGTCCGTTCGGCCTCTCGAGCATGAAGCCGATGTGTCCGCCCCACTCCGGCACTTCGAGACTCACACAGGGGTTCTCCTCCTCCATCGACAGGCACTTCGGCCCCAGGAAGGGATCGTCCGCCGCATTCACGATCAGCGTCGGCACGCGGATGTGTGACAGCCAGGGGCGGCTGCTGCATTTCTCCCAGTAGTCCCCGGCGTCAGCGAAACCGTGGATCGGCGCCGTGTAGCGGTCGTCGAAGGCCTTGAAATCGCGAATGCGCTGATAGCCCCTGTCATCGATCTGTCCCGGAAAGCGCTCCATCTTGACGCGGATCTTGGCATGCAGCTTGCGCAGGAAGCGCTGCATGTAGACCGTGTTGAGCGGACGGGCAAGCCGCTCCGCGGAATCCGCCAGGTCGAGAGGCGCGGAAAAGGCGACGGCCCCTTTCACCTGCAAGTGCAGCTCTTCCCCCTGCTGGCCGAGATACAAAAGACTCAGGTTCCCGCCCATGCTGAAGCCCACCAGCACGATTCGCTCGTAGCCAAGGCCGATCGCATGGCGGATCACCGTGTCCAGGTCTCCCGTGCTGCCGTTGTGGTACATGCGCAGCAGGCGGTTCGTCTCGCCGCTGCAGGCCCGGTAGTTCCAGGCGCAGCCGTCCACGCCAATGCCGTTGAGGGCTTTGACCATGCCCTTCACATAGGGCCGGTGGCTGTTGCCCTCCAGCCCGTGAGACAGAATCGCCAGGCTCCGGCCTTCGGCGCGGGACCAGTCCAGGTCCAGGAAATCGCCGTCTGGCGTCTCGATGCGCTCGCGCGTGTAGGACAGGCCCACGACCTTCCGCAGCGTTGAAGGGAGTACTGTCTGGATGTGGGGATTGCGAAGCCAGAAGGGGGGGCTGTTCATAGTCATCAATCAGGCGCCTCTGACCTCAGTTTACACCTTGTGCCGCCGCACAGGCCTCGCACAGTCCGCAAGGCCGAGGAGGGATTATCTGCCGGAACGCAGGCCTTCTTCGAATTCATCGTCCCGCAGGGCGGGATCCGCGACAATGGCTTTCCTGTAATCCACGGCTGCCAGTCCCGCCCGGCCCAATTGCAGATGGCATTCCGCACGATGGAAGTAGCTCACTGCCCGTTTCGGTTCCAGGGCGATGGCTTGCGTATAGGCGGCAATGGCACTCTCGAAGGCCCCCACCTGCTGGTGCAGTTCCCCCAGGGTATGTACATACGCAGATTGAGTCCTGTCCAACCCAATGGCCCGATGCGCATCCTTGAATGCTGCCAGTGTGTCCCCGAGGGCCATGTTCGTACATGCCCGGTTATTGAGAGAGTAGGAATCCTGCGGATTCCTGTCGATGGCCCGACTGAGTTCCGACAGGGCCTCCCGGTTGCGCCCCAAGGTGCTCTTGATGTATCCGCTGAGACCCAGCGCATAGCCATTGTCCGGCTCGCGTTCGAGCACCTGCTCGATATCGTCCAGGGCCTCCCTGACCTGCCCCCTTTGCAGATGGCCGCTGGAACGGTTGGAATAGGCTTCCGTATGCGTCGGGTCCAGCTCGAGGGCGGAATTGAAATCCGCCATGGCCAGGTCCAGACGACCCTGGTCCCTGTAGAGGCGCCCACGGGCAACGAAGGTCGTCACACGCTGCGCGAAGAGGATAGCCGCCGGGCTGCTGCCGGGACCCAGGTTCGCTTTGTAGCCGTGATGCAGGCGGAATCCGGGAAGGCTCTTCGCCTGTTCAAGCATTGGAAGCGTTGTATCGATCACCTTGGAGAATTCGCGCTCCGCTCCAACAGGGTCTCCCAGGGCCAGGCAGAGCTCTCCCAGATTGTGCAAGGCATTCACCAGGGTACTGTCCAGGTCGGCAGCCCGGCGGAAATCCAATCGACTCCCTTGCAGATCACCTGCAGCCCTGTGCGCCAATCCGCGAAGATTGTAGCTGGCGGCTCGAAGAGGGGCTAACTCTATGGCTCGATCCAGGTCTCTGATTGCCTGCCCGTGATCGCCCAGCTGCAGCTGAGCTTGCGCACGATAATAGTAGGGGGTTGCGTCCTCCGGGTCCGTTTGAAGGGCCCTGTTGAACTCGGCGATTGCCTTCTCCAGCTGGCCCATCTGACCGAACACTACTCCGCGGTGGAGCAAGGCTTCATTGCTCGTCGAATCCGATTGGAAGGCGTGTTCGAAGTCCTGCAGTGCTTCGAAGAAACGGCCCATGCTTTTCTGCAGCATGCCGCGATCGATCCAGGCAGGCGCCATCCCGGGATCGATCTCCAGGGCCTTCGTGTAACAGGCCAGCGCTTCGGCCAGCCTGCCCTGACGCTGGAAGGCCCTTCCGTCAAGCAGCTGGTCGACCGCCGATGCGGTATCGATGGCACTCCCGCTCCATCTGCCTCCGGTACGGAAGCTGCTGCAGGAACTCGTCATAACTCCTAGCAGGGCAAAGAGCAACAGCAGGTGTGCGGAATGGCGCAGGCGTCGGTGCATCACATCCACATCCGATCGATGCCGGCGGCCCGGCGGGCGTCGGCGAGCTGGCCGCGGTGCATGTACCAGTGGTCGGCGACGAACTGCAGGCAGTGACGATAGGTTCCGAAGGTCTCCTCGTGTCCCGCGGGGCACTGGACGCTCTCGCGGTCCAGGTCGGCTTCGACGAGCGAATCGATCAGCGCAATCGTCTGCCCGCGCATCGACCGGCAGGTCTTGAGCACCTCGTCGAAATCCGGGTAGATCGCCGGATCAGCGGAGACATCCGCTCCGTCGAAGGGCTCTTCCCATTCGGCCAGGGGGTTGGCCTGCCCGAGCATGAACTGGTGGATCACGAGGCCCTCGATGTAGGCCAGGTGTCCCAGCATCCACAGGGTGTGCGCTCCGCCACGCGGCGTCGGAAACACAAGGGCGTGATCGCGCATCTCCTCGATGCGCGCCAGGGCCATCTCGCGGCTCTTCTTCAGGTTGCCGCGGATCAACTCGATCGATTCCATCGTCGACCTTTCCTCGTCTACAGTAGTGTTCCGACGCTGAACCGGATCAGCGCTGGTAGGCCGGCAGCGTCTGCACGCGGGGGTCCGACACCGCCTTGCCGACGGCCGTACCGTAGAGCATGCGGAAGCTGCCATCCTGCAGTCCAAGTAGTTTGTGTACGGCCTGGTCGAAAAAACAGCCGATCCCGGTCGCCGAGCGCTCGATGGCCTCCGCTTCGAGATACAGCAGCTGGCCGATCGCGCCCGCCTCCCAGTGCAGATAGCGCCAGGCGGCGGCTCCGAATTCCTGCAGCTCCCCGTCGAAGGCGCCGAGCATCGAAACCACCAGCGCGCCGTCCGCGCCGATATCCTGGTGGCAGTGGACCGCGCGGCCGGCTTCCTGCACCTCCCCGCTTGTGAGACGATAGAAAGGCAGGTCCTCAGGACATCCGGGAAGTTTGGACCACTCCCTGGCCTCCGTGATCGCCGCGCGCAGTGCGGGCCCGGCCGATGGATCACGCACAAGAATCGCCAGGCCGGGCTCCAGGTCATCGATCCGATGCAGGTAGACCACCGGATGCACGCGCTGCCGCTGCGGAAAAGCCGTCCACAAGGAAGGCGTCAGCGCCGGCAAGAGCGTGCGCAGCATGGCATAGAGCTGCTCAGGGCGAATCTCGCTGCCTCCGTCGAAGGCCACCGCGCTGCGCCGCTGGCGCACAAGCCTGCGCGCCGAAGGCGAGGACGGCAAGGAAGTCGATGGCGCAAAGCCTGCGCTGTTTTCACGATCAAGGTCGACATCCCCGTGTGACTCGCCCTGGTCCCGTGTCGCTTCTTCCACTTCTGCCACCACCGGCCAGTCCTTGTGCTCCGCGGAAAGGGCGTTGGGCTTCCCCACGGCCGGCGGGCACAGCCCGGTCAGCAAGGATTCCGGCAGGGCAAGCTCCAGCGGTCCCTGGGTGGCAGTGGGGACGGTTTCCACCGCAAGAAGCAGATCGGCATGCTCTGCCTCCGGCCCGCTATTGGCCTCCAGGGCCAGCAGCCGGTCCAGCGTCATGGCGTCCAGCCCTTCCACGCGTCGCACACGCCAGCCCAGGATGCGCGCGGCGACGGCAATGGCCTGCATGGCGTGTCCCACATCCTGCATGCAGTAGCGAAAGGCGCGCTCGCCGTACTTCCAGGCTTCGCGCCAGACAATACTGGAAAGTCCGAACAGGAAAGCGCCGGCCGGCAGCTGCTTCGCCAGTTCGGCGTACACGCATGGGTCGAGGCTGCGCCTGAGCTCCAGGGCATGCTGCGAAGGCGCATAGTGGAAGAGGGCCGGCTGCTCCGACAGCCCCTCCACCGGGCCTGTCAGCAGATAGCCTTCCGTGGGATGCAGGTTGCCGCTTGATGGATTGCAGCGCAGCGCCCACGCGGAGTTCCCGGCACGCTTCCAGGCCGAGATCGCCATGGAGTGGTACAACAAGTCCGCCAGCGATGCCAGGCTCAGAGTTTCAGCTGCCTGCGGATTCTGCGACCGGAGTTCCGCCCAGCTCGGGTCCGTGTCCTTTTGCGGCTCGCAAAGGGGAAGCTCGATGCGCCGGCTGCCGTGATACTCGCGAAAGGGGTCGGGCTGCATGGCCCAGTCCATATAGCCGAGAGAGGCCGCATAGCGATTTGGAAAGCGGTGCTCCGTACGCTCGTGATACGCGATCGCAGTCTCGATGTGCTCCGCCCGCCTGCTCATGAATTTTTCCCCGGATGAACCTGGTTGCCGGTTCCGGCAAGGAGCCTGTCAGCTCGTTTCGGACGAGGTGCTGACATAGCGCAGCACGCGCTCACCATCAAAGAGGAGATCCCCGTCCGCACGCATGCCGACCTTCTCAAGTACGCGGATCGAAGCGCCGTTCCCGGGGAGCACGAAGGCGAAGATGCTCCTAAGACCCAAGGTCTCGAACCCGAATGCAAGGCTTGCGCGGCAGGCTTCCGTGGCCAGGCCGCAGCCCCAGTACTCGGGCAAAAAGCGGTAGCCCACATCGACGACCTCCAGGTCGGGAAGGTACTTCAGCCCGCAGAAGCCGATCACGGCTCCCGTCTCCTTGAGCACGCAGGCCCAGCGCCCGTAGCCGACCGTATCGAAATCGGGATAATCCCGGATCGCCTCCCTGGCGGCCTCCAGCGAGGCCAGGCGCGCTTCGCCGGTGAAACGCATCACCTCTTCATGGCTGTTGAGCGCGAAGAAGGCCTCGGCATCGTCCACGGTGAAGGCGCGGTGCCGCAGGCGTTCGGTTTCGGGTCCTGTTCTGTACGACAGCATGGCGTTATCCGGTTCCTTTGGCACGCCCCTACTCCCAGGGATCGTAGCTGCCAATGTTCCACAGGTGCCCCTCCGGGTCCCGGCAACTGAAGCCGCGTCCGCCGTAGTCCTCGTCCCGGATCCCGATCACGATCTCGGCGCCGGCCTTCTTCGCGGCGGCGTATACGATATCCACATCCGGCACGACCACATAGGCGCTCTGGGTCTCCGCGCCGCCGATCTCGTCAGGCTGCTTCATCAGCCGGCCGAATTCGCTCTCGACCACGGAGCCGAGCATGATCATCCCTCCGCCAAAACGCAGCTGCGCATGGGCGATCGTGCCGTCCTCGTTGGGCACCACCAGGTGCTTCTCGAAGCCAAAGGTCTTGCAAAGCCATTCGATCGCGGCGGGCGCGTCACGGTAGCGCAGGCAGGGGATGATGGTGGTGCGGGTGTTGGCGGGGTGGCTGGGCATGAAGGGGGACTCCGTTTTGGGTCAGAGGACTGGGTTCAACTCTTCATCACTTCTGCAGTAGTACCCGCTGAGGGATGGTGTGAGTTTCAACCACGGATCAATGCAAGCAGCTGCAGCCTTCTTCGTGGTTCTCCAGTGAAACCACTGATGTGACTTTCACCGGCAAGACATCCGTCTCACAGGTGCTCACTCAACATGCCTTCAGGCAATCAATGCATGCGACTGGCTACGCTGTTCAGTATACATTGCAATGTCACGCGACGCGCACTTTCCGGATTTTCCGGAGATCAGCGGCTTCAGATTTCTCCGTGAAATGCAGATCCCACCTGATTTGCATGTTCATCCAGACATCCGCGCTTGTACCAAAAAATCTTGCCAGCCGCAGTGCCGTGCTTGGTGTCACTCCTCTGCGTCCATTGATCAACTCGTTCACCCTCTGGTATGGAACACCAATGCCCGTAGCCAGGTCTCGCTGACTCAAGCCCATGGGTTCCAGAAACTCGAGCAGTAGCATTTGGCCCGGATGCACGGGGGAGCGATTCGAGGGAATGCGTACCATGTTTCCACTCCTTAGTGATAGTCAACGATCTCAACTTCGGATGGACCACTAGTTGTCCAGACAAAGCAAATTCGAAACTGTTCATTGACTCGAATACTGTGTTGCCCTTTACGATCGCCAGCAAGGGCTTCAAGCCGATTTCCTGGCGGCGCTTTAAGATCCTCCAGAACAGCAGCAGAATCGAGGTATTCCAGTTTGTACTGGGCACGAGTGAAGAGACTTGCGGGGCAAAGCTTTCTGGCAGCTTTGGTCTGCCTTCCGTTGAACACGTCCTCCGTGCCCTGGTTCCTGAAGTCCAGAATCATCCTGTCATGATAGCACGGTATCCGTGATATCCAAGCACATTCGAAGCCCAAGCGGATCCTACTGGAACCACCCCCTACACATTGAAACGGAAATGCATCACATCCCCGTCCTGGACCACGTAGTCGCGGCCTTCGACGCGCATCAGGCCTTTGGCCTTGCAGGCGTTCTCGCTGCCCTCGCGGTCGAAGTCGGCGAAGGCGATCACCTCGGCGCGGATGAAGCCCTTCTCGAAATCGGTGTGGATCACGCCGGCGGCCTGGGGGGCCTTCCAGCCCTGGTGGATGTTCCAGGCGCGGACCTCCTTGGGGCCGGCGGTGAAGTAGCTGGCCAGGCCCAGGCTCTCGAAGCCCGTGCGGATCAGGGCTTCCAGGCCGCCTTCGTCGGCGCCGATCATCTCGAGCAGCTCGGCGCGTTCCTCCTCCTCCGCGCCGGCCAGGTCGGCTTCGCCGCGTGCACAGATCGGCACCACGGCACTGCCGCGTTCGGCGGCCAGGGCCTTCAGGGCCTCCAGGTGCTCGTTGCCATCGGCCAGGCCTTCCTCGTCCAGGTTGGCGCAGAAGATCACCGGCTTGGCGGACAACAGCCCCGACTGGGCCAGCCAGGAGCTCATCGTTTCGCTGTCCCTGGCGCCGGGCCAGGCGCTGGCGGGCTTGCCCTCCTCCATGAAGGCCTGCAGGGCCTCGATGCCTTCCAGCAGGGGCTGCAGCTTGCGGTCGCCGCGGGCCTCCTTGCGCAGCTTCTGCAGGCGGTTTTCCAGGCTTTGCAGGTCACTCAAGACCAGCTCGGTCTCGATGACCTCCACATCCCGCCGGGGATCGACGCTGCCGTCCACATGAACCACATCGCCGTCGTCGAAGCAGCGCACCACGTGCAGCACCGTGTCCGTTTCGCGGATGTTGCCGAGGAACTTGTTCCCCAGCCCTTCCCCTCGGCTGGCGCCCTTGACCAGGCCGGCAATGTCGACGAAATCGACCGTGTTGTAGAGCACCTTGGCCGGCTGGACCAGTTCCGCCAGCCTGTCGACGCGCGGATCCGGCACGGGCACCACGGCCTGGTTGGCCTCGATGGTGCAGAAGGGATAGTTGGCCGATTCCGCGTTCTGGGCCCGGGTGAGGGCGTTGAAGAGGGTCGACTTGCCCACATTGGGCAGTCCGACGATGCCGATCTTGAGTGCCATGGAACTCCTGCCGAAAGAATTAGTAAGGACCCTCGAGGGCCAAAAGAGGGCAATTCTAGCAATTCCTCAGGGTCTTCCCAGACGCTTCTGACAAAAGTCAAGCACAATGCCGTCCAGGGTGAGACCTTTGGGAGAGCCCGGGTGCCTGCCCGCGAAAACCGGGCGCACTTCATACCTTTGCAGGAACGGGGTCTGAATGGAATCGGAGCCCGAACAGGGAACAGAGGAAAGACCATGCAACCGACCCTTGCCGCTGACCGCCTCGAAGAAAGGCTGGCCGGCATTGTCCCCGAGATCGAAATCGCCGCCACCGCCGAGCTGGCGCGCGAGGTCCTGGCCCTCAAGGAAGAGCGCCAGGCGCTGATCCTGGGGCACAACTACATGGAAGCGGCGCTCTTCAACACGGTGCCGGACATCACGGGCGACAGCCTCGAACTCTGCCGCAAGGCCGCCGAGACCGATTTTCCCGTGATCCTTTTCTGCGGCGTGCGCTTCATGGCAGAAACCGCCAAGATCCTCAATCCGACACGGACCGTGCTGCTGCCGGCGGAAAAGGCCGGCTGCTCGCTGGCCGAAAGCATCACCGCCGAGGATGTGCGCCAGCTGCGCAGGGACTACCCTGGCGTGCCCATCGTAGCCTATGTCAACACCTACGCCGATGTCAAGGCGGAGGTCGACATCTGCTGCACCTCCGGCAACGCGGTCCGTGTGGTGGAAAGCCTGCCCGGCGACACGGTGATCTTCCTGCCCGACGAGTACCTGGCCCGCAATGTGGCGCGCGAGACGGGGCGCCACGTGATCCTGCCGCAGAAGGGCGTCCTGCCCGGCAGCGGTGATACAGAGCTGCAGAAAGTGATGATCGGCTGGGGCGGCCGCTGCGAGGTCCACGAGCAGTTCACCACGGACGACATCGCCTCCGTGCGCAGGCAGCACCCGGAGACGATCATCCTGGCACATCCGGAATGCTCGCCGGAGGTCTGCGAGGCCGTCGACTTCAGCGGCAGCACCAGCGAGATGATCCGCTTCGTGCGTGAGACGGAAGCCCCAAGCTTCCTGCTGCTGACCGAGTGCAGCATGGGCGACAACATCGCCGCCGCCAACCGGGACAAGACGATGCTGGGCCTCTGCAGCGTGCGCTGTCCCCACATGAACGAGATCCGACTGGTGGACGTGAGAAACAGCCTGCGCGACATGCGGCAGGAGATCACGGTGCCGGAAGACATCCGCCTGCGCGCGCTGAAGAGCGTGGAACGGATGCTGGAGTTGTAATCGATACCGCTGGCGATTTCGAAATCGACACTCCATGTCACATAGTAGAACACAACAGTTCGGTGTAACCCTTCAGGATCCCGCGGTCAAGCCGCGGGATGACAGCCGGGGGCGTCACGGCAGGTCGCGGGTTGACGGCCGGGAAAGCCACGGCAATCTGCAGGAGGACAACCGGCGGAGTCGCTGCTGGGCACTGGATGGAACCAGCTGATGGACAATGACGTACAGGTCCTGATCCTCGGCTGCGGGGTTGCCGGCGCGACGACGGCGCTCGGCCTGGCCGATTCGGGCGTCTCGGTGTGTGTTGTCACACGGGCCGAACTGCCCGAGGAAAGCAATACGCTCTATGCCCAGGGCGGCATCATCTACCGCGGCAGCGACGATTCGGCGCAGCTGCTGGGCCAGGACCTTCAGCGCGCCGGCGACGGCATCAACAACCCGGAGGCGATCCGCATCCTGGCCACCGAAGGGCCGCGCGCCGTCAGGGAGCTGCTGGTGGAGCGCCTGGGCATTCCCTTCGATCGCGGACCCGACGGCGACCTGGCGCTGATCCGCGAGGCGGCGCATTCGAGCACTCGCATCGCCCACGCCGCGGATCACACCGGCCGCGCCATCGAGATCGGGCTGCTGCGGGCGCTGCAGGAACATCCCCGCGTCCGCCTCTTGTGCGAACACACCGCCATCGACCTGCTGACCCCGGCGCATCACAGCCAGGATCCGCACCAGGCCTATGCTCCCTTGAGCTGCTGCGGAGCCTACCTGCTGGATCACCGGGCGGGCGCCGTCAGGACCCTGTTGGCCCAGCAGACCGTGCTCGCCACGGGCGGCCTGGGACAGGTCTTCCTCCGTACGACAAATCCCGAAGGCGCCCGCGGCGATGGCCTGGCCATGGCCAACCGCGCCGGCGCCCGCGTGATGCATTGCGAGTACGTGCAGTTCCATCCCACCGCCTTCTTCCGCGGCGGCAAGGCGCGCTTCCTCGTCTCGGAGGCCGTGCGCGGCGCCGGAGCCCGGCTGATCAACGAACGCGGCGAGGCCTTCATGGAGCGCTACAGCCCCGACTGGAAGGACCTGGCGCCCCGCGACGAGGTGGCCCGCGGCATCCACCGCGAAATGATCCACCACGGCCTCTCCTTCGTGCACCTGGACCTGCACGAGCGCATGGCCGCCGACGAGATCCGCGAACGCTTCCCGACGATCCACGCCAAGAGCCTCGAGTACGGTGTCGACATCACTCAGGAGCCGATTCCCGTCGTGCCGGCGGCGCACTATTTCTGCGGGGGAGTCTGGACCGACATGCAGGGCCGCACCAGCATCGACCGGCTCTACGCCGTCGGCGAATGCGCCTGCAACGGCCTCCACGGCGCCAACCGCCTGGGCAGCGCCTCGATCCTGGAAGGAGTGGTCTGGGGTCGGCGCGTGGCGCGGGACATCCGAGAAAGCGGCTGGAGGGATCTGCGTCCCCTGGCGATCCGCGACTGGGAGCCGGTAAGCGGCGAGGAGGCCGACCCCGCGCTGCTGCTGCAGGACCGCAACTCGATCCGTCACACCATGTGGAACTATGTCAGTGTCGTACGCACCCGCCCGAGGCTGCAGCGCGCCCTGCGCCAGCTGCGGCAGCTGGAAACGGAAATCGAGGGCTTCTACCGCCGCACGGCGCTCACCGATTCCCTGATCGGCCTGCGCAACATGATCCGCAGCGCCGTGCTCGTCACCTCCGCCGCCCTGGCCAACCGCCAGAGCCGGGGGTGTCATTACATCGAGTAGGAACCACCCCCTAGCGCAGGACCTCTTCCCGATCCGCCCCTGTGAGACGCTCCAGTTCCGCCGCCGCGAGCACGAGCTCGATCCTTGCGCCCAGTTCCGTGAGTCTCACGCTGGAAAGAGTGCGCTCGGCGTCGATCAGTTCCTGGCTCGTGATCTGTCCGGAGCGGAAGCGCTCCTGGGTGATCTCGTAGTCCCGCTCGGCCAGCTGCAGCTGCCGTGCCCGCAGGGGGATCAGGGTCTGCAGCTCGCGCACGCGGTTGAGTTGCCCGCGCAGCTGCAGTTCCAGCGTTTCCAGCCCTTCCTCGCGCGCCAGCTCGGCGCGTCTCACGCTGATCCGGCTGCGCTGCCAGGCACGGTGGCGCTCGCCCCAGGTGAAGAGCGGCCATGAGAGGCGCAGGCTCAGGCTGCGGTTGAGGCGGCCGTCGTCGAAGCTCGTGTTGAGCGTGCTGTCCTCGATGGCCTGGTCCCAGCTCATGCTGAGGTTGACCGAGGGCAGCAGATCCCGCCAGGCTTCGCGGCGCGAAAGGGTTGCCTCGTAGAGACTGAGACGGTCCGCGAGCACCGTCAGGTTGGCCGTGTTCGCCTGTTCGAGGTGCGGCCCCAGTTCCGTTTCGACCACCGGAATCGGCACGGTCGTGTCGAGTTCGAAGTCCGTGTTCTGCGGCAGATGCAGCAGGCGGCGGAAGCTTTCTTCCTGCAGGCGCAGGGAAAGGGAGTCGCTGGTAAAACGGCTGTGCCGCTCGAGGTTCTCCAGCTCCAGCTTGAGGAAGTCGCTTTCGGCGATGATTCCCGCCTCGTACTTGCGCCGCGACAGGGCGAAGCTGCTGTCCGATTCCTGCAGGCCGGTCCGCTCCAGATCGTGAGCCATCTGCGACTGGAGCAGGGTGTAGTACTCGCGCAGCACACGGTGACGGAAAACCGCCCCTTCCTCGCTGACGCGGCGCTGCTGCAGGTCGAGGCGCCTGCCGTCGCGGGCCAGCTCCTCGAAGAGCCAGCTGCGTCCGAAAAGCTGCTGCTGCAGGCTGAAGGAATAGCTGGCGTCGTAGGGGTAGGTGTAGCTGTCCGTGTCCGACTTGAGACGGCTCATGCTGAAACCGGCCACCAGGCTGGTGCCGCTGGGCAGTTCGCTGGACAGGTCGACCCCGCCGAAGCGGCGCTCGCTCTGCACGCGCACGCTGGTCACCTGCCCCTTGTCGCTCACCACCTCCTGCTCGCTGTCGTTGATTGCCGGCGCCGTGAGACGCAGGTTGAGACGGGGCAGCAGGCGCAGCCGGTGGTCGCTGCGATCCAGGCGCCAGCTCTTCTCGCTCAGGCGCCGAGCCTCCGCGTCCCGGTGCGCTCCCCCCGCAAGGGCCTGGGCCTCCTCCAGCGTGATCCGCCGACGCGCCTCGCCCTGTCCAGGCGCCAGCACCAGCAGGCCAAGCAGCAACTGGATCACGAAACGCATGCGCAAGGAGGACCTTGCCGAAGCATCACAAGCAATCTTGATCATACCCTCTTCTCCGTGTCTCCGCGTCTCCGCGCGAGAACTCGTTCGGGAATGCATGTCCAGGGCCCTATTCATGGCGCAGCGCCTCGATGGGATCCAGCGCCGCGGCGCGACGCGCGGGGTAGATGCCGAAGACCAGGCCCGTGCCTGCGCTGACCAGGAAGGAGAGGGCCACCGACCACAGGGTGACGTGCGTCTGCCAGTCGGCCAGCAGGTCGATGGACATGCTAAGGGCCAGGCCCAGGGCCACGCCGGCCAGGCCGCCGCCGACGGAAAGCAGGACCGCCTCGATGATGAACTGCTGCATCACGTGGGCCGCCGTGGCGCCGACGCTGCGGCGGATGCCGATTTCCCGCGTGCGCTCGAGCACGCTGCTGAGCATGATGTTCATGATGCCGATGCCGCCGACGATCAGCGAGATCGAGGCGATGGCCCCCATCACCAGGTTGAACATGCGCTGGGTGGCCTGGCTCTGGCGGATCAGCTCCCATGGGACGGTGACACGCGTATCACGGGCTCCCTGGTGGCGGCGTTCGAGCACGAGGCGCAGGCGCTCCTCGGCACCGGCGACGGCGGCGACCTCCTGCACCTGGATCACCAGGCGGTCGATGCGGTTCGGGTGCCCTTCCTCCAGGTGTCGGCCGCGCAGGGTCTCGAAGGGAATGTAGACATCGCGATTGAGGTCGCGCAGCTCCAGCTCCTTGCGCCCTTTGTCGCTGAAATCGCGCGGCACTACGCGCCCGACCACCGTATACCACTGTCCGTCGATCTTGAGCAGCCGTCCGCGCGGGTCCGACCAGCCGAAGAGTTCGCGGCTGATCTCGCTGCCCAGCACGCAGACACGGCTGCGGCCGCGGTTGTCGGCGGCGCTCAGCCAGCGGCCTTCCACGAGCAGCCCGGGAAAAAGCTCGGCGAAATCCTCCTGCACGCCCTGGATCTCCGCGTGCGCCACGACCCGGCCGGCCTGCAGCACGGCGTCGCTGCGCAGCACCGGGCTGAGGCGCGCGCCGGGCAGCATGCCCCGAATGGCGCGCATGTCTCTCAGGCCCAGCCCGGGACTTCCCAGTTCGCGATCCTCGTCGGGGATCTCCTCCGCCGGCAGCTGGTCGACGAGGATGTTGCGCGCCCCCAGCTGCTGGATGTTGCGCAGGGCCTCGCGCCGCGCCCCTTCGCCGATCGAGAGCATGGAGATCACGGCGGCGACGCCGAAGATCACGCCGAGCATCGTCAGCAGGCTGCGCAGTTTGTGCGACAGCAGCGCGGAAGTGCTGATGCGCAGGGCCTCGCGGGTCGCGCTGGCGCTCATCCAACTCATGGACTCAGGAGCCCTCGCGCCCGGCCCATTCCTCGCGGGAGACCAGGCTCAGGTTCCGGCCCTCCTGCAGGCCCATCTCGATGACGATGCGGTCTCCGTCGGTCGGACCGACTTCCACGTCGACGCGTTCGAAGGCACTGCCCTCCAGCAGCCAGACGTACCACTGGTCCTCGTCGCGGTGCACCGCTTCCACGGGCAGGGAGATGCAGTCCTCGATGCGCCGGCCGAAGAGCGTCGCGCGGGCGTTCATGCCCGGCTTGAGCACCGGGTCCCGGTCGACGAGCTCGGCGGTCAGGTCGAAGACCCGCGCCGCGCCGCCGTTCTCCGATTCGCGGGCCAGCACTCCGATGTCCGTCACACGGCCGGGAAAATGGCGATCGGGCCAGGCGTCGAGCACCACGTCGACGGAATCCTCCAGGCTGACCAGGTTCAGGTCGACCTCGTTGATTTCCATCTTGACCATCATGCGGTTGAAGTCGGGCAGCTCGATCAGCGAGGCGCCGCGCCAGGGAGTATCCCCGACCTTGACCTTGCGCGGCTCGCCGCCCAGCCAGACCTGCAGGAAAACCACCATCCCCCTGTCGGGAGCGATCAGCACCAGCTGGTCGTACTCGCGGCGGCTCTTGGCGAGGTTCTCGCGCGCGTTCTCGATTTTCAGTTCGAGCTCGCGCAGCTCCTCGCGGTTGATGCCGACCTGGGCCTCGTAGTTGGCGCGGGACTTCTCGTAGGACAGGGTCGCCTGGGCGAACTGCAGCTCGGCCTCCTGTCTCACGATCTCGCTCTCGTACTTCGTGCGTTCCCGGCGCAGCTGGCTCAGCAGGTAGCTCGTCGAGTCGGCGACCAGGTTGCTGCGCAGGCTGCGCAGTTCGGCTTCGAGACGCGCGCTGTTCTTGTTGTACGAGGCCTGGGCGATCTCCAGCTCGTTCAGCCGGTCGTCGATGTCCTTCTGCAATTCCGTGCGGTCGAAGATCAGCAGCGTGTCACCCTTCTCGACCTGTGTGCCCTCCTCGATCAGCCACTGCACCTGGAGCTGTGTGCGCAGCCGCGGCGCGGACACGGTCGTCGAGTTGACGGCGCTGACCGTCGCCGCCTCGTGCAGGCGGACCTGGAACAGGCCGCGCTCGACCTCGAGGGAAGGCGGCCCCTCGCCCCCGCAGGCCAGCAGGAAGAGCAGGACGGGTGTGAGACAGCGGATCATCGGGCCAGGTACCTGGGAAGCAGCTGGTGGAACCAGGCGATGGTCTCGATGCCGCGGTGGAAATTGGGCAGGTCCATGTTCTCGTTGGGGCTGTGGATGCGGCAATCGGGCAGGCTGAATCCGAGCAGCACGGTCTTGATGCCCAGCAGCGTGTCGAAGGTGCCGACGATCGGGATCGAGCCGCCTTCGCGCTGGAAGAAGGGCTTCCTGCCGAAGACCTTCTCCATGGACTCGGCGCCGCACTGCACGGCCGGATGATCAATGGGCGCCATGGCCGGTTCGCCACCGTGATGCTCGATGAACTCGGCCTCGATGCCCGCCGGTATACGGTCCTTCAGGTGCTTCTCCACGAGGGCGCGGATCTCCGCATGCCGCTGCCCCGCCACCAGGCGGAAACTGAATTTGGCGCCGGCCAGGGAAGGCAGCACCGTCTTGGCACCCTCGTCCTGGTAGCCGCCCCAGATGCCGTTGACATCGATGGTCGGCCGCGAGCCCAGGTGTTCCATGGTCGTGTAGCCTTTTTCGGGACGCAGGCCGTCGACTTCCAGATCCTTCTTGTAGGCCGCCTCGTCGAAAGGCAAGCGGGCGATGTCCTCGCGGTCGGCGGCGCTCAGCTCCACGACCTTGTCGTAGAAGCCCTCGACGGCGACGCGTCCCTCCTTGTCCCACAGGCTGGCCATCAACTCGCAGATCACATTGGCCGGATTGCGCACCGGGCCGCCGAACTCGCCCGAGTGCAGGTCCCGGTTGGGGCCCTTCAGGCGCAGCTCCATGTAGGTGAGACCTTTGAGAGAGGTACAGATGGAAGGCAGGTTCTCCCCGAACATGGCCGTGTCCGAGATCAGGGCCACATCCGCCTTGAGCAGCTCCTTGTGCTCGCGGATGAAGGGTTCCAGGTTGGGGCTGCCGATTTCCTCCTCGCCCTCGAAGAGGAAGACCAGGTTGACCGGCAGGGTGCCTTTTTCCTTGAGCATGGCCTCGACGGCCTTGACATGGATATAGAGCTGCCCCTTGTCGTCGGCGCTGCCGCGCGCCACCAGCTTGTTGCCTCGAATTACCGGCTCAAAGGGAGGGCTGTCCCACAGGTCCAGGGGGTCGACGGGCTGGACGTCGTAATGTCCGTATACAAGCACCGTCGGAGCCCCGGGCGCCTTGCGCCATTCGGCGGTCACGATCGGATGACGAGCGGTCTCGTGGATCACGCAGTTGTCGAGTCCTGCCTCTGCGCAGCGCTCGCGCAGGTGCTCGGCACAGGCGCGCACATCGCCGGCGTTCTCGGGCGTGGTGGAGATCGAGGGAATGCGCAGGAAGTCGATCAGTTCCTTCTGGTAGCGTTCGCGGGAGGCGCGGATCTGCGCCAGGATCTGGTCCATGGGGGAAGTCCTGTAGCTTGGCCGTCCGGCGTGTCCGGACGATCCGCCAAAGGTACTGCATGGCCTGATGGGCACCAAGCCTCGCCGCGGCTGGACAGGCTTTGATAGCTTGGCCGCCAAGTGAAAAGGAGTTGTCGATGAGCATCCCCGGCCAGGCCAGTCCCGAGGCCACACGCCGCTGGTTCGAGAAAGCCCCCGCCCCTCGGGGGGAAGGACGCCGCCCGCTGCTGGAGGACCTGCGCCTGCCGACCATCGGCTGGGGCGGCAATTCCGGCGAAGTCAAGAACATCGTCGACCTGAAGATCGAAAGCGCGGTTCCCGAGATCCTGGCCGGCGGCTGCAATCTCTTCGACACTTCCCCCGCCTACCGCCACCGGCGCAGCCAGACGGCCCTGGGCAAAGCCCTGCCGCGGGCCCTGGCCCGCGCGTCGGCAGCGCGGGAAAACCTGGTCATTACCACCCACATGGGCTTCGTGTCGCTGGACCGCAAGGAAGAGGATCCGGACGATTTCTTCCAGAAGCGGATCCTGCCGGAATCCGGGCTGGCCGAGGCTGATTTCGTCGCACAGGGCTGGTCCTGTCATCCGGACTGGATCCGCCAGCAGCTGGCCCTGGCGCGCAAGCTGAGCCGGCTGGACTCCTTTGACATCCTCCTGCTGGACGCGCCGGAACTTGCCCTGAGAGCCGAGGGCCGCGAACGGGGCGAAGCCCTTCTCCTGCAAGCATTTGCCGCCCTGGAAGAGCTTTGCGAGGAGGGCCACGCCCGCTGCTGGGGGCTCGCCAGCCTGGACGGATTCTACCCGCAGGGCGAGCAGGAAGCGAGCCTGCAGCTGGATCGGCTGCTGGACCTGGCCCGGCAGGCCGGCGGGGGCGGCACGCGCTGCAAAGTGATCCAGGCGCCCTACAGCCTGGCCCAGCTGGCCTTTCTGAACGAGAGTCCTTCCGGACGCCCCAGCCTGCAGCAGCAGATCCTGGAACGGGAGCTGTTCTTCATGGGCAGCCTCAGCCTGGGGCAGGGCCAGCTCTGCGAAGACCTGCCGGCATACCTCGCCGAGGCCATGCCCGGCTGCGAGAGCGATGCCGCCAGGGCCCTGCAGTTCGCCCGCAGCACACCGGGAGTGGGCTGCGTGCTCGTCGGCATGAAGACCCGCGAGCACATTCGCGACAACCTGGCCCTCGAGGCGCTTCCCTGCCTCACGGAAGATGCCTGGCGCGCCCTCTTCAGCTAAGTCCGGATCCGCCGGACTCCTTCCCGAGCGAGTACAAGCTCGCCGGGAGGGCTCTAAAGTGTTCAATTTATGTACACGAACACTGCGTCTGACGATTCTGTAATCCGGAACCGATTCGATCCCCTTTTTCAATCCCATTGATCCAGATCAAGCCAACGAGACCGGCGACGGCCTAAGCTGTACGGAAGCATTCGGAGCACGACACGGGTCCTGTGTGGCAAGTTGGGATTGCTCTATGAATGCATTAGATTTGTACGACAGCGGGAGAGGTCGTGACGGCAGTGCCCCGGCGGGTCACACGACAATCGGCGCGACTCCTTCCATGTTCGAAAGCCTTTTCCAGGAGGAGTACATGCAGAAGAACAAGCTGATTTTTTCGACCCTGGCCCTCGGTCTCGCGACCGGTATTGTGAGCCAGGCCCTCGCCACGGACGTGAAACTGGACGCCCAGGTGCGCTACCGCAGCGAGTTTACCAATGGTTCCTTCGACAGCGACGTGGACGCCTTCGGCGTGTCCTACCTGCGGACCCGTCTCGGCTTCACCGCCATGCCCACCGACGGGCTGACCATGTACATCCAGGCCCAGGACAGCCGCATCACGGGCATGCCCGTTGCCGGCGCCCTCGAGGATCCCGAAGGCATGGACGTACACCAGGCCTATTTCAGCTGGGACTGCCGCGTGATCCCCGGCCTGAATCTGACCGCCGGTCGTTTCGAGATGCCCAAGGCCGATCACCGGTTCTTCGGCAACGTGGGCTGGAGCAACACGGGCCGCTCCTTCGAGGGCTGGGTCGCCGGCTACACGCTGCCCTTCACCATGGTGCAGTTCTATGGCCTGAAGGTCGTCGAGAACATGGCGGCGAACATGGATCGCACAGCCTGGGGCCTGTACTTCAACAACCTTTTCGGCAAGCGCATCGACGTGTTCTACAACAACGATGACTTCGGCGAGGACGCCGCCGAAAAGGCCAATGTGCGCAGCACCCTGGGTGTGCACTACGACAACAAGGGCGAAGAGTACATGGACGGCGCCCTGGGCGTGAACTTCAACTTCGCGATGCAGATGGGCACCAACGAGCAGGGTGCTGCGGATGTCGATTATGCCGGCATGCTGATCGATTTCGATGGCAGCTACAAGCTGGGCGACGGCATCGTCAAGAAGATCGGCTTCGGCTACGAGACCCAGAGCGGCAGCACCGACGCCACCGAGATGGGCTGGCAGAACCTGTACCACACCGGTCACAAGTTCAACGGCTACATGGACTTCTTCCTGAACGGCGGCCCCAATGGCCTCAACGACATCGAGCTGAATGTCTGGGGCAACGTGGCCGACTTCATCGACTACAAGCTGGACTTCCACATGTTCAGTTCCGTCGAAGAGTTCAATGGCGCCAGCGGCATGGACACGGCCATCGGCAACGAGATCGACCTGACCCTGTCGAAGAAGTTCGACAACTTCACGGTCAACGCCGGCTACAGCATGTTCATGGCCGACGATCACTTCGCCGGTGATCCCAATGACGGCATGAACTGGATGTACCTGCAGTTCATCGCCGGCTTCAAGAACTAGTCGCGAAGCATTTGCAACACAAAAGGGGCGGATCCTTGGGATCCGCCCCTTTTCTCTCTCATTGCAGCCTCTCGTCGCGCCCGGCAACCCTGTATGGGCGGCCTGCGGCCGCCCTGGATCACATGGAGCAGTTCGGAATGATCGGAAGAGGGCGGCCGCAGGCCGCCCCTGCGGGTTGGCAGGGGATCAAATCTCCCTGCGGAGGCGCTTGACCGGGATATTCAACTGTTCCCGGTACTTCTGCACCGTGCGGCGGGCGACCTTGTAGCCCTGCTCGGCGAGCATCTCGGCGATCTTCTGGTCGCTCAGGGGCTTGTGCTTGTCCTCCGCCCCGACAATGGCGCTCAGCTTGTTCTTGATGATCTTGGTCGAGACGTCCTCGCCGGAGTCGGTGGTCATGCCCTCGCTGAAGAAGTACTTCAGCTCGAAGACCCCCCATTCGGTCTGGACGTACTTGCGGTTTGTCACACGGCTGATCGTCGAGATGTCCATCTCGATGTCCTCGGCCACGTCGCGCAGGATCATCGGGCGAATGGAATCGCGGCCGTACATGAAGAAATCCAGCTGCAGCTTGACGATCGAACGCATCACCTTGAGCATGGTCTCACGGCGCTGCTGGATCGCGTTGATGAACCAGCGGGCGCTCTCGACCTTGCGCACGATGAAGTCGCGCACGTTCTTGTCCACCTTGCTGCGGCCTGCGCGGAGCATGTTCTCGTAGGTGCGGCTGATGCGCACGGAGGGCATATTGCCCTCCACCAGGCTGACGACGAATTCCTCGTCCTTGCTGCCGTCTTCCAGCTCCGAGACCACCTTCTCGACCATCAGGTCGGGAATGACGTAGTTCTCTTTTTCCTTCGGTTCGCCGGTGCCGGGCCGCGGATTGAGCCGGCTGATGTAGAGAAAGGCTTCCTTGATCTCATCCAGCGAGACGCTCAGCCGTCGGGCAAGGATCTCGTAGCGCTTGGAGGTGAAGTTCTCGAAGTGCTCGTCCACAATACGGAAGGCCAGCGGATTGTGCTCGCCCACCTCCTTGAGGGCCTCGAGCTGCACCAGCAGGCATTCGCGCAGGTCCCGTGATCCAATGCCGATCGGATCGTAGCGCTGCATGCGCTTGAGCACGCGTAACACATCCTCTTCGGGCACCTCGAGCATCATGCTGACGTATTCGGTGCTGACGCCCAGGTAGCCGGATTCCTCCAGGTTGCCGATCAGCTCGAAGCCGATGCGCTGGTCCGCCGCGCTCAGGCGATTGTCCATCTGCATCTGCTCGATGAGTTCTTCCTGCAGGGTCTGGATCTGGGGGCGGGGAATATCGAGCAGCTCCTGTGTGCTCTGCGAGGCCTGGCGCGCTCCGAACTCCTGGGTGTCCTCGTTGATCAGCTCGTCCCAATTGTCGTCGTCGCTGACCGCTTCCTCGAAGTCCGGCTCGTCGCCGTCCTTCTTCTCTTTCTCCTCGGGCGTATCGTCTTCCATGTCCAGGCCGGACTCGTCGAATTCGAGCACCGGGTTCTCCTCCACCTCCAGCTTCAGGCGCGCCTCCAGCAGCATCATCGGCAGCTGCAGGAGCTCGCTGCGCAGGATCTGCTGGGGTGTCTGCACCATCTCCTGGCGCATCACAACTTCCTGTCGAAGCTGCATCATGGGCGAAGGCCTTTCATCCCTGCCTCGAGGGCAGTCACACTATTGCGTTTCTTCCGGCTGCCTGCGCTCGCGGCGCACCAGGCGGAAATTCTCTCCCAGGTAGAGGCGGCGCACCTGTTCGTCGGCGGCCAGCTCTTCCGCCGAGCCCGAACGCAGGATCTTGCCCTCGTAGAGCAGATAGGCCCGGTCCGTAATGCTCAGCGTCTCATGTACGTTATGATCGGTAATCAGCACCCCGATATTGCGTTCACGCAGCTCGTGGATGATGCTTTGAATGTCGCCGACCGCAATCGGGTCCACTCCGGCGAAGGGCTCGTCGAGCAGAATGAACGATGGCCGGGTAACCAGTGCCCGCGCGATCTCGACCCGTCGGCGCTCGCCGCCGGAGAGCGTATGCGCCAGGGCCTTCTTCAGGTGCGAGACCCGCAGCTCGGCCAGCAGCTCATCCAGCCGCTCTTTGCGCTCCCTGCGCTTCAGGGGAAGGGTTTCCAGGATCGCCATCAGGTTCTCTTCCACCGTCATGCGCCGGAAGATGCTGGCCTCCTGGGGCAGGTAGCCCAGGCCCTGGCGGGCGCGGCGGAACATGGGCAGGCGCGTGATCTCCTTCTCGTCCAGCAGGATGCGTCCGGCGGTGGGGCGGATCATGCCGGTCATCATGTAGAAGGTGGTCGTCTTGCCGGCGCCGTTGGGGCCGAGCAGGCCGACGATCTCGCCCGTGCGGACCTCGATGGAGACCCCCTGGACCACCGTGCGGCGCCCGTAGGTCTTGACAAGCTGATCGCTGCTCAGCTGACGAGTCATCTGGCTCCAGGCCCCGAAGGGCTTGTCCATATAGGTCTTGGAAACGGTCAGGACTGTCGAAAGGAAGCGCGGTCCGTGTCCCCTGTACCGCCTTCTTTCCGCTGGGCCGGCCTTCCGGTGACCGACCTTCTCCAGGCGAAGCGCTGCGGAATCCTCAATAGAATCTCCGGCGATTTTCGCTTCGGATTGAAGGAAGTGTAGCAATTCCACCGCGCTGCGCAAGCAAAAAAACCGGGACTTCCAAAACTTGGCACTGCATTTGCAGTAAAGTCCATTTCAGAGTTCAGGGAGCACCTTCTTCAGGTGTGTCCTGTGGAGTGGACGGCACAGCGGGCGGGGCTTCCCGCGACTCGAGAGAGGCGGGCTTTCGCGGTTCAAGCAGGGGAATCCACCAGGCGCGCACTCCCCCGCCCATGGAGAGCTCCTCGAGCTCGCCCTCCTGCAGGCGAAACTCCATGCGCGGGGCGCGGGCCAGGTTCATGCCGGCTTCTCCGGCATCGTCGCGCAGGAAGCTGACCGCCAGGGCCGAGCCTTCGACGAGAATGCGCTCCGGCTGCCCCTCGCGGAAATGGATCTGCAGCTCATCTCCTTCCAGGCGATCCATCAGGCTGGCGCTGACGCTGTCTGCCGGCGAAAGCACCAGGGCCTGGCCGTGCACCTTGAGCGAATCCAGCTGCTGCTCCCGGCTCCAGATCTCCATTTCCAGTCCGCTGATCTCGCGGTCCTCCTGGACGATGCGCGGGTCAATGAAGAGCCGCGCCAGGCCTTCCGCCTGCAGGAAGCGCAGGCTGTCGCAAGTGGCGACCAGGCCCTCGCGCTCCAGCTCGACCTCCTGCCAGGCCAGAGCCTCTTCCTGGCCGCGAAAGACTTCCAGCACGCGGGCGCGCAGGACGGCGCTCTGCTCGCCGCCCTCCAGCTGGGTCAGCACGGGACTGCGATCGGCGCGGGCCCGCCCGCTGGCATTGTCCAGCTGGGCCCGGTCGCAGTCGAGCACCAGGCCGGCCTTGAAGTCCGTGATCCGCACTTCGCCGCTCATCTCGCCCTGTTCCAGGCCGCGCTTCCAGATCGCCTCGCGCCCGGTGGCCAGCAGGCTGTCGCCGCGGTAGACCACGTGCCCGCGGGCCACGGTCCGCTCGTCCTTCTCGTAGAAGGTGATCTCGTCGGCGGTCAGCGTGTCGCCTTCCTGTGTGACGACCACGTCCGTGATGCAGTGAAGCACGCCGTTCTGGCGATTGTAGCGGCCGAAGTGGAAATCGATGACCATGCCCTTGTGCAGCACGCGGACGTTGCCCTGCAGCTCCTGGAGTTCGACGGTGCCCACAGGCACATTGCGGAAGATGTCCGCGTGTTCCAGGGTGATCGGCTCGGCCGCGGCCCTGCCGCAGTGGAGGAAGACGAGCAGCAGGGCGATCACGGCTGACCCTCCGGCCGGTGGCTCACGCCGCGCGCCTTCGTGATCTCCCAGTTGCGCAGGTCGCGATCGCTGGAGAAGCCGGTTCCGTAGAGCGTGTCCTGTTCCGTGTAGAAGACCACGTCGGCCTCCGTGCGAATGCGCTGGATGCGGTTCTTCCATTCCAGCGAATCGGTCTCGAGGCGCAGACGGCCCTGCCCGGAGGGCGTTTCGCTGGAATAGACGATCACGTTGCCGACGGCCTTCAGGTCGCGCAGGACGCGGTTGACATGCAGGGTATCACAATCCAGCTGCGAGCGCAGGCTGCCGGTGCTGTCGAAATCCTCGGCGTGGACGGAGCCGTAGAGGAGCAGACGGTTCTCCTTCTTGAACTGCTGGATCACATCCGCCTCGACGGTCCCCAGCAGGCGCTCCTGCTCGAAGAGCTCGATGGTCCCCTGCAGGAACTCCTGCTCGGGCCGGTCGCTGATGTCCTCCAGCTCCGCGTCGCTCTCGAAGCGGCTGCAGGCTGCCAGCAGGGCCAGCAGGCAGGCAGCGTGACACAGGCGCGCGGGCATGTCAGCGAAGGCCCTGGCTGAGCAGGTCGTGCAGGTGCAGGATCGCCGCGGGTCGCCCGGCGGAATCCGTCAGCACGAGCTGCTGGATCTTGTGCCGGTTGAGCAGGGCCATGGCCTCGGCGGCCAGGCCCTCGGCGGCGAAAGTGTGTGGAGCGGGGGACATCAGTTCGGCGGCCGTGATGTCCTTCTTTTCCCGGCTGGAGAGCATGTGCCGCCGCAGGTCGCCATCGGTGATCAGCCCCAGCAGCTTCCCGTCCTTGCGGACCAGCGTCGCGCCGACGCGGTTCTCCGTGATGCTCAGGATCACGCGTGTCAGCTCGGCTTCCGGGGATACGCTGGGCAGCTCGCGGCCCTTGGGAATGGCGTCGATGGCCCGCAGGAGCAGGCGCCGCCCCAGCGCGCCCGCCGGATGGAAGCGTGCGAAGTCCTCGCGGCTGAAACCGCGACGGCGCATGAGGGCCACGGCCAGCGCGTCCCCGATCACGAGGGCCACGGTCGAGCTGGTGGTCGGCGCGATGCCGTTGGGGCAGGCTTCCTGCTCGATGCTGCCGTCGAGCACGATCTCGCTGTGTTCGGCCAGCGGGCTCTTCAGGTCGTGGGTGATGCCGATCACCGGCACCTCCGAGCGCTTGAGGAAGGGGAGCAGGAGGCCCAGCTCCTCGCCGGCCCCGCTCTTGCTGAGCACCAGGGCCACGTCCCCCGGCTGGATCAGGCCGAAGTCGCCGTGGGCCCCTTCGACGGGGTGGACGTAGAAGGCCGGCGTGCCGGTGGAGGTCATGGTGGCGGCGATCTTGCGGGCGATGAAGCCCGACTTGCCCAGGCCGCAGACGATCACGCGTCCGCGCACCTTGTCGATGAGCTCCACCGCGCGCACGAAGGCCGTGTCCATCCGTTCCTCCAGGGCCTGAAGCGCCGAGCGCTCGATGCGCACGACCTCCTTCAGCCACTCGATGCAGCGTGTCTCACTGCCGGGTGCTTCGGCCATGATCCGCGTCCCCTTTCGTATACGCCGCCAGGAGCTCTTCCAACCTGCCCTGCTGCCGCAGGATCCATTCCGCCAGTTCGCGCACGGCGCCTCGGCCGCCATGGGCCCGGGTGACCAGGTCGCAGGCCTCCCGCACCTCGGGGCGCGCATCCGCCGGGCAGGCCGAAAGCCCAACCCGGGCCAGCAGCGGCAGGTCCAGCCAGTCGTCCCCCATGTAGCACACTTCGTCGGCCTCCAGCGCCAGGCCCTGCAGGACCTCGGCGAAGGCCTCGGCCTTGTCCGGGCGTCCCTGCAGCAGGGGATCGATGCGCAGCTCCGCGGCCCGGCGCTCGACGCTGGCGCTTTGCCGCCCGGTAAGAATCCCGACGCGGATGCCGGCGGCCTGCAGCAGGGAGATGCCGAAGCCGTCGCGGGCGTCGTAGGCCTTCAGCTCCTCGCCGGACCCCAGGTAGAGGCGCCCGTTGCTGAGCACGCCGTCCACGTCGAGCAGCACCAGGCGGATTCCCTGCGCCTGTGTCACGACCGCGTCCTTGCGCGGGCCTCGCGGGACACGGCGTGCAGGCGCACGCAGTCCTGCAGCAGGAAGGGCACCTGGTCGAGGGGCAGCATGCTGGCCGCGTCGCAGAGGGCCTTGTCCGGTTCCGGATGGGTCTCGATGAAGAGCCCGTCCACTCCCGCCGCCAGGGCCGCGCGCGACAGCAGGGGCACGAACTCGCGGTTTCCCCCGGAACGGTTGCCTTCCCCGCCCGGCAACTGGATCGAGTGGGTGCCGTCGTAGACGACGGGACAGCCGGTCCCGGCCAGGATCGCCAGCGAGCGCATGTCGCTGACCAGGTTGTTGTAGCCGAAGGTCGCGCCGCGTTCGCAGACCAGGATCCGTCCCTCGGGGCCGCTGGCGGCGCGCGCCTTCTCGACGACCTTGGCCATGTCCCGCGGAGCCAGGAACTGCCCCTTCTTGATGTTGACCACTCGTCCCGCGGAGGCCACGGCCTGGATGAAGCGGGTCTGCCGGCAGAGAAAGGCCGGCGTCTGCAGCACATCGACCACCTCGGCGACGGCCGCGATCTGGTCTTCCTGGTGCACGTCGGTCAGCACCGGCACTCCCAGCTCGCGCCGCGCCTCCTCCAGGACGCGCAGGCCTTCCTCGAGGCCCGGACCGGTATAGGCGTCCACGGAGGTGCGGTTCTCCTTGGCGAAGGAGCTCTTGAGCACGAAGTGCACGCCGTGTTCGCTGCAGAGAGCCTTGAGCCTCTCCGCCGTCGAGAGCACCAGTTCGCGGCTCTCGATCACGCAGGGTCCGGCGATCAGGCAGAGCGGTTCTTCTCCGCCGATCCGGAAATCGCCGATGGTCACGCTGTGTGTCATTCCCGGCTCCCGGCTTTCGCCTCTTCGTGTTTCATGGCGGCCTTGACGAACTCGCGGAAGAGCGGGTGGGCCTTCATCAGGCGGCTCTTCAGCTCGGGGTGGAACTGGCAACCCAGGTACCAGGGGTGCTCCTTCAGCTCGACCATCTCGACCAGCTGCCCGTCGGGGCTCTGGCCGCAGAGCGCCAGGCCTTCCGCTTCCAGCTGCTCGCGGTAGCGGTTGTTGACCTCGTAGCGGTGGCGGTGGCGCTCGCTGATCACTTCCTTCTTGTAGGCGCGGAAGGCGCGCGTATCCCGGGCGACCACGCAGGGCCAGGCTCCGAGGCGCATGGTGCCGCCCTTGATGCGCACTCCCCGCTGGTCGGTCATCAGGTCGATCACGGGGTGCTTGAGGCGCCTGGCGAACTCGCCCGAGTTGGCGTTGCGCAGGTTGCAGACATTGCGCGCGAACTCGATCACCATCACCTGCATGCCCAGGCAGATGCCGAAGAAGGGCAGGCCGCTCTCGCGGGCATGGCGCGCGGCCTCGATCTTGCCTTCGATGCCCCGGTCGCCGAAGCCGCCGGGAATCAGCAGGCCGGCGCAGCCCTCGAGCCGCCGCGCCACATTCTCCGCGTGGACCTTCTCGCTGTCGATCCAGCGGATGCGCACCCGGCGACGCGCGTCGAAGCCGGCGTGATACAGGGCCTCCGAGATCGACTTGTAGGCCTCGGTCAGCTCGACGTACTTGCCGCAGACCGCGATCTCCAGTTCGCCCTCCGGCGCCTCGATGCGCTCGACCAGTTCCCGCCAGCGTCCCAGGTCGACGCTGCGGCCCTTGATGCCCAGCTTGTCGACCACGCTCTGCCCCAGGCCCTGGGCCTCGAAGTCCAGGGGGACCTGGTAGATGCTGTCCGCGTCGCGGGCATCGATCACGTCGTCCTGTTCCACGTTGCAGAAGAGCGCCAGCTTCTCGCGCGTGCCGCGCACGAGTCCCGTCTGGTTGCGGCAGATCAGGTAGTCGGGCTGGATGCCGATCTCGCGCAGGCGCATCACGCTGTGCTGGGTCGGCTTGGTCTTCAGTTCGCCCGCCGTCTGGACCCAGGGCAGCAGGGTCACGTGGACGAAGAGGCTGTTGCGCCGGCCGACGGCCAGGGCAAACTGGCGGATCGCCTCCAGGAAGGGCAGGCTCTCGATGTCGCCCACCGTGCCGCCCACCTCGACCAGGGTCACATCGGTGCCCTTCTCGCTCTTCGCCAGTTCCGTGATCCGTTTCTTGATCTCGTCGGTCACGTGGGGGATCACCTGCACCGTGTCGCCCAGGTAGTCGCCCGAGCGCTCGCGGCGGATGATCGAGTCGTAGATCTGCCCGGTGGTCACGTTGGACATGCGGCTGGTCGTGATGTCGAGGAAGCGCTCGTAGTGCCCCAGGTCCAGGTCGGTCTCGGCGCCGTCCTCGGTGACGTATACCTCGCCGTGCTGGTAGGGATTCATCGTCCCCGCGTCGACGTTGAGGTAGGGATCGAGCTTGATCACGTTGACCTTCAGCCCGCGGGCCTGCAGGAGAATGCCCAGGGAGGAGATGGTGATCCCCTTGCCCAGGGAACTGACCACCCCGCCCGTGATGAAGACGAACTTGCTGCGCAGACGCGGTTTGCGACTCATCCCCTCTCCTTGCTGTCCCGCCGCAGGATCTCCTCCACGGCGGCGATGTCCTCCGGCCGGTCGACGCCGCGGGGCTGCCAGTCCCCGCGGATCACGTCGATCCTGAGCCCGTTCTGCAGCAGCCGCAGCTGCTCGAGGCATTCGATGCCCTCGGCGCGGCTGGACAGGCCGGGAAAGGCCAGCAGGGCTTCCCGGCGAAAGGCATAGATGCCGATGTGCTTGTGATACTCCTCCAGGTCCGCCTCGCCGTTCCGCGGAAAGGGGATCACGGCGCGCGAGAAATAGAGCGCCCGCCCGCCAGTCCCGAGCACGATCTTGACGGCGTCCGGGCTTTCCAGTTCCTCCAGGTCGCGGAAGGCCGTCGACGCTGTCGCACAACCGCAGTCCCCGCTGTCCCGCAGGTGGCGCACCAGGCCGTCGATCAGGCCCGGCGGGATCAGCGGCTCGTCGCCCTGGATGTTGACCAGGATCTCCGCGGGATCGCTTTCGGCGACCTCGACCATGCGGTCGCTGCCGCTGGGGTGGTCGGCGCGGGTCATCACGGCCCGGCCGCCGAAGGAGCGCACGCAGGCGGCGATCTGCTCGTGATCCGTGGCCACGACCAGCTCGTCCAGCTCGGTGGCCTGCATGCAGCGCTCCCAGACATGCTGGATCATCGGGCGGCCGAGGATCGGGGCCAGGGGCTTGGCCGGGAAGCGGGTCGAGGCATGGCGGGCGGGAATCACACCGAGCGCGCGCATCACTCTTCCCCCCGATCCGGTCTCGTGTGACAGGGAGAGGGGCAAAACGCGAAGCCATCGGGCTCCGCTGCCGGCATGGCCGGGAAATGGTCTGCCGTGCCTTCGCTCCGCAAGCGCCCTCCCGCTAGTACTGGATCTCGTGGTTGGGACGGCCGAAACAGACCCCCATGCGCTCGGCATAGCGGACCATCTGGCCCTCGGGATCCACCTGCTTGTACTGGCGGATCACGTCTTCCATGGGAATGTCGCTGATCTCCGTGCCCTTGAGTACGGTCAGGCGGTCGAAACGGCCCTCGTGGATCAGCTGGGTGGCGTGCACGCCGAAGAAGGTCGCCAGCTGGCGATCGCTGGCCGTCGGGCTGCCGCCGCGCTGGATGTGCCCCAGAATGGTGGCGCGGCACTGCATGTTGGTGCCCTTGTTGAGTTCCCGCGCCAGCCAGTTGCCGATGCCGCCCAGGCGGTCCATGTCGGAGGCGCGCTCGTCGGCCGATTCGGCCACGTGGGCTCCTCCGCCCTGCTGGTGGGCTCCTTCGGCGACCACGATGATCGAGAAGTCCTTGCCCCTGCGCTGGCGGCGGATGATGGCGTCGTTGATCTCCTGCAGGTCGAAGGGGATCTCCGGAATCAGGATCACGTCCGCGTCGCCGGAGATGCCCGTGTTGAGGGCGATCCAGCCGGCGTAGCGGCCCATCAGTTCCAGGATCATCACCCGGTGGTGGCTGGCCGCCGTGTCATGCAGGCGATCGCAGGCCTCCATGGCGTTCTGCACCGCCGTGCGGAAGCCGAAGGTATAGTCGGTGCCGTAGAGGTCGTTGTCGATGGTCTTGGGCACGCCGACGACGGGAATCCCGAGCTGGGACAGTTCGTGGGCGATGGCCATGGTGCCCTCGCCGCCGATGCAGACCAGGGCGTCCAGGCCCAGGTAGTGGAAATTCTGCTTGATCAGGTTGCGCACGTCCAGGTCGACGGCCTGACCGTCGCGGATCACGCGGCGGTTGAAGGGATAGCCGCTGGAATCGGCCCCCAGAATGGTGCCGCCCTTGGGCAGGATGCCGCGCACGTTCTCGATGGTCAGGGGAAGAATGCGGCTCGTGTCGATCAGGCCTTCCAGGCCGTTGAGAATGCCGATGACTTCCCAGTGGTACTTCTGGATCGCCGACTTGGTCACGCCGCGAATCACGGCATTCAGCCCCGGAGCGTCGCCGCCGCTGGTCGAAACCGCAATACGGCGGATCCTGCGCTCGGGGCGCTTCACTTCTGCTGTCGGTTCCGCCGGAGTCTGCTCGGACATGAAGCCACCTCTTTTGAATCCCTGGGAAGTCCGCAAGGTACCACTTCCCTTGCATCGATTTCGACATCGTCGGGGATATCGCCGGCGAAGCGCGAGGGCTTCGTCCCCTGCACTCCCGGGACGCTTCCGTCCTGCCGCTCGAAGCAATCGCGAGCCGCACAAATCCACGCGGAGGCGGCTGCGGCTTGCTTTGGTCGATTTCGATTTCGATATCGATATCGACGGCAGCCGCAGCTGGAGACGAAGACGGAGCTCCAGGAGCCGGCTGCCCCGGCAAGGGCAGCATGAGGCAGGGATGTACACTACCAACCGCTTGCGCTACAAGCGATTCAAGACGCGAACGGTCCGCATCGGGGACCTGCTGCTGGGCGGCAACCAGCCGATCCGCGTGCAGTCGATGACCAATACCCTGACCACCGATGTGGCCGCGACGGTGGCCCAGGTGGAAACACTGGTCCAGGCCGGCTGCGAGCTGGTGCGCATCACGGCCCCCGGCATCAAGGACGCCCAGGCCCTGAAGGAGATCCGCGCCACCCTGCACTCCCGCGGGGTCAAGGTCCCCCTCTGCGCCGACATCCATTTCAGCCCCCGCGCCGCCCTGGAAGCGGCCCTGCACGTGGAAAAGGTGCGGATCAATCCGGGCAACTTCTCCGGCCGCCCCGGTCGTGATACGGCGGAGATCAGCGAGGCCCAGTACGACGAGGGCCGCGACAAGGCCCGCGAGGCCTTTCGCCCGCTGGTGCAGCTGCTCAAGCGCGAAGGCAAGGCCCTGCGCATCGGCACCAACCACGGCTCGCTGAGCCAGCGCATGGTGCAGCGCTGGGGAGACACTCCCCGCGGCATGGTGGAAAGCGCTTTGGAGTACATCCGCTTCTGCGAGGAGGAGAACTTCCACAACCTGGTGCTCTCGATGAAGGCCAGCAACGTGCGCGTCATGGTCTACGCCTACCGCGAGCTGGTCGAGCGCATGCGCGAGAACGAAATGAACTACCCGCTGCACCTGGGCGTGACCGAGGCCGGCGGGGGCATCGAGGGCATCCTCAAAAGCGCCCAGGGCATCGGCGCGCTGCTGGAAGACGGCATCGGCGACACGGTGCGCGTCTCGCTGACGGATCCTCCGGAAATGGAGGTGCAGCCCGCCTCGCGCCTGGCGGCGCTCTTCGACAAGGGACGCGCCAGCGCGGGCCTGGCCTACCCGGAAGCGGGGCTGGACTGGACCAGCTGGTCGCCGCGGCAGACCCGCGAGATCTGTGACCGGGAGAAGCGTTTCTGTATTGGCGGGCGTTCGCAGGTGCCGGTGACGCTGATGAGCAACGCCCAGCATGTGCCGGGCATCAGCGAAATGGAGGACCGCCTGCCGGAGCCGGACAGCCGCATTCCCGCCGAACCCTCCGCGCTGGCGGACCTGGAAGCGCCGGTCACGCTCTTCGACTCGGACCGTGTCGACGACCGTGTCTCACGGCGCATCGTGCCTGTCGATGTGATCCATGACGACATCTCGAGCTGGGTCGACCTGAAGGAGGACATGCCGGAACTGCTGCAGTTCCACATTCGCGCCCGCGAAGTACCGCAGATCAACAGCATCGTGCAGTACATCAGCGAGCATTTCTCCGCCGAGCGCACCCTGCTTTCCATCGAAGGGGAGAACCTGGTGCATCGCTACCGCCTGCTGGACCAGGTGCTGAGGCGACAGGGCAGCCAGATGCCGGTGGATCTGCTGGCGCAGGGCGGCGAATGCGCGGATCCGCTTTCGCTGGCCAGCCAGCTGGGAGCGCTGCTGGCCGACGGCATCGGCCAGAGCCTGACCCTGTTGGGCGATGTGGCGTTGACCGGCAGCCGGCTCTTCGCCTTCACCGTGCTGCAGGGCGCCGGAGCGCGCATTTTCTCCACCGAGTTCGTCAGCTGCCCCAGCTGCGGACGGACCCTCTTCGACCTGGAAGAGACCAGCCGGGCGATTCGCGCCCGCACCTCCCACCTGACGGGGCTGAAGATCGGCATCATGGGCTGCATCGTGAACGGCCCCGGCGAAATGGCCGACGCCGATTTCGGCTACGTAGGCAGTGCCGCCGGCAAGGTCGACCTCTACGTGGGCCACGATGTCGTACGCAAGAACATCCCTTCTGCCGAGGCCGTCGACGCGCTGATCGAGCTGATCCGCGAACACGGCAAGTGGGAAGAGCCGGAAGAGGCGCAGGCCCCGGCCTAGGAGCCTCCACTCACCGGAGAGAAAAGCCCCGGCCAAGGCCGGGGCTTTTTCGTATCACTTCAACAATCCGAGCGCCTCTTCGTGTTCCGGGAAGCGCCCGGTCTCGTGCTTGCTGTAGACGCGGTTGCCGTCCTTGTAGACATCGAAGATGCCGCCGCTGCCGGCTTCCAGCTCCGCCTGCACACCCAGTGCGCTCTTGAGGAAAGCCGCCAGACCGGCGGCCTTGGGTTCGTAGTTTCAGACCTGGCAGTAGACGATGCGGATCTTCATGATTCCTCCTTCTCCAATGACCTACAGATCAACTTGCTTCGAACTTCTCTTCGGTGCCCGGAGAGCCGCGCCCGCTTGCGGACGCACCTAGAAGCCGGTACTCAATGTAAGGCGAACTCTTCGTCCGGCAAGGGGACCGTAGATCATCGCCGAATCCAGCAGCTCGCCCTCCTCTGAGCGCAGGAAGGGCGAGTCGGGCTGTGTGTAGTCAAGGACGTTCTCCAGGTGCAGGCCCAGGCTCCAGGCGCCCAGCTGCTGCTGCGCGCTCAGGTCGGTCGTGTGCCAGACCGGGGACTCGTCGATGGCGCGGCCGGCGGGCATTTTCTGGGGACCGAAGATCTTCCACGTGCCGCGGAATTGCAGGCCGCGGGCGAAGAAGTCCTTCGACAGGCGTACACTTCCCGACCAGCGGCTGATCATGTGCTCCTCATGCCAGCGTTCCTGCCCATTCTCCGCCTTGAGATAGCGTACCCGCGCCGCATTGGCCGAAAGACGGGCACCCCAGCCGCCGGCGCGCAGCCATTCCTGGCTCAACGAGAAGCCGCGGCTGTAGGCCTCGGGAGCATTCGAGTACTCGGTATATCCCGTTTCGGAGGCGTAGGCCAGCACGGCCTTGTCGCGGAACTCGGTGGCGTGCAGACGCAGACGGAAACGTTTCACGTCTTCGGCGGAGACGCGCTC
Source organism: bacterium (assembly GCA_030429345.1). Taxonomy (GTDB): domain Bacteria; phylum CAIWAD01; class CAIWAD01; order CAIWAD01; family CAIWAD01; genus JAUIFJ01. Next base: position 6,988 of record JAUIFJ010000028.1, on the reverse strand, counting down.
CCAGGCAAGGGTGGCGTTGAGCCCCAGGCTGCGCTCGGGCTCGAGCCTTCGGGCCAGGCGCACTCCGTCGAAGCCGGCGTGTACGGCCTTGTCCAGGCTGAAGAGCGTGATCTGCCGGTAGCCCTGCCCCGCCCCCAGGTGCAGCGACCATTCGGGGGCGAGGACCCAGCGCAGGGAGCCGCGCAGCAGGGGAATCGTTCCCTGTTTCTCGTGCTGCTCCACTCGCAGGCCCGCCTGGGCGCTGAGCGTCTCGGCGAGGCGCGTTGTATACACTCCGGCCATGTAGGGAACACGGTCGAGCCGCGCCGTCTCCACGCCCAGCTCCAGGTTGTCGCGGTAGCGGTCCCAGCTGAAGCCGGTCTCCAGGGCCAGTTCGCCTTGCGCGAGCGGGCTGCGCCGTTCCAGCCGCAGGAGGCCGCGATGCTGGCTCGCGTCGAAGGAGGTTGGTCCGTACCAGGAATCCTGCTTGTGTTCGACCCATGCGGCCGAGGCGCTCCATGCGCCATCCGCAGGATCCTGCCAGCCGGCGTCCAGGCGCGCCTCTCCCCGTGACACACGGATGTCGCGCCCGTATACGGTGCTGCTCCCGCGATCCCGTTCTTCCCAGTCCACGTCCCCGGCGAAGCGCTGTTCGCGCAGGCCCTTCAGCGACCATTTCCAGTCGATGCCGAAGGCCCGTGCCTGCTGCTCGATGCGTCCCTGCAGACGGCCATGCTGCGGACTGTCCGTGAGACGGTCTCCGTCGCGGTCCAGCCGCTGCGGCTCAGCGGACCAGTTGAGCGAGAGCCTGGTTCCGAGCGGATCCCGCCGCTCGATGCTCAGCGCGGCTTCGTGTCGCAGGCCGTCGCCCAGGGCGAGCTGCAGCCGCGTCGTATCCCGCTGGCCGATGGCCGCCCGCCGCAGGTCGACACTGCCGGCGATGGCCTCGCCGCCCTGCAGGGCGTCGCTGCTGCCGCGGCTCAGTTCGGCGGATTCCAGGTCCTGTGTGCGCATCGATTCCGTGCCGTAGAGCGAACCCAGCCCGCTCTGCAGCGCCAGGCCGTCCTCCTTGACCTGGGTATAGGAAGGATCCAGGCCCTGCAGGCCGATGCCCGCCGAGCCGCAGAGGGCGCAGGGCTTGGTGTCGACTCCCTCGCTGGAGCCGAGTGCCTGCAGCACGCCGCCGCCGCCGGCCAGGGCCTGCAGCTCCTCGCTCGTGATGCGTTCGACGGGGCGGGCCTCGCTCAGGTCAAGGCCGGAAGAGCGGCCGCCGTCCACCTGCAGATCCGGCAGATCGAGGCGCGCGGCCGTCAAGGTGAATGACAGCTCCCAGGTCTGGTGCAGGGCGGTGATTTCGAAATCCGTTCCCAGGCTGTCGTAGCCGAGGCAGGTGGCGAGCAGTGTGTGTTCGCCGAGGGGCAGGCCCGTCAAAACGGCGCGCCCTTCCAGGTCGGTGGCCGCGCCCAGGGCGGTTCCCTGCAGCTGCAGGTTCGTGCCAGGCAAGGGCTGTCCCTGGTCGTTCTCCACGGTGACCTTCAGCGTCGCCGCCTGGGCACCGAGCGCGCCGGCCAAGAGGGCACAGCACGCGAAGCGGATCCATGAATGCATGGAATTCTCCTTTCCGAATAGTGGGGGTGGACCTCCGAAGAGAGGTCGGGCTCACATCAGGAAAGGCTGTGGAAGGGGGGACGGAAGATGCCGGATTCCGCCAGCCGGGAAAGCAGGCGCTCCGAAATGCAGAACAAGGTGGAAAGGGATTGCGGCTCGTGCAGCGAACTGTTGTGGGGCGGCTGCAGGAGGGGCAAGGTCAGGGTGCCTGATACGGGCGGATGGCAGTGGCTGCAGTCGGCGCATGTGTCCGCATCGGTGCCACAGCAGCCGCTCTCTGGCTCAGCTGCTTCTGTCGTCGGTTCCGGGGTCGAACAGCAGCTGTCCAGAGGGAAAGGCGTTCCACATTCCTCAGAGGGGGCGGCCGCAGGTTCGGCAACCGCCGATTCGGGCTGTGTCTCGCAACAGGCGCAGGCATCCGTGGCTGAAGCCAGGAAGGCCTGCTCCAGTGCCAAAGCAGGACTAAAGCCCGCCAGCGCAAGGTAGAGCAATGCGCTGATGAACCAGATGGCGCGCAGCGGCGCGGGATGGAGGGAGCGGCTATTCATTCTTCGGGTACGGTAACATTCCAGCTGCAGGAAACGCAAGTCTCATTTCGCGGCGGGATGTCCAGTCATGGAAGTATCGTCGAAAGAGGGCTCAGGTTCCAGCGCAAGCCATCCAGAAGGGTCTGTCCCGCTCTTCCAGCAAGGCGGCGGCGCCGTCTCCACGCTGGATCGCCAGGGTGACCAGCAGACCTGCTTCGCAGTTGATCCATACCGTCACACCGTCCCTGGTACTGTCCCTGGCACTGTCTCTGGCACCGTGCCTGGCACCGTGCCTGGCACCGTCCTTGGCACCGTCCCTGGCACCGAACCTGGCACCGTCCTTGGCACCGTCCCTGGCACAGTCCTTGGCACTGTCCCTGGCACCGTCCCTGGCACCGTCCCTGGCACCGTCCTTGGCACCGTCCTTGGCACCGTCCCTGGCACCGTCCTTGGCACCGTCCCTGGCACCAACCTGTTTCGAAGAATGACTACTTCGGTTCACTTTCACTCATCCGCGTTGCGGATCCAGTGTGGCCGGCCCTGCTCTTCCAGAAAAGTTCCTGCTGCAGCACCGCGCAGTAGGGCTAGTGTCGCCAACAGACCCGCTTCGCAGCAGGTCGGCGCGGCTACTGTAACACTGCGGGGCGCCTTATCGGGGGGCAGGCCGGTGCGGGCATCCAGGATGTGCGCGACGCGTTTTCCATGCCAGTAGACAAAGCGACGATTGTCTCCACTAGTTGCCAGTGCGCCTTCGCGCAGGTGCAGCATGCGCTCGGGTTGCCCCGCATCCACCTCTTCAACGGCCACTCTCCAGGGTTGATCGCCTTCCCGGGTTCCATGAACCGCCAGGTCCCCCCCGAAATTGACCAGCAGGGCGCCTCGATGGTTCGTGGCGAGCAGGGCCAGACAACGATCGACCGCGTATTCCTTGCCCAGGCCGCCCAGGTCCAGCTCCATGCGCGCCGGCAAGTTGAGCCGGGGTCGCCGCCAGTCCACCCGGCTCCAGCCTACGCGGGCCAGCAGGCTCCGCCGCCGCTCTTCGCTTCCCTCGACCTGTTCTCCGCTGCGGCGAAAATCCCACAACTGTCCCAGCACACCGGCGCTGATGTCGAAGGCGCCTTCACTCAGATGGTGCGCCGTGTCCGCCAGGTCCAGCAGGCCCGCGGTCTCGGCATCCACTTCGCAGGCCTTGCCGGCACCGCGGTTGATGCGGCTGAGCTCGCTGGATGGAGCATACCGGCTGAACTTGGACTGGATGCGCAGTGCCTCGCAGCGCGCCTCTTCCCCGAGCTCCTGTGCCAGGCGGCGGGGGGCATGATCCAGGGTGACCTCGCAAGGGCCGCCGAAACAGGTGAAAGAGAAGCGCCAGCCGGAATCCGTGGCCTCCAGCCTTCCCTGTTCTTCCATGGCGTGATCCATGATCCTGCGTCACTTCCCCGGAGAATGGTTGTAGTACAACCTGTCCTGCTCCGTGATCCGGACAGGAGAGTCCTGTAAACGGCTTCCGTGCTTCGTCTAGAAGTCGATCGTATACCCCAGGCCGAAAAGCAGGGCCTTCAGGTCCGGATTCAGGTCCATTCCCCGAAGAGGCTCCGGCACCTGCCCGTCAGGGACCGGGGCGCTCTGCAGCAGGTACTCCAGCCGCAGGCTCAGCCTGCCGTTGAGCACGGGACGGCTGTACTTCATTCCAAGCGTGAGAGAATTCAGGTCGGCCAGGCGCATGTCCGAGGAGACATGTTCCGGTAAAGGCTCGCCTTCGCGCAGGGCGAAGCGCTGGAAGTCGGCCGCCGTCTGTCTGGAATAGCGGAGATGGGGCTGCCATACCTGGTCCAGGTCGGGCTTGAAGTGGTAGCGCAGATCAAGGGTCCAGCTGTCGACGCCCCAGTCGTCGTGATACCAGCGCAGGCTGCCCGAGAAAACGTCCCGCCCCAAGTGGCGGTTGAGGCGAGTAAGGAGGGTCGTTCGTCGACGGCTGTCCGGCCGGCTCTCACGCAGCAGCCCGACCAGGCTTCCTGCATCATCGAAGACGCTGACTCCCTTGTAGGGTTCAGTCATGAAGCCGCTGTCGAAGCCCAATCCCAGGTTGACCTGAAGCAGCGTGCGACGATCGAGGATCTGCGTGACACCGAAGAGCAGATCGCTGATGCTCTTCGACTTGCTGCCGCCCTCCTCGACCGTTCCGGTCTCCATGTCGCTCAAGGGCTCGCCCAGGCCACCGCGCGGTTCGACTGTGTCCCGGTTGTGAGACGCTCCCAAGGTCAGCGTGGTCATCTTGCGGTTGAACTCCCAGGCAAGGCTCTGCGAGATGCCGAGGGACAGGTAGTCCGCCTCCGAGGAGACATTGACACCGCTGTTGCCACTCAGGCCGGAAGCCCAGGGCTGCGTATACTCGAGGCCCGCCGACACGCGCTCGTCGTAGAAGGTCCGCTTGGGCAATTCGCCCGCGCCTGCGCGGAAGGATTTCCCGGAGGGGCTGGTGTAGGTTTCCGCCTGCAGGGTCGGAAGCGCGCCGCTGGGGCTGGCGCCGCTCATGGCGTCGAAACCGAGGCGCAGCGAGAACGAACGATCGCCGGAGAAGCTGCGGGTCCAGCGCAGGGTCGGCTCGCTGACCTGGACGCGGGCGCTTTCCTTGTAGTACAATCCCGCGAACTCGATGCGGTTGCGCGGAGCGCCTTCGGAGGCGGCAGCGCTTCCCAGGCAGAGCTGGCCGCCCAGAAGTGCGGCCACGGCCTTCCCGATCGCCCGGGAAGCCTTTCCGCCGCCCGTCTCGTGATTCAATTGCATCCGCAACCTCCGCCTCCGACGCCGTCGCCGCCGTGGGCCGTTTCCTTGCTGAAATAGGTGTGCTCGTCCAGGGCGTGATCCATGGGGTCCGGAATGGTCTGCATTTCCGGCTCGGCCAGCAGATCCCGTTCCCAAGGCTGCAGGGGCTTGATCGCGCAGCCAGTGAATAGAAGGGCCAACAGCAGGAAGGCCAGGGCAGGGCGTTTCTTCATTTCGACAGCTCCTTGAGGATCGCGTCTTTCAGCTCCTCGCGATCCTCCTCGCGAAATCCGGTATGACGGAAGATCAGCCTGCCTTCGCGATCCAGCAGATAACAGGTGGGCATGCCTTGCAGCTCCAGGGCCTCGGCGCTGGCAGCCTTGGGATCGTAGGCCACCTGGAAATCCACCTTGTGTTCCGCCAGGAAACGCTCCGCCTTTTGCGCTCGTCGGTCCAGATTGACCGCCAGCACGACTAGGCCCTGTTCCGCAAGGTCTTCGTGCAGCTTCTGCATGAAGGGGAAACTGGCCTTGCAGGGTTCGCACCAGCTGGCCCAGAAATCCAGGTAGACCACCTTCCCGCTGTAATCCTGCAAGTCCAGCTCGCCCTCTTCGGCCTGGACCGCCGGCATCCACAGCACCTGCCCGATTTCGGGCGCGGCGGCGAAGGCCATACCGATCCAGCAAAGAAGCACTTGTGCGACAATCCCGATGCGCGTTCTCATGGAAATCCCCTGCAATTGTGGGCACATCCTTGACGCGGAAAGTGCCATTTTCCCCTGCCAACCCGATCGATAGATTCTGGTTCCACCTTCAAGGACAAACCGTGTACGTCAAAGGACATGCGTCACTTGACATAAAAGGAGTCGAGCCTTGCGCGTACTGCCCCAGTTAATCCAGAACCGCATTTACAGCCTGCTCTACGGAACGGTCTTTCTTTTGATCGCCATCGACATCTACTCGGACATGCGAGCCGAGCTGGAATGGGAGCATCTGCTCTTCGAGGGCAGCATCATGGCCCTGTGTTTCATCGGCATGGTGCTGCTGACACAATCCAGCCGCTCCATGAGGCAGGACCGCGAGCGCCTGCGTCGCGAACTGAGCGAGGCGGGCGCTCTCAGCGAGCGCTTCCGCAAGGAGAACCAGGAACTCGTTCGCGGTCTGGGCCAGGCGATCGAAAAGCAGTTCCGCGAATGGAGCTTGAGTCCTGCGGAAAGCGAAGTGGCCCTGTTGATCCTGAAGGGACTGAGCCACCGCGAGGCCGCCGAGATCCGCGAAACCAGCGAACGCACTGTCCGCCAGCAGAGCCGGGAAGTCTACCGCAAGGCAGGCCTTAGCGGTCGCGCCGCCCTGAGCGCCTATTTCCTGGAAGATCTTCTCCAACCCCTGTCCACTCCCCGGGATCAATCTTCGTCGTAGACACTCCCCGGGGGAAGATTCTTTCCGGATCCGTGGGTGATCTCTCCCCCTGTCTGCCCCACTCTCAGCAGTTGCCCCAGGACAACCAGCGACGCCAGCAGCGCCAGGATTCGAAGCGGCTGGCGGAAGCGGACCGGTGCCCAGATGCCTGCGGCGACAAGCAACACCAATGCGCCCCCCAGAAATGGCACTGCCTCGGCCAGTTCTTCATGCTGATGGATCTGCTGGTGGGAAACTCCCCGCTCCTCTGCCTGGTCTTCCACCTCTTCTCCGCTTCTGAGGGCGATCATGGCCGACAAAAGAAAGGCAAGGGCAACTGGAAGGAGCAGGCTCCAGGCCTGACGGTACTTCCAAAGCAACAAGAGGACCAGCAAGGGCAGAATGAGGGCAATGCCGATCGGGGCGTGGACCAGGGCAGGGTGCTGAAGCAGTGTGAACATCAGATCTCCTTTCAAGGAGCTGAAATAAGGATTCAGCAAAAACCATGCATCGGGCGCATGTAGAACGAACATAGGTCAAAGGATGTACTCGGTGACGCGAGCCCGCCCTGTAGCATGCGCAGCCTGTGGCTTCGTCCCTGGCACCGTCCCTGGCACCGTCCCTGGCACCGTCCCTGGCACCGTCCCTGGCACCGTCCCTGGCACCGTCCCTGGCACCGTCCCTGGCACCGTCCCTGGCACCGTCCCTGGCACC
>JAUIFJ010000065.1 GCA_030429345.1 bacterium | reverse complement strand
GACAGCGCGCGGACCGCGATTCTGCGCATCGAGCGCGAGCGGCTGAAACAGTACGACACGAACGACCAGGGGCTGGTCAAGGCGGAGTTCGTGATGCCCGTGATGACCGGGAAAGTCTTCGAGTAGGAGGATCCATGCACATTCGTGACCTGTGGCCCTGGGGTCAGCTGCCGGCGATGAAGAGCGAGGGCGTAGCACACGCGGCTGTGCCTGCCGGCCAGGAGCTGGAAGCCGATTCTGTGATCGATGCCCCGCCGCTGAACTCGAGCGCCGCGACCATCGATCCCTTCGGTAGCCTGCTGACCACGGAAGGCGTGCCCAAGGACTGGCGCGACCGGGCGAAGCGGGCCTGGAAGTACTACCAGGAAGAGCCCATCGTCAACAACTGCATCAACGCCTGGCGCACCCTGGCCCTGGGCGAGGACTTCACCATCCTGTGCTCGGATCCCCAACTGAAGAAAGAGCTGCTGGAGCTGAAGCGGCGGCTGGGGCTCAAAAGGTGGCTGAAGGATCAGCTGCTGCAGCTGCTGACCAAGGGGGAGGCCGCGGCTTTCAAGGAGTACGGCGGCGCGCCCACCGGCAAGAACGAGGATGGCAGGCCCACGTATACGGACTTCGCGCGCGTGAAGGTGCTCAACCCCGCGGACCTGAAGCCCACGGTGAAGGACGGTGCGCTGGTCCAAGTCCTGCCGCTGATCACCGAGATCGAGGGCGGAGAGCCCACGGAGGGCAAGCCAATTCCCCTGCTGCAGTTCCGGCGTTGGATCTGGGATGCCCCGGACTTCGCCGAGCACGGGACTTCGATGATCCTGCCGGCCTTCGAGTCGATCGAGCTTCTGCGCGACTACCGGCGCGCGGACCGCGCGATCGCCAAGCGCTGGGCCACGCCGATCCGCCTGATCCAGGTGGGTGGGCAGTTCGGCCGCCAGGTCGTGATGCCGACCCAGGCGCAGATGAACGACGTGAAGAAGACCTTCGACAACATGGACCCCAAGCAGGGGGCGGTGGTCCCCTTCTACGTGGAGGTCAAGACCTACGGCGCCGAGGGCGAGGCGCTGAAGACGGAAGAGAAGATCAAGGAAGCCAAGACCGACATCATCGTCGCCATGGGCTTCACCCGGGCACTCGTGTCCGGCGACGGGTCCAACTTCTCAACCGCCAGCATGGGTTTCGCCAAGATCCAGCTGATGCTGGCCGACCTGCGCGACATGGCACACGAAATGCTGGCCTGGGTCATTGACGACTACCTGGAGATGAAGGGCAAGCGTGACGCGGATGTCCAGATCGTCTTCCCCGGCATCGATTTGTCCGCCACGTCGGACACTCGCAAGGTGCTGGTGGAGATGTACGACAGGGGTCTCATTTCGGTCAACACCCTGCAGACGATGATCGGGCTGAATCCGGCTGTCGAAACGGCGCAGATGAAGTCCGAGACCCGGCAGGTGGCGGCACCCTTGACGCCCGGCGACATCGTGGGCCTGGCCCAGCAGGGCATGCTGACCAATGAGCAGGTGGCCTTCCTGCTGAACCTGGCCGAGCGGCTTCAGGGCTTTCAGGGCAAGGAGCCCGGGAAGGAAGATCCCGAAGCCGGGGCAAGCATGACCGGTGATCCCAGTGGCCTGTATCACGCGGTGAACCGGCAGCTGGAAGAGAGTGCCCGCGCCCGGGTGGACAAGCTGCTGGCCACGCTCGACGACCAGGCCGCGTGAGCCTGCCCTGGCACACGGGGCTGGACCAGCCTACTCTGCAGGCCTTGGTCTCCGAGGGCCTGCTGTTGGTTCAAGGCTCCCGCGCCTGGGCCGCCTTCAGCCCCTCGCAAAGGGAGCTGATCGAGGAGGCGACCGCCCAGTCTCTTGCCCATGTGGGGAAGATGACGGACCAGCTGCTGGCCCAGTCGATGAAGCAGCTGGATCAGGCGGCCAAGGCCATCCACGTCGAGGTCCTCAAGCTGGGCGACCTTTCCCAGTTCACGGGGGACCGGCTGCCGGGTAAGCAGGTGGAGCTCGCGCGGCTGAAGGCGCTGGAGAAATCCATCCAGCAGACGGGCGCGCGGCTGAAGAAAGACCTGCAGCTGGTCTACAAGGGTGTCACACAGGAAGCTGCGACTGCGGGCATCGAGGGCGTGCTTTCCAAGCTGGGGGCGCTCAAGCTCCCGGGCTACAAGGACCTTCCGGTGGTCGACAAGCAGGACCTGGCAGCCGGGGCTTTCAGTGTGGTCAGTGACCAGGCCTTCGACTTCCTGACCGGCTACCAGCTGCAGCTGCTGGGCAAGCTCTCCGACGACCTGGTGGCCGGCACCAAGGCCGCGATCTCTGCGGGCATCCTGCAGGGGCAGGGCCCGGCGCGCATCGCCCGCCAGATCGGTGGCATCGTCACCGACCCCGCGGAGTTCAAGAAAGCCGGCAAGACTGTCTTTCGAAGCGTTCAGCAGCGGGCGGAGCTGATCGCCCGCTCGGAGACCATGCGCGCCTACAACCAGGGGGCGCGGAAGTTCGAGCAGCAGATCGGGGTCACCCGCCTGACCTGGTTGACCGCGGGGGACGAGCGCCTGTGCCCCGAATGCGAGCCCCTGGACGGCCGCGAGTACGCGATCGAGAAGTTCCCGCCCCAGCCACTTCACCCCGCCTGCCGCTGCACCCATGTCCCTGCGCCTGGTTCCCTGGATCAGATCAAGGACCTGCCGGCCATCCAGGACCTGGTGACGAAGCACACGCTGGGCCAGCAGGCGGTGAAGCAGGCGCTGAAGACTGGCGACTTTTCCGCCCTGACAGTCCGGCAGCTACGCGAGCTGGCCAAGCAGAAGGGGATTCCGATCTCCCGCTCCAAGGCCTACCAGACGCAGCTGCTCTCGGATGTTGCCGGGATCGATGTATCATACCTGCAAAGCCTGAGTACCGCGGAGTTCAAAAAGCTGCTGAAACAGCACAAGGTCAGCCCGATCAAGTCCCGCGAGGACCTGGTGAAAGACCTTTTGGGCGAGGGGACGGAGAAGCATGCGGCCAAGCTGGCGGCGCTGAAGCAGGCGGAGAAGGCAGCGAAGGAGGCGGCGGAGAAAGCGAAGATCGCTGCCCAAAAGGCAGCCGAAGAAGCGAAGGCCAAGCAGGAAGCCACCGAGGCCCTGTACTCCAAGGTGGGGAAGCTTGTAGAGACCGCGAAGCCCGAGACTTTCGATGCGTATTACGCGGCTGCCTACGAAGTGGGGGCCGTCCTGGAAAACGCGCAGAAAGTGCTGGGCATCGAGGCCCTCAAGCCGTTCAAGGCCCAGATCGCCAAGGCCTACGATGGCTTCCTCGCCGCACTGAAGGGCATGAAGCAGAAGCAGCTGCGTGATCTCCTGAAGGCACACGGGGTCAAGAACTTCCAGTGGTACACGAAAGAAGAGACCCTGTCCTACATCCTGAACCCGGAGAAGCGGCCGGAGCTGATCGCCCAGGTGGCCCAGAAGCTGAAGGCGGTGAAGGCGAAGAACGCGGCGAAGAAAGCCGCGAAACCGAAGCCCGTGCCGCCGGAACCCAAGGCCCCGGTGATCCAGCTGGCCAACCAGGCGGATCAGGAGTGGGAGGCACTCAAAGACGGCAGCACCTTCGTCTTCGACGGCGACGCCCGCAGCCTGGGCGGTGCGCACTCCAAGTACTTCTTCCGTGATGCCAGTGGCGACCGCTGGCTGTTCAAGCCGATTGCCGAGGAGTTCCGTGCCTGGGGCGATGAGGTGGCCTACCGGATCCAGCGGGAGATCGACCCCAACGCCGTGGAGGCTCGGTTCATCCGCTTGGAGGTGAAGGGCCGCCGGCTGGCCGGCTCAATCCAGCGAATGAAGACCGGGCTGAAGGAAGTCAGCGACTACGGCAGCCTGGGGCTGGACACCCTGAAGGCCGAGGATTTGCTGCAGCTGCAGCGCGAGCATGTCATCGACTGGCTGATCTCCAACCACGACAGCCATGTGAACCAGTTTTTGCGCGCGCAGGACGGGAAGGTATACGGCATCGACAAGGGGCAGCTGTTCAAGTTCTTCGGCAAGGACAAGCTGAATCTGACCTACTACCCCAACCGGATCCACAATGCGGGCGAGCCGGTGTACAACCAGCTGCTGCGCCTGCACCGGGACGGGAAGATCCAGCTGGATCTACGTGCCACGGAAGAATTCATCCGGCGCGCCCAGGCCATCACGGACAGTGCGTACAAGGAGATGCTCAGGCCCTACGCGGAGCGCCGGTTCGCCGGCCAGCCTGGAGCCCTGGCCGACTTCTTGAACGGGGCGGTGAAGCGCAAGCAGACGCTGCGCGAGGACTTTGAGCGCTTGTACAGCGAGGTGGAATCCGCGCGCACGGGAAAGAAAGTGGCCTTCCGGTTCGGAGAGAAGGGACCCGTGGCACCAGCTCCTGCCGCGCCACCGGATGCTCCAGAGCTCACCTGGGGGCGCGACGCTCGCTTCGATCTGTCACACGAGGTCAAGGAGATCCGGGACAACGGCTGGCAGGGAAAGTCCCTGGGCATCGATTCGGATCAGATCGAGGATCAGAATGTCCTGGTGCGCGAGGTCCTGCTGCCCGGGGGCGGAAAGCGCACGATGATGGAGTTGCGGCTGCGCCCCGAGGCGGACCAGCGACTGACCCAGCTGCTGAAGCAGCAAGCAGGGCACCTGCCATCCGAAGTGTATACGGACAACTACTGGCATTCCATCCTGAACGCCGCCAAGACAGTGAACCATCATCTCTCGGACCTTGGGTTCAATGACCAGACTCTGATGGGAATGATGTCTCACGCCCCGGAACTTCAAAAGCTTGCGAAGTCGGGAAACGTGGTTGAAAGGAAAATGGCGACGCAGTACCTGGACGCCATGGAGCAGATCCAGCAGAAGGTCGCGGCGGCCAGAGCGGGCAAGACACCGGATCCGCTGCCGATCCTGAAGCAATTCCAGGCGGATCCCAAGGACCTGAAAACCCTCAGCAAGCCGGTGGCTTCGGATCCGGAGTACACGGTGACTGTGCGCGATCGTGTGACAGCGGACCGCACGCGCGCCAAGGGCGACCGCCTGGTGCTGGAGAAGGACAACGTGCCGCTGAGTGAGTTCGATCACCGGCTGGCCGATCAGGCAGCAGAGTTCGAGGTCGACCTGGGCGATGGCATCCAGGTAGTCTACCGCCCCTACCGCAGCCTGACTCAGCAGCACCTGTTCGCGGTCCAGGGGCGAATGACCGTGCGCGCAGCCGGCGAGGTCAGCGAGGCCCGGGTGGCGCAGGCCCTGCAGAAGCTGCAGAAACTGGGGCTGGACACCACACCTTCGACGGCCGCCCAGGAAGAGCTGATGTATCTGCAGAAGACAGCCTACGCCGCCAACATCGATCAGACGCCGCTATTCCAGCAGGCGGCGGCCCGGGCCGCGGAGGCCGACTCCACGGAGGCTGCGGTCGCCGTGTGGCGCGAGGCCTGGTCCTCCCAGCTGGGCGTGCAAGATGTGACCAAGCTCCCGGCATACAAGCCCCAGGGCCACTACCAGTATTCCACGGTGCGCGGTGCCGGCAGCCAGGGCGGGATCCGTGTACAGGAGCGCTTCGACTTGGACGACAAGACCTTTCAGAAATCGATGAAGGGGCATGTGCTGGTCCACGAGATCACGAAGGGGGATATCGAGGAGTTTTTCGAAGTTGTGCTGCCGACGAACCGGGCCTTCGTTCCCACGGCCGACCGCTTCACCGCCGGTGTGCCGATCGGGGGGATGAGTCCCGGTTCCGACATGAACACCGGCGGCGCCAGCTACTTCTTCACGCGCATCAAATCGCGCAGAAGTCTGGGCGGGGATCAGATCCGATTCAAGATCGACATGCTGAAGCGCGCGGACGCGATCAGCTATCCGCGCGACCTGTTCGGTCGTGTGACAGGGACGACGGTCAGGGACAACCGGCGCAGTGACCTGGCGGGCTTCAAGGCCAACGCGAGGTCCTCGAGCAACGAAACGGACTTCAAGGGGCCGGTCACCATCCTGGACAACCTGGATTCCATTGGTGTGCGCAGCCCCCTGAAACGTGATCGACTCTTGAAGACCTTCCGCAAGAATGGTATCACAGTCCTACCAGACGGTAGGACCATAGAAGACGTAATCGTGGTGGCCAATTGAGTGCAGCGATAGAAGCACGTGATGTGTTCCAGAAATACATGGATTCGCTTTTCGGGGAGTTCGGACTCTCGCTTGGAGTGAATTTTCTGGATGGATCACCATTTCTTGTCAGCTACATGGGCGGCGTTCGTGTGCTCCGTGCAACACCGATCTACGATCGCGGCGATGGCAGCATTCAGAAGTTCCGCTATTTGCTGATGTTCGTGGATCAAGGCGTGATCGACCTGGTAAATGCAGGCAATCCGATTCATGTCTTCGAGTGCGAAGTCACTGAACAGAAAGGCCATTCCTGTTTTCTGCGCGCGACAGATGGAGCGATGGCCTTCCTGTTATCGCGAAATGATCCTCATTCATTCGATGAGCGGCAAGAAGCCGCCTACACCGCATGGGACCAGGAGCTCGCGCGCTTCGGCGGGCAGGACAAGCTGGACCAGCGGCTCGACGAACTGGCAGTCCAACAACTGAAGGACTGGGAGTGGCACGAGAGGCACAACCAATGACCGTCCGCTACTTCTTCGTGCACGACATCGAGTCTGGCCGGGAAGCCCCCATCGGCGCCTGGATCGTCGACCAGGACGACGCCTTCCACTATGTCTTCCATCCCGACTACTATTTCTCGGATGAGCTGACCGCCTCTCGCGTGATCGACCGCATGATCGAAGAGAACCAGGACACGGTGGCCGAAGGCTTCCTGGAGTACTGGCAGCGAAATGTTGGCTACTACCGCTCGGCCACGGAGATCCAAACTGAAACCGTAGACGACCTGCAGAAATTCCTGGACCGGATGCAAAAAGCCGTCCGCTAGCTTCAGCTTCCCCCACACTTTTTCTTCCAAAAGTCTTTTTCAAATCATTTCGGGGCGGCTACCCTTGTCTCGTAGCAATGCTTTTGTGCGAGACGGTGATGCCTTTTCTGACCGTGGAAGCCGCCCTGTTTCCCGAACTGTGTGCCGAGGCCAAGGGGCCTCCCATTCATGGCGTGCAGTACATCGGGAACAAGCGCCAATCCCTTGACTGGATCCGGGCCCAGGTCCCG
>JAUIFJ010000027.1 GCA_030429345.1 bacterium | reverse complement strand
GAGGCTTGAACCTCCACAAAGAGGCCGGATATATGACCGCAGCGCTGCTTCAAAATCGCATGGATTCAATTGCAGGAAAGGGACGGACCATATATGACAGCGCGCAAGGAACCCATCTCCCTCTCCATTTGGTAGCTTTCCGCGATGCTCCGCGGAACGGGCGGGGCTTTGTGGATCACCCGTATTCCCGCTCCGGAGCGCCGACTGAAGGCATCCCGCCCCACAGACCGTGCCTTGCGCATTCCCCTGCTCTTTCTGCTGCTGGCGGGTCTCTGGATCTCCGCGCCCCGGGCACAGGACCTGCAGCCCGGTCGCTACCTGGGCGAGTCGGGCTTCCGCCTGCAGCGCGATTCGCTCTTCGAGTACAGCGCCGACAGCCTGCACCTGCGCCTCGGCGACCGTGTGACCTTCCTGCACGGCAACAGCCGCATCCAGTACCAGAACATGGACTTGGTCAGCGACCACATCCTGCTCGACTGGCCCGAGAACAGCCTGGAGGCCTGGGTCGAGGACTCCACCGCCGACTGGAGCGGCCTGCAGGGAGGCGGCAGCGTCCAGGGGGAACGGCTGGCCCCGGATTCCTCGGCCACGCGCTGGGTGCAGTTCGAGGACGGTACCCAGTCCCTTTTGGGCAAGCGCATGCAGCTCGACATCCGCACGCGGCACGGGCGTGTCACGGAAGGCCGTTCTCGGGACGGCGAGAGCCGCTACGGCGGGCGGGAGATCCGCAAGGTCGCTCCCAGCGAGCTGCACATCGGCGACGCCCTTTTCACCACCTGCGACGCGGGTCATCCCCATTTCCATTTCGAGGCCTCGAAACTGAAAATGGTCGTCAAGGACAAGGTGGTGGCCAAGGATGTCTGGCTGCACTTCGGCGAGGTGCCGACCCTCTACAGCCCGGTGGCTCTTTTCAGCCTCGAGCGCGGCCGGGCCAGCGGCCTGATCGTCCCTTCCTGGAACAACACGGCGCAGCAGGGCCGCGGCCTGCGCAACATCGGCTGGTACTGGGCCGCCAGCCGCTACTGGGACACGCAGCTGAAAGCAAGCTATTTCGACAAGGGGCCGGATGTGCTCTTCAGTTCGTATACGCCCTATGTCTTCTCCCGCGGCAACGGCGGCGCCCTGTCCGGCGGATACAGCCGGCGCAACACGGACAACACCAGCTCCTGGGACCTCTACTGGCGTCACAACCAAGCGCTGACTCCCTATGTCAGCCTGAAGAGCGACGTGCGCCTGGCCAGCAGCCGCAGCATCTACGACAACGCCAGCGACAACCTCAATACGCGCCTGACGCAGCGGCTGACCAGCAACCTGAGCCTCAGCGGCAGCTTTCCCCAGCAGCGCATCCGCTATTCGCTGAGCGCCAACGCCGACCAGGACCTGGAGAACGAGACCGTCAGCGGCACCCTGCCCGCCCTCTCGATCAACTACCCCAACTGGACGCCGCTGGCCGAATGGGGCGACGAGCGCCGCGAGGGCAGCCTGCCGGCCCTGTTGGGAGGCCTGGTGGTCTCGGCCAGTTCCCGCGCCCAGGGCAAGTTCACCATGAGCTCGCTCAGCCTCTCCGACATGGAGCGGCAGAATGGAGCACAACACAGCCTGGGCCTGAGCCTGCCGGGCAAGCTGGGCTACTTCTCGCTGACTCCCTCCTTCCGGCTGAGCGAGGAGTGGGTCGACGAGAGTTTCCGCCTGCGCAGGAACGCGGTCGGCGCGCCGGACACGCTGCACGTGTCCGGACTCGCCGCGCGGCGCACCTTCAACTTCGCCCTCAGCACCTCGACGGCGATCTACGGCCAGGCCCGCCCGAACATCGGCCGGCTGATCGGCCTGCGCCACGTGCTCAAGCCCCGTGTGACAGCCACCGTCGCCCCGGACTTCAGCCGGCCCTTCTGGGGCTACGTGGAGGAAATGAGCTATATCCCGGATCCGGAGAACACGCTGGCCACGAAAGAGGGCGGCAATCCTCCGCTCAAGGAACGGCAGATCGTCCGCCTCGACCGCTTCCAGGGCGGCCTCTACGGGGGCACTCCCACCAGCGAGACACGGCGCCTCAGTTTCAGCCTGGACAACCTCTTCCAGGCCAAACTGGCGCCCAAGGATTCGGGCGATGTCGTCCGCACGGACCTGCTCTCGATCAACAGCAGCAGCGGCTACAACTTCACCGCGGAAAGCTTCCGCCTTTCCGATCTGGGCTCGCGCTACAGCCTGGATCCGCTCAAGTATACGGGCGGAAGACTGGGACCGCTGGGCAACCTCAACCTGAGCCTCAACTCGACCCACAGCTTCTACAAGGTCGACTACACGAGCGGCCAGCGGATCGACGAATACGTCTGGCAGGGGGACGATCCTTCCCTGCCCCGTCTCACAAGGGCCGGCATCACCCTGAGCACCAGCTTCAAGAGTTCGCAGCTCAAGGCCCGGGCGCGGGATCCGCAGCCGGGCGAAGGCGCAGAAGCCGGCGATGAGCACAATGCCTTCCGTGACCGCTTCGAGCCCGAGTGGGGCAGCAGCGACCTGAGCGTACCCTGGGACGCCAACCTGAGCTGGACCTGGAACCGCAGCAGCGCCAATCCGAACAATGTCACACGCCAGAATTATGCCCGCGTCAGCGGCAGCCTGCGTTTCAGCGGGAACTGGAAAGCCTCGACCTCGATTCACTACGACTGGGTCAGCAAGCGCTTCAGCGCCAGCAGCCTGCGGCTCTACCGCGACATGCACTGCTGGGAGGGCTGGTTCACCTGGGATCCGCGCAGTAGCAATCCGGGCTACTACCTGCTGATCCGCGTGAAGAGCTCCTTCCTGCAGGACCTGAAGTGGGAGAAGAAGGAAGGCCGGACGGCGGGGGCGGGGTTCTAGGAGCGATGGCTACCGAAGATTCTCGCACGGAGTGCAGGGGGTTCCAGGAGCGACGGCTACCGAAGATTCTCGCACGGAGTGCACGGAGGGAAGAAGAGATCACGGAGAATACAATTGCTAAAAGGAAAAGCGATTCGGGCGCCGTGGGTGGATCCAGTTGTCAGGATTTCAGGCGGCGGTATCTATCTTTGGATGAACGCACTCTGAACAACCGATAGAGACGGCATGACGATGGACCCTTCATCCCGCAGCCGCTTGAGCCGCTTTCTGTGGATTCTCGCCGGGCACCTAACCCTGGGCCTGGGCGTGCTGGGCATATTCCTGCCGCTGCTGCCGACCACGCCTTTCCTGCTGTTGTCGGCGGCCTGCTACTATCGGGGATCGTCGAAGCTCTACCGCTGGCTGATGGGGCACCCGACCCTTGGGGCGATCATTCGCGCCTGGCGCGAAGGCGAAGGCCTGCCCCGTCCCGTCAAGATCGGCCTGCTCCTGCTGATCTGGCTGACCATTCCGCTGACCACTACCTTCATGCTGCAGTCCTGGCTGATGCGCGTTCTCTTCCTGGGTGTCGCCGCCATCGTCAGCTTCGTCATCCTGCGCCTGCCGACCGCCCCGCCCCTCAAGAAAACCTGCGAAGACCAGGCCGGCTGACCACAAGCCCACCTTTCCAGCCAATCTCGAAAACTCTTGTCCGTGTTCTCCTCTTCCCTCCGCGCTCTCCGTGCGAGATCCCCCCTACTGCGCCCGCTCCGCCAGAAAATACGGCAAGAGGCTGTAGAGCTGCTCCCTATGCGGATCCGCCTCGCCGGGAATCGTCCACTCGAAGCGGGTCGTTCCCGCCGGCCAGCGCAGGGCCTCCAGATCGAAGTCCGGTTCCAGCCACCTGCCGTTCGCCTGGGAAGGCGTCCCGTCTTCCCAGGGCAGCAGCCAGGCGGCGCGGGGATCCACCGGATCCCGCTGGAATCCGGCCTGGCGCAGGTCCGCCAGCTCGAAACGGATCACGCCGCAGAGCCGGCCTTCGCATTCGAAGAGCTCGCGCACTTCGGCCTCCAGCGGCCAGTCGACCACGGTCTCCCCGCCCTGGATGAACTCCTCGACCAGTTCCCGGTAGTCCTCCGCGGCATCTTCCTGGTCGCTGACCAGGTCGAAGAAGGTCACCTGGCCGCGCACCCGGCCTTCCGCGTCCACCTCCAGCAGATAGTCTGCCCGCTGCCAGCCCAGGCAGCCGCTGAACAGGAACAGGCCCGCCGCAAGCAGGACCAGCCCCGAAATCCTGTGTGTCATTGTTCTATCCTTTCCACATGGCCTGCAGCTGCCGAAGGCGTCGCGGCCGAATGATGAGGGACGAATAGATCAGCAGGTGCAGCGCGCAGAGCGCCGCCAGCTGCGTCAAACCGTCCAAGGTGAGAGCCTGGCGCAGTCCCCAGGCGCCGGCGCCGGCCAGCAGGGCGGCGAGGGCCGGGGCCCACAGGGTGTGAAAGGGCACAATGCGGCTCAAAGGTTCCCGCAGCGTGCGGCAAAGCAGGAAGAGGAAAACGGCGATTTCGACAAAGGTGGCCAGCACCGTGGCCAGGGCCGGTCCCGGGAAGCCCAGCCAGCGCACCAGCCACAGGCTGAGCGCCGCGTTGAGCGCCAGATCGCCCAGCGCCGTCCAGAAGACCCAGCGCCCCTTGCCCAGGGTATTCAGCACCTGGCCGTAGAAAATCAGCCGCAGGGGAAAGAGCAGCAGGTAGAGCCGGAAGGGCTGGGCCGCCGCCTCGTAGGCCGGGCCCAGCAGGGCGACGAAGACCAGGTCGGCGATCACCATCAGCAGGGTGAAGACCGGGAAGACGATCCAGGCCAGGGCCTCGACCGATTTCGCCAGCAGGTCGGCGATCGCGCCGGGCCGTTCCTGGTGCTGCAAGGTCGAGAGGCGGGGCAGCAGCACCGCGGTTACCGACCCGACGAGCACGCTGACGAAAGGGACCTCCATGGCGCCGATCTGGTAGACGGCGTATTGCCCCGTGCCGGCGAACCAGGCGGCGATCACGTTCTTGTCCAGGTAGCCGGCCAGGTAGGCCACCAGGCTGGTCATGGTGATCGGCAGGGCCCAGCCCAGCTGGGTCTTCAGGCCCTCCAGCGGCAGGCGCAGCCGGCTCCAGGCGACTTCCGGATCCCGCAGGCGCAGATAGAGATGCAGCCCCAGGAAACGGATCACGCCGAGCACGGTGACAGCGATGATCGCCGGGCGGATTTCCCCCGTGAGACGCAAGGGCACCAGGACGCAAAGCATGAAAAGCCCCGCCTCCACGCAGAGCCAGCCGCAAAGCGCGCCGAAACGGCGACGCAGGTTGAGCACGGGCTCAAGGAAACCGCCGGCGACCATGGCACAGGCGTAGACGGCGAACCAGTCATAATGCTCCGGCAGTTCGGGCACTCCGTAGACGCGCGCCGCGAAGGGCGCCAGCAGCTTGAGCGCCAGGGCGAAGAGCAGGCCCAGCAGCAGCAGCAGGCTGTAGCTCTGGTCGAGGAAGCCGCGCAGGCGCTCCTTCTCCAGCCGGGGGACGAAGTAGTACAGGCTCGCCGGAATGCCGAAGAGGAAGAGCTGGAAGAAAGTGTTGAAGAACAGCCAGACCTTCTGGTACTCGGCCGTCAGCTCCAGGGCCTCGCCGAAGGTGCGCGCCACCAGCAGGTTGACCAGCAGGCGCGCCAGACTGGCGCTCGAGCGGCCGATGACCAGCAGCAGGCTGTGGCGGGCCAGGCTCATTCGCCCTCCGCGCTCCCGCCCTGCAGGCGACCTTCCAGTTGCAGCCCCGGAGTCTGCGGCAGCTGATCCAGCAACAACTCTGCCGCTTCGGGATCCCGTTCCGCCAGCAGGCGCAGGATTTCGCGGAATCGCGGACCGCCCGTCTCTTCGCCGGCCAGGGTCTCGAGAAGCCAGTCGGCGCCCAGGCTGCTGTCCGCGGCGAGTCCCTGCCGCGCGGAAAGCCGTACGGCCAGCACCGGGTCGCCCAGGGCGCGCACCAGGGCTTCGCGGCTCAGGGAATCCGGCTCGCCCTGCCCGAGGCCCCAGGAGGCGGCGGCCCGCACGCGCGGCGAGTCCTCGTCCAGGGCCGCCAGCAGGGCCGGTTGCATGGCCGGACCGCGGCGCGCGCCGTTGATCAGGCACTGGGAGCGGTTGCCGGCCTCCTCCGCGGGAATGCGCCTGTAATACGCGGCGAAGGTGCTGTCGCTGCCGATGTCACTCATGTAGGACAGGGTCCAGAGCAGCAGGCCGCGGCTCTTCCGGTCGGCGCTGTCCAGCGCGGCCCGGAACCAGGGCCAGCTCTCCTCGCCGAAGGTGTTCAGGCATTCGCGGATGCCGTGGCGCTCCCAGCTCTCGGCCCCGGAAAGGCGCGGCTCGAGCCAGGGCAGGAACTCCTGCTGCCGCTCGCGGAGCACGCGATGGGCGATCCGCCTCTCCTCCTGCCAGCGATGCCGCACGCGGGTGCCCCAGACGGCAAAGAGGTAGAGATCCTCCACCGCGCCCGTGCTGTCGAAGAGCGCGTCCAGGGGCGGCGGAGTGTCCTTCGGTTTGTCCTCTTCCGTGTACGCGGGCAGCGGAAACAGCTCCGCGTCGATGCCGGCGCCGCGGCGGCTGCCGCGCCAGAGGCTGTCCGCGACCACCGCGCCGGGATGCCGGTCCTCGCCCCCGCCGTCGACGAAGAGCCCCAGGCTGCCGCTGCGGCGGCGCGAATTGCCGTAGCCCATGCTGTTGGCCGCATCCCGCAGCGTATACACGTCCGCCCCGCCGGCGTCTCCCAGCAGGCCGATGCCGTTGGCGTTGCCGGCCCCCATGCTCAGGCCGCCGCTCAGGTAGCTGTCGTCGCCGGCCCCGTCGGCCAGCCAGCCGATGGCCAGGTCGTGCCCGCATCCCTGTGAGACACCATTGCTGATGTAGCGGTCGTTCCCCGCGTCGTCGAGCAGCATGCCCGCCGCCAGGTGCACTCCCGAGCCCTGGGCGTATTGCCAGCTGTTGTAGACATCGTTGCCCGATCGGTCGACGAGGGCCCCCAGGGCCCACCAGTAGGCCGCTCCCTGCCCGTAGATGTCGCAGGTATACAGGTCGTTTCCGCCGGCGTCGGCCAGCAGGGCGACCCCGCCGGGCAGCTCGGGGCGCAGTCCGTAGGCGAAACCCTGGCTGAGACTCAGGGAATGATCGTCGTAGCGGATGAAGTCCGTGACCCGGGGGCGGGCGGCGTAGAGGTCGTCCCCCTCCAGGTCATTGAGCACGGCCACCGCTCCGGGGCCGGCGAAAGCCTGGCCGTAGAGCTGGCAGTCGTAGCTGTCGCGTCCGCCGCCTTCCGAGAGCAGGGCGCTGCCCAGCACGGCCGCGGCCTGGCTGAGCATGCCGCCGCGGTAGAGGTCTTCGCCGGCGTGATCCAGCAGGATCGCCGTGCCTCCCAGGGCGCAGGCCAGGCTGAAATCCCCCGCCAGGTAGCGGTCGTCGCCGTCCAGGTCCGCCAGCAGGGCCAGGCCGCCGATGGCCAGCGCCGGCCCTTCGGCGCAGCGGTAGGTATCGTCGCCGGACAGGTCGATGTAGCACGAGAAGCCGCCGCGGGTCACGGCGGCGGAAGCCAGCAGCAGGTCGTCGCCGCCCAGGTCGATCACCACCGGCGGCAGGGGGTCGCGGTATACATTGGGCCCTTCGCCGCCGATCAGCAGGAACTCGTCCCGGTAATACAGCGGACCGCAGTCCCCGTCCTCCTGCAGACGGCTTCCGCGGAAGGCGGCGGCCAGCTGCTCCCGGTGCTCGATCAGCAGGTCGAGGCGCGGAAGCAGGCTCTCCGCCCTGCGCCCAGCCCGCCGCGCGGGATCCCGCAGGCGTTCCAGCCTCTGGTCTCGCTCCAGCAAGCCCTCGCGATAGCGTCGATCCAGAGTGAAGAGATCCGCTTCCGCCTCTTCCTCGTCCTCCTCGTAGAGCGAGCGCAGATCCTCTTCCAGCTGGACGACGGTCGTATCGGGCAGGAAGCGCACACCGGACAGGTCCTGCAGCAGCGCGATCCACTGCCGGCGCCCCTTGGTTCCGCCTCGCCCGGGCAACTCGAAGGCGGGAAGGGAAAGGGATTCGGCGGGTCCGGGCGCGCGCAGCAGCTCCGCGGCCTTTGAAAGGCGGTCGCATTCCTGCCAGTCCCGCGCCAGGCTGTCGGCCCAGTGGTCGAGGCGGGCGCCCCGCAGGACCGCGTCGATTGCGGCAGGGCGCAGGCTGTCTTCTTCAAAAGGAAGGAGGCCGGGGGCCAGGTCGGCGGCGCTGCCGTTGGCCAGCAGAAGACCGGTACTCAGCAGGCTGTCCCGGCGAGCGGCGTGGTCCGCCTCCGGCCCGGAAGCCAGGGCGCCCGCGGCGCAGCACAGGAGCAGCGCGGCTCTCACCCGGCACGCCTCAGGTATTCGATGGCGGCCAGGTAGCCGAACTTGCCCAGGCCGCTGATCACGCCCTTGCAGCAGGCGCCGGTCAGGGTGCGCCGGCGGATTTCCTCGCGCCCGTGGATATTGCTCAGATGCACTTCGACCACTGGCAGATGCAGGGCCGAGAGGGCATCGGCGAGGGCCAGGCTGGTATGGGAATAGGAGGCGGGATTGAGGATCACGCCATCTGCCCCCTCGTCCTCGGCGCGAAAGAGCGCTTCGATGAGCTGTCCTTCGAGCGCCGACTGGAAGAAGCTGAGTTCATCTCCCGCGCACTGGCGCTCGAGCCATTGGCGAATGTCCTCCAGGCTTTCCCGGCCGTAGATTTCCGGCTCTCTCTTGCCAAGGCGGTCCAGGCTGGGACCGTTGATCACGTGTATTCTCACCCGGAGGCTCCTTCCTCGAGGAACTGGTCGATGATCGCTTCCAGCTCCTTCTGATCCAACAGGCTGACCAGGCGCACCTCGCCCACCCGGCGCGGCAGGGCCATGACAGGTCGCCCTGCGACGCGCTTCTTGTCGGCCAGCATCTTCTCCAGCAGGCCTTCCCGGTCCCGGCAGGCATCCGGCAGGCAGAGATCCAGCTGGTTTTCCAGCGCTTCCAGCCTGAGCAGCATGCGGCGCGCGAGCAGGCGGTCGCAGAGCTTGAGCCGTCGCGCGGCCATGACTTCGGCCTTTATGCCGAAGAGCACGGCCTGTCCATGCAGCAGCTCGCCCCCGGCCAGGGCCTCGAAGGCGTGACCGAAGGTATGGCCCAGATTCAGCAAAGCCCGACGGCCGGTCTCGCGCTCGTCTTCCTCGACGATTGCCGTCTTGAACTTCAGGCTGCGCTCGATGCTGTCCTCGATCGTCGGCCCCTTGAGCTGCAGAATGTCCTCGACCCGGGCTTCCAGCTCGGCGGCCCAGTCCGGATCACAGATCCAGGCCATTTTCAGCATCTCGGCAAAGCCGCAGATGCGCTGGTTGCGGGGCAGGGTCGTCAGCAGGTCGATGTCGATGTAGACCGCGCGCGGCGGCCAGAAGGTCCCCAGCAGGTTCTTCAGGCCCTTGAAATTGATCGCCGTCTTGCCCCCGATACTGCTGTCGACCATGGCCAGCAGGCTGGTCGGCACCTGCAGCAGCGGGCAGCCGCGCTGCCAGAGCGAGGCCGCCAGCCCCGCCAGATCACCGACGACTCCGCCGCCGAAGGCCACCAGGGGACTGTTGCGTTCGAGCTTCTCGCGGTGCATCCGATCCAGCAGGGCATTCAGCGAACTCAGGTTCTTGCTGTACTCGCCGGGAGAGATGGAGTGCGTAGGGCACTGCCCCTGGTCGAGCAGGGTCTCGATCCAGGGGCGCTGGCAGCGCAGCAGGTTGGCGTCACTCAAGGCCAATCGAGCGGCCGGGTAGTGCTCTTCCAGGTCCTCCAGCAGCTGAGGCAGGAGGCCCTGGCCGATCAGGACCGGGTAGCTGTGAGTCAGGGCGCGAATGTCGAGGCGTCGCATGAGGGCCTTCCGGAAGTGCCGCGCGGACCGCTCGCCGGTCCGCCTGCCTTGGCGAATATCAGAATTCGGAAGCGATTATCGGAAGCGTGATCCACGCGGGCGGCCAAGTCACGACTTCGCGTCGCCACCCGCGGGCACAGTTCTCGCAAGTCCGGGAAGAAAGGAGGAACCATGACCCAAGGAAGGATTCTGCTCTGGCTGGCATTCCAGCCCCTGTGCCACGAGAAAGACAAGCGCGCCGACCAGGTGCTCGCCCTGAAGAGCGAGCACCGGGAGCGTCTCGAGGACCTCTTCCGCGAGCTGCTGGAACGCCATCACGGGGCCCTGCTGGCCTGGTGTTGCGGGTCCAGCGTGGAGCTTCTGATCGAGGCCCCGCGAGGCCTGGCCCCGGCCAAGCTGGTGCTGCTGCTCAAGATGCTCAGCGCGAAAGGCCTGGGGCGAAGGCTGAGCACGCCCCTGCGCTGGCCGTCAGGCTACAAGGTGCGCAGCGTGGGCGCGGGCGAGGAGGAAGGGCTGCGTTGTCGTCTGCAGGGAACCAGTCCGCCACTCCTCCTGCGGGCCATGGAAAAACAGGATCCGCGAAGGGATTCCGTTGCAAAAGATGCCGGTCTTTCATAGACTTGCAGGCTTTGGAATCATTGCCTCCCACTGGGGGAGGAAGCGGCCCGAAATTGAGGGACCGCGCTCAGGGAAAGGAAAGATCATGTCCCGCTTCTGCCAGATCTGCGGCAAGGGTCCGACGACCGGCAACAATGTGTCCCACGCCAAGAATCGCACCAAGCGACGTTTCCTGCCCAACCTGCAGGTCGTCCATGCCCGGAATGCCCAGGGCGTGCGCGAGCGGATGAAAGTCTGCACCAGCTGCATCCAGGCCGAAAAGGTCCGCAAGTAGCTTCCGGCGACGAATCCAGCATTTCCTACCCGGCCGCCATGCGGCCGGGTTTTTCTCTCCCCTCTGCCCAGGAACTCCCAGCCGCTGCCTGAAGATCCCCGCCCCTTTGCGGATCAGCCCTGCTTCGCTTGCTTGACGCGGATCTCGCCCTCCTCCAGACTGGCTGCCAGCGAGAGCTTCTCCGAGGACTGCTGCAGGGCCTCGTTGACCGGCACGGCGAGCAGACGGCGGAAATCGCGGGCCAGCTCGCTGGCGCTGCGCTCCGGACCGGCTTCATAGCGCGCAATGTGATCCAGGACTTCCTGCGGGACCTCCAGGCGATGGCCCAGCCGTTCGAGTCGCAAACAGAGCGCGGGAAGAAGGCGCCGTCGCAGGATCTCGCGCAGGGCCTGCTCGTCCAGAGGCTGGAAGGGCACCAGCTTGTCGACGGCGCGCAGGAGTTCCGGAGTGAAGTAGTCCTTCAGCCCCTCCTCGGAATAGGGGTCGCGTCCCTCGCCCTCGACGAAGCCCATGGGACGCTTCGCCGTGTCGAGCATCGGCAGGTCGCTGAGCAGGATCACGGTCAATTCGCTGATCCAGGTTTCCTCGCCTGCCGCGTCCCGTATACGGCCACGGCGGATCGACTGCAGCAGGTACTGCAGAATCTCCGGCGCCGCGTACTCCAGGTTCTTCAGCAGAAGCACGCAGCGCGGCATCTCGGCCAGGGCGCGCGCCAGGCTCGGAGCTTCCCCGCCCTGCCCGGTGAGCTGGGCCAGGCTTTCCGGATCGTGATACTCCTGCAGGTCGATGACAAAGGGCTTGCGGCCGTAGAGGTGCAGGGACAGCTCGTCGACCAGGACCTGCTTGCCCACCCCCGAAGGCCCGGCGAGCAGGTAGACGCCGTCGGGGCGCTCCGGTTCCAGGTCGAGCTCGCTTTTCTGGAAACGCAGGCTGCGGCAGATCTCGGCCACGGCGCGCTGCTGGCCGATGACGCGATCCCTCAGCAGCGGCTCCAGGCCGGCCAGCCTCTCCTCCAGGTCCGGATAGTGCCGCAGGGCCTGTCCTGTCACACGGATCAGCGCCAGCGAGAGGGCCTGGTCCCATTCGCGCTCGTGCTCGGGCCGCAGGGCCAGGATGCTCAGGGTGACATCGAGCAGGATCAGCGCCTTCTTGGGAAAATGCAGCTGGTAGAGATGCTCGTCGGCGGCTTCGACCACCGCCGCCAGGTGCCGGTCCTCGACCGAAATGCGGTAGTGCTGCTCGAAGCGTTCTCGCACCTGCTCCAGGATGCGGATCACATCCTGCCGGCCCATCGGGGCCACGTATACGGGCGCAAGCAGTTCCATCAGCGCGGGGTTGGTGCGGTAGACGCCGTTGTAAAAGCCCAGGTCGGCCAGCAGCACGAAATGGTGGCTGCGCGTGTCCATCATGGCGAAGAGGCGGTTGACGAAATCCTGCAGCAGGGGATTGTCGCTGCCCAGCCAGCCCGGCAGCTGGTCGGTGACCAGGACAAGTTCCCGGTGCCGGTCCAGGTGCGCGGAGAGCAGTTCGAAACGGTGGATCAACTCCGCGCGGTCATCCAGCCCGCCCAGGAAGATTTCCGCGCTGAACTCGTAGAACACGCGCTCCCGGAAGAGCTCGGGCACCCTGCCGGCCTGTGTGTTCTCGATCAGGCGTCGCAGGACCGCGTGACGCCCGCTGCCGCGGGCACCGTAGATCAGGAGGTTCTGCCGGTAGCGCCGGATCAGCACTTCCATCATTGCCGGCAGGTACTCGTGATACTCGAGCAGACCCTGCATCGGCTCCTCGCCGAAGCGGCGGTTCAGGTTCAGCTCCTCGTGGAACAGCGCCTGCAGGAAGGCCTCTTCGTCCAGTTCCGTGTCCCCTTGCGCCTCGCCCTGTTCCTGCCAGTGCATCAGGAGCAGGCGGTGCAGGCTTTCCGGGTCCAGGCGCTGGCCGCCCTCGCCCCGGGTCCAGCGCGCCAGCAGCTCCTTGAGCTCGTCGTCCAGCTCGCCGGGTGCTTCACCGGCGGGGCCATCCGAAGGCGCCTGCTGCAGCAGCTGCTGCCCCAGTTCCCGATCCTCCGCCGGCAGTCCGGCCCCGTGTTCCACCTGCAGGGCCTGCAGGAGATCGATGGGCGTGATCAGCGCACGACCGGCGGCGCCGGCGTGTTGCGCGGCCACGTCGATCAGCGTCTTGAGGTGGGCGGGAAGCTTCATGCGGCCGGTTCCTTTCATAAAGGCGCGGGGGAAGGATCGCCTGGTCGCCTAGAACCAGCGGCTGATATCCGCCAGGATCAACGTTTCCAGGGCGGCCATGGCGCGGCGGGTCAAGGGGCCCGGAACCTCGGCGAACTCGAAGGGCCCGATGCGCTTCAGGGGCTGGATGCCCTGGATCGAGTTGCAGAGGAAGGCCTCCTCGGCGCGTTCCAGAAAATCCACGTCCAGTTCCGTGATGCGAGTCGGCAGGCGGCTCTCGGTCAAGAGCCGACCACGCGTGACACCGCTCAGGATCCCCTGCTCGCGGGGCGGAGTGAAGAGTTCCTCGTCCACCCCCAGGAAGAGGTTGCTGCGCGCGCCTTCCAGCAGGCGGCCGCCCTCGTCGATCAACAGGGCCTCGACGCCCTCGTCCAGGCCGCGCAGCAGGTGACGCATGCCCTGGTAGTTGCCGGTCTTGTGTCGGGCCAGCGGATCCAGGTTGCGGCGGTTGACGGGAAAGAACTCCGCGCCGTGATCCACGGCGCGACTGCCCGCGAAGAGCAGGACCACGTGCTCGGGGACGCGGCCTTCGCCGGGACCGGGATCGAAGAGAGTGATGCGCAGGCGAGCCGTGTCGGCGCGGTCGCTGGTGATCAGGTTGTCCAGGGCCAGGCGCAGGCGATTGGGGTCC
This sequence comes from bacterium, assembly GCA_030429345.1. Taxonomy (GTDB): domain Bacteria; phylum CAIWAD01; class CAIWAD01; order CAIWAD01; family CAIWAD01; genus JAUIFJ01. The sequence continues at coordinate 32,748 of JAUIFJ010000027.1, read as the reverse complement.
AGGCGGGCGCGAAAACCCAGCTCGCGGGCACTGAAGTTGATGCGCTTGATGTGCCAGTCGAGGAAGACCGGAACGCCTTCCAGGACCGAAACGGTGGAAAACAGGCTTTCCCCGAAGAGCACGGCGTCCGATCCGGCGGGCAGGCAGACCTCCCCGGTGGGTGTCACACGGTAGTCGCACAGGCAGTAGGGGGCGGGCGTCTGTCTCAGCTGCTTGCCTCTTCAATGGCAGGGGCCAGGGTTGTCAGGATGCGTGCCGCCAGCTCTTTCGGGCTGCCCGCCTCAGCCTTCAGGCGGAATTCGGCGCGGGCGTAGAGCGCGCTGCGCTGCTCGATCAGGGCCAGGCGCTGCGCCTCGTTCCGGTCCTGCAGCAGCGGGCGTTCACGATCCGCCTTCAAGCGCTCCAGAAGCTGCCGGGCGGGCAGATCCAGGAAGATACAATACGCCTGCCTCCGCAAGGTCTGGAAAAAGCCGGGTGCCAGCGGCAAACCGCCTCCGGCGGCGATCACGATGCCCTGTCCGGCCCATTCCCGCGAAAGCACACTCCAAAGCTGCGCTTCCTGTTCCCGAAAGGCCGCCTCGCCCGCCTGGCGGATCCACTGGGCGGGAGTTCTTCCGGTGCGGCGCTGCAGTTCCTCGTCCAGGTCCAGGAAGGGCCACTCCAGCAGATGCGCCAGCTCGCGGCCGCTGCTTGTCTTGCCCGCGCCCATGAAGCCGAGCAGCAGGATCGGTCCGCGCAGCTTTCCCGCCGCATGAGCCTCCCGCAGCTGCTGCCGGGCCTGCAACAGGGAACGCAGCTCCTCGAGCGGAAGCTTCTTGCCCGTCCAGGCGTAAAAAGCGGGCGCGGCTTGCTGCAACAGCATTTCGCGTCCGTGAAGGGTCCTGCATCCGGCGGCCTTTGCCGCTCGCAACCAGGGGGTCCACTGCGGCACGCTGACCAGGTCGAAACAGAGCGGCCTCTTCTTCAGGGCCTCCAGAGGAAAGGGCAGAGACTGCTCCTCCCGCATGCCAAGGGGCGTGGCGTTGACCAGGACATCGGCATCTTCGGGCAACTCATTCCATGAGAACAGCGGCAACTCCAGGCCCAGCTCAGCCAGCATGCGTCGCGCCCTTTCTTTCCGCCGCGCGCGCAGGGAGACGCGGCAGGCGGGCCAGCGGCGAAGCAGTTCCGGCAGGATGCTGCGCACGACTCCGCCGCTGCCGGCAATGCAGAGCTGATTCGGAGCACCCCACTTTTCCAGAGCGGCGCGAAAGCCGGCTCCGTCGCTGCTGTGCGCTCGCCACCCCTCCGGACGGCGTTCGAGCCAGTTCGCGCTGCCGCAGGCAGCTGTCGGTCCGTGGTCCCGCAGCCGGGACCAGGCGGACTCTTTCAATGGATGGGTAAGATTGATTCCGACATATCCTTGCTGATGAAGACCTTCCAGCTTCTGTTCCAGCTCATTCCTCGTGCACTGGATGAGGGCGTACTCCAGCGAATGCCCCTGCCGGGCAGCCCCTTCTTGATGGATGAAGGGACTGAGGCTCGCCGCCACCGGATCGCCGAGCAGGGCGCAGCGCAGGACCTGGGCCTTCATGCTCACTTCCTGCTCCCCAGGCTTCGCAGTAGCTGCGGCAGCTCCGGAAAACTGACGCCCAGCACTTCGCGACCATGGATGTGGGGAGATTCGGGCAGGCCGCAGGAAAGGGCCCACAGCATGCCGGCAATGCGATGATCGGCGCCTGCCTGGATCTCCCCCGGCGGCCGGAGAGGACCACCGGACAGCCTGAAGCCCTCGGGCCCCTCCTGCCCTTCGACACCGAAGGCGCGGGCCACCCTCAGGATCTCCGCAATGCGATCGCTTTCCTTGATGCGCAGCTCGCCGGCCCCTTCGACCTGCCATCTCTGCCCGCGCTGCAGGGCCAGGGCGGCCAGGGCCGGCACTTCGTCCAGCAGGAGCGGCAGATCGGCGGCCCGAAGATCCGGCAGGATCCAATCGCCTCCGCCGCGAAGGCGCAGCCGACCTCGCGGCTCGCCGAGGACGGTCTGCCGCAGCTCCCATTCCAGCCCTGCGCCGGCCTGTCGCAGCAGCTGCAGGGTGTGCAGCCTTCCCGGATTGAGCAGCAGGTCCTGCAATTCCAGCTGGCTGTTTTCGTGCATCAGGGCAGCGCTGACGAGGAACATGGCGCTGCTGGGATCTCCCGGCAGGCTCAGCTCGCGGGGCCAGCGATCCAGCAGTCCTTCCAGGGTCGAGGCCTGCACCTGCCAGGCGCGTCCGCTTTCCTGGGCCTCCAGCTGCAGGCCCAGCAGCCGTTCCGTGTGATCCCGGCTGCCTCCCTGTTCAAGGATCGTCGTCTCGCCGGAAGCAAAGAGCCCGGCCAGCAGCAGAGCGCTTTTCAGCTGGGCGCTTTCTACGGGAAGGCGGTAGGTCATTCCCTGAAGGGATCCGCCCTCGAGCCTCAGCGGCAAACAGCCATCAGTGCTCTGGATGCGGGCACCCATCCGCCTGAGGGGCGTGATCACGCGCTCCATGGGGCGGCGCGAGAGGCTGGCGTCTCCGAGCAGTTCGGCGGGCAGTCCCAGGCCGGCCAGCAGCCCGCAACCCAGCCGGGCCGTCGTCCCGCTGTTGCCGCAGTCGATCGGGGCACGGGGCGCCTTCAGCTTCCGCCAGCCGGGGCTTTCGATCAGCCACTCGCCTTCGCGGCACTCGACCCGGACACCCAGGCTTTCAACGAGGCGCAGCGTCGCCCGCAGATCCTCCCCGCTTCCCGGATTGCCCAGCAAGGTCCGCCCCCGGGCCAGCGCGGAAACCAGCAGATAGCGATGCCCGAGACTCTTGTCCCCGGGAAGCCGGACACTTCCCCGAAGAGTCAAAGGCCCGGAAAGCCTGAAGGATGTACTCACCGCGGTTCCTCTATCCCTGTTCGATCCGAATGGGCACAGCGGCCGGTGCCCTCAAGCCCCGCCCGATCCGAGATCGGAAATCCCCCATCATCAGACAAGCCCAAGCCCCCACATCCCGCCATCAACCCAACACACCGTCCACCCCAATAGACATCCAGGCCCAACAGGCAATCGCGGAGAGAGAAAAACCCCGCCATCCGGCGGGGTCTCGGTATTCGATTGAAAGGCTGCAGGCCCTAGTCTTCCTGGTCGAAGTATTTCTCGATGGCCAGGACCTTGAGCTTGAGGGTGCCGGCGGGAACCTCGACCTCGGCGGTCTCGCCGACCTTCTTGCCGATCAGGCCCTTCGCCAGCGGGCTCTGGATGGAAATCTTGCCCTTGGCGAAATCCATCTCTTCCGCCGAGACCAGCTTGTAGACTTTTTCCTTCTTCGTCTTCAGATCCAGCAGGGTCACCTTGGTGAAGAAACGCACGCTGGTCGTATCGATCTCCTCCTCCTCGACAATGCGGCAGGCGGTCATCTTCTCTTCCAGCTTGCCGATCTTGTACATCAGCATGCTCATCTCCTCGCGGGCGGCGTGATACTCGGCGTTCTCGCTCAAATCGCCCTGTTCGCGGGCGCTGGCGATGCGGTCGCGCACTTCCGGCTGCTCGGCGCGCAGCTCCTTCAGCTGCTCGGCCAGCTTCTCGTAGCCCTTGCGGGTGAGGTAGTTGGTGCTCATTTCTCGAACCTCGGCAATGAAAAACCGGCATCTGCCGGCGGGATCAAAAAAGACCCGGCTCTGTGGGAGGACCGGGTCGGGATGTTGGCCTGCAAGGTAGCCATTTCCGGTCGGTTTTCAAGCCTGATGCCCAAGCCGCCGACGAAGGGCTCTGGCAGGCCACGGCTCCCTTTCTATATTGTCGGCTTTTTCAGGCGGCCACCGAAGGGGTGGCCGCGCTTTCTGCAAGACGGAGTGCATCGTGGCAAAGAACATCACCCCCCGGGAGAAGGACTATCCCCAGTGGTACCAGGACGTGATCCGGGCCGGCGAGCTGGCGGATCAGGCGCCGGTCAAGGGCTGCATGGTGATTCGCCCGACGGGTTTCGCGCTCTGGGAGAGCATCCAGCAGGACCTGGACCGCCGTTTCAAGGAGACGGGCCATGTCAACGCCTACTTCCCCCTGCTGATTCCCGAAAGCTTCATGACCAAGGAAGCGGAACACGTGGAGGGCTTCGCCCCCGAGTGCGCCGTCGTGACACATGGCGGCGGCAAGGAGCTCGAGGAGCCCCTGATGATCCGCCCGACCAGCGAGACGATCATCGGCCACATGTACTCCAAGTGGCTGAACAGCTATCGCGACCTGCCGATCCTGGTCAACCAGTGGGCCAATGTGATGCGCTGGGAAATGCGCACGCGCCTCTTCCTGCGCACCAGCGAGTTCCTCTGGCAGGAAGGCCACACGGCCCACGAGACCGCCGAGGAAGGCCAGGAGGAAACCCTGCAGATGCTCGCTGTCTACAAGGCCTTCGCCGAAGAGTACCTGGCGATCCCCGTGCTCACCGGCCGCAAGACGGAACAGGAGAAGTTCCCCGGCGCCGTGGCGACCTGGTGCATCGAGGGCTTCATGCAGGACGGCAAGGCCCTGCAGATGGGCACCAGCCACAACCTGGGGCAGAACTTCGCCAAGGCCTTCGAGATCAAGTATGCCGGCCGAGACAACACGGAACAGTACGCCTGGACCACCAGCTGGGGCGTGTCCACGCGGCTGATCGGCGCGCTGATCATGGTCCATTCCGACGATGACGGCCTGGTGCTGCCTCCCCGCATGGCCCCGCAGAAGGCCGCCGTCGTGCCTCTCTTCAAGAACGACGAGGAGAAGGCCCGTGTGATGCCTCACGCCGAAAAAGCGCTGCAGATCCTGCGTGATCGCCTCGGCCGCCTGGCGGTGATCGAGGACACGCGCACCGATGCCCGCCCCGCGGACCGCTTCTTCCACTGGGCGCAGAAGGGCGTGCCCTGCCGCCTCGAGATCGGCCCCCGCGACGCGGACAAGGGCAGCGTCTGCCTTGTGACACGGCATGACCGCAAGAAGCAGTTCCTCAGCCTGGAAGAGCTGGATGCCCAGATCGAGCAGATCCTGGAAGACATGCAGCAGGCGCTCTTCGACCAGGCCCTGGCCCGCCGCGAGGAGAACACGGTCAGCGTCGACAGCTGGGAAGACTTCCAGGCGGCGATCAAGCAGGGCAAGTGGATCCGCGCCCACTGGGACGGCACTACGGAAACCGAACTGAAGATCAAGGAGGCCACCAAGGCCACCATCCGCTGCATTCCCGACGGCATGGAGCCGGAAGAAGGGAAGTGCGTCTTCAGCGGGCAGCCCTCGAAGGGACGAGTGGTCTTTGCCTTGTCGTACTAGGCGGGGGCAAAGCAGGGTGACACGAACGCCGCCTGTCGGGAAGACGGGCGGCGTTTTCTCTCTCTGCAATCGTTCGGGGCAGCCTCTTTCTGAGCTGCATACGGGAAGGCCAATTCGTCCTCTCCAGTGGACAGATGGGGAAATTGTGTTAGCGACTTTTTTGGCAACAAAGCTGTGCACTGTGAGTAGGAGCGTGCAGGATGTGCACCCCTTCTCCACACCCCACACCCCCTCCAGGTGCCAGGCAACATTCGCCTGCAGCCCGCTAGCAGGTGATACAAAAAGAAAATCCCCGCCAGGGCGGGGAGGGAAACGGGTGTTGAATCCTGAAGCGAGCGACGAGGCTCGAACTCGCGACAACCAGCTTGGGAAGCTGGCACTCTACCAACTGAGTTACGCTCGCAGAACGGCTGGAAGATAAAATGCCGGCGGGCTTGCGGCAAGGGCCGGGCCGCTGCGGCTGCCCCTACCCCCCCAGATGCCGCAGCAGCCCCGAAAGCAGTTCCCCTGTGCGGTTCAGCTCCTGACCCAGCACCTGCACCATGGCGGGCAGCAGCAGGATCAGCATGCCCAGGCCGACGGCGATCTTCACCGGGAAACCGACGATGAAGATGTTCATCTGCGGCACGGTGCGGGCGATCAGGCCCATGGCGGCCTCGGTCAGGAAGAGCGCGCCCAGGATCGGGGCGGCGATCTGGAAACCCAGGGTCAGCACCCGCGCGCTTTCGCGAATGCCCGTGTCGAGCACCAGGGCGTCCAGGCTGACGCGCCCGACGGGGAGCAGCTCGAAACTGTGCCACAAGGCCTCCAGCACGATGTGGTGTCCTCCGAGCACGAAGAAGAGCACCAGCGCCGCCATGTACTGCAGCTGGCTGATGATCGAGATCTGCTGACCCGAATCCGGGTCCAGCACGCTGACGATGCCGAAACCCATCGCCATGCCGATCAGCTGGCCCGAGAACTGGATCGCCATGAAACTCAGGTGGACCAGGAAGCCCAGGAAGAGCCCCAGCACCAGCTCATGGAAGGCCAGGCCCAGCAGGCCCCACCAGCCGTTGATTTCCGGCAGTGCGTCCGGCCGGGCCTGGATCAGGGGATAGAGCAGCATCGTCAGGCCCAGTCCCAGGGCGACCTTGGCGCGAACCGGAAACTGGCGCGCGCCAAGCGCCGGGGCAGCGCCGATGATTCCCAGGCAGCGGAAGAGCAGCAGCAGGAAGAGCTGCACGCTGGCGACGGGCCAGGAGAAGAAGGTCATCGGGCCGGCCTCCGGGCGACCACTCCGATACTCCGGTCTGCGACGCGGAGCAGGATCCCGCGGTCAAGCCGCGGGATGACACAGCGGTCAAGCCGCGGGATGACACAGCGGTCAAGCCGCGGGAGGACAGCCTGGAGCGACGGCGTGCTACACATTGCCCATCAGGGTGAAGATGTTGCGGGTGAAGCCGAGGATGCTCTGGATCATCCAGGGAAAGAGCAGCAGGATCACGCCGACCACGGCGAGGATCTTGGGAATGAAGGTCAGCGTCATCTCGTGGATCTGTGTGACGCTCTGGAAGATGCCCACGGCCAGGCCGACCACCAGGCCGGCGGCCAGGATCGGAGCGCTGATCAGCAGGGCGATGGTCAGCGTCTCCTTGAGGATGTATACGGCCATTTCCTGGGTCATAGGGTGTGTTCCAATTCAGGTTTCATGCCATGTCGGCAAATCCAGGGCGGCCGCAGGCCGACCGAATGGCAGGGGCGGCCTGCGACCGCCCTGCATCCCGTCAGCCAAAAGTGAATCCCGCCACGATCGAGCGCACCAGCAAATTCCATCCGTCCACCAGGACGAAGAGCAGCACCTTGAAGGGCAGGCTGATCATGATCGGCGGGAGCATCAGCATGCCCATGCTCATCAGCACGCTGGACACGACCATGTCGATGATCAGGAAGGGCAAGTATACAAGGAACCCGACCTGGAAGCCGATGCGCAGTTCGCTGATCATGAAGCCGGGCATCACGACGCTCAGGGGCAGTTCCTCGGGACTCGAGGGACGGGGCGTCTGCGAGAGTCTCACGAAGAGCGCCAGGTCCTCTTCCCGCGCCTGCTCGAGCATGAAGCGCTTGAAGGGAATCGCGGCGGCCTTCAGAGCCTCCTGCTGGGTGATCTGCCGTTCGAGATAAGGCTGAAGCGCCGTCGTGTTCATCTCGTCGAAGCTGGGTTTCATGATGAACAGGCTCAGGAAGAGCGCCAGGCCGATCAGCAGCTGGTTGGGCGGCAGCTGCTGCGTGCCAAGGGCCTGTCTCACGAAATGCAGGATCACGATGATGCGCGTGAAGCTGGTCGCCATGATCAGCAGGGCCGGCGCCAGGGCCAGCAGGGTCATCAGGAAGAGGATCTCGATGGCGACGACCATGTCCGGGCTGCCCGTGCCGCCGCCCAGGCTCAGGGTCAGGCCCGCCGGGCCGGCCGGAGTCGCCTGTGTAGCGCCCGAGGCCTGGGCCCAGGCCAGGGCCGGCAAGAGAAGAAGAGCCGAAAGCAGGCCCGTGATCCGTGCGGCGCTCACGACTCACGCCTTTCGCTGCGACGGAAGATGCTGGCGAAATCCCGGCCTTGGGCGCCCTCCACAAGCGCCCGGGCCTCGTCCTCGCCGAAGCGCTCCAGTTGTCTCACGCCGTGATCGCTGATGCCGAGCAGCAGCACGCGTTCGCCGGCCCGCACCAGCGCCAGCTGGCGGCGACCGCCCAGGCTCAGCGCTTCCAGCACCTGCAGGCGGCGCGCGGCGGGAACTCCGCCCAGGCGACGGGTCTGCAGCCAGCGCAGGCCCCAGAGCAGCGCGCCCAGCAGCAACAGCAGCAGGAGGGCCCGCAGGCCCAGGGCTTCCAGTCCGGGAGAATCCGGCCACTCGGTGGCGGCCAGGGTATCGGCCAGGACCGGGGCGACTTGCATCACGCGCCCTCTTGCACGTTCGCCAGGCGCTCCTCGATCGTCAACAGTTCGACAATGCGTACGCCGAAGTTCTCGTCTACAACGACGACCTCGCCATGCGCGAACTTCTTGCCGTTGACGAAGAGATCCACCGGCTCGCCGGTCAGCTTCTCCAGCTCGACGATCGAGCCCGGCGCCAGGTCGATGATGTCCTTGATCAGCATCCGCGTGCGGCCCAGTTCGATCACGATCGGCAGGCTCAGGTCCATGACGCGCTGCATGCTGTCGGGAACGATGTTGTCCTGGCGCGGCGGAGCGGCGGCGGCAGGGCGGCCGGAGGGCGGAAACTCGCCGAACCGGGCACTCTGCACATCCTTGCCCGCGGCCTCGTCCACTCCGCCGGATGCGGGTGCTTCGCCGCCCGCCTGTCCGGCCCCGCCTTCTTCGGGAACGGCCAGCTTCTGCAGCTGCTCGAAGAGTCCCGGCGCGTAGAGCTTGGCCATCTTGTAGTTGCCCTGGCCCTCGATCTCGGTGGTCAGCCGGACCAGCACCCAGTCGCCGAACTGCTCCTGGATCGCCTTCAGGTCCAGCACCTCGGCCTTCTCCACTTCCACGTGCATGTCCACGTTGAAGAGGCCGTTGAGCCGTGTGACTTCCGCGCCCATCACCTGGTTGATCGCCTCGAGGATCCCGTCCAGGTGTTCGTCGGGCATGAACTCGACTTCGCCGTCGCCCATGATCATGAAGTCGACGATCTTCGCCGTCAGGGTCTTGTCCAGCAGGAAGACTGCCTCTCCGGAGAGAAGGCGATCGAAACTCATGCGCACACAGACCAGCTCTTCGGCTTCCAGACTCTTCAGAGCCTCTTCCTCCGCCTGGCCGATGCCCTCGTAGAAGACCGTCGTCTCCATGTTGATGACGGTCTTGAGGACTTCGCTCGCCTTCTCGGCAAACTGGAATTCCAGCTGCTGGAAGCGTTCGTCGTCGGGTTTCAGCTCTGCCATGGTCTGTTCTCTCCGTGCATGGTCTGGTTGCGGTCATTGTGAATCGGATCTTCCAGCTGTGTCACCTCGCGCTCGATGCGGAAGGCCTTGCGTATACCGCAGTTCCCGGGCCGTCCAAGGAACTTGACCTTGCCGCCGACTTCCAGCGGCAGGTACTCGTCCTGGCGTGCCTGAAGGGTCAGCACGTCGCCCACCTTGAGCTGTGTATACTGCTGGATGCTCAGCTGGCGTCGACCGAGGATCGCCTGGACGGGCACTTCGCTGCACTGCATCTTGTGGATCGCCCGGCGCTGGCTTTCCCCGGTCGCTTTGCGTGCGACAAGATTCATCCGGCTGCCCTGGTTGAGGTAGGGCAGCACCGGCTCGAGCAGGAAGTAGGGCACGCAGATGTTCAGCGGGAAGCTGAAATTCATCACGCGGATCTCGAAAAAGATCAGCGCGATCGACTCCGCCGCCGGCGCGATCTGTACGAACTGGGGATTGGTCTCGAAGGATTCGAGGCGCAGCTGCATCGGCTGGACGATATCCCAGACATCGTTCAGGCTGCTGACGAAATGGTCGATGGTCCGGGCGATCACGCTCTGCTCGATGGCTGTGACCTCGCGCGGTTCGCTGAGCCTCTCCCCCGTGCCGCCCAGCAGGCGGTCGACGATATAGAGCACGAACTGCGGACTCAGCTCGATGATCAGCGAGCCGTTGTGCTTGCGGCTTTCCAGCACGTAGATGCAGGACAGTTCCGGCAGGCTGATCTTGTACTCGGCATAGGTCACCTGGTCCATCGAAAGCAGGTTGATTTCGACCAGACTGCGCATGTTGCTCGAAAGGAAGGTTCCCATCAGGCGCGCGAAGCCTTCGTGGATCGTGCGCAGTGCGCGCATCGTATCCTTTGTGATACGATCCGGATGCTTGAAGTCGTAGGGCGTGATGTTGCGGTCCGCAGCCACCGGCAGACGGCCGCCGCCCTTGGGAGGCGCCTTGGGATCGTCCGACTGCACCGAGCTGAGCAGATCGTCGATCTCTTCCTGGCTGAGAATCTTGTCCATGCCCGTCCTTGATTGACCGAGTGGGGTCCTGCGAACAGGGAATGGCAAAGGTCATGCCGGAATTGCGGAACTTCGGAACTCGGCGTTTGATGCTGATTTTAAATCATTTACAGATGCTGGTTGCGAAACATACCCAGCGGAGGCTGCAGGGGAGCGGCAAGGGCTGCCGCGGGAGAGGCCGGATTTTCCCTGTGGGTGAGGCGAAACCCTCCTCGGTGCCGAGGTGGGGGGTGGGGGCAATTGTCCACCGGTGCGGGTGGTTGGCGAATGGAACGGATAAATTGTGATCGGTTTGGGTCGATCGCGATCGACCCCTACGGGAATCGTCCCTCGCACCGTCCTTGGCACCGTCCCTGGCACCGTCCCTCGCACCGTCCTTGGCACCGTGCCTGGCACCGTCCCTGGCACCGTCCCTGGCACCGTCCCTGGCACCGTCCCTGGCACCGTCCCTGGCACCGTCCCTGGCACCGTCCCTGGCACCGTCCCTGGCACCATCCCTGGCACCGTCCTTGGCACCGTGCCTGGCACCATCCCTGGCACCGTGCCTGGCACCGTCCCTGGCACCGTCCGTGGCACCGTGCCTGGCACCGTCACGGACGGGTCGATCGCGATCGACCCCTACGGGTACCGTCGCCGGATCTACGATCCCGGCTTCTTGGCGGCGTAGATCTCGACGCGGCGGTTCTTCGTCTTGTTCGCGGCGCTGTCGTTGGGTACGGTGGGACGGAATTCACCGAAGCCGACGGCCACGAGGCGACGGGCATCGTAGAGCGATTTGGATTCGATGTAGCGCAGGACGCTGGTGGCCCGGTCGACGCTGAGTTCCCAATTGCTCGGGTAGCGCTCGTTGCGGATCGGCGTGTTGTCCGTGTGCCCCTCGATGCGCAGCTCCTCGACCGGGAAGGTTTTCAGCACCCCCAGCACGCTGTCGATCACGCGAAAGAACTGGGGCCGCAGTTTCGCGGTGCCGGGGGTGAAAAGCACCTCGTCCTGCAGCACGAAACGAATGCCCTTGCCGTCCCAGAAGACTTCCACATTGTCGTCCAGATCGTCCTGGGCCAGGTCCTGGGCCATTTCCTGGATGGCGTCGAGAAACTCGTCGCCGCTCATGGTGGTGGTGGAGGGGCGCTTGATGATCGAGGTGGCGGAGTTTGGCTCGAAGAAGCTCTCACCGCCCTTCAACGAACCCATGGCCTGGCGGAACTTGACGACTTCCATGGTCGAGAAGCTGACGAGCAGAATGAAGAAGACCAGCAGCAGACTCATCAGGTCGCCGTAGGTCGCCATCCAGCCTGGCGCGGTCAATTCCTCCGGGCCACTGTCTTCTTCGTCGTCATCGATCATCGATCAGGCCTTTTCTTCGGCCTCGCGCTGGGCGGGAGGCAGGAAGGTGTTGAGCTTGTCGGCCACGATGCGCGGGTTGTCGCCGCTCTGGATCGCCAGGATGCCTTCGACGACCATGGTCTTGCGCACCTTCTCCTCCTTGGCGCGCAGCCCCAGCTTGCCCGCTGTCGGCAGGCCGATCAGATTGGCGATCATCGCGCCGTAGAAGGTGGTCAGCAGCGCCGTCGCCATGCCGCCGCCGATCTTCGAGGGGTCATCCAGGGCCTGCAGCATCTGGATCAGCCCGACCAGGGTCCCGATCATGCCGAAGGCCGGAGCGTAGGTCGCCACCTGCATGAAGAAATAGTTGCCGTCGCCGTGACGGTTGGACTGGCTCTTCAGCTCGATGGCCAGGATGGCCTGGATGGTTTCGGGGTCGGTGCCGTCCACGGCCAGGCGAATGCCGTTCTTGAGGAAATCGTCGTCGATCTCTCCCAGCATGCCCTCGATGGCGAGAATGCCTTCGCGGCGCGCCTTCTCGGCAATCTCCACCAGCAGGGTCAGCGATTCCTGCATGGTGGGTTCCTTGTGCATCAGGGTCTTGAGGAAGACCTTCGAGCTGCCGAGTACATTGCCCAGCGGGAAATTCATGAACAAGGCCCCGGTGGTCCCGCCAATGACGATCAGGAGCGATCCGATGTCAATGAAGAAGGCGGCGCCAGGCTTGGAGGCGATGGCGAAAATGACGAAGCCATAGCCCAGCAGCAGACCGATCAGGGTTGAAATATCCATGGATCCTGTCCGGAAGTCCCCTTGTCCGTTCCCTTGCCCACCCGCCTCGCAGTCGCGTCGCGGAACACATCGCTTTCCTTATCGGATGGCGGGCCACGGACTTGGACTCCGCCAGGGGGATTTCCGGGAAAACCCATCCCCGGGCCCTGGAGCGAAGCACAAGAGGCAAGTTCTTCCGGCACACCTGCTTCCGGAGCGGAGTGAGCGCGATCGTCCTGCAAAAAAGCGAAGCCTGCCCCTCGCCCGCGCAGGATTTCCCGAAAGATGCCGCGGGCAAGGGGCAATCGACTGGTGATAGCGTCCCAGGCGCTAGCGCTTGATGCGGATCGCCTCGTCGAGCAGGGTGTCGCTGGTGGTGATGATCTTCGCCGAGGCCTGGTAGCCGCGCTGGGCGACGATCATCTCGGTGAACTCCTTGGTCAGGTCCGTGTTGGACATTTCCAGGTAGCCCGCCTGGACCGCCGTGTCGAAGGTCTCGCCGGCCGTCCCCAGCTCTGCGGATCCGCTGGCGCCGGTGGCCGCATAGACGCTCTCGCCCTCGGCCTTCAGGCCCGGATCGTTGGCGAAGCGCGCCAGCACCAGCTGTGCCAGCACCTTGGTGTGGCCGTTGCTGAAGGCGCCGCTGACGGTGCCGTCGGCGGCAATGTCCAGTTCTTCGAGCACGCCCATGGCATAACCGTTCTGGCTGTAGGCCTGGGTGCTGAAGTCGCGGGCGCTCTGGGTGATGCCGTCGTTGCTGCCGATGGTGCCCGGGTCGAAGCGGATGCTCACCGGGTCGGCGCCCTCCGGCTGGAACTCGAAGGATTCCGCGCCGCCGTCATAGTTGAAGCTGGCCAGTACGCCGTTGTTGTCAAAACGGATCTCGCCGCTGCCGCCGCTGAGCACCTCGGCGCCATCGACCTGGGCGGTCCAGGTCCAGGTGTTGTCCTCCGCCGCGCGGGTGAAGCTCACGTCCAGGGGCCAGGCCTGTCCAAGGCTGTCGTATACGGTGATCGAGGTCGTGTGGCTCGTCGCCGCCGTGGCGAAGGAGAAGCTGCCCTCGCCCAGGCCGCCGGGCAGGGTGTTGAAACTGAGGCCCTCGCGCAGGCCGGGCAGGTCGTCGATCTCGCCGTTCAGCGCGTTGGTCGGGGCATAGAGCGTGAAACTGGAGGCCTGGATACTGCCGTCATCGGCGGTGAAGGTCTGTGTCACCGTGAAGGTCGTCTCGCGCTCCAGGGAGATGTCCCCGTTGAAGAAGGTCGAGAGCACGGGAGTCGCCGCGTCCTCGCTCATCTCGAAGCTGTCCACCTGCCAGTTCGAGGAGTAGAATTCCAGGGTGCCCGCATCGTTGATGCGGTAGTCGATGTAGTCGCTCTGGGCGCGGATCTGGTCGGCCACGTCGAGCAGGCTCGCGTTGGCCGGCAGTCCGCTCAGGTCGATGCTCTCGCTGATCGCCGTCGTCTGGTCGGAGGTCGGATCCTCGTGGAGCGCCAGGCTGATGCTCAGCGGGCCGCTGAAATCGGTCAGGGAGCTGGAAAGCTGTGTCGACAAGCTGCTTTCCGCCACCAGGGTATCGGAGACGAGCTGCTCGAAGGTGCTTCCGGCAGGCGTGGCGACGATCTCGACCGTTGTCACACCGCCGATGCCGTCGACGGCGCTGCCCTCGACGCTCGAGATGCCCGCTCCGCCATCCAGCAGACTGGCTACGGAAGACGTGGCGTCGGCGTCCAGGTTGCTGCGGAAGGAGACGCTGCTGGTGGCCAGCGGATCCTCCTTCAGGCCCTGGGGCAGGGTGATCGCCCCGGCCTCGCTCAGGGCGGGGAAGCCGCCGTTCTCGTCGGCGGAAAGACCCAGCACGCTGCGGCCCGCCTGGTCCACCAGGGTGCCGAGGGCATTGAACTGGAACGCGCCGTTGCGCGTGTATACATTCCGGCCGCCCTCGTCGAGCATGAACCATCCGTCGCCCATCAGGGCCAGGTCGGTGACCTGTCCCGTCAGTTCCAGGTTGCCCTGCTCGTGCATGCGGTCGACGCTGCCGACCGCGCTGCCCAGGCCGACCTGCATCGCGTTGTGTCCGCCGTCCAGGGCTCCCGGACCGGCCGCCTGGCGCAGGGTCTGGCTGAAGCTTTCGTGCATGCTGACGCGACTGCGCTTGAAGGCCGTCGTGTTGGCATTGGCAATGTTGTTGCCGACGACTTCAAGCTTGGTCTGGTAGTTTTTCAGTCCGGAAACACCGGTGTACAGGGATCGAAGCATTTTGCCTCCACAGCTGCGTCCCGTCTCTTCGGGCGGAACCTTCTCTCACGGGTTTGTCACTCAGTCGATGGTGGGATCGCTGCCGGCCAGCGGATCCCCGGTCAGGGCGAAGGGCGATGGGGCCCGGCCCTCCTCTTCCCCGGGCAGCAGTTCGCTGACCTGGGCGAGGGATATCTCGATGGCGCCCGCCACGAGCCAGCTCTCGCCGTCCCGGAAGCGCACGCTGTCCACATGTTCGTGCAGCAGGTGTCGCGCCGTCAGCGGGCTGCCGTCGGCTGCCGTGCCGCTGATGCCGATCCTGTAGACGCCGTCCTCCAGCCGCTTGCCGCTGTCGTCGCGTCCGTTCCAATGGATCGTCTCTTCCGGGTCCTCCACGTGGAGCCGGCGCACGACAATCCCCGCCTCGTCGGTGATCACCAGGTCGAGGCTCGCCGGCGTGCCGGCGCACTCCCAGTGAAGCTCCGCGGAGCCGTTCTCCAGCTGCGCCCGGTCGTCGACGGCGACCACCGTCCGCCCGATCAGCCCGGCGGCCATGCTGCTCTGCATGGCCCCGGCCAGGGCCGCGTCGCGCTCCAGGCCGCTTTGCAGGCTGCTGTTGACGTTCTCCAGCTGTTCCAGGCTGCTGAACTGCGCCAGCTGGGCCGCGAACTCCTGGTTGTTGACCGGGTCCAGGGGGTCCTGGTTGCTCAGCTGTGTCACAAGGAGCCGCAGGAAATCGTCCTTGGCCAGCTGACTGTTGCCGGCAACCTGGCTGCCGCCCAGGCTCCCGCTGGCATTCGTCGTACCGCTGATGTTCATTGCTCCTCCCCTTGCTCTTCGGACTCCTGTCCCTCGTCGCGCGGATTCCCGTTCCCCGACGGGGACTGCTCTCCGCCATCCCCTTCTTCCCGCTCGCTGTCCTCGGCCGGATCGTTGTGCTCCACCTCGAGGCGATCGAGGCGCAGGCCGCTGGCCGCCAGCTGCTCGCGCAGCTCGGGCTGGGCCTCCTGCAGCTGGGCGGCGACGGCCTCGCTGGGAGCCAGCACCCGCACGACCACTCGCCCTTCCTGCTGGCGCAGCTGGATCCGCAGTTCGCCCAGCTCGGGCGGCTTGAGCTTCAGGGTCGCCTCGCCCGCGCGGCCATTCTGTGATACAAGAAAACGGATCTTCCCCTGCAGTTCGCGCAGCAGGCCCCGCATGTCGGCAACCCTGCGTCGCTCGCCGGCGCTTTCGCGGACGGCCTGTCGCCACTCGCTGTCCCCGCGCACTCCCGTGTCCGCGGCCTCCGCCAGGACGACCGGGGCCGCCTGCTGCCAGCGCGCCAGGGCGCTGTCGCCGAGTTCACGTCCCTTGTGGACAGCGCCCGCGGAACTCTCCGCCTTGCGGCCGAGGGCCGGATGCCCGACTCCGCGGTAGCCGCCCTCTGTCCGGGAATCCCCGGGACCCTGCTCGCCCCGGGGGCGCTCGTCCCTGCGCTGCGTCGCCCGGGGATCGACCCGCTGGCCCCACTCGACGGGCAGGACCGCCGTCCGCGCTCCGGCAAGTGCCGTCTCACGGGATGCGGCCACGCTTCCCCCTGCAGCCGCTGCGGGCAAGGGGGCCTGTGTCACGGTCTCGGCGGAAGCCCTTCCCGGAAGGGCCCGCCGGGTCCTGGGCGCCTCCACGCCCCTTGCTGGCGTGTCTTCTTCGCCCAGGAGCTGCTGCTGCTCCAGGCGGAAGAGCAGCCTGCCCTTGCGCTGCGGAAGCTGGATCGGCGGCAGGCCCTCTTCGCCGGCCGGCAGCCGGAAGCCCGCGCCGGGCTGCTTCATGCGCAGCCGGGCCCAGTGTCCCTGTGCGTTTTCAGGCAGCGGCGCCTTGCTTTCGCTGCCGGCTTTCGCCGCCGGAGCCTGTGCCTCCTCGGCCGGGTGCAGGCTCTGGCGCAGCAGCGCGGCGAAGTGTTCGGCAGCCGCCATCCCGCCGGGCGATGCGCCGCCCTGCGGCTGCTTCCGTGAGACAGCCAGTGCTTCACCCGCCCCCTTGCCGGAGAGCTCCGGCTGCGCGGACTTCGTGCCCTTCGCGGCGGACGCTCCCGGGAGGGAAAGCAGCTGTGAGACAGCCTGCATCAGTTGCCCCGCTGCAGCTGCTTTTCGCGGGCCTTGGTGCGGATCAGCCGGGCGATCGCCGCCGCCTTCTCCGCCGGCATGGCGGCCAGGATCTTGGCCGCGGTGCGCTCCTCGATCTCCAGCAGGATGCCCGCCACGGCGGCGTCATCCATTTTCATCATCACCGGCGCGGCCTTGTTGGGCCTCATCGAGCCGAAGACACGGGCCAGGCGCGCCACGTCCCCGTCGCCCAGGTCCACTTCGCGCTGGTCCATGGAGGCCAGCTGGCCCTGCAGCTCCTCGAGCCGCGTGGCCATGATCTGCGTTGAATCACGCAGACTGTCGAGCTCGATGTTTTTCTCGATGATGTGTGTCACCAGTTCGTCGACGACGATGTCCAGGCTGTCCTGCTCCAGCAGGCTGTCGACCACAGCGGTCGTCTCCGCGGCGGCCTGCTCCAGGGCGGCTTCCATGGGGCCGACCTGGGGATTGCGCAGCTTCTGGAAATAGAAGAACATGGCCACGTTGACCACCGTCGCGCTCAGCAGGAAGACTCCCGCGCCGAAGAGCACGGCCTTCGGAATCTTCAGCCTGAAGCGGGGCTTGGACTGCTCTTCGCCCTCGACAGCTTCCTCTTCCCCGGCGGGCGGAAGTTCTTTGTCTTTCTCGTCGGCCATCAGCCTGTCCTTTCAACTGCGCCCTGCTCCAGGGCGCCGTTTCTGAAGCGCGCGGCGGTACTCTTCGCGCATCTCCGAAGGCAAAGCCCCCAGGAGTTCCGTCTGCTGGCGTCCGCTCATCCGCGACAGAATGCCCGCGGCGGCCTCCGGGCCCAGCCGCTGGATCTGCCGGGCGGCGCGGGGCGCCTCCATGGCGCGCAACACGCGCAGCAGCATCTCTTCGTCCTCTGCGCTGAGGCGCAGGATCCGTTGTTCCTTTTCCGGCGTCACGGCCGCCCGGGGCTGCCCGGAAGCTTCCTGCAGCTCTGTCCGCCGCCGGCTGCGCAGGCTGTCGGCCTGCTGCGCCAGGGTCTGCTTCACGCGTCCGGCGACATCGCGGGCGATCGAGTCGGCCAGCAGGCTGTCGCGCCGCACCAGCGAAAGGCTGTCCCGTCCCTGGCGCAGGACCTGCATCGGCTCCAGGTAGCGTTGGCGCGTATCCTGGAAGAAGGCGTAGACCAGGGCCAGGATCAGCAGCATGCTCAGGCCGAAGGCCAGCAGGCCGGGCAGGGCGCCGCCCCTTTCAGCCTTCATGATCCGCTTCCCTTCGCGGGCGCTCCGCGGACTGGCGTGCCTGCCAGATGCGCATCCCCGTCTCATCCAGTTCCTGCTGCTCTTTCAGGCGCAGCTCCTCGTCGCGAGCCGCCTGCCAGTTCTCCTGCAGGCGCTCGAGAATCCTGCGTTCCTTCAGCGCCTCTTCGAGCGCCTTGCGCGCCTGTTCCAGCAGGGGCTTCATCTCCAGCAACTCTCGCTGCCGACGGCCCTTTGCGCGATCCAGGTTCTCGAGAAAGCTGCGGAAGATCGACCAGCGATCCGGGCGCAGGCCCTTTCCCAGTTCCCGCTCCATCTGCTCGCGCGTGCACTCGATGCGCTCAAGCGCCTCGCCCAGCACGCCGGCCCGGCGATCCCGTTCCTGCACCCGTTCCCCGAGCTCCAGGCGCCGCTGCTCCTCGGCGCGCTGCCGCAGGCCCAGGAGGCGTGTGAGACGAAAGGTCCTCGCGCTCATGCCAGGCTCTCCCGCAGCTGCTCAAGGGTGCTCTCGAACGAGCCCTTCTCGGCGACTTCCTGGCGCAGGAAGCCCTCGACGGCGGCGCGGCGTCTCACGGCGCGATCGATCTCCGGGCTGCTGCCCTTCTGGTAGGCGCCGACCTGGATCAGGTCCAGCGCGTCTTCGTATACACTCAGGTCGCGCAGCAGCTCGCGGGCCTGCAGGCGGTGCTCCTCCCCCGCCAGTCCCTGCATCAGGCGGCTCACGCTGGCCAGCACGTCGATCGCCGGGTAATGGCCGCGATCGGCCAGCTTGCGGGCGAGCACGATGTGCCCGTCAAGAATGCTGCGGGCCGCGTCGGCCACGGGATCCATCAGGTCGTCGCCGTCGACCAGCACCGTGTAGAAGGCCGTGATGCTTCCGCTGCCCGCCGTTCCCGTGCGCTCGAGCAGCGAGGGCAGCAGGGTGAAGACGCTGGGCGTGTAGCCCTTGGCCGTCGGCGGCTCCCCCGCGGAAAGGCCGATCTCGCGCTGGGCCATGGCGACGCGGGTCAGGCTGTCCATCATCAGCATCACGTCCCTTCCCTGGTCGCGGAAGGCTTCGGCGATCGCCGTCGCCGTCAGGGCGGCGCGCTTCTTCTGCAGCGGGCTGCGATCGCTGGTCGTCGCCACCACCACCGAGCGCGCCAGGCCTTCCGGCCCCAGGTCCTCCTCGATGAACTCGCGCACCTCGCGTCCGCGCTCGCCGACCAGGGCGATCACGTTCAGTTCGGCCGTCGTGTTGCGGGCGATCATGCCCAGCAGGGTCGACTTGCCGACGCCGCTGCCGGCGAAGATGCCCATGCGCTGTCCTCGCCCCACCGTCAGCAGGCCGTCGATGGCGCGCACTCCCGTCGCCAGGGTCTGCGTGATGCGCGGCCGCTCGAGGGGCGTCGGTGCTTCGCGATGGAGGGGAGCGCTGTCTACGACCGCCAGGGGACCCAGGCCGTCCAGCGGCCGGCCGCTTTCGTCGATGACCCGCCCCAGCAGCCCTGTCCCGAAGGGCACGCGGGCGGCGCTGGGCGTGTGGATCACGCGATCGCCGGGCGTGATGCCCGTCATCGACCCCAGCGGCATCAGCAGCGTGCGCTGCCCGCGAAAGCCGACGATCTCGGCGGGAATCCGCTCGCCGCCCTGGCACTGGATGCGGCAGAGCGCGCCGACCGATCCCCGCGGACCGCGGCTTTCCAGCAGGATGCCTGTCACACGCTCGACCAGCCCGTGTTCGGGCCAGGGGGCGCGCAGGTCGCTGGCGGCGCCGATCCGTTCAGCCTGCGCGGCGTTCATGCCGATGCTCCGTCCGGCTCTTCCGGAGAGCTGAAGTCGCCCTGCCAGTGCTCGTCGGCGGCCAGGCAGGCCAGCAGCTGGCGCTCGATCTCGCACAGCATTTCCGACGGCGCTCCCTCGACCAGGCCGGAGCTGAGTTCGAGCGAGCAGCTCCCCCGCGGCATTTCCGGCGCGGGCAGGAACTCCAGCCGTGCGCCCTCTTCCTGCAGGATCTCGCCCAGGGCCGCTTTTTCCAGCAGGCCCTTGCGGTCCTCCGGGTGGATCCGGAAGCGGTAGACACTTTCGCCTGCCCAGTGATCGATCAGCCGTCGACAGGCCTGCAGAAGAGCCTTCGTGGAGCGCGGCGGCGCCTGGTCGAAGACCCGCCGCAACATCTGCCCCGCCAGCTCGACCAGCGCGCTGTCGGAATCCCGATGGTAGGACACGGCCTGGTCGCGGAAGGTCTGCTCGAGCCGGGCCAGCATGCGGAAGCGGTCGACGAGTTCGGCCTGCTTGTCGGCTGCGCCCTGGATTCGTCCCTCCTCGAAGGCTTCCCGGCGCACTTCTTCCACATGGCGCACGGACTCCAGACGCATCTCGCTTACATCCCGTTTGAGCAGGTCCCGCTCCCGGAGCAGGCTCTCGATGCGGCGTTTGTATACGCTGATCGCCACCTGGCTGCGGCGTTCGTGCTCCTCGCGGGTCCTGCGCAGAAGGCGCTCCAGCGGCCCGGCCGTGTCGAGCCAGGCGGTCTTGCCCGCGGGGGCGGTATCGAGGATCATGTCCTGTGCCATCGTGTCGCCCTAGACCATCATGTCGCCGCCGCCGGAGTCGCCGAGGGAAAGCTGGCCCTCGTCTTCCATGCGGCGTACGATCTCGATGATGCGTTGCTGGACCTCCTCGACTTCGCGCAGGCGGACCGGCGGCATGTACTCCAGCTCGTCGCGGATCATTTCGGCGGCGCGGCTGGAGATGTTTCCCAGCAGCTTGTCGCCCAGTTCCTTGCTGCAGGCCTTCAGGGCCAGGGTCAGGTCCTTGTTGTCGACCTCCTTGAGCAGCTTCTGGATGCTGCGGTCGTCCAGGGTCACCAGGTCCTCGAAGGTGAACATCAGGTTCTTGATCTCCTGGCTCAGCTCCGGATCCTGCTGGGAGATGCCGGCGAGCACGGTCTTCTCGACGCTCGAGCCCGAATAGTTGAGAATCTCCGCCGCGCTGCGCACGCCGCCCAGCTTGCTGGCGGCCTTGCTGAAGTCGATGTTGCGCTCGAGCACGCGCTCGACGCTGTTGATGGTGTCCGGTGATACACGTTCCATGCGCGCGAAGCGGAAGACGACCTCCTGCTGGATCTCGGCGGGGAGATTGGTCAGGATGTCCGCCGCCTGGGTCGGAGCCAACTGGGTCAGCACCAGGGCGATGGTCTGCGGGTGCTCGCGCTGCAGGAAGGACAGCAGCTGGGTCGGATCGACATCCTTCAAGACGTTGAACCCCTTGATCTGCAGGCTGGCCTTGACGCGCTTGATGACTTCCATCGCGCGGGACTCGCCAAGGGCTTCCTGTAACACGGACTGCGCGAAACTGATGCCGCCCTCGGCGATGAAGTCGGTCGCCAGGACCATCTCGTGGAACTCCTCGAGCGAGGCGTTCAGCGCCTCGACGCGGATGTTGCTCAGCTGGATCACCTGGGCGATGATCTTCTCCACCTCGGCCGTGTCGAGGAACTTCAGCACTTCCGCCGAAGCCTCGGAGCCGATCGTGATCATGAAGGCCGCCACGCGCTGGTAGTTGCTCAGGGCGCGGTATTCCTCGCGCGCGCTGTCGGTAATCGTATTCATGCCTCAGGGTGCTCCCAGCCAGGCCTTGACCAGCTTCGCCGCTTCCTCGGGGTGGTTCTTGCAGTAGCCGATCACCTTGTTGTGCATCTTGATCATGGCCCGCTGCTCCGGCGAGCGTCCGGCCTCGGCGTCCATCATCAGGGTCGTCATCTCTTCCTCCTCCTCCGGGGTCTCGATGCCCTCCTCGGTAAGGATCAGGCTGCGCTTCTGGTCGAAGGCCTCGCCGATGGTGTGGTTGATCCGCGCCAGTGTCGTACGCAGCAGGCTGAGGAAGAGCACGATGCCGGCCACGAAGAGCAGCTTGCGCAGCAGGTCGAACCAGACTTCCTGCGTGTTGAGCCGCCGCAGCAGGCCGATCTCCTCCTCCTGATGCGTCGAGTCGAAGGCGATGTTGTGCGCCTCGATCTGGTCTCCCCGCGTCTGGTCGAAGCCCACCGCCGTCTTGACCACCTCCTCGAGCTTGGCCATCTCGTCGCCCGTGCGCGGCACGTAGGTCGTCTCGCCCTCCTCGCCTTCCACGTAGCTGCCGTCGACGACCAGCGAGACGCTGAGCCGTCTCACGGTGCCGTACTGGCCTTTCATGTGCTCCAGGATCTCGTCGACCTCGTAGTTGGTGACCGAACTCTCCTCGCTGGTCTGCGAGGTGTCGGTGGCGCTGCTCGATTCCTCGTTGCGCTCCTGGCTGCGCACGATGCGCTTCTCGGGGTCGAAGAGGCGGCTGGTCTTCTCGATGGTGGTGAAGTCCAGTTCCGAGCTGACCCGGACCACGCTGCGCCCGGGACCGAGCACGCGGTCCAGCACCTGCTGGGCCGAGCGGCTCAGGTAGTCGTCCTTGCGTCGCGTCAGCTCCAGCTGGCGGTTGGACTGGCCGAAGAGGCCTTCGCTTTCCGTGGTGGCTTCCGTGAGCAGGCGCCCCGAATGGTCGACGACCGTCACACGGCTGGGATGCAGGCCCTCGACGCTGGCCGCCACCAGGGCGACGACGCCGTCCACCTCGCCGCGCGGCACGGCGGCATGGGGCGGCGTGATCAGCGTGATGCTCGCCGTCACCGGGACCTCCTCGTCGGTGAAGAGGCTGGGTTTCGGTGTGACAATGTGCACGGTGGCGCTGTTGACCCACTGCAGGGCGGAAATGGTCTTGGCCAGTTCGCCTTCCAGGGCCCGCTTCTCCATCATGTCCATTTCGCGGTCGCTGACGCCGATGCGCTGGCGATCCAGCAGGTCGTAGCCCGGCGTGTTCTCCACGGGACCGCCCTTGGCGGCGAGCTTGACCCGGCTGCGGTAGAGTTCCGGGCGCGGCACCTGCACGCTGCTGCCGCCGGCGGTCAGGCGGTAGCTCACGCCCTGCTCCTCGAGCTGGGAGATCACGCGGGCCGCCTCGACCTCGCTCAATCCGGCGTAGAGAGTCGCCCAGTCGGGGCGCGTGGCCCAGCTGAGCATGAATCCCATCAGCACCAGGAAGCCGAGCACTCCGCCGCCGATCAGCGCCAGGCGGCCGCGGTTCATTCTGCGCAGGCGCTCGAGGAAGGGCGCGAGCGTGGTGTTCATCCAGTCGGGCATGGGGCTAGACCTGCATTCTCATGATTTCCTTGTAGCCTTCGAGCAGCTTGTTGCGCACCTCGACCATGAACTCGAAGCTGGTCTTGGCCTTCTGCATGGCGATCATCGCCTCGTGCACGTGTTCCACTTCGCCGGCCATGAAGCGCAGGGAGGTCTCGCCGGACTCCACCTGCTGGCGGTTGATGTCCTGTACCACATCCTTCAGGGTATCGGCGAAACTGCGCGCGTCCTCCGGCTTTCGTGATGCATCCGTGCCGCGCAGGGGCAGGGGGCCGCCCTGGGTGGCGCGTAGGCGATCGAGCATGTCGATGGTCGGCATGGCCCCTCCTTCCCTAGATCTCGAGCGACTTGGCGGCGATGGTCTTGGCCGCCTGCAGGGCCGTGGCGTTGGCTTCCCAGGCGCGGCTGGCCAGCATCAGCTGGGTCATTTCCTCGACCACGTTGATGTCGGGATAGGCCACATAGCCGTCGGCGTCGGCATCCGGATGGTCGGGATCGAACTCGAGGCGCGGCCGGCGGTCCTGGATCAGCACTTCCTCCTTCACGCCACGCAGGGAACGGGTCTGTTCGCTGACCTGTCCTCCGCTCAAATGGCCTTCGGCAGTCGTCTCCAGGCCGCCCGCTTCCTTGCGCGCGTAGGTGATGCTCTGGTCGCCTTCCGCGAGCACGACCACCTTGGGCCGATAGGGTCCGCCGTCGGCGCCGCGGGTCGTGTGCGCGTTGGCCAGGTTCTCGCTGATGGCGTCCATGCGCCGGCGCTGGGCGCGCAGGCCGCTGCGGCTGATGTGCAGGCTGTGGAAGGCGGCGGGGTCATTCTGCGTCTTCAAAAGGTCTCCTTCCGCGCGCTAGCGCATACCCTTGATGGCCAGCTGCAGGCTCTCGAAGGCTCCTCGCGTGGCCCGGGCGCTGAACTGGAAGCTGAGCACGGCCCGCGAGAGCTCCGTCATTTCGCGATCGATGTCGATGTTGTTGTGTCCGTTGTAGTAGTCCTCGCTCTCGTCGATGGCGATGCGGGGCGTCACGCTGCGCAGCTCCCAGGGCTTCGGCAGGTGATCGGGATGGGTCCGGCGCAGGGCGTCTTCCTTCTCGCTGATCGCCTCGGCCAGCTCGGCCTCGAACTCCACCGTGCGCCGCTGGTAGCCGTCGGTTTCCGTATTGGCCAGGTTGTTGGAGATCGCCTTCTGCCGCAGGGCGTAGGCGTCCAGGCCCCGGCTCATCAGGGGAATGGTGGTGCGATCGAAAAGCAGGCGTTCGCTGCTGCTCATGGAAGGACTCCCTTGCTTCCTGTTCGGCCAACCCGCGTGGACGGCACTTCTTCGGTGGGTGGAAAAGCAAAGCCTGTGCCATGTGGCAAGGGAGTTTCAAAGACTTGGAAATCAACCACTTGACTTCCGAGCTTCCGAAGTCCGGAAGCTCCATCACCGGGCAAAAAGGCCCCTACCCCATGCGGCAGGGGAACTTCTTTTCCCCCTGGGCCGAGGGACCGAGATGCCGCTCTTGCGCCGTGGCACATTACATTGAAACGCTTCCGCGGCTCGCGGACTCAAAGGGAACAGCCTTCCCCCGCCATTGAAAGGATGCTCATGCCCCGCCTGATTCCCTTCCTGGCCCTGCTGCTGCTGATCGGCTGCAACGCCCAGGTCATGGACCAGCTGAAACAGGAACTGCGCAAGCAGGACTGGAAGGCCCAGCTGCGCCAGGGCCTGAGCGAGAGTGAAGAAGGCGAAGAGCCGGTGCTGGATCACGAAACGGACAGCCTCTTCGCGCTGATCGCCCAGGACGTGGGCATCAACAAGGACGAGGGCAATGTCCAGCGGCTGATCTGGCGCGTGCGCGTGATCCGTTTCAACGCCCAGACCGCGGCCCAGGCGATCCGCAACGGCCGCAGCGAGATCTTCCAGATGGCGGCCAACGCCGAGCAGCTGAAGGCAATGAAGGAACTGGACGAGCGCATCGAGGCCGCGGAAGGCGAAGAGCAGGAAGAACTGATCGCCGAGCGGCAGCGCTACCAGGAAGAGACCCTCAAGGCGGCGAAGGAAGACGGCACTCTCGAAAAGAAAAAGCTGCGCGGAGACCAGGCCAAGAGAGTCGGGCTGCTGTTGTACAACCTGGGCGTGGCCGCGATCTGCGACAACATCGCCCTCAAGAACCTGCCGCACATTGACAACGACTTCAAGGAAGTCAAGAAGGACTTCACCGAACGAGGCGGGGTCGATGCCCTCTGGAGCGGCCTCAGCCTGGGGATCTACGCCCAGGAGTTTTTCGCCATTCCCACCGAGTTGCTCACCTTCGGCCGCCAGCTGCCGGCGCAGCTTGTCGCCATCGGCAACCTGGTCGGCACGATCAATGTGCTCAAGAAGAACAACGAGATCGAGGAACGCGAAGCGCAGCTGGGCGACGACTTCATCGAAGGCGACGGCTTCGTCACGGACGAGGAATTCTGAGGCACGTCTCGCCATCGTTGTGATTCGTGCCTCGCTGTGGACTGAAGCCCACTGCTAGCGTTCTGTGCCGCTTTGCGGCGGGTGGCGTGATGTGCTCATTCCCGCTTTCGGTCATTCCCGCGCAGGCGGGAATCCCGATCCCTGTTCAATCCGTTGTCCACGGGTGCAAGCCCGTGGCAGGCGTATACACACCCGCGAACAGTCAAACCCGTGGATCGACATCACCCCTTCGGATCCCAGGGAAGTTTGAGGTAGATCTCCACCGGATCCTCCTTGCCGAACTCGGCGAAGCCCAGGCCGCGGTACAGCGCCAGGGCTGCCGGATTCTTCTTGTGGACGCTGGTCGAGATCCATTCCACCTCCGGGTGGAGTTTGAGCTGGCGGATCACCTCGACCATGGTCGCGCGACCGTAGCCCTTGCGCTGGTGGGCGGCGGCCACCAGCAGCCTCATGATGAAGCCCACCCCGTCCCGGATCTGGTACATGGCAAAGGCCACCATGGGGTCCTCCGGACCCGGCGGATAGCCGCGGATCCGGTCGTCGTACACGGCGCAGGGCGTCAGCCGATGATTCACCTTGGCCTGCGCCAATGAGTATACATTGGGCGCCACGAAGGGCTCCTGCCCGGGAGCCGCATTCATCTGGATGCATTCCTGGAAATTCTCGCGGGTCACCTCCCGCAGGCAGACACGGACCATGGGGTCCTCCTTTCGACAGTGGATTACGCTGGTCCAAAGGAGGGAAACGGAAAGGGACACGGAAAGGATTTTGCGGGCGGGCAAAATTATACGCGGAATGCCTGCTGCGGGATTGAACCTTTTGCAGGAGTGCCTGCCATCGATGTGCAATCGTGCCTTCGCTGTGGACTGAAGCCCACAGCTGGCGTTTCGTGCCGCGTTGCGGCGGGCTCTCTCGCTGTCACACGGGTGGCGGCAGGGGACAATCGGTGGCCTGGGCTCTTCTTCCCCTCGTGAAAGATTCCCGTATACTGGTAGGATCAGCCGCAACGCGGCGACACCTGGAGTAGCCACGGGCCTCAGCCCGTGAGCCCCTCATGAACAATCGAGCAAAAGGATGCCCCATGAAGATCCGCAGGCCCCATGCGGGAGACGCTGCCGCCCTGGCCGTCCTCTTGCAGGAACTGGGAACTACGATCCCCGTCGCCACCCTGGCCGGACGCCTTCGCGAAGGCCTGGCCGACGCTAACCAGCGCCTGCTGCTGGCAGGCGAGGACCAAGCCCTCGGCCTCATCCAGGCCTTTCGCACGCAGCGTATCACAAGGGGAACGTTCATCGAGATCGGCAGCCTGGTCGTCCGGCAGCAGGCCCGCCGCCAGGGTATTGCCCGGGCACTGGTCGAGCAAATACGCGACTGGGCCGAGACCGAAGAGCTGCCCCTGCGCGTCCGCTGCAACACGACCCGCGAGCAAGCACACCGCTTCTACGAGACCCTGGGTTTCCGCAGGGAAAAGAACCAGGCCGTCTACACCCTGCCCCATTCATAGCCCTCTGCCAGGAGCGCAGCCAAGGGTGCCCTCATCGACACCCCAGCCGCGCAGCGGCGGCACTCCCTATCGATACAAACCGCTGGCAAAGCCCAGCACCTTCTGCAGGCTTTCGGCGTATTCCTCTTCCGGATCGCTGTCGATGGTGATCCCGCCTCCCGCGTAGAGCAGCAGCCGGCCCTCCGTGATCCATGCCGTGCGGATGGCCACGCTGAAGGTGAAATCGCCCCCCGGCTCCAGCCAGCCGATGGCGCCCATGGCCGGGCCGCGGCATTCTCCTTCCAGGCGGACGATGTGCTCCATGGCCGCGCGCCTGGGGCAGCCGCTGAT
Organism: bacterium; assembly: GCA_030429345.1. Classification (GTDB taxonomy): domain Bacteria; phylum CAIWAD01; class CAIWAD01; order CAIWAD01; family CAIWAD01; genus JAUIFJ01. The sequence goes on along the minus strand of JAUIFJ010000027.1, from coordinate 5,425 downwards.
GCTGCCGCAGGGGAACAGGGCGCGGATCGCTTCCGGGAATCCTCGATCCTCGCGCAGCACTCCCGTGATACGCGCCTGGCTGTGGACAATCGTCGGCAGCCGCAGCAGTTCGGGAAAGGCCTCCACCGTGACGCTGCCCGGGCGGCAGACGCGGCTCAGGTCATTGCGCAGCAGATCGACGATCATCGCCAGTTCCGCGCGCTCCTTCTCGGAGGCAATCAGCTCTTCCTCCGCCCCGGGGCGCGGCGGGCGGCTGCCCTTGATCGGTCGCACGGCGAGTGTATTGCCACGGCGCTGGACGAAGAGTTCGGGACTCAGGGAGAGCAGACTGCCCTCGGGGCTTTCCAGCAGGGCGCTGAATGCGGGCGGGGCGGCGTGAGACAGATCTTCGTAGAGCTCGTCCGCCGGCGCATCCAGCTCGGCGGCGAAGGGCTGGACCAGGTTGACCTGGTAGACATCCCCGCGCAGGATCGCCTGGCGAATGTGCTCAACGGAGCGGATCCAGCGCTCTTTGGGCCAAAGGGGCGCCGGTGTACGCCGATCCACCGACCCCTTCGGGGCCGCCTCCTTCCCGGCATCCGCTCGGCTTCGATCAAGGTCTTCATACCAGCAGAAATCGAAGAGGGGCCAATCGATGCGCCGCAGGGAAGGTGCGGGAACCTCTTCGAAGGCCGAGCCGAATTCGTAGCCCAGCCAGCCTAGCGCCGGAAGCTGCAGCTCTTCGCAGATGCTGCGGATCGCCTCGAGAGGGTCCTCCTCCAGCCGGAGATCGCCGGCCCTTGTCTCACAGAGCAGGCGACCGTCCGCAAAAAGACGCAAGCGGCAAAGGGCCTCCTCCCCTCGCAGGCCTTCTCCCCCGAAGGGTTCGAGCCGGGCGCGGCAGCCCGCCAGGGAGCTCACGCCCCGTCCCGCAGGGCCAGCTGAAGGCTTTCCCGCACCAGGGCGCGGAAATCGATGCTTTCCGCCGCCGCCGCCTTGGGCACCAGGCTGGAAGAGGTCATGCCGGGCACCGTGTTGACTTCCAGGCAGTAGGGGTGTCCCTCGGGGTCCAGCCTCCAGTCCGTGCGCGTGATGCCCCTGCAGCCCATGAAAAGACACAGCTGCTTCGTCCAGGCCTTGAGCCGTCGGTCGAGCGCCTCGTCGATTTCCGCCGGACAATGATAGCTGCAGCCCCCCTGGTACTTGTGCCGGTAGTCGTACCAGCCCTCGCCGGCGCGGATCTCCACCGTCGGCAGCACCCGTTCGCCGAGCATGGCGCAGGTCAGCTCCCGCCCCGGCACACAGGCCTCGAGCAGCAGGGCGTCTCCGTGTGTGACAGCCTGCGACCAGGCCGCTTTCAGCGCCGACCGGCTCTCGACCATGAAGATCCCGACGCTGGACCCCAGGCTGTTGGGCTTCAGCACCAGGGGATAGGCCAGGCCTTCAGGCAGATTCTCTGGACAGGCGCTGCCGGCCGCGAAGCGCCCCCAGTCGGCGGTGGGAATGCCCAGGCGGCGCATCAGGCGCTTGCTGAAGTCCTTGTCCATGGCCTGGGCCGCGGCCAGGGAAGGGCTGGAACTGATCGGCAGGCCGAGCCACTCGCAGAGCGCGGCCAGGCGCCCGTCCTCCCCCGCGCCGCCGTGCCAGCAGTTGTAGACCAGGTCCACGCGCTCCGGATCCAGTTCGGCCACCAGGGCCGCGAGCTTCGAGCGGCCGAAGGGGCGGGCGCGCCCCTCGCCGATCTCCGCTCCGGGCGAACGGTAGTCCGCCAGGGAAACGGGGGGCTCGTCCCCTGCAGGGTCGAAGAGGCGCAGCTCGTGTCCCAGTGCGGCCAGCGCGCCGGCACAGGCTTCCGCCGTCACACGGGAGACCTCGCTTTCGGCGCTTTCGCCGCCGTATACGAGCAGGATACGGCTCACGCTTCCAGCCCCTGGCGCCGCAGGCAGCCGGCCAGGGTATTGGCCAGCAGCATGGCGATCGTCATCGGGCCGACGCCGCCGGGCACCGGCGTGATCGCCGTACAGCGGGGCGCCACCTCGTCGAAGGCCACGTCGCCCGCCAGGCGATAGCCCTTCTCCGCCGAGGGATCCTCGACCCGGTTGATGCCCACATCGACCACCACCGCGTCTTCGCGGACCATGTCCGCGGTGACATACTCGGGCCGGCCAATGGCGGCGACCAGGATGTCCGCCCGCTTCGTGTGTTCCTTCAGGTCGCGGCTGGCGCTGTGACACACGGTTACCGTGCAGTCGGCACCCAAGGCCTTCTGCACCATCAGGCTGGCCATCGGCTTGCCGACGATGTTCGAGCGCCCCAGCACCACCAGGTGACGCCCCTTCGTCTCGATGCCGCTGCGCAGCAGCAACTCGCGGATTCCCGCCGGAGTCGCCGGGGCGAAGGCTTCCGGCAGGCCGATCAGCGTGCCGCCCACATTCTGCGGATGGAAGCCGTCCACGTCCTTGGCCGGATCGATGGCCTCGATCACCGCCTGCTCGTCCAGCCCCCGGGGAAGCGGCAGCTGGACCAGGATGCCGTCGATTCCAGGATCCGCATTCTGCCCTCGCACGACTTCCAGCAGTTCTTCCTGTGTGACACTGTCCGGCAGGCGGATCACGCGCCCCAGGAAGCCGGCCCGCCTGCAGGCCCGCTCCTTGCTGCCCACGTAGACCTGGCTGGCCGGATCCTCTCCCACCAGCACCGCGCAGAGGCCGGGCGGGCGATGGCCCCGGTCCGTCAGTTCCGTGACACGCGCCTTGATCTCGCGCCGCATCTGCAGGGCGATGGCTTTCCCGTCGATCAGTTGCATTCGTGGTTGTCCTTTACTTGTGTCTTTCTTTTCCTCATGAGAGGAAGAAGACAATGCCGAGATGTGTGACCATCTAAAGCAAATCCCCTTGTTTCACGGATGCCCCGGCGCGTTGCGCAAAGCATCCAGCAGTTGGATCAGTCCATTCTTGCGTTCGCTGGCGGGAAACAGGTCAATCCACTGAAGTCTATCCAGCATTCGTGTATCATCAATCTCGATTGCAGGGATGGCGCAATCTGCCAGACGAACCGGAAAAATAAATGGTTTTCCAGGCGCGTATTGGCGATAGGTGGCGATTGCTTCCCGGATTTCCGGGTATACACCGGAGCGATCTGACTGCAGCAGTTCTTCAGACAAGCAGAGCACAAAGGCATAGGACTGCTTCATGGCCGCATGGATTTCGTGTTTCCAGTCAGCTCCTCCCGGAATCAATTCATCCCACCACACTGGCTCAGCGGCCCTTTCCAGGTCCGAAACCAGCTGCGACACAGAGGCCTTGTTTGCACGGAAATAGGAAATGAATACATGCTTGTGTCCCATCGCGATTCTCCTTTGCCATTGCTTTCTCAGACGTAGATGCTGGTAGTCGGTCGAGTCCACTCCATTCAAGAGTTCGCTGACTCGATACGAGTGCTCAGCACCTGGTGGGTAGTAGGTGAGTTCGCCTTGCTCCTCCATCTTCTGTAGATGGGCATAGGGCACTGCAACAGAGGGCAAATCCGGCAATGGAATTTCTTCTTTTGGCTGCAATGCGGGAATCGCAGCATGTACAAGATGGAAGGCATCCCTGACGATGGCCAGGCATTCCTTTCGTTGAGCCATCGGCCCCTGGACAGCAACAAAAACCTTCTTTTTTTCCTTGTCCCCGCGCACAAGCACCCAGTTCTTGTCAAAGCTCAACACAGTACCGCTTCGCCAGCTATTACGGGGATCGACGTGCTCGTGCATTCGTACAATGAAGCGACAGATCACACTCTCAGGCAGAACTGGGTAGTCGAACTGGAAGTTCAGGGACTCCTCGGGCTTCCAGTCCAGATTCTCGGGCTCCCTTGGATCTAACAGTTCCGGAATAAGCCAACGTGTGCGACCGCCTGAATCAATCTGATAAGCCAATTCAAACTGCATCATTTTTCGCACGATAAAATCGTAGCGCTCCCTGGGATAACCCTCCAAGGAAGAAAGAACCACCGCAAGTGTTCGGTGATTCAGCAGGCCGTCCCGTTTCTTCAGCAATCCCTTGTCATTGATGATGGCATAGACGCCATTCGTGACCCACTCGGGGTTGAGCACGAATGGATCGTTCTGTCCAAACGGGTCTTCCGGGTCCTGGAAGTTCAGCACAACGCCCAAGTCGTGCAAGAAGCGAATCAAGCGATTCTGGCTCTCTTCCTCGTCAACGCCATGATCCACGCACATTCTCTTGTATACCTTAATCGGCAGGTAGTTTCTTTCTTCCGCCTCGCTTTCTAGTTGCGTCTTGACTTCGAAGAAGCTCTTCGGAAGTTCGTCATACACGTGCGGTAGACGACGCACTTGCTTGCCGATCTCTCGACGTAGTTTGGCTATGCCCTCACCGGTCGAGCAGCTGGTTTGAATGAATCCCTTTATCGCCGGATAGTCCCTTTTTAAGCGGGTCTCGTTCAGTTCGTGGGCGTGCTGGTCGCACTTGTTGACGACGACCAGCACAGGGGATTGCCCGCCAAAACTTTGTGCGATTTTCAACCAGTAGTGAATGTTGCTTTCCTGCTCCCCGGCACGGGCGTCGATGACCAATAGGTAAAGGCTGCGGCGGGTAAGGAAGAACTGATGTGTAGAATGCATGATTTCCTGCCCGCCAAAATCCCAGACGTGCATTCGAATCCGCTCGTGTTTGCCATCCACCGCCTTCATTCCGGTGACATGCCAAGAATCAATCTGGATGCCCTCGGTAGGAGGTTCCGTTGCACAACATTTTTCGCTACGAAGCAGGCAATTTACTAGTGAAGTCTTGCCGACCCCACCCTGGCCGACGAGAAGCATTTTGGCCTCATTCAGTCGCTGGAAATCTTCACTCTGGGAATAGAAAAACCAGGATAAAATGTCGCTTGGTTTCGCCGGTTTCTTTCCTTGGAGTTTTTCAGTGAAAGCACATCCCAGTACCTCTGGGGGAATTCCCAACCCCACATTTTGGTGCAAATAGAGTTCTCTAAGCTCGTGGCAATTTTTCAGTTTGTCTGTCAGCGCTGTTAATGAATTTTCACTGAGACTTAGCAAAGTCAACGAACCGAGCTGCCCCAGGGCATCGGGAAGAGTTGTAAGCTGGTTGCCATTGAGATACAGCACTGTCAGCGAACTGAGCTGCCCCAGGGCATCGGGAAGAGTTGTAAGCTGGTTGTTATTGAGATACAGCACTGTCAGCGAACTGAGCTGCCCCAGGGCATCGGGAAGGGTTGTAAGCTGGTTGTTATCGAGATACAGCTCTGTCAGCGTACTGAGCTGCCCCAGGGCATCGGGAAGGGTTGTAAGCTGGTTGTTATCGAGATACAGCTCTGTCAGCGAACTGAGCTGCCCCAGGGCATCGGGAAGAGTTGTAAGCTGGTTGCCATTGAGATACAGCACTGTCAGCGAACTGAGCTGCCCCAGGGCATCGGGAAGAGTTGT
>JAUIFJ010000026.1 GCA_030429345.1 bacterium | reverse complement strand
CGCAAAAGACAATCCCACCCCGGGCATACCGAGAGTGTACTGGTGGCACACGCTACCGCGCCGCCCGGGCAACTCGCGTTGTGTGCCGAACGATCCGGGCGTTGGCGGAATGAATGGGCGTGCTCGCCTTTCGCGCCGGATTCACCGGCGGCTTTATGCAGCGACCGCGATGCGGTCGGGTCTTTTTCTTGACTGCCCCCGATTTGCAGTGCCAGGCGTACCTGTCTCGGAAAGAAAAAGCCCCCGGCGCCAGGCGCCGGGGGCTTTGTCATACGAAATTCTTCGCGTCTACTTCAACAGCACCATGCGGCGGGTCTCCGTGATCCCGCCGGCTGCCAGGCTGTAGAAGTATACACCGCTTGTCAGGCCGGAGGCGTCGAAGACGAAGCTGTGCGTTCCCGCGGCCAGCAGGCCATTCTGCAACTCGGCCACCTGGCGTCCCGCCAGGTCGTAGACGGCCAGGGTCGCCGGGCCGGTCCCGGCCAACTCGACCTGGATCGTCGTGCTCGGGTTGAAGGGATTGGGGTAGTTCTGCTGCAGGGCGTGCGTTCCCGGCAGATCAACGCTCTCGGCGGTCCGCTCGCAGTTGAGGCTCAGCGGAATGGCCCAGCCGCGGTTGCGCTTGCCGGTGGACGCGGTTTCGCCGGAGACGTTCAGGTGCGCCTCGAACTCGGCATAACTGCCCGTTTCCAGGTAGGCGCTCGCCTCGTAGCCGATCAGGTGATCTTCGTCGTCATACACCCACTCGAAGGTTCGGGGGGAGGTGTTGCCGTTGCCTTCGCCATCGATGAGCTTGTTGCCGGACCAGCCGAGGCCGTAGATCTTGACCCAGGCTTCATCCTCGTCTTCATCCGGGCAGAGGCCGTCCTCGGGCACGTCGAGCACCAGGAGGTTGAGCATCTGCGTGCTGCAGTCATAGCGAAGGTACAGGGTGGCGAGGGCCAGTCGGGTGGGATTGCCGGCCATGTACATGTCGGCGAAGTAATCCGCGCCAAGGTCCCAGTCCAGGATGTTTCCATCAACAACAATGCCATCGCCAGTTGAAGGCTCCTGGGCCTGCGCAGTCAGCGGTGTCAGATTGGCGACAATCAGGGTCGCGAAGATCAACAGGATAGACTTCTTCATTGGTTCTTTCCCCTTTGCAGAGTTCAATCTCCGCCCTGCACGCAAGGCGCGTATGTGTTTTCGTCTTTGGTTGGGTGGCACGTGTTAGGGCACAAGCCGCGCCAAGAATGGCACAATTTCTCAACACCTGCAAGCCCTTTGACCGGCTGCAATGAAAAAAATGTCATAAAGCCCTGGCGTGACCGGGACAGGAAGCCGGAAGTGGCCGTCATCACTTTGCACTGTGTCCTGCATCGGGCAGACCTCGAAGGAGGCGGGAAAGAGAAAGCCCCCGAATCACAAGGATCCGGGGGCTTGAAGGACATATAGATCAGGAGCTTACTTCAGCAGTACCATACGGCGGGTCTGGCTGTCACCATCGACCTGCAAGGTGTAGAAGTAGATCCCGCTGCTCAGCGAACTGGCGTCGAAGGCGAAGCTGTGCACGCCGGGGGCCAGCAGTCCGTCATGCAAAGTCGCCACGGTGCGCCCGGAAAGGTCGTATACCCGCAGGCCGGCCACGGCCGTTTCACTGAGCTGGACCTCGATGGTGGTCGAAGGATTGAAAGGATTGGGATGGTTCTGCGCCAGGGAGAAAGTCCCGGGCAGGTCCACCGTGTCCGAAGTGCGCTGGCACTCCACATTCAGGTCGATGTCGTTTCCGTGGACATACTTGCCGGAAGAGGAGGTGTTGCCGCTGATGTTGATGTGTGCTTCGAAATGCTCGAAGTATCCGGTGGGCAAACTGGCGAAGGCCTCATAGCCGAGCACTCCGCCGGAACCGTCCGGAATCCAGGCGAAACCGCGCGGGCTTGTGTTGCCGGCGCCACTGCCGTCAATCAGTTTGTTGTTCGACCAGCCGTTCTGGTAGATCTTGACCCAGGCATCGCCATTGTTTTGGTCTACCGGCAAGCCGTCGTCCAGATCCAGCACCAGGATGTAGAGTAGATTCTCGGCGCAGTCGTAGCGGAGATACAGGTTGGACAGGATCGGATGACTGGGATTCCCCGCATTGTGCATCGGTGCGAAGAAGTCATTGACCAGATCCCATTCGGCAAAAGAGCCGTCGACTGTCGCCGTGCCGTAGGCGGGAACATCCGCCTGTACGGCACGAGGTGCAAGCGCCAGCGCGCAAGCCAGCGCGCAGCCCGCTAGTGAAAGCAGGGAGGAGTGTTTCATGGTTCTTTCCTACAGATTTGTGACACGCGCACCAGGGCAAGGCATGCGAGTCGGTAGCAATGTTCTGTTTAATGGGCCGGTGTTAGGGCACTGGCTGGACAGATGATCTGAAAAGAAAACAGTTGTTGCAAGTAATTTTTGGCAAGAGGAAAGAAATCGTTGGCATTGTGCCATTTCGGCGCGCTCAGGTGGAGCCCGGACTCGGAGGAAAGCCAATGGATGGGAAAGCCCAGGAAGAAACCATCCTCTGGCACAGTCCTTCGAAAGAATTCTAGACCCAAAGCAGAGACCCAATGGCTTTTTGCAGGAGCACGGGGATAAGTATCGCCGTCCTTCGGCTTCTTGTTGGAATCGACATGCGCCCGGGCCACCAGACTTGTTCATTTCCCGACATTCAATTGTTCAGAAAGCGGACTATCCGTTTGTCAAGGAGATCAGGATCCGCTTTAAAACAAGCGGATGAGCAGTGCTCCATTCACTGGTATGGCATTTGCTGTTCATGCTTTCGCCTTAGAACCTGGAATCCTTGGACAGGACCTGACCTTGCCCGGTCTTCATGCGGCCCCGTCGGCGGTTTCCTGCTGCTACCCTCAACAGCCTTCAATCTGTAGGAGAAGTGCATCATGTCCAGACTGTTTCGTGCTCTATCCATCTATGCCCTGACAGGCGTCCTGTTCACCGTTTCGGCGGATGTCCTGATCGATGACTTTACGGCCGGTGACACCTACCTGGGCTTCACCTTCTATGGAACACCGGTTCCCGTGGGAATGACTGGAAGCGATGATGTCTTCGATGCCGGGATTCTCGGCGGCAATCGTCACACGACCTTTCACAAGATCGCCGGCAGCGACTATTCGCCCTACGTGGGGCAGTCCACCTGGCAGGGCGGCACGCTGACCTTCAACAGCGCGTTCAACAACCAGGCCGAGTGGTCGCTGCACTACGGCTACCAGAACGACCTGGACCTGGATCTGACCACCGGGTGTGATTCGGATCGCCTGGTGCTCAACTTCTACGGACAGCTCGACACGGACTGCAACGGCAGCGGACCGGACGGCACGCCGATCAGCGTGACGCTCGTATCCAACGGCGTCGCGGACACGGAGTCCGGCATGCTGCACTGCAGCCCGACCTATTTCGACGGAGACAGCCACGTGCAGGCCGTCTTCATGCTGGCCGACTTCGATGGCGTCGATCCCTCCGATGTAGACGAGATCATCATCGAACTGGTGCAGAATGCCAACAATGCCGCCGTCGACTACGGTGTCGGCGCCATGAATTTCAATTGCCAGCGGACCTCCGACACGCAGGATCTTCCTGTCGGTTACGAGTTGGCCCAGAACCACCCCAATCCCTTCAACCCGACCACGACGATCGCCTTCTCGCTGGCGGAAACCAGCGAGGCCCGTCTGACCGTGTTTGATCTGCAGGGCTCCCAGGTGGCCGTACTGGTCGACGGCCTGCAGCCTGCCGGAGAGAGCGAAGTGGTCTTCGACGCCAGCAACCTGGCCAGCGGCGTATACGTATACATGCTCGAGACGCCGGCCGGCAGCCTGAGCCGCAAGATGCTGCTGGTGAAATGATATGGAACGACCGGAGTCAAGTGTCCCTTGCTCCGAGTCTATGTTGAATGCAAACCCCGGTTCCGGTTCTTCCGGAACCGGGGTTCTTTGTCTGTGTGTAGCCGACGGTGAATCAGACTGATATCCGCGGGTTGGGTGCCGCACCTGCTTCTGTCCGTCCGGAGCGCCCTCGATCTAAGACCGCGAATCAGCCGATGGCTGTCGCATATTTCAGACGAGGATCCTCCTTCGTCACACAGACTTCAGATCCATGGCTTTAAATCCAGGCCACCTGGTTCATGGCGGCCCAGACGAATCCGCAGAGCTCACGCGCCACGGCGGTGATCGCCTTGTTCTTGTGTTTCGTCTGCAGCAGATGCCAGTATCTCCTTGAGAGACGATGCTGCGCCTTGACAGCAGTCGCAACGACGGAGGGCGACTGCCCCTGCCGCTTTCGCCGCAGAATCAGCTGTGCCCCGTTTCTGTGCTGGTAGTGCCATGCTGCCTCCACCAGCACCCTGCGCAAATAGGCGTTGCCATTTTTCGTGATCGGCCCTCGCCTTTCCACTGCACCGCTGGACCTTTCGCCCGGAATCAGTCCACTGTAGCCCATTAGTTGTCGTGCACCGGAGAACCGCCGGATGTCCCCAATCTCGCTGGCCAAGGTCATTGCCGTCAGGGTTTCAATTCCCCGAAAGCAGCGCAGGGCTTCGACCGTCTCACGGAAAGGTTCCCTGCCGGCCCACTTCTCGATCAGCTGATCCAGGGCGCTTCTTTGGGATTCGCTGTACTCCAACTGGTCCAGGTGAAGTTGGAGGACATCTCCAAGCGGACCCTCCAGCTGCTTTCGCAGTTGTCGAAGCCATGCCCGGTGGGCCTTGGTCCAGTTGCTCTTCGTTCCGGTGAAGCGGTGGCCGTGTGTGGCAAGAACGCGTACGATCCGGTGTTTCAGTCGTACAACTTCCCTCTGGACCGAGAGCCGTGTTCGCACCAGTTGTCTCACTTCTTCCTGGACCTCGTTCGGCACGGCGACGGGTGTCAGGTCTCCACTTCTGTACATCCTTGCCAGGTGGATCGCGTCCAGCCGATCCGTCTTCCTTCGGTCACCCGGTTTCTTCGGGATCAGGCTGGGAGCAATCACTTCGCAGTGAAAGCCGTCCTGAGTCAGTCGCCGTTGCAGGACATAGCCTGCACCTGAGGCCTCGTAGCAAGCCCTCGGCGTCCCCTTTTTTGCCAGCCGACGAAACTGCCTGCGGACAGCATGCAGGTCCCCACCCAGCTTCATCACCGTGGGCTGCTTCTCGTCATTGAGCATGTAGGCCAGGGAAATGGAATCCTGGTGCACATCCATGCCGATCCAAACCGTGGAAGTGGTAGGTTGCGTCATGACCGGGTCCTCTCGTTTTGGTGATTGTTGACCAACACACCAATGTGGCTCTCAACTCCGTTGAACCCACGAAGAAGGGGGCCCGGTCGTTCCATAAGGTCTAAGCGCGACCATCCCCCCTTCACCGTATTGCAAACACCCCGCCCTCCGGTTCCGGAAGGCGGGGTGTTCTCTTGTTCTTTTGTCGTACGAATCGCGCGACTAGCAGCCGCCCTTGGGTTTCTTGCGCGAGCCGACGGCCAGCTGGTTTTTCGTGGTGCTTCGCTTTTCTTTCAACGAGAGATTCGGCGATGGACTATCAGCAGGCAGCCCAAGGCGGAAGGCTGTGCGCGCATTTCGGAAAACGAATATTATCCGTATTCCCAGGAAAGCAGGAACGCAGAATAAACTTAGGCAAAGCAAATCTCCAGTGGCCTCGTTCACAGGGTGCGTATCCTGACCTCACGGAACGGATGCCCGGAGAGCCCATGCCCGTAGGGTTCCGATGAATCAAGGGCGCATGACTGCCGAATCAGATTGAAAGTGTGACAGACAACACTTAGTTTTACGACTAATGGCATAGAATCATTTAGTTGACGGAGGCGCAATGTCCTGCCTCTCTCCCGCCTGTCTGCTCCTCTTCGTGACCACTGCTGTCCTGGCTGCTGAACAGGGGGCCACTTCCACCCGGGGCAGTCTGTCCTACGATGACTTCGAAAGTCCCGAAGCGTGCAAGGCCTGTCACACGGACATCTACTGGCAATGGGACCAGTCGATGATGAGCAAGGCTTTCACCCATCACTGGGACGAAATCGAATACTTCGACCTGGCCGTCAAGCATGCCGAGAAGGATCCCCGCTTCAAGGATGCCGTAGACGGCTGCAATGGCTGCCATGCGCCCCTGGCATGGCTTGCCGGCGATATTCCCCCACCCAGGCCTTCGGAGAACTCCCGCGCCAACGAGTCCGTCAGCTGCGACTTCTGTCATTCGATTACCGGATTCAGCGGGGATCTGCCTTTCAACTTCAACTACGTGGTCGATCCCGGTCGAGTGAAGCGAGGCTCGAAGCCCGGACGGGAGTCGCCGCATCACGACACGGAGGCCAACTCGCTTTTCAGCCAGGCCGAATTCTGCGGCATCTGCCACAACGAACGTGCGCCAAGCGGTGTCTGGGTCAAATCGACGCACCTGGAATGGAAAGAAGGCCCCTACGCCGAGCAGGGCGTGCCCTGCCAGCAGTGCCACATGCCCAGGGCGAAGGGACGGTCAGCCAGCATGGCCGACGAAGACATGGTTGCCCAGCACCTCTTCCATGGAGCGCATGATCCAGGCAAGGTCCGGGGAACGATCGAGCTGCGGATGCACCCGGATGAGCGCGAAGTGGAAACGGGTGGAACCGTCGTGGTCCAGGTCCAGCTCTTCAACGGCAAGACGGGACACAAATTTCCGACGGGTTCGGTGGAGGACCGGATTCTCTGGCTGCATGTGGAAGCGGTCGATTCCGAGGGGCAGCGTTTCCACCTGCCCGTCGATCCGAAAGGCTTCGAAGGGGAAGAGTATACGATCGCTGCCGATGTGCTGGCCTACCAGGACCTGGGGGTCCCGCTGGATCTTCCGGACTTCGAGGGCGTGCAGAGGGATGGCGTGCCCTTCGGGGACCGCATTTTCCGCATGCCCTATTTCGATGACCAGGGCCGGATGACGATCATGCAATGGAACACGGCCTCCCTGGGGGTCGACTACCGCTTCGAACCCCGTGAGACAAAAATCGAGACCTTCACCTGGGAGCTGCCCGACGAAATCGCCGAGGGCAGGGTCGAGGTCCATGCCAGCCTGAACTACAGTCTGCTGGTAGGACCCGTTGCGGAACTGCTAGACGTGCCTGAGGAAGAAAGCGAGCCGATGCTCGTCAACTCGCAATTCACATGGTTCGAAGTCTACGAATAGAACCATCTTCATCTGGAGGATCCAATGAGTCCGCGTTCCCGTTTCATCCTGTTGACGCTGCTTACGCTGGTCATCTCCGCACAGAGCACATGGGCGATCCCGGCATTCGCCAGGAGATACAAGGTTTCCTGTACGACATGCCATGCCCCCTTCCCGCGCCTGACGGCCTACGGCGAGGAGTTCGCCGGCAACGGCTTCATCATGAAAGAAAGCGAGAAGGAACGCGACTACGTGACGGCGGGCGACAAGATGCTCTGGCTGAACAAGGACTTTCCCCTGGCGGCGCGCTTCGACGCTTTTGCGACCTGGGATTCCGAGTCCGAGGCAACGACGGACCTGCAGACCCCCTGGGGAGTCAAGCTGCTTTCCGGCGGGACCTTGTACCGCAACATCGGCTACTATTTCTACTTCTACATGTCCGAACACGGGGAAGTTGCGGGCGTCGAGGACGCCTACGTCCATTTCGACAACATCTTTGATACGCCCCTGGATGTGATGGTCGGGCAGTTCCAGACATCGGATCCCCTGATGAAGCGCGAACTGCGTCTCACGGTGCAGGATTACGAGATCTACAAGACCCGCATCGGCGATTCGAGCACGAACCTGGCCTATGACCGCGGCATGATGCTTGTCTACGGGATCGAGCAGACCGGGACCGACCTGGTGGGATTCATCGTGAACGGGAACGGCATTCCGCAGTCCGGAGCGGAGAAGACCTACGATTCCGACCGCTACAAGAATGCCGGCCTGCGCGTGCTGCAGGGCTTCGGGGACTTGTTCTCGCTGGGCGGCTTCGTATACATTGGCAAGGAACAGCCCGCATCAAGCACGTATACCAATGAAGTGACCTACATGGGGCCGGATATCGGCATTGGAGTCGGACCTCTTGCCTTTACCGGCCAGTACCTCCTGCGCACGGACAGTGATCCGACCTTCAGCGATGGCGAGGAGATCGAGACCAGCGGCATCTGCGCTGAACTGATCTATATGCCCCGGGGCGAGCAGTCCCGCTGGATGATGACTGGTCTATACAACCGGATCGATTCGGACCTTGATGTGCACGATTTCGAGACCTGGACCTTGTCGGGTACGGTTCTCGTGGCGCGGAACCTGCGATTGATTCTCGAAGGCACACGAGACGCTGAGCGGGAGGCGAACCGGCTGGTATTCGGTGTGACAAGCGCCTTCTGAAGTCGGCTTCGGCGACGGAACAGGAAAAGCCCCCGGGAAATGGTCCCCGGGGGCTTTTCATTGCTCTGTCTCCGCGACTAGCAGCCGCCCTTGGGTTTCTTGCGCGAGCCGACGGCCGGCTGGATCACGGGCGGCGGCGGTGCGCTGACCGCCTTGCTTTCCGTCCCGTTGAACCAGGCGCAGATCTCGTTCTGGACCTTCGCCCGGTCCAGCGCCTCCTGGTTGTATACTTCGGCCTCCAGTGGCGTCAGGACCTGTTCCTTCCAGGCTTGGGCGCCCCCTTCCAGGACTTCGTACTCCGGTCCTTGCGGCCAGCCCGCCAGGTCCTTCGCGTCCAGGTCGCCCTCGGCGATCAGCACCACGTGCTGGCCCGGCAGCAGATCGGCCGGAGGGGATGTGGGAGATGCCTTTCCAAGTCCCGGAATCCTGAGGTCCGTTCCGGCTTCCCGGAGGTCCAGGATCCGCAGCGCTGGTTCATGGGCGATGATGCGCTCGGCCAGGGGCAAGGGGCGCACTCCGCTCGCCACCAGTTGCCGCGGGTTTTCCTGCTCCAGCATCGGCGCGGCGGTGGCCGCTAGCAGGCTCAGGGCCAGCAGGCTGCCCATGGCCCAGTACTTGCCCCGGGAATCTGTCACACGGCTTCCATCCAGGTCCGCGCCGTTCTTCTTCAGGCGCGCCGCCATCCGCTCTTCCACCTTCTCCGCGCCGATGAAGGCGCCCAGGGCCATCAGGGCCACGCCGGCAGCCAGCCAGCTGCCGGAGATCCCCAGCAGTCCCGGCAGGGTCAGGACCTCGCCCGAGCCGCTCGTATACAGGGCCTCCAGTGCAGGCAGCCCATCCAGGCCGAAAGCGAAGAGCAGCACACCCAGGAAGACGCCGACCAGGACGACGAGTGCATCCAGTTTGCCCGAGACAAGGGACACGAAGGCCGTGCCCGGACACAGGCCGCTGACAATGAAGCCCACGCCCAGCAGGAAACCGCCCAGCAGCTGGGGCGCCAGGTAGGTCGGATTGATCCAGACCAGATCCAGCTGGACGAGGCCGACTCCTGACAGCGCGTAGAGGCCCACCATGGCCGTGACGATGGCGGTGAACATGACCTTGAAGACCGTCATGTCGTACAAATAGAACTGGGCCGCCAGCTTGCGCCCGTTGCCGAAGCCCGCCCGTTCCAGGGCGAAACCGAAGACCGCGCCAATCAGGAGGGCCGTCAGCAGGCCGCCCTGTTCTCCGAAGAAGCCGCGCGGGAGCCAGGGGAAGGTCAGATCCATTGTTTCCTCACGAACCAGGCGACGGCATAGCCGCCGGCGAAGACCATCATCATGAAGGCCCAGCTGCCGCCGGCGAGGCTGGCCCCGCCCGACAGGGCCTGCCCGGATGTGCAGCCGCGCCCCAGGGAGGCGGCGAAGCCCATGATCACTCCGCCCAGCAGGGCGAAGAAGAGGCGTCGGCCCTGTGTCACATTGGAACTGCGGACGACTTCGCCCTTCAGGCGTCCGGCGCTCACCGCGCCGAGGAAGCCGCCGATAAGCACGCCGATCACCTCGACCACCAGCCAGTTGGCCAGCGGGTTTCCGCTGCCGACGTACTTGCCGAAGGCGGCGCTGCCGGCGGTCCATTCCGGACTGAAGACATCACAGGCCCCGGCGATCACGCGCTTGGGAAAAGCGCTGGCGCCCAGGCCCTGGCCTGCAACGACGAAGGCCGCCAGCAGGGCCAGGCCGAGCAGGACTCCGGCCAGGTAGGGGTTCCAGTAGCTGCGCGTATTCATTCGCCTTCTCCTAGAACAGGCCGGCCGAGGCCTCGCTGGCCCAGCCGGAGTGTTGCCCCGCGTATACCATGATCCAGCGCAGGGCGAATCCCCCGCCCAGCACGAGCAGTGCCGCGCCGCGACCCGGGATGGCGCGGTGCTTGTATTCGATGAACTCGGCAATGGCCGGTGTCACGAGCCCCAGGGCGATGACCAGCGACCAGAAGGCGGCCGTATACGGACCGCCGAAGATCAGTTTCAGGGCCTGCAGGCTGGCCTCGCCCCCCGCCGCCATGCCGATGATCCAGAGGGCGATGATGCCCAGTTCGGCGAGAATCAGCAGGAAATCGAGGAAGCCCAGGAAGCGGCGTTCGCCCTGGTTCAGCCTGAACAGGAGCATGAAGGCCGCCCCGGTCGATACACCGGAAACAAGGAACAGGGGCCCGAGCAGGCTGCTGTTCCAGAAGGGGCGGCTGGGCATGGCGCCCAGCAGGATGCCGGTGTAGATGCCGAGCACGCTGCCGCTGACGATGCTCAGGGCGGCGAAATTGCGACGGGCGCGGACGCTCCATTCCCCCCAGGGCCGCAGCAGGGGAACCTTTCGCAACACGGTTTCCCGCCAATGCGCAGGGGTTTCCGCCCACGCCATGTGCGCCGAAACCGGATACACCAGCAGCAGCACCCAGGCGCCCCAGCTCATGGGCGAGTAGGCCTTGAAGACCAGGTAGAAGCGCCAGGAGTTGAAGCGGTTCTCCAGGTCGAGGAAAAGGCAGAACATGCCGATGCTGATCAGCGCCAGGTTGCCCCAGGGCAGCAACCGCAGGGCCAGGCTGGGTTCTTCCTGTTTGTACCACAGGCGCATGGCGCCGCTCAGGATCATGACGCCGGCGACAATGCCGCCCAGGAAGAGGTAGATCGCCACATCCTGGTTCCAGATCGTCAGACCCGGGTCCACCAGCGGATTGGCGCGTGTCGAGGTGGCTTCCATGGGGACTCCTACTTGAGGAAGTAGTGGCTGGGGCGCGTGCCGGCGTCCGGTTTGAGTGTATACCAGTCACGCTGCGCCAGCAGGTGGGAGATCTCGCTGTCCGGATCGTTGAGATCCCCGAAGACGATGCTGCGGGTCGGGCAGACCTCCTGGCAGGCCGTGGTCGCCATGCCGCGGCTGGTGCGGTGATTGCAGAAGGTGCACTTGTCGACGGTGCCGCTCTGCTCGTCGACATAGCGCGCGTCATAGGGGCAGGCGGCCATGCAGGCCTTGCAGCCGGTGCACTTGGACCCGGTCACCTGTACGGTTCCGCCGGCAGCATAGTGTGATGCACCGGTCGGGCAGGCGCGCACGCAGGCCGCGCTGCGGCAATGGTTGCAGCGCTCGGAGCGGATCGTCATCACCAGTTCCGGAAAACGGCCGCGGGTCTGGGTCGTGATCCAGTTGCGGACGTAGCCCTCCGCCAGCCGGTTCTCGGTCTTGCAGGCGATCACGCAGGCGGCGCAGCCGACGCAGGTGCGCGTATCCACGGTCATGCCGAATTGCTGCTCGAGCATCAGGCCACCTCCTCGACATCTTCCGCGCGCAGGATCGCGACGAAGTTCACGTTCATGCCCGTGCCGCCCATGATCGGATCCACTTTCGCCTGTGTGACAAGTTCCGCGCTGTCGATGCCGCGGCCGAAGGCGAAACGCAGCTCCCTGGCCTTGCGGCCGTAGCCGTGCACCAGGAAGACGGCGTCGGGACGAATGCGCTCCGTGACCTTCAGGGGAGCGCTGAAACTGCTGCGCACGCCATCCTGGTTCTGGAGGTAGACCTGCTCGCCGTGTTTGAGGCCGCGCAGACGGGCCGTCTCGGCGTTGAGCCAGACCTCGTTGCCCTTGAAGGTCTCCGACAGCAGGCGATTGTTTGTCGTACGACCGAAGGTGTGCGTCGGCGTGCGGCCGAAGAGCAGACGGAAGTAGCCGGCGGGCGGGTCGCCGTGATCGGTGTAGACCGGCATGGGGTCGAAGCCGGCCTGCTGCAGCCGGTTGCTGTAGAACTCGATCTTCCCGCTGTCGGTCCAGAACTCGGGGCGCAGGCCGTCCTCGACACAGGTCGGCGGGGACACGCCCGTCGCGACGCCGTCGCGACGCAGGGTCTCGCAGTCCAGACCGGCGCCGTGGGCGCGTTCCATGGCGTACTCCTCGCTGTCCTTCCAGGGAAAGAACTGCTCCAGGCCCAGCCGGTCGGCGAGCTCGCGCGCGATCCACCAGCCGGGTTTCGTCTGGTGGAGCGGTTCGACGACCTTCTGTCGTACGGCGACATAGGGTTCCTTGTAGTACGGGTTGTGCAGGTCGTCGCAGCGCTCCAGGTAGGTGCATTCGGGCAGGACCACGTCGGACCAGCCGCAGATCTCCGCCGGGAGCACATCGATGGTGACAAGGAAATCCAGCTTGCGAATCGCCTCGTAGGTCTTGCGCGGATCGGGCAGGGTGGTCGGCAGGTTGCTGCCGTAGACCATCCAGCCCTTGAGGTCGTAGTCGTGATACCCGGGTATGGTGGCGTTGCACAGGCCCTGGGCCAGAACCGTGTCGGCCAGCGGGTACTGGCTGGCCGCCGGACGGTCCGCCGGCTGGAGGCCGTTCTTCCTGATCTCGGGCATCGGATAGTCGGCCAGTTCGACCTGCGAGGGGACGAGGAAGCCGCCGCGCCGTCCCCAGGATCCCAGCAGGGCATTCACCAGGGCGATCATGCGACTGCGCTGCGTGTCGTCGCCATACCAGGTCACATGGCGCCCGGGGTGGACGATGGCGCGCGGCGCGGCACCGGCCATCAGGGCGGCGGTTTCGCGGATCACGGCAGGCTTGATGCCCGTGCGCGGATAGGCCCACTCCGGCGTGTGACTTTTCAGGTGCTCGCGAAAGGCGTCGAAGCCGTATCCGTGCTGGTTGACCGTCTCACGATCGTACCCGCCCTCGTGGACCAGGACATGGGCCCAGGCCAGCAGAAGGGCCAGATCCGAACCCGGGCGGATCGGCAGCCAATAGCGCGCTTTTGAGGCGGCGACGGAAAAGCGGGGATCGACGACGATCAGGTCGGCCCGGTTGCGGATCGCTTCGCTGAAATCCTGGACCTGCGTGTTGTGCATGTTCTCGCCCAGGTGGTTTCCGATGAGCACCAGGCAGCGCGTGTTGGCCATGTCCGTGTTCTCCGGAGAACCGACACCGGAACCGAAGGTCAGGTCGAAGCCCACGTCGCGGGGACCGCGGCACTGGGCGTAGCTGGGGGCGCTGATATTGGGACTGCCGTAGGCCTTGAAGAGGTGCTTCATCCAGTTGGCGCCGAAGCCGTGATAGAACAGCGCCAGGTGCTCGGGTCCGTGTTGCCGGCGGATCTTCTCGAAGCCCTCGGCCACTTCGTCCAGGGCGGTGTCCCAGCTGACGGCCTCGAATTTCTGCTGCCCGCGCTTGCCGACGCGCACGAGGGGTTGCTGCAGGCGGTCCGGATCATAGAGCAGGCCGGTCCCGCCCGCGCCGCGCGGGCAAAGGCGGCCGCGCGACAGCGGATGCTTTGGATTGCCGGTGATCTTGGTGACGCGGCCATTGCGCACATGGGCCAGGATGCCGCATTTCCAGAAGCAGAGTTCGCAGAAACTGGGAACGATCTTCTCTCCGTCGCTGCCGGGATCCTTGATCTCGTCTCCGTAGCTGCCGAACCAGTCCGTTCCAAGGCCGCCCAGGAGCACGCTCCCCGCTGCACCCGCTCCGCCGATTTTCAGAAACTCCCTGCGTTCCATGCGCCCTCCGGAAATCTGACTGCCTCCATTGTATAGGGTTGGCGGGCCGGGACTCTTGACCTGACTCATGCTTTCATGAACATATCATTATGTAGAGCTGTCTTGGTGGTTGTTTATGCAGTGGCTAGTTGATTGACTTATTGAACAAAATCATGCAGAGC
Source organism: bacterium (assembly GCA_030429345.1). Taxonomy (GTDB): domain Bacteria; phylum CAIWAD01; class CAIWAD01; order CAIWAD01; family CAIWAD01; genus JAUIFJ01. The sequence continues at coordinate 32,712 of JAUIFJ010000026.1, read as the reverse complement.
TTTCTGTGGCACTCTTTCGATCCAATCACAACCTGTGATAATTCAATAGGCAATGGGCAAAATCCAGCTTGATGAGCGAGTAGGATTAATTGGTCAATATTGATCTTCGTCAAATATCTAAATAGCTATTCGGTTACCTTGTCCGCCGATGCATTTCCAAAGGAAGAGTTCCATGAACCGGATCCATATGACGGCACAGATCCTGCTGCACGCGCTTTTGCTGGGCGCGCTCCTGCCGGGAGCAGTCCAGGGCAACGATCCCTGGGAACACCTTCCGACGCGTGGAAAACCCCTGGATCATTCCCCTTTCTACACGGACAGCCTGGCCAGCGGTCCGGAAGTCACCCGCACTTGTCTTGCCTGCCACGAAGAGGCCGCGAAACATGTGCAGCAGACAGCCCACTGGAACTGGCAGGGCAGTCCCATGGAAGTGCGGCCCGGTGAAGCGCCGATCCGCTTCGGCAAGGCCAATGCCCTGAACAACTTCTGTATAGGGGTGGAGTCGAACTGGCCTCGCTGCACGACCTGCCACGCGGGCTATGGCTGGAAGGATGCCGAGTTCGATTTCTCCATCGAGGAGAACGTGGACTGCCTGGTCTGCCACGACGGCAGCGGAAGCTATCGCAAGGGACTGTCCGGATTGCCGGATCCCGCCGTCGATCTGCGCCTGGTCGCGGCCAGCGTCGGACCGACCAGCCGGCAGACCTGCGGAAGCTGCCACTTCAACGGCGGCGGCGGAAACGCTGTCAAGCACGGAGACCTGGACCAGAGCCTGCTGCATCCCGGTCCGCGCCTCGACGTGCACATGGGCAAGCACGACTTCCAGTGCACGGATTGCCACTGGACCGAGGAGCACAGGATTCCGGGGCGGGCCATTTCGGTCAGCCTGGAGAGCGATCAGCGTGTGACATGCGATCAGTGTCACACGGAATCGCCGCACGACGACGAGCGGCTCAATCTCCATGGCCGGACCCTGGCCTGCCAGACCTGCCATATTCCGGAAATGGCCCAGGACGAAGGCACCAAGCTGTTCTGGGACTGGTCCGTCGCCGGGGACAGGGAGCGCGAACGCGCGGTCGCCGATCCCCACCGCTACATGGCCAGGAAGGGCGCCTTCGAGTGGGAGCACGAGGTGGTTCCCGAGTACGAGTGGTACAACGGCAAGGCCCGCCACTACCTGGCCGGGGACAGCCTGGCCGAGCAACCGACCATCCTGGCGGGACCCCTGGGAGACATCCGCGACGAGCAAGCGCGGATCTGGCCCTTCAAGATCCACCGGGGCCGCCAGGTCTACGACACGGAACACCGGACCCTGCTGGTGCCGAAGACCTTCGGACCCGGCGGCTATTGGACGACCTACGACTGGGACCAGGCCCTGGAACTGGGAAGCGAGGCCAGCGGAATCCCCTACAGCGGCAGCTACGGCTTCACCGAAACGGAAATGTATTGGCCTCTGTCTCACATGGTCGCCGAGAAGAGCCGTTCGCTGCAGTGTGACGACTGCCACGGGGAGCAATCGCGCATGGACTGGGAAGCCCTGGGCTACCAGGAGGATCCGCTGCTGGTTGGCGGGCGGCGCAAGCAGGGAAAGGTGGTGGCCCAATGAGGATCCTGGTGTTCCTGCTCCCGCTGCTCGGCGCGGTGCCGCTGCAGGCGGCCCATCCGGACTTCCGGCTGCTGGACAATGCGGGGCGACCGGTGACCTCGACTGCCCGGCCCCACGACTTCGTCCAGAGCTGCGGGTCGTGTCACGATGTGGAGTACATCTCGACGCACAGCAGCCACACGCCGGGACTGGGCGGCGGCCCTGGCGAGGCGGCCAGCAGCGACTGGCTGTATACGGAAGGCGACCCGGTACCGGACTGTTTCGCCTGCCACCTGGACCAGGCCGACTTGCCGCAGCGGATCCGCCGGCTGTCCGAAGGGGATGCGGAGCACGCCGGCATGGCGACCCTGGCGGCCAGCGAGCTGGTGGACCCGGAAGCCCTGGCCTGGAACACGGATGCTTTCGGACCCGATGGCGCCTGGCCCGTGGATCGCCTGCCGCTGCAGGCAGGCAGCCGCTCGAGCTGCGGCACCTGCCATGGCCTGGCCGAAGCGGGCGGCGGCGACGCACTGCTGCAGGATGCTGTTCCCGCGGACTGGGCCTGGCAGGGGCAGTTCTACTCGGCGCAGCGTCTGTCCGACAGCCCGCTGAACCTGGCGGACAAGACAGGCCGGCATGATCCCTGGGATGTGCATGCCCGCGCGCTGCTCGAGTGCACGGCTTGTCATCACGGCATTGACAATCCCATGCAGCGGAGGCTGGACGCGGACCTGAGTCCGCCCCACCTGCTCTACGAACCGCGACGGCAGGGCTTCGGCGACTGGCTGGAACAGCCGTCGCACAGGCTCGCCTCCGTCGGCGATGCCGGGGAGGCGCAGGACATGCGCAGCTGCCGCGATTGCCACGATCCTTTCCTGCCACACGAGTGGCTGCCCTACCGCGAATCGCATTTCGAAAGGCTGGACTGCAGGGCATGCCATATTCCGGAAATGCCCGCCGGGGCCCTGGCCGAGCTACGCCTGGCCCAGGGAAAGGTCGTGGAGAGCAGCTGGCGCGGAGCCGGGGGACCGCCATCGGACAGCCGCCTTCTGCAAAGGGGTGCCAAACCGCTGCTGCTTGAGAAGACGGATCACATGGGAAAGGCGCGCTATGTTCCGGTCAACCTGGTCCTGCTGGTCGAAGATGCCCGACGTGAACTGCGCATTGTCGAACTGCAGCACGGCATTCAGGACGGAAGCCGGGCATTGCGGGACTGCGGCAGCTGCCATCATCCGGAGGCTGCCTCTTTTCGCATGCCCGTCGCGCTGTCCGCGGACGGGGAGGCGCCCCCCTTCCGCGATCCCCAAGATGTATACACCGAGCCCACCCTGTTGCCGGTCGCGGGCCAGGGGCTTGTCGCACAATCCGCACGCGGGAACCACGGGTACATGCCCGGACAGAAGAGCGCCATGCTCGACGTCACAGGACTGGTCCTGCTGATGGCGACCCTGGTGGCGGTCTGCAGCCATGGCTTCCTGCGCTGGCGCGCCGGTTCCCGGCGGGAAGGAGAATCCTGATGCAACGCGTTCGAATGTATGACCTGCACGAGCGCGCCTGGCACTGGGTCCAGGCCGGCGTGATCCTGCTGCTCTTCTGGACCGGAGCGGTCGTGCACCGTCCCGACCTGCCGCTGTTGCTGGATTTCCGTTTCGCCGAGTTCCTGCATCGCTGGGCCGGCCTGGCGCTGGCGCTCAATGCCCTGCTGGGGCTGTTGTACCACATCTTCTCGCGGGAGATCCTGCAGTTCCTGCCCGACGACCCGGGATTCTTCGGCCTGGCCCTGCGGCAGGCCAGGTATTACACGGGAGGCATTTTCCGCGGCGAGGACCATCCTGTGGAGAAGACGCGCCAGGCCAAGCTGAATCCGCTGCAGAAGCTGACCTACCTGGCGCTGCTCAATATCGCCCTGCCGGGACAGGTTTTCAGCGGCCTCCTGCTCTGGAGCGGCCATGCAGGCTTGCGCGGCATGCTTCCACCCACCTGGATCGGCCTGCTGGCGAGCTTGCACCTGCTGCTGGCCTGGATGCTGCTGGTCTTCCTGGTGTCGCACATCTACCTGGCGACGACGGGTCACACGCCCGCCAGCAATTTCGTCGCCATGATCACGGGCTACGAGGACCTGCCCCAGGGGCACGCAGAAGGGGCCGAAAGATGAAACACGACCTTCCCCAGGGCGGCGAACGCTACTGGAACCCGACCGTTGCCGGCCTGCTGCTGGGCCTGCTGCTTTTCGGAGCCTTTATATTGACCGGACACGGACTGGGCGCTTCCGGAGGACTGCACCGCCTGATCCTGATGGCCCAGGGACTGTTCCAGCCGGACCACATCCTGCAGAATCCGTATACGGCGCCCATGGCAGCCAGCAACACCTTCGACCACTGGCTTGTGCTGCAGGTGATCGGAGTGCTGATCGGCGGAGCGCTCAGCGGCGTGCTGCACGGCCGCATGCGTGTCGAGACACGGCGAGGTCCGCTGCTGGGGAAGAAGCAGCGCTGGCTGTTCGCCTTTGCGGGCGGAGTGCTGATGGGATTCGGTGCGCGCTTTGCCCGCGGGTGCACTTCCGGTCTGGCGCTCAGCGGCGGGGCCATGCTTTCCGTCGGAGCCTGGATTTTCATGTTCAGCGTTTTCATTGCGGCCTACACGCTGGCTCGCCCCCTGGGCCGGCTCTGGACTCAGGAGTAGACCATGTTTCCCATCGCTCCAGAGGCTCACGCCTCCGACCTGCCCTCCCTGTTGCTCATGCTGGGAATCGGCATGGCCTTCGGTTTCATTCTGGAAAGTGCCGGATTCGGGGACAGCCGCAAGCTGGCCGGCCAGTTCTATTTCCGCGACCTGGCCGTTCTGCGCGTCATGTTCACGGCCATCGTCACCGCGGCCCTGCTGCTGGGGCTGGCCGGTGCTGCAGGATGGCTGGTGCTGGAGACGATCTGGCTGCCGCCGACCTGGTTGGCCTCGGCACTCATTGGCGGAGGGCTGATGGGCGTCGGCTTCATTGTCGGCGGATTCTGTCCCGGCACATCGCTGGTTGCCCTGGCGACCTTGAAGCTGGACGGTCTTTTCTTCGTCCTTGGCGCCCTGGTCGGCATGTTCTCCTTCGGTGAATCCTTCCGGAAACTCGAAGCACTCTGGACCCTTGGAGACTACGGCCGGCAGGATCTGACGCAGCTCTTCGACAGCAGCCGCCCGGTGGTCCTCCTGGGAGTCGTTTTCCTGGCTCTGGCACTCTTCGCCCTGGCGGCTGTCATACAGCGCCAGTTCCATTCACGAACCTTCAACCGGGCCAGCAAAATGCGAGCAGTCGCTCATGGCGCTTTCGTGGTCTTCGCCCTGGCCCTGTTCCTGATCGAGGAGCCCGGACCCGTGTACTACTGGAGGAAGCAACCGGATACTCTCCATCGCGCCTTGGAAAATGGGGCCTTTGCGGTCGGTCCCGCGGAAGCCCTGCGCACCATGCGCGACAACCGCATGGACCTGCAGATCCTGGATCTGCGTCCGGAATCCTCCTTCAATCTCTTCCATTTGCGCGACGCGCGTCGCATGGTGCCGACGGGGATGCAGGCCTATGCGGAAGAAGCACGCGGTCAAAGCGGACGAGTGACCCTGCTCGTTGCCGAGGACGAGGCGAGCGCGCGCCAGGCCTGGAAGGCCTTCCACCGCCTGGGGCTTGGCAATCTCTACTACCTGGCCGATGGTCTGCAGCCCTGGCTGGAGGCATGCGGAGGGGACGCGGCCGACTATCAGGTCCTGGAGGGCGCGCAGGATCGCGCGGACCAGGGTTTTCAGCAGGCTCTGGGTAGCCGAAGAACGATTTCCCGCCCCCTGCCCGGTACCTTTGACAGACTTTCCTGGCCGGATCGCATCCAGCTGAAAAAGCCCAAGGTCGTTGGCGGTGGTTGCGGATAATTAGCGAAACGGCTAATGAGAGAGTAATAATTGTCCATTCTTCTGCCGATATGCAAAGGCAGAAGAAACAAGTTTGTTGGTCCAACTTGATCAGAATTAGTGAATAGACCAATAGGGAAATATGAAAGAGGAATCACTTGGCGGATCTTGCCGGATCCGATTCATCCATGTACCTTCCTGCAGCTGAATTCGCCACACCTCCCGATGCGATCCTGTCACGCATCGATTTCGGGCCCCTTGTTTTCGAGGGGCCTTTTTCTTGTCCTGACGAGCGGACGACAGCCAGGGTTGCTATCCCTGTTATTGATCATGCTGCAAGAGAATCTGTTGCCGCTTCCGAGGGCATCGAATTCAGCATGATGGAATCCTGTCTCGCTGGATGACCCCCGGCAAGCGAGTACCCTTCGCCATTTTCGCCGGCAGCACTTCCGTGACCGGGACCACTGCGATCCTGACCCATTGGCCCAAAGAGAAACCCCCTTCCGGTGAGACCGGAAGGGGGCTGGAACGCCGTAGTACGTTGCCGGATGCTTACTTGGTCAGGACCATCTTGCGGGTCTCGACCAGGTTCGCGGTGCGCAGGGTGTAGAAATACACGCCGCTGCTCAGGTTCGAGGCATCGAAAACGACCTCGTGATTACCGGCGTCGACCATGCCGTCAACCAGCGTGGCGACCTTGCGGCCGGCCAGGTTGTAGACGCTCAGGTTGGCCATGCCGGTCTCGGGAGTCTGGAAGGACAGGGTCGTGGTCGGGTTGAAGGGATTCGGGTAGGCGGCAGCCAGACCGAAATCACCCGCGACTTCCTGGGCGTCCGCACTGCGGTTGTCCAGGCAGACTTCGCCGAACTTGAAGTCCTCGCCAATACCGTCGTCAGCATAGGAACCGCTGAACACGGAGTAGTAGAAGCAGTACTCGTCCATGTTCGTGTAGTCGGCCAGACCGCTCAGGTTGGTCAGTTCCAGCTCGAAATCGGGGCCAATCATGTAGGCACCCTGATGCATGGGCATCGGCGCGCCGAAGCTGAAGGGCAGCAGGCCGCCATTGTTGAAGGCGTTGACCGAATAGGTGTCCGTCATGGCGCTCACACCAGCGATGACGTCCATGTTCATGTCGCTGTCGAAATCGAAAGCGATGCAGATCGACTCGGTACCGCCCAGGTTGGCGAAGTCGAAGCCGCCGTTGCCCAGCAGCCAGGCGCTGCTGTTGGAAGGATCGCCATCACCGTCGGCGTCGCCGGCGTGACCGACATAGTCGAGGCCCACGCGCAGCATGTCGTTGGCGGCATCCAGCTCGAACAGGACCGCCGTGAATTCCCAACCGGAAACCGTTCCGCCGGGAGCCTGCACGGGCAGACCGACGTCCATGGGATCCAGCTGGACAGCGACATCCGGGCCGACGAAATCGACCGCTACATCTCCCGTGAAAGCCTTGGCGCCAACAGCGGTCACGCTGATGACCAGAGCCGTGCGGAACAGCACAACGGGAATCTTGCTCATCTTCATTTGTTCCCCCTTCAAAAGTCCTAAGGATTGGTGGTTGCTAATTTCTGCAATCTTTGGCAAGCATTGTGCCAATCCAGTCGTGGAGCTCCCACACTGAATAAACACAATGCTTTAAGCGCGAAGCCAGCTTTGTGACCAGACTGTAAAAGTGTGCTTTTTCTGTCGGATTTCGGGGTGAGTGTGCAGATTCCGGCAGGAGTGCGGATTTGGATGCGTGCTGGGCCGGTAGGACTGGTAGTGGTGCCGGGACTTGTTGCTGGCGTCAGCCAGGACGAGCAGGAGTTGAAGGAAAAGGAAAAGCCCCTGCCGCAAGAACGACAGGGGCTTTCAGGTTCTGGACGAAAGGGTGCCTACTTGGTCAGCACCATCTTGCGGGTCTCGACGTTCGCGCCGGCAGACAGGGTGTAGAAGTACACGCCGCTGCTCAGGTTGGAAGCGTCGAAGACGACTTCGTGGCTGCCGCTGCCGACAACACCGTCCACCAGGGTGGCGACCTTCTGGCCGACCATGTTGTAGACGCTCAGGTTGGCGACTTCCGTGCTCTCCATGGTAAAGGAAAGGGTCGTGGTGGGGTTGAAGGGGTTCGGGTAGTTGGCTTCCAGCTGGAAGTTGCTGACCAGATCCTCGGTATCCGCGCTGCGGTTCTCGAGGCAAACCTCACCCATCATGAAATCCTCGCCGACGCCGTCATCGGCAAAGCTGCCGGAGAAGAGGGCGAAATCGAAGCAGTAGGTATCCATGTTCATGTAGTTGGAAACACCGCTCAGATTGGCGATTTCGAACTCGAAGTCGGGGCCGATCATGTGCATGCCCTGGTGCGCCGGGGCGGGGGCGCCGAAGCTGAAGGGCAGCAGTCCGCCGTTGGTGTAGTTGGCCACGCGGCAGTTGGTCGCGTCCGTGAAGCCATCCACGCCGGCAATCAGGTCGAAGTTCATGTCCTGATCAAAATCGAAGGCGATGCAGATCGACTCGGTGCCACCCAGATTGGGCAGGTCGACGCCGCCATTGCCCAGCAGCCAGGCGCTGCTGTTGGAGGCATTGCCGTCTCCGTCAGCGTCGCCAGCCATACCGACATAGTCGAGACCCACACGCAGCAGGTCATTGTCGGCATCCAGCTCGAAAGCGGCGAAAGCAATTTCCCAGCCGCTGATGGTTCCGCCGGGAGCCTGCAGGGGCAGACCGACATCCATGGGATCGGCAAGGACGACAACGTCGGGGCCAACGAAGTCTGTGGGTACATCTCCGGTGAACGCCTGGGCGCTCAGCGTTGCCACAGACACAACCAGGGCGGTGCGCATGGCAACAGCAGACAGTTTTCCAATGGTCATAACTCTTTCCTTCACTGTTTAGGGCATTTGCTGTTCGGGGAACAGGCACTTCTTCTTCGCCAGCAAGAAGAGCAAGCCGCATGCCAAAAACATGGAGAGAGGTCATGTCCTGAAAAACAGGGAGTTAGGCTTGAGGGGGAAAAAGCAAAAACAGCGGAGAGTGTTCAGATCCTGCCGCTCTTGACAGATTCAGAACACTTCGAGGTCTAAAGGACAAAAATTCCCCCGGCGGCGCGAACCGCCGGGGGAATCGAAGCTGCAGATGATTACTTGGTGAGGATCATCTTGCGGGTCTCGACGTTCGCGCCGGCAGACAGGGTGTAGAAGTACACGCCGCTGCTCAGGTTGGAAGCGTCGAAGACGACCTCGTGATTGCCGCTGCCGACAACACCGTCCACCAGGGTGGCAACCTTCTGGCCCATCATGTTATAGACGCTCAGGTTGGCCACGTCCGTGCTCTCCATGTTGAAGGAGATGGTCGTGGTCGGGTTGAAGGGATTCGGGTGGTTGGCGCTCAGGCTGAAGCTGGAAGCCAGGTCCTGGGCGTCGGCACCGCGATCACGCAGGCAAACTTCACCATACATGAAGTCTTCGCCGATACCGTCGTCAGCATAGCTGCCGGAGAAGACGGCGAAGTTGAAGCAGATCAGATCGTTGTAGGGATCCAGGTTCATCATGCCCGTCAGCTCGAACTCGAAGTCGGGACCCATCATGTGGGCGCCCATGTGAGCCGGCATGGAAGCGCCGAAAGCGAAGGGCAGAAGCGGGTTGGCGCCATTGTACATGGCAACGTCGAATCCGGCATAATCGGTCAGGGCGCTGACACCGGCGATGACGTCGAAGTTCATGTCCTGATCAAAGTCGAAAGCCACGCAGATCGCTTCGGTACCGGCCAGGTTGGCCATGTCCGTGCCGCCGTTGCCGGCAAGCCAGGCGCTGGTGCCTCCCTCGAAGGTGTCGCCGTCGGCGTCGCCAGCCCAGCTGGTGAAGTCAAGACCGACGCTCAGCACGCCACCAGCCCAATCCATCTCAAAAGCCGCGGCTTCGATTTCCCAACCGGAAATCGTACCCACCGGCGCCTGAGCAGGCAGACCGACATCCATACCGTCGAAGACAACCTCGGACATGGGCCCGAAGTCAGCCGGCACGTTTCCCGTGAAGGCCTGGGCGCCGAGAGTGGCGACCGACACTACAAGGGCAGTGCGGAAAAGAAATGTGGGAACACTACGGAGTTCCATTTTTCCCCCTTAGGTTGAAAGGTTGCTAGAAGATGTTCTTGTTCAGTTTTGCTAGTCCGGTGACCGGACACCGCCTAGTGTAGCAATCGGTGTGCCAAGAATGAAGGATTTTACAAGTAGCATGAAAACAATCAGTTGTCATCTTGGTTGTCGTTGAAGCGCCCCCGAGGGAGGGTGTAGCCGTGTTCAAAAATGAGCACACATGACCGAAGCTGGCCACTTGCAGGCACTCCGAAGATTGCAGGGCTTTTGTAGCTGTCTCTGGTGCCCTGTCGTCCTTTCCGTGACCAAGGTGACAGGCCATGGCGGGTCAGGGGTTCCTTATGGCGATTAGCAATGTGCGCCACCTCTTCCGAGTGGCGCGTTGCATCCGCCACTATCGAAATTGCCACTTTGGAACTCCGGGATCTTCCAGGTTTTGCAACCCTGATCGGCAAAAGGCTTCATTAATATAGAAGAGGCGATCCGTTGAGTCAGAATTTCGAACACCGCAGCATTCAGGATCCACAGGCCATGGCAGACATTCTTGAAGGCCTGGCCGGAGCCTTTCGAGAAGGCGTCCTGAGACTCAAGCACAGCGACACGGAATTGTTGTTGAAGCCGGCCGAAGGGATGGATCTTCGCATCCGCGCGGAGAAGCTGGATCGACAGGGCCGACTGCAGCTGGATATCCGCTGGGAGCGTGCTGCACCCGTCGAGGCCGATCCTTTGGAGATTCGCAAGGCATGACTGCCAATGCGAACAGCGAAGGACAAGCAAAGCGCCTGGAGGGTGGAGCCGCGCGTAGACTGCCGGATAATTTTCACTTCCTGGTTCTCGAGACCCTGCGCCAGCTGGAAGATGCTCACGCTTGTCTCGAGGCGCCGTCCTTCGAGCGTTTCAAGCGCGCATGGGATCGGGACCAGTACGTGGACCTGCTCAAAGCCCGTATCGAGCGGCACTGTTTCACCACTGTGCGCGACGCGCCCTCCGGAAGCGACCGCAGCCTGGCGCGCCTGATGGCGCTCAACGTGGTCACTGCCAACCTGGAGCGCATTGCGGACTACGCGGTGAACCTGTGCAAACAGACCCTCTTCCTGCATAGCGACCGTGTTCCGCGAGGCTTTCGCTTCAGCGCCATGTTCCGGTTGATCGACGAAGGGCTGGAAGGCCTGGAAGCCGCCCTGCGGAACATGGACGTGGACGCGGCCTTGGCCATTGCCCGTAGCGAGCGCGACCTGGACCGCATGTTCAAGAACGGCTTCGTCAAGATCAACCGGCGGCTCAAAAAAGGGCGGGATCCCGAAGACCAGTTGACCATGCTCTTCATCCTGCGCTACCTGGAGCGGATGGGCGATTGCCTGCAGAACATCGGCGAGGCGATCCTGTCCGCGGCGGTGGGAGAGCGTTTCAAATTGAAGCAGCTCGAAAGGCTGGAAGATCATCTGGCTTCCAGCGGCCAGGAAAGCGAACTGGACCGCCTGGACCTGGAAAGCTTCGCCGACACCCGCAGCGGCAACCTGACAACAGCGGTTCGCCCCGGAAGCAGCAAGCCTTCCGCCGTCTTCAAGGAAGGGCTCTTCAGCAAGATCAGCCGCGAGCGCGACGGCCTGCGCCGCTGGGCCGAATTCCGCCCGGGACTGGCGCCCGAGATTCTGGAGTTCCGCCGCCACGAAGGACGCGCCAGCATGCTGGTGCAGTATCTTCCCGGGCGGACGCTGCTGGCGCACTTCATCAATTCCCCCGAAGGCAGCGGACGCGACGGCCTGCGGCAACTGTTGAAGCTGTTGCAGGAGATCTGGCAGGAAACACGGGTTTCCGAGCCGGCCCGCCCGCGCTTCATGGCGCAGCTCAAACGGCGGATGGCAGGAGTGCGTCGTCTTCACCCGACCCTTGCCCGCCACGGGCAGTGTCTGGGCGGCTATTCCGTGCCTTCGCTGGGGGATCTTCTCCTGCGGCTGGATTCCCTGGATCGCACCCTGGCGGCTCCCTTCAGCGTGCTGACGCACGGGGACCTGAACCTGGACAACGTGCTCTACCATCCGGATGCCAGCAAACTCCATCTGCTGGATGTGCATCGCAGCGCGCAGCAGGACTGGCTGCAGGACTTGAGCGTGCTGATGGTCAGCCTGCTCCGATTGCCGCTGGGGGATCAGCCGAGCAAGGATGCCGCTGCCCGGCGTATGGCGGAATGCCTCGCGGTCGGCCGGGACTTTGCCGCCCGGCAGGAGGACCGAAGCTTCGAGAGTCGCCTGGCCCTGGGCGTCGCTCGTTCCTGCATCACTTCCACCCGATACATCTTTGACAGGGAACTGGCGCGCCAGCTCTTCCTGAAGGGACTCTACCTGCTGGAGCGGATTCCCGTCGGCCAGGCCGGCGCTTTCCGTTTTCCGGATTGGCTGCTGCGGAGGAGCATGTGAAGAGCCGCGATGCAACGGGGCGCATCCTGGTCGCCGGCGTCGAGGACGGATGGTCCTCCGCGCGGCTGGTGGAAAGCTTCCGCGATTGCGGATGTGATACGCTTCTGGTCGACATGGAGGACCTGAGCCTCGACCTGCCCTCCGACCGGCTGCTTTGGAAGGGCAAACGATTGGAGGCCATTCGCGCCGTGGTGGTCAAGAAAGTCGGAGGCCGCTACTCGCCGGCGCTGCTTTCCCGTCTGGACCTGCTGGAGCACCTGCAGCTGAGGCACGAGGTGCCCGTGTTCTCCGAGCCCGCCGCCATGCGCCTGGCCCTCGACCGGCTTTCCTGCACCCTGACACTGCAGCGCGCCGGCATCCCCATGCCCGGCACCCGTATCACGGAAGATATCGCCCTTGCCGAGAGGACCGTGGAGGAGTTCGGAACCGCCGTGCTCAAGCCATTGTATACGAGCAAGGCGCGCGGCATGCGCCTGTTGAGGCCCGGACAGGACCTGCGCCGCGATCTGCGCCGCTACCGGGAGAGCGGCAACCTGGTCTTCTACCTGCAGCGCTTCGTGCAGCATCCGGGGCGGGATCTCGGCATCGTCTTCCTGGGAGGCGAGTACCTGGGCGCCTACGCGCGGATTCCGGGGGGTTCCTGGAATACGACGATCCACGAGGGGGGGCGCTATGCTCCCGTCGATCCGGCTCCCGAGGTCATCGATCTGGCCCGGCGCGCCCAGCAGGCCTTCGGACTCGCCTTCACGGGGGTCGACGTGGTAGAAAGCGAAGAGGGCCCCCTGGTCTACGAAGTCAGCGCTTTCGGCGGGTTCCGCGGACTGATGGACAGCAGCGGCATCGACGCGGCACGCGCCTACGCGGAATGGGTCCTGGAGTGGCTGTCGTGAACCAGCCCGCTCCCCGCCCCTCCACGCGGAATCCGGTCAGCGGTCCCGCCCTGCTCTTCTTCGGCGGCGGCACGGCCCTGCGCGGGCTGTCCCGGCTGCTGGTCCGCCAGACCCATCGCAGTGTGCATGTGATCACGCCTTTCGACAACGGGGGCAGCAGCGCGGAAATCCGGAAAGGGCTGGGGCTGATCAGCCCGGGGGATCTGCGCAACCGGCTGCTGGCGCTGGCGGATCTGGAGCGTCCCGGCGTGCGTGGAGCACACGCGCTCCTGCACAGCCGCATCGATGCCGGGGCTTCTCCCGACGAACAGATGGCACTGCTGCAGGCGATTGCCGGGGGCGAGGAGAGCCGGCTCAAGCAGTTGCCTGCCGAGCGGAGCCGCGTGATTCGCCAGGGCATGGCCGCCTTCCTGGAGCGCAGGCCGCCGGCCTTCGACGCCGCTGGCGCAAGTCTGGGCAACCTGGTGTTGACCGGCCTGATGCTCGAGTCGGGGGAAACGGGCCAGGCGATCGACCGGTTTGCGGGGATCCTGAGCGCCCGCGGCCTGGTTCGCCCCGCCTCGACGGTTCCGCTGGACCTGGTGGCGGGGCTGGACGACGGCAGCCGCATTGTGGGACAGGAAGCGATCACCAGGCGCCAGGCATCCCCTTCGGCACCCCGCATCGAGAGCCTGTCCTTCGTCGCCCCGGGAACCGCCAATGCCCGGCCTGTCCCACCGGCCGAACCCGAAGTCCTGCGGACCATCCCCTCGGCGGAGCTGTTGTGTTACGCCTGTGGAAGCTTCTGGACCAGCCTGGTGGCAAGCCTGCTGCCCGTGGGGATCACGAAGGCCCTGCGCGACAGTGCCCGTCCCAAGGTCTGGATCCCCTCGACCTTTCCGGACCCGGAAGTGGCCGGCCTGCGCCTGGAAGAGCAGGCGGACCTGCTCCTGGCCGTCCTGGGAGTGGCGCCCGGCAGCGAAGATGTGAGACACCTGATGACGCACGTTCTCGTCGACCCGCGGCGTGGGCGCTATCCCGGCGGGTTGAGCAGCCGTGCCTTGAGCGCGCGCGGACTGCGTGTCGTCGAGGCCGAGCTGGTGACTTCCGTCAGTTCGCCGGCCCTCGACCCGGAGCGGACGGCAGCCTGCTTGCGCGATCTCTGTTGAGGCGGTAGTCCAGGCTGTAGCGGCCGGCTTCGTGATTCAACAGATGGAAGCAGACCCCGAGCAGGCAGATGTTCTTGACGAAGTTGCTGCGCTGGTAGACCTGCCAGAGCCAGCTCCAGTCGCCGGGCAGGCCCTCCGGGGTACCCACCAGCGCGCTTCCGTGCACGAAGGCCGTCACCAGCACCAGGAAAAGACCGAGCATGGCCGCCGCCTTCCGAGTGTGCCAGCCGATGGCCAGCATGCCGCCTCCGGCCAGCAGCCAGAGCCCGCAGAGGATCGAGACGGCCCGCCGCAGCGGCATCCAGCCGGGCATCAGTTCCAGGATCAGTGTGTCACGAAACAGGTGCTCCATGCCCAGGGCCAGGAAGATCGTGCTGAAGAGCACGCGGAAGATCAGGTCGGTGCGGTCGTGATCCATTGCCAGGGGATTGATCATGCGGGACCCCAGTCGCCGATCTCCGGCAGGTTGCGGTAGAGCAGATTGTGGTACAGGGTTCGCGGAAGCAGGCGCCGCAGCATGTAGAAGAAGCGGGCGTCCTTCGTTCCGGCGACGCGCAGGGGAGGCCTCTTCATGCGCATCACGCCTTCGATGCGGCGGGCCACGTCCTCTGCGCTGCTGCGCGATTGCCACATCAGCCGTTCGATGAAGGGCACCATGTGCCGGTAGTAGCGGTGGTAGGGGTCCCGCTCGTCCAGCTGCGCCTGTTCCGCCTGCCGGCTGGGACGCACGTTGCGGAAGGACTCGGAACGCACGAAGCCGGGCTGCACCAGGGTCACATGGACGCCCCAGGGACGCATTTCGTACCACAGGCTCTCGCTGGCTCCCTCCAGGGCGAACTTGCTCGCGGAGTAGCTGCCCATGGTCGGCATGGCCATCATTCCGCCCACGCTGCTGATGTTGAGAATCCGTCCCGCGCGCCGTTCGCGCATCGAGGGCAGGAAGAGGCGGGTCAGCGCCAGGGGAGCCAGGCAGTTGATGCGCATCTGCTGCTCGTCCGCCACGCTGTCCATTTGTTCGACGACGCCGCGGTAGCTCAGTCCGGCATTGTTTATCAGGATGCCGGGCAGCCAGTCCTCCTGCACGAGTCCCTTGTGCAGCTCCTCCCGCTGTTCCGCATTCAGGATGTCCAGGGGGTGCAGGCGCAGGGTGTCGGATTCCTGGAAGCCCAGTTCCCGGAAGCGCGGCATGGAGGTGGGGCGGGCCGTGGCGATGATGCGCCAGCTCCCCTTGAGCAGACGCTGGAGCAGGGCCAGGCCGATGCCGGTGGTGGCTCCGGTGATCAGGACCGTTTTGCTGAACAAGTCAGGACGCATGCCGCAAAATAGCGGCCGGGGCGGGCTTTCGCCACAAGAGGGAGGTCAGTGGCTCAGGCCTTCCAGAAGACGCACGAGCTGGTCCAGCGATTCCGCGTCCAGCTCCAGGGGAGTGGGCAGGCCCTGGCGATCGATCAGCTGCAGCCGGGCAAGGGGGCGCTGGCTGAGAAACTCGTCCATCAGGGGATCGAAGCGGACTTCGAGGCCGTCATCGGTGAACAGGGTGTCTGGGTTTTCCATGGCTCCTCCTGGACCCCTGATCGGCCAGCGAGAGGGTCAACTTTAGACAGAGTTGGCGGTATTCCCTTTTTCGAGCAGGGCTTCTCAGGATGAATCAGCGGGGTCCCAGGACCTCGTCCTGGATACGGCTCAGGCCCATGGCCCCCAGAAGGGCCAGGACCGGCATGGCGAGCAGCAGCAGACTCAGGCTGCCCGGTTCCGGCATCGTCCGAAGCCAGTGCATGCCCTGCAGCAGCAGGCGACCCATGGCGGCCAGCAGATCCCAGAAGCCCGGCACCAGGGCCAGGCCGCAGGCAAAGCCGCCCACGGCGATCACATGGGGCCAGGGAAAACGGGTCGGCGCAGGTTGGCGGGAAGTGCTCAGTTCCTCAAGGAAGGCGGCCTCCAGGCGAGCCTCCAATCCCTCGGGAACCGGCAGCGGAGAGAGCAATCGTCGCAGTTCGCGATCCATATTTTCCGAAGAGGGTCTCATCCTTCTTCCTCCAGTTCCAGCAGGCGACCGGCCAGCCTGCGGCGCGCCCGGTGCAGGGCGGTCTTGACCGCACCCCTGCCCTTGCCCGTCAGGCGACTCACTTCGGCCACGCTGTGGTTCTCCATGTAGAACAGCAGCACCAGCTCCCGGTCTCCGGGAGACAGGCCCTTCAGCAGCCGTTCGACCAGGTCTTCCTCTTCGCGCTGACGGGCCTCGCAGGCTCCGGCCTGTACGGGCAGTTCGCCGTCCGCGCTGGGGCGGGGCCGCTCGGGCCGGTATTCCTTCTTCTGCAGATCCCGGCAGCAGCGGATCGCGATGGCCAGGATCCAGGTGCTCAGCCTAGCCTCTCCGCGAAAGCGCTCCAGGGATCGCCAGACCCGCAGGTAGCATTCCTGGCAGGCATCCTCGGCCAGGGTCCGGTCCTGCAGCAGCCGCAGGCACATGGACCAGACCTGCGGCAGCGTTTCCGAGCGCAGACGGCGGAAGAAGGCCTGGGGGTCCTCGTCCCGAAGACGGCGCCAGCTTCCATCGTCCATTGCCTGCTGAATGCTCTCGCGAATCGTTCTGCTCCCTGTTTGCAAAGGTAGACGGCGCAGGCCCCGATTCGGTTACTGCCTGTAACCTTTTTCCTTGCGCAGCGGACTACCTGGCGAAAGGGCACTTCCGCCCAGCGAC
This sequence comes from bacterium, assembly GCA_030429345.1. Lineage (GTDB taxonomy): Bacteria > CAIWAD01 > CAIWAD01 > CAIWAD01 > CAIWAD01 > JAUIFJ01. The sequence goes on along the minus strand of JAUIFJ010000026.1, from coordinate 16,017 downwards.
ACAAGAAAGGACCTCCAATGGTATCCCAGACCCTGGCCGAGATGCTCGCGCCGATCCTCTTCGTTTTCTGCCTGACCGGCGTGGTAATCTATTTCCTGCAAATGCGCTACCGCAGACAGAAGCTGGAGCACGCGGAGGCCATGCGAAGCCTGGAACTGCGCCTGCCGCTGCCGCCACGTCCCGCACAGCGTGTCGGCAACATCTACAGCCTGCCGCTGGCCATGATCGGCCTGGGCATCGGCATTGGCTTGCTGGTGCTGATGAACGGCGAGGCCCAGGGCATTGGCGTCATGGCCATGCTGTCCCTGCCGGGCATCGGATTGTTGTTGGCAATCCGCCTGAATCGACGTCGCCAGGAGGAGCAGGAAGAACGAACACGCCGGGAATCGGATGAGTACCGCGCGGCCCTGCGGCAACTGGCAGCGGAGCAGCGGGAAGAGGGCTTTCCGCATTCCCTGGCGGACTGAGCGGTTTCCTCTGGCGGGCGGGCTTCCTTACATTCCGGGCAACGGGTTCTTCGCGCACTTTCGGCGCCTGCGGAACCCCTCCTCAATTCCCTTTTCCCGGAAGGAATCTCCCCATGAGCCTTTCTCGCCAGATCGCCCGCTTTTCCCTTGGGCTGACCTATTCCGACCTGCCGCAGAATGTCGTGCACGAGGTCAAGCGCTATTTGTACGACAGCGTGGGCTGCGCCTACGGCAGTATGGAAACGCCGGACGTGGGCGCCATTCGCCGCATCTATGATGACATGGGCGGCAGCGGGCAGGCGACGATTCTGGGCTTCGGCGGCAAGATGCCCGCCGTCAACGCCTCTTTTCTCAACAGCCTGATGATCCGCGCACTGGACTTCAATGACATCTACTGGAAGGAGGACCCCAGCCATCCTTCGGACCTGATTCCGGCCGCGCTGGCCGCCGGCGAGCTGGCGGATTCTTCCATGGAAGAGGTGATCACGGCCATCGTGCTGGCCTACGAGTTCGAGCAGCGCATGTGCCTTTTCGCCAAGCCCGGCGTGCGCGAGCGCGGTTGGCACCACGCCACCCTGACCCAGTTCGTCAGCCCGATCGCCGCCGGCGTGCTGCTCGGGCTGAGCGAGGATCAGCTGGTGCACGCCATCGGCATCAGCGGGTGTCACAACCACACCATCGGCTGTCCGACGGCGGGCAAGCTGACCATGATGAAGAACACCGTCGACCCGATGGCCGTGCAGAGCGGCGTGCTCGCCGCCCTGATGGCCCGCGAAGGCTACTCGGGCACGGAGGAGGTCTTCGAAGGCAAGGAAGGGCTGAAGCACTGCTTCGGGGAAGGCTGGGACGACGAGGCCCTGGTCGGCGGCCTGGGCGAGAGTTTCAAGATCCTGGAATGCGGCATGAAGGCCTTCCCCACGGAGGCCCTGTCGCACACCCACCTGAGCGCGACCCTCAAGGTGATGAAGGGCAACAACTTGTCGCACAAGGACATCAAGGAAGTGGTCGTGACGACCATCGCCCGCGCCTGCGACATTCTCTTTGATCCGCACAAGTACCGCCCGGAGAGCCGTGAGACAGCGGATCACAGCCTGCCCTACTGCCTGGCGGCGGCCATCGTCGACGGCAAGATCACGACCGCCAGTTTCACCGACGAGAAGATCGCCGACCCGGCGATCCGCGAGACCATCGACAAGATCAAGGGCGAGGCCAGCCTCGAGTTCGAGGAGATGTTCCCCGCCAAGCAGCCCAGCCGTGTGCGGATCACGACCACCGACGGCCGCGAGTTCGAGGAATACCTGGAGTACCCCAAGGGCGATCCCCGCGAACCGATGACCCAGGAGGACCTGGACGCCAAGTTCGGCGGCCTCTGCGAGGGCCGGCTGAGCGAGAAGCGCCAGCAGGAGGTCAAGGAGGCGATCTTCTCCTGCGAGAAGATGAGCTGCCGCGACCTGATGGCGTCTCTCAAGGCCGACCTGGTGTAGCACAACAACGGGTCCGCGTTCCGGCGCGGACCCTTTTCCTCTCCTGCCGTGATCCACAAACGAATCGACACCTTCATCCGGCGCCTGGGCGGACTTCCGCCCATGGAGCTGTGTTTCAATCCCTACGCCGGCGGCGACAGGGAGCGCGATGCCGTGCGCCGCGAGAACCTGCGGCTCTACCTGCGGGAAATGGCGACGGCCGCCCCGACCGTGATGCTGGTCGGCGAAGCGCCCGGCTACAACGGCTGCCACTGGAGCGGCATCCCCTTCACCAGCGAGCGGCAACTGGTGCGCGGAGTCGCGGGGCACGCCCTGTTCGGCCCCGGCAAGGGCTACCGCTGGACTTCCGGGCGACCCGAAGGGTATACGGAACCATCCGGGACGATCCTCTGGAACATCATTGGTGAACTGCCCGTTCTGCCCCTTGTCTGGAACGCCTTCCCGCTTCATCCCTTCAAGAAGGAACGGGAACTCTCCAACCGCACGCCGACGGACGCGGAACTCGAAGAACTGTCCTGGGTCCTGCGCGAGCTGAGCGAGACCTTCGGTATACAGCGCCACGTTGCCGTGGGCCGCAAGGCGGAGCTGGTCCTGGGCCGGCTGGGCTTCGACTGCGATGCGGTGAGACACCCGGCCAACGGCGGAAAAGCCGCCTGCCGGGCCGGCCTGCTGGAACTGCTTGCTCAATGAAGGGGCACGACCGGGATCTGCGGGCCGAGCTGGGGCTGGAGCGCCTGGCGGGTGTGGACGAAGCCGGGCGCGGTCCCCTGGCCGGGCCGGTGACCGCAGCCGCCGTGATTCTACCGGAGGGCGATCCGCCCGCCGGGCTGGACGACAGCAAGCGCCTGTCGGCAGGCCGCCGCGCGTCGCTGGACGAATGGGTCCGCGCCAACGCCCTGGCCTGGTCCGTGATCCATGTTTCACGGGAAGAGATCGACCGGCTCAACATCCTGCAGGCAACCTTCGTGGCCATGCGGCGCGCGGTGGCCGCCCTGGATCCTTCGCCCGGATACGTGCTGGTCGACGGGCGGGATTTCCCGCTGCAGTGGCCCGGCCGGGCGCTCATTGGCGGCGACGGGATCAGCGCCGCCATTGCCGCGGCCTCGATCCTGGCCAAGGAGGCCCGTGACACGTGGATGCGCGAGGCGGACCAGCGCTGGCCCGGCTACGGCTTTGCCGATCACAAGGGCTATCCCTCGCCGGCGCACCTCGCCGCCCTGCAGGAGCTGGGCCCCTGCGAAATCCACCGGCGAAGCTACGCTCCCGTGAGACGCTGGTTCGAGTCCCGCGGCCTGTCTTCGGACTAGGTTGTTCCGATCGTTGCTGCGGCTGAAACCCACGGCTATCGTTCGTGGCCCCTGCGGGAGCCTGGTGGATCGGGATTATTTGAATAATCGTCCCGCAGGGGCGCAGACCGATAGCCGCGGGCCCTGGTCCGCGGTTCGCGAATGGATGCCTGCGAATACCGTATCCGCGGATCGCGATCGTTGCGCGTGAAACCCCATCCGGCGGAATATGTAGCCGGTTTTCCTGGATCAATTCCGGTTCCCCGGTTCCCCGGTTCAACGAATTGCATAATAATGGACGTATACGACGGGTATCACCGGTTCGGTGTGTGGTCGTTTGTTTTCCGTGGGCTGACACCCACGGCTATCATTCGTGGCCCCCTGCGGGAGCCTGGTGGATCGGGATTATTTGAATAATCGTCCCGTAGGGGCGCAGACCGACAGCCGCGGGCCCTGGTCCGCGGTTCGCGAATGGATGCCTGCGAATACCGTATCCGCGGATCGCGATCGTTGAACGTGAAACCCCATCCGGCGGAATATGTAGCCGGTTTTCCTGGATCAAACCCGGTTACCTGATTCAACGAATTGCACAATGTTGAATGTCCACGACGGGTATCACCTGTTCGGTGTGTGGTCGTTTGTTTTCCGTGGGCTGACACCCACGGCTATCATTCGTGGCCCCCTGCGGGAGCCTGGTGGAGTGGGATTATTTGAATAATCGTCCCGTAGGGGCGCAGACCGATAGCCGCGGGCCCTGGTCCGCGGAACGCGAATTGATGCCTACGAATATCGTATCCACGGATCGAGAATCATTCGTGACCCCCTGCGGGAGCCTGGTGGAGTGGGATTATTGGAATAATCGTCCCGCAGGGGCGCAGACCGACAGCCGCGGGCCCTGGTCCGCGGCGGTGGTGAGCATGTCCTGGAGGCGCCTCCCGGGCGATGTTACCTGTGTTCCAGGAGATAAACCCCCTCGCGGATCCAGGTCATGCCGCGTTCCTGCCAGCGGCGGGCCAGGGGGACCTCCTCGTGACACAGGACCTCGATCTCCCAGTGCGCGGCGTAGAGCTCTTCGACCTCATCGCGGAAGACGGGGAAAGGCGGCCCCTGCATTTCCCCGGGTTCGTACTCGGCGGTGATCAGCAGCTTGCGCGTGCCGGAAGGGGAGATGCTGCCGAACCAGCCGGCATAGCGGCGCCGAAGATCCGCGGGCAGCGCGAGCAGGGAGGCGCGGTCGTATACGGCGAAGGAGGAGGGCAGGTCCCCGGGCCGCAGGTCCAGGATGTCCGCGTGCCACAGCGAGTAGGGACCGGCATTCCAGCGGACGCCGGAAGGTTCCTCGCTCGCTGTCGGCTGCAGCTTCTCGCTGCGGAAGAAGCCCAGCAGGGCCTCTTCCACCAGGTCGACGCCGTGCACGCGCAGGCCCTTGCCGGCCAGCCAGGGCATGTCCAGGCTGTTCCCGCAGAGGGGCACGAAGACATTCTGCTCGCCCGTTGCCAGCAGGCGCGGCAACATCTGCTGCAGCCGCGGATTGACCCGCTTCTGCATCCAGCCGGTCTTGCCTTCCTGCCATCGCCCCTTCCAGAATGCCGCGTCCATCTTCCTCCCGCCTGCTGTCCATTTTCCTTGGATTCCCGTGCGCCGCGTGTATAATAGGAAGTACGCGCTAGTCCTGGCGGCCGGCAGCCGGCAGGAAGCGGCAAAAGGGGGAAGAAGATGCGAGGGCGATGTGGGATCCTCGGGTGCCTGCTGGCGGCATCCGTGATCCAGGGGCAGATCCTGGTGGAAGAGGGCAGCCTGTCCGGCTTCCTTGCGGGAGACGAGGCGGCCTGCGCCTACGACAACTGGCTGAGTCACGTCAGCGAGAACATCCTTCGCCCGGGCTACAATGTATACGCGCCCCCCGGCCTGGATCCCCAGGCCCAGTCCTTCGGTCATTTCGAACGACTGTACGACACTCCGGAAGACCGCGCCCTGCTGGATGCCTGGCACAGCCTGGTCACCTTCCTGCTGCTGGACGAGGGCTCGTCCGCAGACAGCCTGCTGCAGGAACTGGACACGGACTACCGGCTGGTCGACTTCCAGGACACGGACAGCGGTCGGCCCCTGTGGCTCTTGCGCGAGCCCCTGGATTCCAGCCACGTGGACCTGGGCCTGCCCGGAGAGGCCGACGACGTGATCGGCGGCTTCAACCGCTCCTGGGGGCTCTACGTGTTCTCGCCGACGGCGGAGCGGCCGGAGATCTGCGTGCAGGTCCCGCATCCCTGTGACGACTACATCGCCCCCTATGTCGGCCTGCGCGTCTTCCAGGAACTGGACGCCGGCCTGCTGATGATCGCCTCCGCCGGCAGGGAGGTCCTGGCGACAGGATCGACCTATACCAACAGCCGCAGCCTGTCGGATCCTACCCGCAACTGCCTGCATCCCTTCGCCGTGACACACGAGGCCATGGTCGACTTCTGGCAGGTCCAGGGCACGGACGAACTGGTCCTGCAGCTGCACAGCTATGACGACGCCAGCCATCGCGACCTGCGCAGCATGGTCGTCACCGGCGGCCGGTATACGCGCTATTTCCTGCCTCCTCTCTACGATCCCGGCTTCGGCGTCCTGGGGGCGCTCAACCTGCTCGCGGAACCGGTCCAGCCGGCGGACGGCCTGGGCTTTCCCCACGAGCAGGTCTCGCTGCTGGAGTACATTTCCGGCAATCCGCTTTTTCCGCTGGTGGTGGAACCCTCTCCCGGCCAGACCCTGGTGCTGCCGACTGCGGGATCGCTCTGGGGCTACAACAGCAACTGCCAGATGCTGCACACTTTCGGCGCAGGCGGCCAGGGCTATGCGGAGTGCGACGAGCCCGAAAGGCTGCTGCACATCGAACTGGACGAGCTGCCCTTGCCGGCGCACACCCTGGGCGAGAGCGCCTTCTACCAGGCGGACACGGCCGGAACGCGCCTGGCCCAGTTCGACACGGCCTGGTTGTATTACGCCCCCTTCTTCGAGGCCCTGCGCGACGCGCACGACAGCCTGCAGGTCTTCACTGCTGATCCCGATCCGCCTGAGGCCGCGCAGGACTTCCGCAGCGTGGGCCTGGGCAGCCGTTCGGTCAGCCTGCGCTGGACCCCGACCCGCAGCAGCAGTTTCGAGAGCTACGAGATCCTGGCCGACTCGACGGGGGCCTTCGGGCCGTCGACCTTTCTCATCGACCGCAACGACTACGAGCAGCTCTGCTGGGCGCGCTGCGACCGGATCACGCTGGACAACCTGGGCTACCGACGGAACTGGGTCTTCTGCCTGCGCGGGCGGGACGAGCTGGGACGACTGTCGGCGCACAGCGACACGGTGGCCGTGTATACGGATGACCTCGAGCCGCCGCAGCTGCAGGCGCTTTTCCCGGCGCACGGCCGGTTCTGGAGCGCGGGAACGGAACTGGCCATTGACCTGCGCCTGCGGGACGAGGAACACCGGGTGGACCTGTCCTCCCTGCAGTGGCGCCTGGATGACAACCTGGACGGCGTATACAACAGTCCCGCCGAGGACTGGCAGGACGCCGGACTGGCGGGCAGCAGCGCGGACACCACCCTGCGGCTCGTCCTGCCGCACAACGCGATCGGCGACAGCCTGCGCTTCGAAGTGCGCGTGCACGACGACCAGAATCCGCTTTTCGCCTACAGCGGCTTCTCCGGCCTGGAAGGCATCCAGGACGACTGGTTCGGCAGCGTGGACCAGGCGCCGCCCGCGGCTTTCGGGAACTGGCTCGACCTGGAAGAGGACAGCACGGGAGGCCTCGCGTTGAGCTGGAGCGCGGTCGAGCAGGACAGCACCTTCCGCAGCGTGCTCCTGCATTTCGCCAGCCAGCCCTTCAATGCTCCGGAGGAGGCCGAGTTCAGCGTGGACCGCCTGCAGGAACCGGAATTGGCCCAGGCCGAGATGGACGAGGCGCAACTGGCGGAACTTCCCCTGGAGCCGGGGACTCTCTGGCTGGCGGCCCAGGCCGAGGATTGGGCCGGGAATCGCGGCGGACTCTCCGGGCTGCTGGCCTTCAGCTATCGCGGCCCCTACTACTGCATCGTGGAGAATCTGGGCCTCGATCTGCAGGGACCCTTGCTGCAACTGAGCTGGGCCAGCGCCTGCAGCGATCCGGCGGTGCTGCTGGAAGGGTTTTCGATCCATCGCCTGGAGAGCCCCTGGGAGGAGGCCACGCTGGCCAACCGGATCGCTTTCACCCAGGAGTCCTTCTGGACGCTGCCCTGGGAAGGGGAGCCCCGGGGCTTCTTCCAGGTGCAGGCACATTTCCTGCTTCCCTCAATGCCGAGCCCTTGAATTTCCGCCCGCTTGTCGGTATTATCGTCGTCTTTCGCGCTCGCAGAGAGCCCGTTGTATTTCGAAATGAGGATGAGATCCCATGGCCAAGACGCAGAAATTCGTTGCCAAGCAGGTTTCCCACGACCGCCCGGTGATGCTCATCACCATGGAGAAGAAGGATTCGGGTGCCTACTCCGTGCGCAAGAAGATCGTCTATGTGACTCCGCAGAACGAGAAAGAGATTCTCGGCTAGGCGGTGGTCAGCCCGATGATCCCAGGCCCCTCGCGGGCCTTTTTCTTTTTGCCGCCGCTGCAGCCTTTTTATCCCGCGAAGCGGGCAAAGGACCTTTCATGAACCCCCCCCGCAGATTCATCCTGCTGGTGCTCGACGGCGTCGGAGCCGGCGACGCGCCCGACGCGGCCGCTTTCGGAGACGCGGGCGCCAATACCCTGGGTAACCTGTCCCGCCGGGTCGGCGGCCTGCGTCTGCCTACCCTGCAGTCCCTCGGGCTGGGCAATGTGCTTGACCTGCAAGGTGTGCCGCCCGTGGAACACCCTGGGGCTTCCTGGGGCCGCATGCTGGAAAAGAGCCAGGGCAAGGACAGCACGCTGGGCCACTGGGAGCTGGCCGGTCTGGTCACTGCGCGGGCGCTTCCGGTCTACCCCCGGGGCTTTCCAGAGGAGCTGGTACAGGCCTTCTGCGAGGCCTGCGGGATTCCTGGCGTGCTGGGCAACAAGGCGGCCAGCGGAACGGAGATCATCGCCGAACTGGGCGCTGAGCACCTGCACAGCGGCAAGCCGATCCTCTATACCAGCGCCGACAGCGTTTTCCAGATCGCGGCCCACGAAGAGCGTCTGCCCCTGGAGGAACTCTACCGCATCTGCCGTGTCGCCCGAGACCTGCTGGTCGGGGAGCACGCGGTAGCGCGCGTCATTGCCCGCCCCTTTGTCGGAGTCGAGGGGGCTTTCGAGCGCACGACCAACCGGCGGGACTTCAGCCTGAAGCCGCATGGACCGATCGTGCTCGAGGCGGCCCGCGAGGCGGGGATCGAGGTGGTGGCCATCGGGAAGATCGACGATCTCTATGCCGGAACCGGCATCGACCGCAGCCTGAAATCGAAGAACAACGATGAGGGCTTCGGCCTGCTTTGCGAGGAGCTGCGGCAGCCGGCGCGGCAGGAACAGTTCCTGCTGCTCAACCTGGTCGATTTCGATGTGCTCTGGGGGCACCGCCTGGACCCGCGCGGCTTCGCCGGAGGCCTGGAGACCTTCGACCGGCAACTGCCGCAGCTGCTTGAGCTGCTGCGCCCCGGGGATGTGCTCTGCATGACGGCGGATCACGGCAACGATCCCACCGGCAGCAATACGGATCACACGCGGGAGAGCGTGCCCCTTCTCGTGGTGGAGCCAGGCCGCGAAGCCCGCTCCCTGGGGACGCGCGAAAGCTTCACCGACATGGCGGCCTCCGTGGTATCACATTTCGGCCTGCCGGCCTCTTTTTCCGGCAACAGTTTCCTGGACTGATCCTCGACTCGCCAAGGCAGGCATGCCAGCAGCGGGCTCGGTATATTCCGCTTTTGATTCCATGTATTCCGGAGAGGCACCATGCTGCTCGGCAAGGTAATCGGCACGGTCTGGGCGACCCGCAAAGACCCCAAGCTGACAGGACTCAAGTTCCTCGTCGTCCGCCACCTGGACTTCGACTACAGCGAGAAGAGCGGCTTCAGCGTCGCCGTCGACAGCGTGGGAGCGGGTGTCGGGGAAGTCGTGCTCTGCGCCTCCGGCTCCAGCGCTCGCCTCACCGAGAGCACCGAAGGCAAGCCCGTGGACACGGTGGTGATGGCGATCGTCGATCGCGTCGACCTGCTGCGGGAGGAATCGTGAACCTGGCGCGCGTCGTCGGCAAGGTCTGGGCCACGCGCAAGCATCCGGCCCTCGAGCAGGGGACGCTGCTCGTGATCCAGCCCCTTGACGGCGACGGAAGGAAGGCCGGCGACCTGCTGGCCGCCGTCGATCCCCTGGGCTGCAACAGCGGCCAGCACGTGTTCTATGTCAGCAGCAAGGAGGCCTCGATCCCCATGAAGGACTCCCTGACCCCCGTGGACGCCTGTATCACAGGCATCGTCGATCACGTCGATCGCTGATCCCCCGTCGCTCTCGGGATCGACCATCGCCTCATCCTGTACGCGTACCACAATCCTGCCCCACGGGTCGAAACCCGCATCAGTCAATTGATATGCTGAACTGTCTTCACTGGATCGCAGAGTCGCTGTCTAGTCGACCAGCTCGATCAGCGAGTAGACGCTGGGGCCCCTGGAGCTGCCGCCGCGGGCCTCTTCGCGGACCTTGCCCAGGCCCTTGACCCAGTCCTTCGTGTAGGTAATGCCCGCCGGGCCCGTTTCGGCAAGGGTCTGGCGCAGGACCTGGCGGCTCTTGCCGCGGACGTCCCGCGTGATCCATTCGTTGCGGACCTGCAGTTCGCTGTCGAAGCCGCGATAGGGCTCGCTGTCACCCCGACGGAAGAGTTCCAGCCGGACGGCGAGCGTGCCGGGCTCGGCCAGCGGCGAGGCCATCATGGGGTAGGGGGGATCGTAGAGGATGTATTCGTCTGCGCCCAGGTGGTCCAGGCGGTGGATCCAAAGGCCATCGTCCTCGCTGAACCACATGCGCGAAATCCGTTCCACGCCACGACGCAGCACAAGCGTACGACAGGCGATCTCGCGTCCCGCGCGGACCAGGACCGTGTCCCGCCCCAGTTCCTCGATGCGTTCGCGCACGACGCCGCGCCCATTGGTCGAGGTGCTGTCGCGGTAGGTCCAGGAGTCCCCGGTCGAACCGGGGCGGTAGCTGTCGGAATGCTTGCCGCCGCAGGCCAGTAGGCCCAGGAGCAGGAAGGGCAGGAAAGCGCGCAGGGTCATTCGTGCAGGTTCTTGATCAGGACGGCGGTTTGTCCTTCGGGGTGGTCGATGAAGCTCAGCTCGTCCATGAAGTGCCGAATGATCAGCAGGCCGCGACCGCTGTCTTCCATGAGCTGCTCGGGGCTGGTGGGATCCGGATTGTCCGCCGGATTGAAGCCCCCGCCCTGGTCGCTGATCTCCATGCGAAGCCGCTTGTCGCGGCATTCGACGCGAATCAGCACTTCCAGTTCGGGCTGGCTGCGGTTGCCGTGCAGAATGGCATTGTTGACCGCCTCGGTTCCGGCAATCAGGACATCCCCGGCCTGGTCCTCGTTCAGACCCGCCTCCTCGACAAAGGCCTGCAGAAATCTTTCCACGGAAGTGATCGCCGCCGGATCAGAGGCGATCCGCAGTTCGCGATGAATGTCCGTGAATGCTTTCATGGGTTCCTTTTCAAGCCTGGACGAGGTCTGAATTGTAGGATTTTGCAAAGCAAGTCCCAAGAAGATAGCAGCGTCCCCGATTCGGGCCCCGCCCCTCCCGGGGAGGCCCATTCAGGGCATGGCACAATCCTTGCCTTTTGTCTGCTCGAACTCTCACTCCCCCGGATCCGGTTCCCGACGGATTCTGGCGGGATGCCAGTGAGAAAGCCGGCCCCTGCCTGCATGGCCATTTCTGGCAGGAAAGTCGGGGCACAGGAAAGCGGGGCATTCGACCCGATGCAGGACATGAGGTGCAGGATATGAACCACAGGATCGCTTCTCTCGCGGGGATCAGCCTTCTGCTGTCCGGCCGCTTGCTGCCGGCGGAGACGGCCCCTCCTCCCGAGGATCCGCTCATCGAAAGCTGGTACAAACAGCACCTGGCGGCGGCCCAGCAGCGCCTCGCCCCCACCGCTTCCAGGCGCGATGCCGAAATCGACACGCGCTTCGTGCACCTGGAGCTGAGTCCCGACATGGACGACGGCAGCCTGGAGGGCCGGGCCGAGCTGCTCCTGGACAGCTGCATGGACGGGCTCAACCAGCTGGAACTGGACCTGGCAGCCAATATGGTCGTCGACCTTGTCGACGGAGATGCCGCCGGCTGGACGCACCAGGGCGACATCCTGGTGATCAGCCTGGCCCAGCCGGCCGATTCGGGGCAGGCGATCTCGCTGGGCATCGACTACCACGGCAGCCCCCAGTCCAGCGGCTTCGGTTCCTGGAGCCTGACGACCCACGCCGGCACGCCGATTCTCTCGACGCTCAGCGAGCCCTACGGGGCGCGTTCCTGGTGGCCGGGCAAGGATGATCCCTCCGACAAGGCCGATTCGGCGAATGTCTGGATCACGGTGCCTGCCGCGTATACGGCGACCAGCAACGGCCTGCTGGCCGGTGTGGACACGCTGGGAGCGGATCTGCGCTTCCGCTGGGAAGAGCGCTACCCGATCGCCAGCTACCTGGTCAGCCTGGCGATCACCAACTACGAACGGATCGACGAATACTACGTGGGCCTCGAAGGCGACTCGATGCTCGTCAGCCACTATGTCTACCCGGAGGAATACGCCCAGGCCGCCGAGGACTTCAATGTCACCGTGCCGATGCTCGAGTTCTTCAGCGAATTGTGGGGCGAGTATCCCTTCATCCAGGAGAAATACGGACACAGCATGTTCCCCTGGGGCGGGGCGATGGAGCATCAGTGCAACACGAGCTACGGGGCGGTCCTGGTGCGGGGCGATCACGCCTATGACCGCATTGTGGCACACGAGCTGGCGCACCAGTGGTGGGGCGATCTGGTGACCTGCGCCACCTTCGCCGACATCTGGCTCAACGAGGGTTTCGCCACCTACAGCGAGGCCCTCTGGACCGAGCATGTCCAGGGCGCCGCCGGACTGCAGGCCTTCATGAACTCGCGCTGCTGGGTCAGCGATCCCTCCGGCCCCGTATACGATCCGCCCAGCACCTTCAATTCCAACACGGTCTACAGGAAGGGCGCCTGGCTGTTGCACATGCTCCGAGGCCAGATCGGCGAGGCCGCCTTCCGCGATGTGATGCGCGGCTGGTACGACAGCCCCTTCCGCTACGGCAGCGCGCGCGTCAGCGATTTCCTGTCCCACGTCGACGCGTATACGGACAAGGACCTGGAAGGCTACTGGCAGGGCTACCTCTACGGGGTCAACCGCCCCGACCTGTCCTGGACGGCGGTCGCCCGCACGCACCAGGGACAGGACTTCGCCCAGGTCGTGCTCGAGCAGACCCAGCCGGAAGCGCTCTTCGCAGCCCATTTTCCGCTGCATCTCGAGCAGCAGAACCGGGACGAGGAGGTCTGGCTGCACCAGGAAGAGCGTATACAGGGCTGGGCGATCCCGCTTCCTGCCCCCCTGCAGGGAGCGCTCTTCGACCCCGAGGACTGGATGCTGGAGACCCACGCCCAGGCCGCCCTGGACGACCAGGTGGCGCAGTGGATCCTGAGCGCGCGCTTCGCCGACGGTAGCGTCCCGGCAGAGGATGAGGTCTCTCTGCGCCTGTCCCGTGTCGCGGATCCTTCGGACACGCTCTCGCTCTCCTGCCTGGACCAGGGCGTGCTGAGTGCCGAGCTCAAGGCCGGCCTGCAGGACTGGCAGCCCGGGGACAGCCTGCGCTTCGAGCTGCGCAGCCTTGCGGGCGGACATCCGCAGGAATCGCGGATTCTCTTCCTGGCACCGGGAGACGCGGCCTGGCAGGACCTGGGCCTGGTCCACCTCTGGCCGGAGGCGCCGCCGCAGCTCTCCATCCTCTATGACGGAGAACTGCTGCAGCTTTCCTGGAACCCGCTTCCACAGGCAATTGCCTACCGCGTATACGGAGCCTCCGGGATGGATTTCCTGGACGCCGCCCTGCTGGCCGAGCCGACGGAACCGGAATGGGCCGTTGCACCACAGGATGGCCTGGGCTTCTTCCGCGTGGAGGCGGTCTTCGGCAACTAGCTCCGTCCCATAGCAGCAACAGCCGTGAACCCGATAGCGATAGCGATTGGGGTGGGCTACCTTGCCTGGTCTTGATTGAAGGACCAAGGAAACAGGACGGAAGATTTGCTGACGCTGAAACAGGTGCACCTGTCTTTTCCGGACAAGGTGCTCTACAAGGAGCTGGACTGGACCATCAAGGCCGGCCAGCGCATTGGTCTGGTCGGAGACAACGGCACGGGCAAGACGACCCTGCTGCGCCTGCTCACTGGTCGGGTGGAGCCGGAACGCGGCGAGGTCCAGAAGCCCGGCCGGCTGCGCATCGGCTACCTGGAACAGGACTTCAGCTTTTCCACCGATCGTCCCCTGGTCGACGCCGTCGTCGAGGCTGTCGCCGACCTGAGCGAGATCGAAGCGGAAATGGACGAGCTCAGGCAATCGCTGGGAGCCCTGGATCCGGAGTCCGAAGAGGCCGCCGAATGCCTGCGCCGCCTGGGGCACCTGCAGGAACACTTCGACAATGTGGACGGCTACCGGTTGCGCGGCGAGGCGAGTCGCCTGCTCGGCGGGCTGGGCTTCCAGCGCGAGGACTATGATCGTCCCTTGAGCGCCTTCAGCGGCGGCTGGCAGATGCGCGCCGCCCTGGCTCGCCTGCTGCTTTCGGCCCCGGACCTTCTGCTGCTCGACGAGCCGACCAACCACCTGGACAGCGACACCATGGAATGGCTCGAGCGCTACCTGCGCAGCTACACGGGCACGCTGATCGTGGTCAGCCACGACCGCTTCTTCCTGGATCGCACCGTGACACAAATCGCCGAGCTGGACCGCGGCGAGCTGCGCATCTGGGTCGGCAGCTACCAGGATTTCCTGCGGCAGAAGGAGGAACTCAAGGAGCGCCTGCGCAGCGAGGCCCTGCGCCAGCAGGAACGGGTCGCCGAACTGGAGCGCTTCGTCGAGCGTTTCCGCTACAAGGCGAGCAAGGCCCGCCAGGTGCAAAGCCGCGTCAAGATGCTGGAAAAGATCGAGCGCATCGAGGTCGAGCAGGAGACCCGCGGCATCCGCTTCCATTTTCCGCCCTGCGAGCGCAGCGGCGACGTGGCGCTCAAGATGCGCGGCCTGGGGCATGCCTATGAGAAGGGATCGCCGGTTTTCAGCGGCCTGGACCTGGAACTGAAGCGCGGGGAACGGGTGGCCCTGGTCGGTGTCAACGGCGCGGGCAAGACGACCTTGAGCCGCATTCTCTGCGGCCTGCTCGATGCCAGCGAGGGCGAGGTCCAGCTGGGGCACAAGGTCGAACTGGACTTCTACACCCAGGACGCGGAAGAACAGATGCTGCGCGAGAACACCGTGCTGGAGGAGATCGGCCGCATCAACAGCGGCCTGGACCAGACGGCCCTGCGCAGCCTGCTGGGCAGTTTTCTCTTCAGCGGCGATAGCGTGCACAAGAGGGTCGGCGTGCTGAGCGGAGGCGAGAAGTCCCGTCTCGCCGTCGCCGGGCTGCTTCTGCGCCGCAGCAACCTGCTGGTGCTCGACGAGCCGACGAACCACCTGGACATCAAGGCCAAGGATGTGCTGCAGCAGTCCCTGCAGGATTTTCAGGGAACGCTGCTGGTGGTGAGCCACGATCGCTGGTTTCTCGACCGGGTCGTGACACGGGTGCTGGAACTGCGGGAGGGACGCCTGCACGACTACGCCGGCAACTACAGCGACTTCCTGCGCCTGCGCGAGGAGCGGCTGGAAAAGGAGCAGGCTCCCGCGGTGCAGGATGCGGGGAAGGAGGAAGAGCCTTCGGCGGAAGGACGCCCGCGCAAGCGGGAGGAGCGCAAGAAGGCCACGGAGGAGAAGATCCGTGTCCGTCGCCTGCTGCGCGAGGCCCGCAAGCAGTGCGCGGAGCTGGAGGAACGCATCGAGGAACGGGAAAAGCGCCTGGCGGTGCTGGAAGAGCAGCTGATCGATCCGCAGGTGCTGGCCGACGGCGAGGGCCTGACGCGGCTGACCCGCGAGTACAACACGCACCGCAAGAAGCTGGATGCCCTGTACTCGGAGTGGGAAAAAGCCCAGCAGGATCTTTCGCAAACCCTGGAAGAGCTGGGCCTGGACGAGGATGTCTGAGCTTGTGGGCTTGGAGTCATAGAATCCAAGTCGTTGAAAAACAATAACCAGATCACCCTTGTGAACCCAGAGTTACAGCCTTTCCCGCGCCTTCGTGATGCTGGAGTCACAATGGCTGCCCCTGCGCCCGGGTCGGGGGAGAGGCCTTCTTTCATCAAGGCTATAAGAAACAAGGGTTAATGGGTAGTTGCCGGGTAGGAAGAGCATTTTGGCACGAATCTGGCTATACCCAGAGTGTCGATCGAAAGATCAACACCAGAAGCGTTTGACACACGCTCACACACACACAAGAATGCCCTGAAGGAGTCCGGAACCTTCGGGGCATTTTTTATAGTCAAAAAGTCCACCAAAAATCCCGCGGCTCGACCGCGGGATCCGGAACGCGCGTTGAAGTGCTCTTTCAAGGCAACCCTCCGGTCTGCGACGCGGAAAAGGATTCCGTGGTCAAGCCACGGAATGACAGCGGGGTGGGTGGAGGTTTGATGCCCCTCCGGTCTGCGACGCGGAGAAGGATTCCGTGGTCAAGCCACGGAATGACAGCAGGGTGGG
>JAUIFJ010000025.1 GCA_030429345.1 bacterium | reverse complement strand
CCTCTTTCGGCGCGCCAGAAGCTGGCTCGATCCGAGCTGGTCCGAGATCAAAGCCGCAGTTAGGGCCATGCACTGTCGGATCGAGGCGCTACAATGACACGCTATTTGTGGGGATGCATCAGCGCCTTCGCGGGGGCGACTGAATGGGTGGGGGGGTGCTGTGTCCTGAATCCCACGGTGTGACATGGGATGCGCTGAGGAGGGGGAGCGGGATCCCGCGGTCTCTGCCGCGGGAGTAGTGGGGGTATGGGTCTGCGACCCTCATCTTATATGAGGTCGCGGATGATCTCCGGTCGCGGGTTGGGAATGACGACCTTGTTGACCAGCATGCCCTTTTGTCCTACACGGGCCGCGCCGGCCTCCACGGCGCTGCGGACGGCGGCGACCTCGCCGGTCAGTGTGACAAAGCCCTTCCCCCCGATGGCCATGGCCAGGCGGATCTCCAGCAGCCGCACCTCCGCCGTCTTGGCGGCCATGTCGGCTCCCTCGATCAGCGTGGCGACGGCGAAGGCCTCGATGATGCCCAGGGCCTGCACCTCGCCCATTTCCTGAGTGCCCTCCATGGCGGGAACCACCTGGGGATGCAGGTTGGGGATCATGAAATCGTCGACCACCTCGCGCTCGCCCAGCACCTGGGCCGCCTGGAGGGCGCTTTGCACGGCCGCCGTATCGCCGGAGATCACGCTCATGTGCTTTCCGGGACAGATCGTCCGTGAGACAAGAAGCTGGATCTCGGAGGTCTTCAGCATCTGGTCGGCGGCCTCGATGCCCTTGGCGATCGAGCTGAATTCGATGATGCCGACCGCGTCGCGCGGCCGGTCCGGCGTGAACTGGGCATTCTGGTTGCGTATCACGAGAGGCGGATCTCCAGGTCTTCGAGCGCTTCCACGCGGGCTTCCCTCGGGCTGTGCACCGGCACGCCCAGCGCGCCTTCGGGCGGACGGGCCAGTAGCTGTCCGCGCCGCACCTGCTCGCCCTCGGATACCACGGGCCGCGCGGGCGCCCCGATGTGCTGGTCCAGGCGGATGCGGAGCGGACCGCGCCCGCCCTCGTAGTCCGTATACGGCGCATCGTGCTCGAAGCGCGAAAGGCCGATGCGCATCAGCAGCTTCTTCGTCGGCACCTTGCGGTGGTCGTACATGGGATGGACGGTGACCTCGCTCGGACCGTTATAGGCCTCGCCGAGCGCCGCCAGGCTGCGCTTGCTGTCCTGGCAGGCCTCGCGGGGGTAGAGCCCTTCGGGGCAGGCGAAAAGCGTGCACAGGCCGCATTCGCAGCAGACCTGGCCCCAGCGGCTGTGCGCCGGAAAGTCAATGATGAACTGCTGCCGCATGGCCTGGTGCGGTTCCAGCGGATGCCCCAGCAGGTAGCGCGGGCAGAACTGCGTGCACAGCGAACACTGGTCGCAGACGCTCTTGCCGATGCGGAACTTGGCCTCGCGGGGGCGCAGTTCCCGTTCCACATAAGGATGGTCCGTCGGCAGGACGATCACGCCGGAACTGGTCTTGACCACCGGCGTGTCGGGATCCGTGACGATGCGGCCCATCATCGGCCCTCCGTCGAGGATCACCCAGTCCTTGAGCCGTGTGCCGCCCGCGTGTTGCACCAGCTCGCGGAAGCTGACGCCGATGGGGGCGCGCACGGTCTGGGGCTTGCGGACCTCCCCGCTGACCGTCAGGAAGGTATGTGTGACAGGTTGGCCGGCCAGGGCCTCGTGGATGTTGAGCGCGGTCTCGTTGTTGATCACCACGCAGCCCACCTGCAGCGGAATCCCGGAGGGCGGCACGATGCGGCCCGTCAGCTCGTAGACCAGGGTCACCTCGTCGCCGGCGGGGTAGAAATCCCCCAGCTCGTGGATCTCGAAGAGGTCCCCGGCCACGGAGGCCATGGCGGCGATCGAGGCGCGGTTCTTGGCCTTGATGCCGATGACGACCCGCGAGGCCCCGCAGAGTTCCGCCGCCACGCGGATTCCCGCCGCCACTTCCTCGGGACAGGTCTGCATGACCACATTGTCCTTGCGCAGCAGGGGTTCGCACTCCGCGGCGTTGATCAGCAGGGTGTCGACGGAACTGTCCAGCTTGACATGCGTGGGAAAACCCGCGCCGCCCATGCCGACCAGGCCGTGTTCCCGCAGGGTGTCGAGTCGAGGGTCTTTCATGATCGCGCAAAGGTATGAATCCCGGGACTGTGGTGGATGATCGTACAGGCACGCTTTCCCTTCCCTCTTCCGGCCGGACTTCCCTTCTTGGGTTCGTCGCATTCCCGCAATCGGAGTCGAATCCATGAGACGCATTCTGCCACCCTTTTTCCAGGCACTGGCCCTGGTGGCCGTCATCCTGATCTGGCAGGCCTGGCCGGAGTCTCCGCCTGCGATCGACGCGGTGTCCAGTCACCAGGCGGCCAAGGCGCTGAAAAAGGAGCGCCGCCCGGATGCCGGCCCCAATGCCCTGCCCAACGAGTGGATGTTCCGCATGCTGGCCTGGCCGGAAGGCGAAATTTCCCTGGAGGCCGTTCGCCGCGCTCGGCAGCAGGCGGAACGCATGCCGGCGGCCCACGGCGCCTCCCGCGCGATCTGGCAACAGGCGGGACCGCTCAACATCGGCGGCCGGGTGACGGACATTGCCCTGGACCCGGCGGACAGCAACCGGGTCTTCGTCGCCAGCGCCGCGGGCGGGGTCTTCCGCACGACGGATGGCGGAGCGAGCTGGCAGGAGATCTTCCAGAACGCCGGCGCGCTGGCCATCGGCGACATTGCCCTGGACCCGCTGGACCCGCAGGTGCTTTGGGTCGGCACGGGCGAGAGCAACAGCTCGAGCTACGGCTTTCCCGGAAACGGCGTCTGGAAGAGCGACGACGGGGGAGACAGCTGGCAGGCCATGGGGCTGGATTCCAGCGGCTACATCGGCCGCATCGTGATCGATCCGACGGACAGCCAGCGCCTGTGGGTCGCGGCTCTCGGCCGGCTCTACTCGACGGGCGGCCAGCGCGGCGTGTATTACAGCCCCGACGGCGGGCAGACCTGGGAACAGCAGCTCTTCATCAATGACACGACCTCTGTTGTCGACCTGGCCATTGATCCCGGCAATCCCGACCGGCTCTTCGCCTGCTCCTGGCAGCGCCTGCGCACGCTGACCAGC
The DNA here is from genome assembly GCA_030429345.1 of bacterium. Taxonomy (GTDB): domain Bacteria; phylum CAIWAD01; class CAIWAD01; order CAIWAD01; family CAIWAD01; genus JAUIFJ01. Next base: position 45,132 of record JAUIFJ010000025.1, on the reverse strand, counting down.
CGGGTCAGCGGCGGCGAGGGCAGCGGAGTCTGGCGCAGCCTCGACGGAGGCCAGAGCTGGAGCGAGTTGACGGGCATTCTGCCTCAGGGCGCCCTGGTCGGCCGTCCGGCCGTGGCCCTTGCCGCCGGGGATCCCCAGCGTGTCTACCTGAGCTACGCCGACCATCCCGGCTACTTCCTGGGGCTCTACCGCAGCGACAATGGCGGGGAATCCTTTGTGCGGGTCAATGACGGCATTCTGGCCAATCTCTACAGCAGCTTCGGCTGGTACTTCGGCAACCTGCGCGTCGACCCGCAGGATGACGACCACGTCCACGCATTGGGTGTCACCTGGTGGCGCAGCCTGGATGCCGGGGACAACTGGAACCGCCTGGCCCATGCCGTCCACGTGGACTACCATGCCCTGGAGCGGCATCCGCAGAGCGGGCGCTGGTGGATCGGCAACGACGGCGGCCTCTACGCCAGCCACGACCTGGTCTCGTATACGCACTTCCAGAACATTCCCCTGACCCAGTTCTACAATGTGGCCTTCGACCCTTCCGATCCGCAGCGGATCTTCGGCGGCACGCAGGACAACGGCACCATTGGCACACAGACCGGGGGACTGGCCGACTGGGAGAACCTGCTCGGCGGGGACGGCTTCCATGTGATCGTCCATCCGGAGGAGCCGCAGGTGCTCTACGCCGAGTACCAGTGGGGCAACCTGCGCCGCAGCGACGACGGCGGCCAGAGCTGGTTCCAGATCACGAACGGCATTTCCGGCGGGGACCGCAGGAACTGGAACACGCCGCTGGCGCTTTCGCCGCTGGATCCGGAAGTCCTGTATACGGGAACGCAGCGGGTCTGGCGCAGCGACAACCGCGGCGCCAGCTGGAGCGCGATCAGCGGCGACCTGAGCCAGGGGTTCAGCGGAGACGCGGGCTTCAACACCCTGACCTGCCTTGCGCCCTCGCCCGTGGATTCACTGGTGCTCTGGGCCGGCTGCGACGACGGCAACCTGGCGCGCACGACCAGCGGCGGCGCTTTCTGGCAGCAGGTGGGCGGCAGCCTGCCGCAGCGCTGGATCACGGGCATCGCGCCGGACCCCGCGCTTGCCGGCGGCGCCGTGGTCAGCCTGGGCGGCCTGCGCTGGGAGGATCCCGAGCCTCATGTCTACCGCACCTGGGACTACGGTGCCAGCTGGGCGCCGATCCACGGCAACCTGCCGGACGCGCCGGTGTACGACATTGTCATCGATCCCCAGGACGGCCAGCGCATCTGGGCCGCCACCGAGACCGGCTGCTATGTCACACGCGACGGCGGCATGGAATGGACCCTCGCCGCCGGCGGGCTGCCCCTGGGGCCCGTGCTCGACCTGGCCTTCCACGCCCCGAGCCGCCAGCTGCTGGCGGGCACGCACGGCCGCAGCGCCTGGCGCCTCTTCGTCGACGAGCATCCGGAGCAGGTTCCGCAGCTGCAGGCCTCCCTGGAGGGACCCCTGCTGCGGCTGTCCTGGACAGTGGTCTCCGGGGCCGGGGCCTACCGTGTATACGCCTCGCCGACGCCCTGGTTCGTGCCCGGCGAGAGCGAGCTGCTGGCCACGGTGAGCGATACCACCTTCAGCGAGGTCTTCGGTGTCGATCCGCGCTTCTACCGGGTCGATCCGCTGCTTCCGTAATTCCTACCTTTCGCGCTGGCCTGACATGCAGGCCGTCGGCAGACCAGGGGAACCACCATGAGCGAGCGAAAAAGCCTGGGGCAGAGCCTCGGGCGGGTGAAGACCATTGTCAAGGGCAGCAACTACGGCTTCGTGCGAGACATGCGCCTGAAGGAGGAGCTCTTCGCCCTCTTCGAGTTCGAGCTGCAGGCCAATCCGGGCGAGTGGATCGCCTACGAGGTCATCGAGCAGCGCGAGAAGGGACGGCGCAAACTGCGGGCGGAGGACATCCGTTTCGGCACGCAGCCGGAGCTGGAGCAGGTTTTCGCCTGGGCGCAGGAAGGCCTGGGGCCTGCCGGATTGGAGTGGCTCAAGCTGCAGATCCTGCGCCAGCCGGAGCTCTTGTCCCGCGCCCTCTCGCCGCCTACCCACCCCCGTGTGATCCAGGCCCTGCTCGCGGACCCGGACTTTCCGCTGCCCGCGACGACCCTCGCCAAGGCCATGGCCAGCCCCCGCTGGCGCAGGCACCTGGCCGGCCGCCTGCGCCCCGAAGGGCCCTGGACGCCCGAAACCTTCACTCATCTTCTGGAAGCGGATCTTCCTCCCCGGCGCAAGGAAGAGCTGGTGCTGGCGGCCCTGCAGGCCGATCCGGCGCTGCCCTTTTCCGTCGAGGCGCCGAAAGACCTTCCGCCCCGCGTCGTTCTCGGCTGGCAGCGCAAGAGCGGGCAGTCTTCCCTGCTACTGCTGCTGCCCGAACTGCGCCTGCCCCTGGGCGAAAGCCTGGCCTTGTTGAGGGAGCTGGAGGAAAACTCCCCGCTGCACAAGGCGCTGCGTGAACATTCCAAGGGCCGCAGCTGGCGCAGGTTGCTGGGCACGGCCTGGCGCAAGGGGAGCCCGGAGGATCGTCCGGCCTTCCTGGCGCAGGATCCGGCCTGGCAGGAGCTGCTGGTGGAGGAGGTGCTGGCCGGCCGCGGGGACGCGATGCCCCTTTTGAAGGAGTTGCAGCCGGATCGCGCCACACGCCTGCGCCTGCTGCCCGCCCTGCCGGAAAGCGAGCGCGACTGGGCGCTGGCCGGAGTGGGTCCGGCGGAAGCCCCGGCGGACCTGCCGGAAGAGCTGCGCCTGCGCCTGTACGAGGAGCAGAAGGATCCGGCCTGGCTGGAAGGGCTGAAAGCGGAGGTCTTGCCGGCCGACATGCATCGGCGCCCGGGGGGCATCGCTTGTCTGCTCAAGGCCGGCCTGGACGAGACGGAGCTGGAGCAGCGCCTGCTGGCGGATCTGGAGCAGGGCCTGGTGCTCGATTCTCCGGCCCTCGGCTGGCTGTCCGAACGTCCCGGCCTGCAGGAACGCGCCGAGGCCTGGCTTTCCCTGGAGGATGCCCGCCGCGAGCTGGCGCTGGAATGCCTCTGCCAGCGGACATCCTTTGAGAAATCCCTGGTCCAGCGTCTTCTGCTGCTGCCCATGGAGCCGGATCGTCGCCAGCGCCTGGCCGCCGCCATCCAGCGTGTCAGCCCGGAACGATTCCAGGAGCGCTACCTGCTCAGCCAGGAGGAGAAAGCCCAGTGGCAGGAAGCCGGCGCGCCCTTTTCCTGAGGACGTGATCTCCCTGCTGCGGCTTTGTGATCAATCCGTGAGGACTGTCCGGCAAGTTTCAGGGAAGTTTCACCTGTTCCTGACGGACCCAAATGCGAAAGACCCCATGAACCGGAATCTCGTCCTTCTACTCCTGGTGTGCCTGCTCTTGCCGGGCCTGTCCCAGGCCTTGCCCCGATTCAGCTCGCAGTACACGCAGAACTGCCACCTCTGCCATGTCAGCCCCGGCGGCGGCGGCATGCGCACCAGCTACGGCAGCCAGTTCTTCGCCGGAACGGAACTCGCCGACCGGGCCTTCGATTTCGAAGAGCTGGGGCAGCTGGAAACGAAGATCTCCGAACGCCTGGCCGTCGGCGCGGATTTCCGCACCCTGCTGGTGCACGATGCGGCTCCGGATCTGCCGAAAGCGGCCTCCGGCGCCGATTCGACGGACGGCCTCTTCGACAGCTGGCTCGAGACGAGCAGCTTCGTGCAGATGCAGGGGGAGTTCTACCTGCAGTTCAAGCTTGCCGAAGGCTTCGACATGGTCTACGAGCAGAACCTGAACGGCGCCTGGGAAGCCTGGGCCCTGGCCAGCGTGCTGCCGCTCGACGGTTCCTTTCGCGTCGGGCGCTTCCTGCCGAGCTTCGGCTGGAAGTTCGTGGATCACAACGCCTTCAGCCGCAGCAAGCTGGGCTTCAGCGCCCGCAACCGCGAACAGGACACGGGCGTGGAGTTCGAGTTCCACCCCGACGGCTATAGCGCCAGCCTGGCCCTGAGCAACGGCAGCAGCGGCATCTTCGACACCAACCGGCAGAAGGCCCTGACCCTGCGGCTGTCGCACAACCGCTTCATCGGAAATGCCGGAGTCTTCCTGGGGCTCAGCGCGCGGGCCAACCGCATCACGCTCGGACCGGGAACGGAAATGGATCACACGATCATCGGTCCCTTCTACGCGCTGAACCTGGGCCGATTCGACCTGGTCGGCGAAGCCTACCTGTCGACCCTGGATCCGGTCAACGGTCCCAGCTCGACCGATGCGCTGGTTGTATCACAGCAGTTCAGCTGGACCTTCCGGCAGGGATACACGGCCCAGCTCGCCTACGACTTCCACGATGCCGACCTGGAGCTGAAGAGCGGCAGCGAGGAGCGGCTGCGCCTGGCCCTGGACTGGATTCCCCTGCCCTGGATGGCGCTGACGCCGGGGGTCGACACCTACCGGCACGACAATGGCAGCCAAAGCGAGACCTGGCTGCAGGCAGGCGTGCAGCTGCACTTTTTCCTGTAACACGAATCGGGAGACCGGATCCGGATGACCACGATGAAACGACGCGAAGCCTTCCGGCTGCTGCCGATCCTGCTGCTGGCGCTTTCCTGCAGCGACCTGGGCGATGAGCTGGAAGTGGATCCCGAAGCGGAGCTGCTCGAGGCCTTTTCCGGCTACGACGGCTGGACGCGGCTCCCCACGGATCACGTGGCGGCCGGCGCGCTGGACGGAGCCCACCAGGGCGGCGACAGCACCTACACGCGCGCCATCTACAGCAACGGCCTGGCTGACGGCACGGGTGCCGCCGAAGGCGCGGCCCTGGTCTGCGAGACTTTCCGCCTGGTGGACGGCGAGCGCCAGTGGGCTCCCGAGCTGGGCCTATTGGGAATGATCAAGCGATCCGGCGGGTTCGCTCCTTCCGGCGGAGACTGGGAGTGGGTCGAACTGGACACGACGGGGACTGCCGTGCGGGCCTTCGGGGCGAACCTCGCTGGAGGGGCATGCGTGTCGTGTCACAGCGGCGCAGAGGATGCAGGCGGCGTGGGCTTCACCTTCTCCCTGCCGCCGGAGGACGAGCCGCTGCTCAGCTACTCCGCCGAGATCCAGCCGATCTTCAACGCCCACTGCGTTTCCTGCCATCCCGGCAACGGCGGCCTGGACCTGGGCAGCTGGACCGGTGTGCTCGACGGCGGCTCCTCGGGACCCGTGGTGGTCGCCGGGAACGCCGACGGCAGCTGGCTGGTACAGCGGCTCGAGGGAGCGGGCGGCGTCATGCCGCCATCCGGCCCCCTGCCGGCCGCGAGCATCCAGGCCGTGCGCGACTGGATCGAGCAGGGCGCGCAGGACAACTAGATTCCGACGGGGCAAGCCCCGTGTGACATTTCCAGGCTTCCGGATCGCGCATCCGGACCTTGTACCACAAAGGCCGTCTCCTCCCGGCGCGCCTTCGCTCTTCCCTCCCCTGGGGAAGGCCATGCGAACATGTACTCACACACAATCTTTAGGGAGGATTCCATGAGACACTCACTGATCAAGGGCAGCCTCTGGCTGGCCCTCGGCAGCCTGGTCTTCGTCGGCTGCGAGGATGACGGCGACGACGATCCGGCCGGCTTCATAGCCGACGCTAGTTCCTTCGACGGCTACCGTTCCTGGACGCAGGTCGACTACACCATTGATGCCAGCAACGGCCTCGGCGGCGCGCACATGGGCAACCAGGCGGATTTCCACCGGCGGATTTTCGCCTACGGCAATCCGAGCGCGCAGAACGGGGAATACCCGGAAGGGACAATCCTGGTCAAGGAGACTTTCAACCACGACGCTTCGGGCAGCATGCAGTATGCCGACCAGGGCGGCCTGCTGGCCATGGTCAAGCGCGGCGCCGGCTTCAATCCGGGTGCCGGCGACTGGGAATGGTTCATGCTGTCCAACGATGCCAGCGAAATCATGGTCCGCGGCGGCGCGGAGGTCATGGACGGAGCCTGCAACAGCTGCCATTCCGCGGCGACGACCTACGACGGCCTGGACCATGTCTTCAAGCATCCCAGTGAATCGGTGGTCGAGCTGAGCGGCATCCTCGCCGACTACAGCAGCTGGGCCGTGGTCGACGAGGTGACGGGCGACCATGACTTCCTCAACGCCGCCCACGGAGGCGCCGACGCGACGCGAAAGGTCTTCAAGAACACCCTGCACGCCGATCCCAACCCGGCCGGCTCCAGCGGTGACATGTGGCCCACGGGCACGGTCTTCGTCAAAGAGGTCTGGCAGGACGGCGTCCTGAACGACGCCCGCACGGCCATGGTCAAGCGCGGCGGATCCTTCGACCCCGCAGGCGACGGCTGGGAGTATTTCATGTTCAGCGGCGATGGCACGGTGCTGGCCCAGGGCGGCAGCGAGACCAGCTGCGCCGGTTGCCACAGCCACGCCAACTCCAGCGAAGGCTACGGGCGCGACTGGGTCTTCCATCATGCGAGCGATCCCATGAATCAGCCCTAGAAAAGGCTTCGGGCGGGAACCTGTCCCGGCGACCGGAGTTTGATGGGTACACTCTGTTGCGTGATTCGCTTCCTGTATTGTTGCGTTGGAATCCCCCGGAGCTGAAAGGCCTCGGGGGATTCCTCTCTTTACCCAATACCTGCTCAATGTACCCGAATGACGGACCTGCTTTCTCTACAGCGACAAGTCAGAAAATGATTGGGTCCCTGTTTGATTCTGGACAGTTTCGGGTCGGCAAGTTGTTCTCAATCCGCCGATCGGAAAGCATCCGCTGAAGCGTTGCATACACTAAGACATGAGCATTCAATGAGTTGCACATTGCTGATAAAACTGGCAAGCCATTTGCTCATTGTTCGGCAGCCCTGAATCTGCGTCCATCCCGGCGCACCCATGAAGACAGCTTTCGATTTGCCGCACAGTCGGCTGCATTTGTTCTCTCAAGACAAACGCAAATAGAACCGGACGGTTGTGCCCTGACGGTTCACATCCTCAAACTGATGGAGAAGGAAATGAAGAAGACAATTATTCTGGTTCTGTGCAGCACTGTTGTCGCCGGCACGGCGATGGCCGACGAGGCCGCCCGTCGCAAGGCTAGCTATGACGATGCCTTCACCCCCCGCACCACGGACTGCAACAACGCTACCGCGCTGGCCGGCGGTCTGTACACGGTCGCCGACGGCGAGACCTGGTTCTTCAGCTACACGGGCAACGGCCTGGGGCTGGATCTGCAGACCTGCAGCGATCTCACCGACTTCGACACCGACATGAGCATCATCGACAACTGCACCGACCTGAACGAACTCTACTATCGTGATGGTGCCAGCGGCTGCGGCTGGGCCACCTACCTGGAATGCGACGAGTTCCTTTTCGAAGACGGAGTGGACTACATCATCGCCATCTATCCCTACAATCTTGGCACCGGCGGCACCTTCGAGCTGACGATTGGCGATCCCTGCGATCCGCCCGCCGGCCCGCCCGCCAACGACAACATGATGGACGCCGAGATGGTGACCGTGGGCACCTGCGTTGACGGCAGCACCGACGGCGCGACCCAGGACAACTTCCCCCCGCTGTTCCAGCACGCCTGCTACACCGGTTTTTACAGCGCCACTTCGACGGGCAACGCCCCCGACGTGTGGTACAGCTTCATGAGCGACGGCGGCTGCTACAGCGTCAGCCTCTGCGGCAGCGACTATGACACCTCCCTGGCCCTCTTCGACGCGACCGGCGCCCCGCTGGCTTCCGACGATGACGAGTGCAGCCTGCAGTCTGAAATCGTCAGCTACTCCGCCGGTTGCTGGCTGCCCGCCGGCATGATCTACGTGGCCGTCGACGGCTACAGCAGCAACACGGGCGACTTCACGCTCTGCATCGACGCCTGCACCCCGTCCGACGCCAACGACCTGCCCGTCGCCTTCGAGCTGGGCCAGGCCTTCCCGAATCCCTTCAACCCCAGCACCACCATCGAGTTCAGCATGAACGAGACGGCCAGTGCCAGCCTGAAGGTCTTCAACATGGCCGGCCAGGAAGTGGCCACGCTGATTGACGGCACGGTCGAGCGCGGCGAGAACAGCGTCGTCTTCGATGCCAGCGGCCTGACCAGCGGCGTGTACTTCTACAGCCTGGAAGCCAACGGCCTCAGCCAGACCCGCAAGATGGTCTTGCTGAAGTAAGCGCTTCTCAAAACTGCCTGATTCAAATCCCCCGTCGGTTCGCCCGGCGGGGGGTTTTCTCTCCTTGTACAGAAGGGGAGCTGCTTGGAAAGTGTTGTTCGTTCTGGCGAGTCACGCGCTGGACTTCTGTGATCCGGTACGGGCTGGATCAGGACCCTATGGTGCAACATGGTATCGGCATGAGGAATGTCGAAAAAACGAGCGGCCAGTGTTCAATATCGAGCAGGCCCTATAGAAGCAGTGTTAGGATTTCGTGTCTAAGGTCATTGAAATCAATATGTGACGGGCGGCACAAGCTTCGCAAAAGCTGGCACTATTCTTGCCCTAGTTCCTTTTGCCCTGGGACCTCACTCCCAAACGCTTGTAAACACTTGCATCTCTAGTCCTGAACGAAAGCAGAAAGGAAGATTTATGTCCATGCACAAACTGCTCTGTTGCACCGTGGTCCTGTCGATTGCCGGCAGCGCCATGGCCGCCAGCACCGTGAGCAACCTGAACGATCCCAACGCGGAACTCTACGGCCAGCTGAAGAAGAATGGCGAAGAGATCCCGGCCTGGTTGCATCGCGAGCTGTTCCCCAACGCCGGTCCCGGCCACAATGACGGCCAGCGCGCCGGCGGCGACATCGGCAACCCGACATCGATCGCCAACACCGCCTTCGGCACGGTCTTCAATGACAGCGGTGACACTAGCGACGGCAATACGGACGACCTGCCGGTCGGTACGGCCTTCGCCGGTTCGCCCGAGTGCAACTATGGCGCGTACAGCAGTTCCTTTGGTGCTCCCGACGAGTGGTACACCTTTACCCTGAGCGTCGAGACCTATGTCAGCGCCAGCACTTGCAACGCCTCTTCCTTCGATACCTGCCTGGGCATCCTGGATGCCGCCGGCAACCTGGTGGCCGTCAACGACGACGGTGTCGATGCTACGGGTGCCGCTTGCCCCGGGTTCACTTCCAATCTGGAGGGCTGCTGCCTTGAGGCCGGCACCTACTACCTGGTGGTCGACGGCTATGATGCCAGTTCCCTGGGTGCCTACGAACTTGAAGTCACCTTCAACGAGTGCCCCGCTGCCGAGCCCTTCGCCTGCCCGACCAATTCCATTCTGCACATTGAAGGCGATGCCTGCGGAGACTTCGTCAACTCGGCCTTCTGCAACAGTGTCTTCTGCGGCGAGATCGACGACAATGCCGATGTCGACTACTACTGGCTGAACCTGCCGACAGCTCAGCGCGTCATCATCAATGTCTTCGGTGACGACACCTTCGGCGAGGCCCCCTACGGCTTCGGCGCCGATCCCTACATCCAGGTGATCGACTTTGCCGGCTTCGCCTGCGGCGCGGTCCTCTACGAGAACGACGACGTCAGCGGCACCAACTACGACTCCTTCCTGGACATTGGCGAACTGCCCGCCGGCGACTACTACCTCGCCATCGGCACCAACTGGGATGCGCCCGGCCCCTATGTCATGGAGATCGAGTGCAACGAGCCCTGCCAGACTCCGGAAGACAACGAGATCGACAATCCGATCGTCCTGACCGACGAGAACGACTGGACCAACTACCAGGGCTTCGACAACCGCCTGACCGTGCCCGTCGACCTGTGCAACTTCTGCTCGAACCTGAACATCGGCCCCGGCACCTTCAGCAACGGTCACACCATTGAGCAGCTGGACGGCGGCGAAGTCTGGTTGAACATGTTCCAGCCCGATTTCAATGCCCAGTGCTACGCCCTGGTCATCGCCGTGGGCCCGCCCTACGCCGACATCGATCCCTGCACCCAGCTGCTGGGCGTGGGCCAGAACGGCAACCTGCTGGGCTGGTTCCCGAGCGATCCCTCCGACGGCATCCTTCCCAGCATCTACTGGAACGACGGCACCATGAACAGCACCTTCGTGGTGGATGCCCCGGCCGCCTGCTGTGACCAGATCACCATTGAAGTCTGGTACGAGGACCTCTGCCCGCCGCCCGCCAACGCCAACGACGTCCCGGTGGACTTCGCCCTGGGCCAGAACTACCCGAACCCCTTCAACCCGAGCACGACCATCGACTTCACACTGCCCGAGACCGGCATGGCCAGCCTGAAGGTCTACGGCCTGAACGGCGCCCATGTGGCGACGATCGCCGAGGGAACGATGGATCGCGGCGCCCACAGTGTCAGCTTCGACGCCAGCAACCTGAGCAGCGGTGTGTACTTCTACACCCTCGAGGCCAACGGCGTGAGCGAGACCCGCAAGATGGTGCTGATGAAGTAAGCCCCTTCACGCGGTGATGCGTCACCACAAAGGCCCCGTCCGGTTTTCCGGGCGGGGCCTTTTTCGTTGATCGGGCGGGTTCGATGGGTACCTTTGGATGGAATCATCTGTCGCTGGCATTCGTCTGCAATAAGATGTCCTCAAGGGCGTTTGAATGGGCAAGACAGGATGAAAACCAGTGGAGGAATCGAATGAATCGCCCTATCGCCCTGAGCGCGCTGATCGGCATGGCCTTCCTTTGGACAGGCTGCGGTGATGACAGCGACAACAGCCTGGGCACTCGCAGCCAGAGCACGGAAAGCGACGATGCCGTCGAAATCATCATTGAGAACGTTGCTTTGGAAACCGGCGGTGTGCTGGAAAGCGTCGAATACACTCTCGTGGAAGAAAGCAGCTCCCTGGATGCACCCTATGACCCCATGGAATCGGGCAAGGGCTTCCTGAGCGACGAGGCCGTCTTCGACAGCAGCACCTGCACCTGGACCTTCACCATGACGCGCAGCGTCGAAGGCCCTTTTGCGGGCCATGAGTGGAATGGAGTGCGCACGATCCACCTGATGGACGAGGACGGCGGCTGCATTGTCGAAAGGGATGGCGAAGGCAATGTGAAAGGACTCGACGCGACTTTCGACTTCGAGGGCAACTCCTGGAATCGACGCGGCGAATGGGAGAAGAACGGGTCCGACAACTGGCAGCTGCGTGAAATGCACGATGATGTGCCGGGCGTGCTCGTCAATGGCAGCCACACGCGCAGCGGCTCGGGCACACGCCAGGTCAGCGAAGAGGAACAGCGCAGCTACGAATTCACGCTGACGATGACCGCGACGGACCTGCGCGTGATCGGCTTGCGCGGACGGCGGATTCCCGTGGAAGGAACGATCCACATTGTCTTTGACGCAATACGCAATGGGCAGGAGATTCACCGCGAAGCGACGATCACTTTCGGGGACGAAGGGGACGGCCGCCTGGCCCTCCAGGACCGGGAAGTGAGTTTCGACCTGGTCAGCGGGGATCGGCAGTAGCTAAGCCCGCGAACAAGCCGCAACTCAAACCGGGATCCTTTCAGGATCCCGGTTTTTCTTTGGGCCGCTACTCGTCCCTGGCACTGTCCTTGGCACCGTGCCTGGCACTGTCCCTGGTACCGTGCCTGGCACTGTCCCTGGCACTGTCCCTGGCACCGTCCTTGGCACCGTGCGTGGCACCGTGCCTGGCACCGTGCCTGGTACCGTGCGTGGCACCGTGCCTGGCACCGTGCCTGGCACCGTGCCTGGCACCGTCCTTGGCACCGTCCTTGGCACCGTCCTTGGCACCGTCCTTGGCACCGTGCCTGGCACCGTCCCTGGCACCGTGCGTGGCACCGTGCCTGGCACCGTGCCTGGCACCGTCCATGCGGCAAAGGTCATTCTTCCGTGATTTCTTCACCTTGGCTTTGCCGTATAAGGATATATACCTTGGCTTCAACCTGAACCAATCCGGGAAACCCCATGGCCGAAAGCACTCCGGAGCTGTCGCAGTCGGATCAGGCCCCTGATGACGGGGCCTTGATCGGCATCATCGACGATGACGATGTCGGCGGCTTCAAGCTGGAACACCAGCTCAAGCGGCACGGCTATCGCGTCTGCCGATCGATGAGCGGCGAAGAAGGCCTTCCGATGATCCGGGAACAACGGCCGGAAGTGGTGATTACCGACTGGATGATGCCGGGCATGTCCGGCCCTGAGCTCTGCCGTCAGGTCAAGGAGGACGAAGAGCTCAAGGAGATCTACCTGATCATGATCACGGCCAAGTCCAACATGGAGGACCTGGTCGCGGCCCTGGACAGTGGAAGCGACGACTTCATTCACAAGCCCTTCAAGAAGGAAGAGGTCTTCGCCCGCATTCGCAGCGGTCTCCGCGTGCGCTACCTGCAGAACGAGCTGGCGCGCACACGGCATCTGAAGGGCATTCTGCAGGCGGCCGTGACCATGCAGCACGAGATCAACAATCCCCTGGCGGTGATCCAGGGGCGCACCGAGCTGCTGAAGATGGCCCTGCAGATGAAACGCACGGACGGGGCCGGAGAACACATTGAAGCCGTCCTGGGCCAGTGCAACCGCATTCGCGATGCCGTGCGCAAATTGAGCCACCTGACGGATCCCGTGATCCAGCACCATCCGACGGTGCGGAACGATACGGGAGACGAGATGATCGACCTGGGGGGGTCCGGCTCCCGGGAAGAGGACGAGGAGTAGTCCCATGAGACCCCGCCTGACCGTCTGCCTGGCCCTGCTGTCGCTGGGGCTGTTCTCATCCTGCGCCCTGGAGGAGCACCGCGAATGGGGCGTGCTCCATTTGAGCGTGGAGGATGCCCTGTTCAGCGACGCGGAGATCCGCGAGGCGCAGGTCTATCTGAACGACCAGCTTCGTGCTACATACACCTTCGGCAGTGATACACGCAGCCTCTCGATCAACAACCTGGACGTGGACCGCAGCTGGTCCGTCCGCGTGGAGGCCGAGTACTACGAAAGCTGGAGCGCGACCCTGGAATTCGGCGGCGGCGGCGCAGAGACGCTGACGGCGTCGCTGGAACGCGCGGTCAACCAGGATGCCGTGCGCACGACCATCCGCACCTTCACCGGCGATGGCGTCGAAATGGACGGCCTGCCCCTGACGATCAACGGGGAGACCTGGGGATTCCGGACCCCGACCCTCGTCGAACTGGCCCCCGGGGTTCCGAACACGATTCGCGTGGCAGAAGAGGACTGCGAGCGGGGCGAGATCGTGTTGACCCTGCAGGACGATGACCCCTCGCGCGTCGACACGCTTTGGATCACGGATCAGCTGCTTCCGGTCGAAACCGGACACGAGGAGGCGATGCTGCTGCTCGACGGCACGGAGATCGACCTGAGCGCCGGCAGCCTGCTCAATCCGGCTCCCGGCTCTTTCCTGAGCGCCTGGCGCCCCGGCCATGTATACCAGGCCGGCGCTCCGCGCATCCTGAGCGGCATGTGCGACGACAGCCCCGTCTTCGAATGGACGGCCCTTGCCGAAGGCTTCGGCGAAGGACAGCAGCTTCCGGACTTCAGCCTGGACCGCGCGGACGAAGGCCAGCTGGCCTACCACGCCTATCGCGGCCGTGTCGTGCTCGTCAATTTCTGGTTCATCAACTGCGTGCCCTGCCAGGAAGAACTGCCGATGCTGCAGGACGTGCTCACCGAGTACCGCGACGAGGGCTTCCGCATCGTCGCGCTGAATCCCGTCGAGTCCGAGAACGCCCAGCGCCAGTGGGTCGCCGATCATCCCGAGTATACGCTGGACTTCCTGCTCGACCTGGGAGCCGCCCCCGTCGCCGGGGATGCGGCGATCACCTATTTCCCGACCAACTTCGTCGTCGACCGCCGCGGGGTGATCCGCCAGGTCAGCGGCGAGCTGCACCGCGAGGACTTCGAGCCCCTGGTGCAGCAGCTTCTTGCCGAGTAACACAAGAGATAGAGGAACCTCATGAAGAACACATCCCGCGCCCTGCCGGCCTGCGTGATCCTGCTCCTTGCCCTGGCGCCCGTCAGGCTGCTGGCCCAGTGCTTCGAGATCATGCCCCCGGCGGAGACCAGTTTCGCCTTCGAGATCAATGACCTGCCCCTGACCGAGCAGATCTATTTCGACTTCGAGAACAACAGCGGCAGCGTCCAGTATGTCGACGTGTCCCTGAGCCGCGTCTCCGGCCCGGACCACCCGGACTGGGTCATATCGCTCTGCCGAGGCGAGCTGTTCTGCCTGCCGATCCTGTCTTTCAACCAGTACAGCGTGTCGGTGGAGGATTCGGTGGAAACGGGTGTCAGCGAGTACTACGACATCCTGATCAACACCGCCGAGGAGAATTTCGGCACCGGTGTATACGCGCTGTCGATCGTTCCCCAGGACTGCCCGGAACAGGCCTACGAGGCCGAGATCACGATCACCCTCGCCGACGAGGTCTCCGTCGACGTCCGCCCCCGCCAGCTTAGCCTGGGGCAGAACTGGCCCAATCCCTTCAATCCGGATACGCGCATTCCCTTCGAGCTGCGTTCCGCGGGCGCCGTCAGCATGGATGTATACGACCTGGCCGGCCGGCTCGTGGCCAGTCCCCTGCAGCAGGCCTTCTACCCGGCGGGGCAGCACGCCCTGCGCTTCGAGGCCGGCGAGCTGGCCAGCGGCATCTACCTGTATACGGTGCGCACGCCCTTCGCCGAGCAAAGCCGTCGCATGATCCTGGCCCGCTAGGCCTCCAAGAGAAAGGACGAATGCCATGCGCATCCGCAACTGGATCGGACTGGGGCTGGGCCTGCTCGTGATGCACTGCGCCGCGCTCGCCGAGAGCGTGAACTTCAAGCTGAAGGACATCGAGGGCGGGAATGTCGAGCTGGCGGAGCTGACCGGGAAAGGGCCTGTGCTGATCAGTTTCTGGGCCACCTTCTGCGAACCCTGCAAGAAGGAGATCCCGCACCTGATCGAGATCGTCGATCAATACAAGGACCAGGGCATGCAGCTGCTGCTGGTCTCCGTGGACACGCCGCGCAGCCAGGGCAAGGTGCGGCCCTATGCCAGGAGCCGCAAGTGGGAGCACCCCGTGCTGCTGGATCCCAACGGCCGCACCATGAAGAAGCTCAAGGGCAAGAACCCGCCCTACACGATGATTGTCACACAGGACGATGTCGTCTACAAGCACAGCGGCTATCGCCCCGGGGATGAAGAGGAGATCGCCGAGGTCGTCGCCGGACTCTTCGCCGCCGGAGAGGATGAATGAGACACACCTTGCTGCTGGCAGGGCTGCTGGGCACCCTGCCGGCATACGGATTCTCCCTGGGTGAGACATCCTTCAACGGCACCCTGACCGCCCGGGTGGGTGATGGCGAGATCCAGAACACGCTCGGGGAATCCCTTGACCGGGAATTCCGCGAATTCATCCTGGACGGCGACCTGACCTGGCGCGAGTTCCGCCTGAACCTGGCCGCGGCCTATGTCGACCCGGCCGAGTTCCCGGACACGCGCACCGTGGATTCGACCCTGGTCCGCAGCGGCTCCCTCTTGCGGGCCTCCCTGGAATGGCAGGGACCGGTCCTGCTCCGGGCGGGCACGATCTACACCACTTTCGGCCGCGGGCTCTCCTTGAGCCTGTACCGCGACGAGCAGCTGGTCAATCCGCTGCTGGAGCGCACCAGCCGGCACGAGCAGCCGACCACCTGGGACAACAGCGTGAACGGCGGCTACGTGGAATACCTGGGCGATCGCCTGGGCCTGAAGGCCATTGCCGGCGAATCCGACTACTTCGGCCGCCTGCTGGGGCTGAATCCGGAACTGACTCTCGGTGCCGGCACCCTGGGACTGGCCTACGCCGGCGTGGACGAGGTCCTGCTGGATCCGCAGAACAGCGCCGATGTCCAGGAGGTCCAGAACCACGAGGTGTATTACAGCCACTACGGCAGCAACTGGGACCTTTTCGTCTCACACCTGGAGCAGCATTTGCCGGAGGAGGAGACGCCGACGGCCGGTTCCGGCGGCGTGGCGAGCTATGCTTCCGTCGGGTATACGCTGGCCGACTGGTCCCTGCGCGGCGAATACAAGTACTACCGCTTCACCGACGAGCGCCTGCGCTTCAACAGCCCGCCCATTGCCCAGCAGGAGATTCCCACCCGGCTGATCGCCCGCAAGCGCAAGCGCGTGAACCACTTCAACGACGAGGTCGGCTTCCAGCTGGAGGCGCAGCGCTACTACGACAACGGGCTGGAGCTCTTTTTCTCCACGGCCATGGCCTCGCGGATGGATCCTGAGAACGACTCGCCGGAATTCCTGCCCGAACTGAGCGAAGAGCGGGCGGCCTACCGCGAGCTCACCGGCGCGGCCCAGATGGAGCTGCAGCACGAACGCCATCTCTCCCTGGGTCTGGGCTGGGCCGAGGAAGCCGAACCGCACGCCAACTCGCCGGCCTCCGTATACCGCAACATCGGGGCGGCCTTCGGCATCGGTTCCCCCCTGCCGCTGGTCGGCAGCGTGGAGGCCAACGTGGAGCTCCTGCGGCGCGAGGACCTGCACAAGGGCGTACACCAGAACCTGACCCTGGCCTACGTGGATTTTTTCCCCTTCAGCGGTTTCTCGCTCAACCTGACCGCGGACTTCGAGAACCGCGACCTGGGCGGAGCCGCCGACGAAGCCCTGCACCGGCAGTGGATGGGCTCCACGGAGATCCGCTATGATTTCGCCTCTGCCGGCGATCTGTCACACAGCCTGACCCTCTTTGCCGGGCGCCTGCGCGGCGGGCTGGTCTGCAGCAGCGGCAATTGCCGGGTGGTCGCTCCCTTCAGCGGCCTGAAGCTGCGCTACGACATGCAGTTCTAGCACGAGGCGCTGTGCCATGCCCCAGTCCAAGGCCCCAGACCGCGCCCTGCTGAAGCACCTGCCTTCCGTGGATTCCCTGCTGGCCGACGAAAGCATCGCAGGCCTTCAGCGGCCGGCGAGAGCGGTCCTTGCTCGGCTCTGCCGGGAGCATCTCGAGGAGCTTCGCCAGGGCATCCTGAAGGGGCGACGCAGGAAACTGCCTGGCGCCTCCGAGATCGCCCGGGCCGTGAGCGAAAATGCCCTGCGCATGCAGGAGGGCGGCATGGATCACGTGATCAACGCCAGCGGCGTGATCCTGCACACGGGCCTTGGCCGCGCCCCCCTGCCGGAGGCCGCTCGCGAAGCCCTGCTGCGGGCGACCCGCGGATTCACCGACCTGGAGTTCCGCCTTTCCGACGGCAAGCGCGGCGTGCGTCACGAGCGCGTGGCCGAGATGCTGCGCCACCTCTGCGGCGCCGAAGATGCCCTTGTCTGCAACAACAATGCGGCGGCGGTGATGCTGATGCTGAACAGCCTATGCAATCGCCGGGAAGTGATCGTCGCGCGGGGCCAGCAGGTGGAGATCGGTGGCGGGTTCCGGATTCCGGATGTGATCCGCCGCAGCGGCGCGCGCATGACGGAGGTCGGCTCGACGAATCGCGTGCACCTCTACGACTACGAGCAGGCGGTCGGACCCGGGACGGCGGCCCTGCTGCGCGTGCACACCTCGAACTACCGCGTGATCGGTTTCCACAGCGAGGTCCCGCTGGGCGAGATGGCGAGCCTGGCGCGCGAGAAGGGACTGCTGCTCCTGGATGACCTGGGCAGCGGCGCGTTGGTGCCGATGGACTTCCTGCGGGAACCGGAACCGGTTGTCGCACAGCACCTGCGCGACGGCGCGGACATGGTCTCCTTCAGCGGGGACAAGCTGCTCGGCGCTTCGCAGGCCGGAATCCTTGCCGGCCGCTCGGAGCTGATCCGCCGTCTGGCGAAAAATCCTCTGATGCGCGCCCTGCGCCTGGACAAGCTGACCCTGGCCGTGCTGGAAGCCGTTCTGCAGATCTACCTGGAGGGCGGCGAGGCCCTGCAGGCCCTTCCCGTATACCGCATGCTCTCCGAGGACGCCGCGCCTGCCCGCGAGCGCTGCCTGGCGGTGCTGCAGCACGCCGGCGCGCAGCAGGCGGAGAGCGGCTGGACACTGGGCGACTTGCGCCTCCGGCTGTGTGATACGGCCGCCCGCACCGGCAGCGGCGCCCTTCCGGAGCAGGATCTTCCCAGCGCGGCGCTGCGCGTGGAACACGAAAGCCAGTCGGCGGAAAGACTGCACCGGCAGTTGCGCCAGGGACGCCCGGCCGTCGTAGGCGCCGTGCGCGAAGAAGCGCTCTGGCTGGATGGCAAGGTGCTGCTGCCCGGGGAAGAGCGCCTGCTGGCGGAGTGCCTGCAGCGCGTCGGCGGCCGAAAGGACGGAAGCGGGACGGCTTGACCCGGAAGGGAAACCTCCCGGCCACGAATGGGATCCAATTCCCTTCGGCGGGCCGCGAAACCGCGGTCGCATGGAACCTGAACCCGAAAGGAAGCGAGCATGAGCAAGTGGACCGGCAAGATCATCGGCGGCGGAGTGGGCTGGGCGCTGCTCGGTCCCCTGGGAGCCCTGGTCGGCGCCGCGGTCGGCAACCGCTTCGACCAGAAGTCGGAACGCGATGAGCTGGACGAGATCCCCTACGACTACTACCGCGACGACGAGTACCTGCACCGCCACCGGGAGACCTTCGAATCGAACTACGGCGGCAGCTTCGCCGTGGCCATGCTGGCGCTCTTCGCCACCGTGATACGCGCCGACGGGACGGTCAGCGGATCGGAAGTGCGCCATGTGCGCGAGTTCCTGGTGCGCCAGTTCGGCAGCGACGAGGCCGCCTCGATGATGCAGATGTTCAAGGAGATCCTGCAGAAGCAGTACGACCTGCAGGAGATCACGGCGCAGATCGTGGCGCACATGGGCTACCACGAACGGCTCGAGATGTGTCACTTCCTCTTCGCCCTGGCCATGGCCGACGGAACGGTCAGCCAGGCGGAAACGCGGACGATCCTCAGCATCGGCGCCCAGCTCGGCATCAGCGAGCCGGATCTGCGCGCCGTCTTCGGCAGCAGTCGCCCCGGCAGCAGCGGCTCCGGCGGCATGATCGACCCCTACGAGGTCCTCGGCATGAGCTCCAGCGCCAGCAACGAGGAGCTGAAGAAGGCCTACCGCGATCTGGCGAAGAAATTCCATCCCGATCGCGTCCAGACACTGGGCGAGGAATACCGCGAGTTCGCCGAGGAGAAGTTCAAGAAGCTCCAGGCCGCCTGGGAGCAGATCCGCAAGGTGCGGGGAATCTAGTCTCGCCAACTCTTGTAGTACAGAATACCAATGCCAGCAGGTAGCATGTCGCACATTGTTCTTGGTACAGCCGGCCACATTGATCACGGCAAGACCTCCCTGGTCCGCGCGCTGACGGGGCGTGATACGGATACTCTCCGAGAGGAGCAGGAACGCAAGATCACCATCGATCTGGGCTTTGCCCACCTGGGCGACTTGGCGACGATCATCGACGTGCCGGGACACGAACGCTTCATCAAGAACATGGTCACCGGAGTGGCCACGGTGGATTTCATCCTGCTGGTGGTGGCGGCGGACGACGGCATCATGCCGCAGACCCGGGAGCACCTGGACATTCTGCGCCTGCTCGGGGTCGAGCAAGGCATGATCGTCCTCACCAAGACCGCGCTGGCCGAAGAGGACTGGATCGAACTGGTCTGCGAGGAATTGCGCGAGTTCACCGCCGGCACCTTCCTCGAGAACGCTCCCCTGCACCGTGTGGACAGTCTGAGCGGTCTCGGCATTCCCGAACTGAAGCAGGACCTGGAAGGGACGATCGCCGCCCTTCCCGACCGTCGTCGAAAGGGCATTTTCCGGCTCTTCGTCGACCGCAGTTTCAGCGTGCGCGGACACGGGACCGTCTGCACCGGCACGGTCCTTTCAGGACAGCTCGCGCTGGGCGACGAGGTCGAGGTGCTGCCCGCCGGGCTGCGCGCACGCGCGCGCGGCCTGCAGGTCCACGGAGAGGCCTGTGAGACAGTGACCAGCGGCGATCGCGCCGCCCTGAACCTGCAGGGCGTGCACCGGGAGGATGTCGCACGCGGAGACTGCCTTGCCGCTCCCGGCATCCTGCGTTCCTCGCGCCTGCTGGATGTCGATCTGAGCCTGCTGGCGGACAGTCCGCGTCTGGAGATGCGCGACCGTGTTCGGCTGCATATCGGCACCTCCGAGGTGATGGCCCGCGTGGTCCTGCTGGGCCGGGAGAACCTGGATCCGGGGACTTCGGGCCTGGTGCAGCTGCGCCTGGAGGAAGAGGTCTGCGCCCTGCGCGGCGACCGCTTCGTGATCCGCCGCTATTCTCCTGCCCGGACCATCGGCGGAGGTGAGGTTGTCGATCCCTCGCCGCCCCGTCACAGGCCGCACGCCTCGAAGGCCCACGAGCTGCTGGGGCCGGCCGCCGACCTGCAGGCCCTGCCGGGGCTGATGCGAACCGCCCGCCAGGCACTCTGGAAGCGAAAGGATTTCCAGGCCCGCACGGGACTGCCGCTGGAAGACCTGCAGGCGCTGCTGGCGGAGTTTGTAACACGAGAGGAGCTTGTCGCTCCCGGAGAGGACTGCTGGATCGAGGCGGGCCGCTGGAAACAGCTGCGTGACTCGCTGCTGGGCTGCCTGGAAGACTATCACCGGGATTTTCCGGAGCAGGAAGCCATGCCCCTTGCGGAACTGCGCAGCCGCAGCCGACTCGGCGAGGAAGGGCGCCTCTTCGATCTTCTGCTGGAGGACCTTGCTGAAGAGATCACACTGCGGCAGGGCGAGGTGATACGCAAGGGCCATGAAGCGCGCATTTCCCCGGCCCTGAGATCCCGCATGGACCGGCTGCTGGGAGTCCTGGAGAAGCGCGCGCTGCCGCCGCCGCGCCCGCCCGACCTGGCGCGGGAGCTGGAGGTGTCCGCCACCGAGCTGAGGCGCCTGTTCAAGCTGTGCGAACGGGAAGGGCTGCTGGTTTGCCTGAGCCCCGAGGTTTCCGTTCTCCCCTCGCACCTGGAAGAGCTGATCTCCTCCCTGCGCGCCTTGGCAGAGGGTTTGCCGGGGGGTGCCTTCACCGTGAGCCAGGCCGGCCAGCGCCTGGATTCCCCGCGCCGCTTCACGGTTCCCCTGCTGGAGTACACCGACTCCCGTGGACTTACGGCCCGCCAGGGGGATGAGAGAATCTTCGTGGACAAATAGAAGTACTCGCACGGAGAGCACGGAGAATACAGGGAACGCGGAGTGATTGGATCCGGCTTTTTAGGGTTGCTCCGAGTGTGGACAGGCTGGACAAGAGCTGCGACGACAAGGGGGCTTTCACTGCGGGGATTCCCCGGGTGGCCAACGATTCATCGCACCCTTCAGCGATCCGCAGCGGGCGCGCAGGAGGGCTTCCAGCGAAAGGCGCGAAGGCCTTTCGGCCAGGCCGGGTGATCCTGCAGCTCCTCTTCCACGACCCGGCCGCTGCGGCTGGAGGCATGCAGCAGCAGCACCCTGTCTCCCTCCCTGCGGATCAGGCCCACGTGGCTCACATCCAGGCCCGGCAGCGGACTGTGGAACCCGACAAGGTCGCCATCCTGAAGGGCGGCGAGCGTGCGTCGATCCGCCGGGGCCACCGCTCCGGAGATCATCCGGATCGGCAGTCCGGGGAGCCAGCGCAGGTCCTCTCCGCGGTCATTGAGCCGGTTCGTGTGTGTCACGGCCCAGGGCCAGCCGGAGGCCGCATCGACGAGGCATTCGTGATCCAGCCAATCGCTGAAGAAGTGGCGCCTCGCGCTCCACTCGACCAACCCCTCCCTATAGCGCCACTGGCGCAGATTCTCGCAGGGGTCCCCGGGCAGACCGCGTGAGACAACCGTCGCCAGGAAGGTCATGCAGTCGAAGGAATCCGCACGGCAAACCAGTTGTTCCCGCGCCTCCGCGCCGCCCACCAGGGTGGCCGCGGCGTAGGGCGTGTCCAGAAGGGCCAGCGCCTCGCGGACCATGCGCTCGCCCAACCCCGAGGCAAAGGCCGAAAGCGTCCATGTCAGGAGCAGCAGGGCGGCACTGCTCATTTCAGCTCCTCGATGGAGACGCTGTGCCAGGGGGCTGCTGTCAGCGCTTCCAGGTCCTCCGCGGGAATATCCAGCGGGAAAAGCTGCTCTTCCTGTCTCACATGGAGCAGGGCCATTTCCTCTCCGCGGGGCAGGCGGAGCAGCACGGGCAACTCGATGGGCAGCGCGCCGGCGAGCAGGCGCGTGCGCAGCACCAGGCCTGACTCACCCTGCTGCTTCTGCGCGACAAGACCCAGCTGCGGCAGGCGCTCGGCGTGCATCCAGTTCGCCAGCTGTCTCGCGGCCTCGCTGCCCAGGCGTCCCTGCAGTTCCTGCAGCAGCGGGCCCCAGCCAAGGATGCGCGGACTGCCGGAACGGCAGAGACTCCGGTAGAGCGCGGATAGCTCGGCATCGCTGCCGGTTCCGCTCAGGCGTTGTCCGTTGCGCAGGTTCTCCAGCGCCTGGGCGAAACGCCAGCTTGTATACTCGAGCAGGACCGGGTCACGCCACAGGCCGCCGCAGCGGGAGCCGAGCGCGGGGCTCATGTTCCGGCCCAGGGTGTAGAAGCGCTCCAGGTGCAGGGCGCGCTCCAGCCCTTCGCGGCGTCGCTCGATGGCCCATGTCACACCCAGGTCCGCTTCCAGGGCCAGCAGGGCGCTGTGCAGGGCCAGGCCCTCGGGAATCCAGGCCGGCGTGTCCGCGCTCCAGGCCGGACCTTCCAGCCACCAGGCGCGGGCCAGGGCGCGGCACTGGGCCAGGCGATCGGAGTCGCCGCCTCCCGTCTCGTCGTGCGTGATACTCAGGGCCGCGGGGAGCGCGCCCGGTCCCAGGTGATCCAGCCGGAAGCGTGCCGCCTGGGTCCGCGGCTGCTGCTCGACGCGCAGCGCCAGTGCCGTGGGCGCCGGGCCGAGCAGCCTTTCCAGCTGTTGCCGAAGGGCGCTCAAGCCTGCGGGCAAGCGGCGGCGCTCACGCTCTTCCAGGGTGTGTTCCACTTCATCGCTCAGTTCGCTGCCGCTGGCCAGGCCTTCGTCGCGCAGGTAGCGTTCCTGGGCCTCCCGCTCGTCGGGAAAGGCCGGGTTCAGCGGCCGCCAGTCCCTCTCGCGGTCCAGCAGGTTCTCGGGGGTGAAGGCCCGGGCGGTGCTGCCCAGGTCCTCGGCCTCGAAGACGGAGGGATCCAGGTCCCGGCGGGCAAAGAGCTGCAGCGAGCTGTCGATCTGCATCACGGGCCCCTCGTGCAGCGAAAGCAGGGGGAGCAGGTGCGCCGGCGCCCAGGAGCGGGTTGTCGCCGGGGCTTCGCCTTCCATCCGCAGCGATGCCTGTGTCACATGGCCCTGCCGCGGATCGGGGCAGGGGTGCCAGGCCCGGCGGGGGCGGTAGAAGTCCGATCCCAGTCGGCCCTGGGCCAGGCGACTCGGGGACTCGCCGGCGATCGTGACATGCAGGCTGTCGCCGGCAGCCATCTTCTGCGGCGGGAGGAGGACGAGCCAGGGATAGCCCTCGCGACGATGACTGGCCAACGGGATCATATCGCCCCCGTCGCCTGCCTGTACGATCCGCGGCACGGCCGCCGGGTCCAGGCGGCACCAGAGCGCCCGGCTTTCCTTTTGTGCTACAAAGAGCAGATCTGTGTGCCATTGGATCGAAGATGCCGGCCCCATGGAGGCCCGGGTATCGACCCGCTCCATGCGGAAGCCGGCTTCGGCGATGCGCGTCGGCAGTTCGGCCAGTTGCAGCGGAGCGGAGACGTGTTGCAGCCTTGCATAGGGACGGTAGACCGGATGCTGGCGCTGCATCGGACGCCAGGCCTGGGTCTGGCGGTTCAGCCCGTTCTCGCGCAGCTCGTGGACCAGCAGGTCCTGGTCGCGGAAGTAGGTCCAGAAGACTTCCTGCCCCTGCTGTTCGCAGAGCCAGGTCTCCAGCAGGACCGCCGGGGAGTCGTTTCCCAGGAGGCGGATCGACTCCCCGCCGAAAAGTTTTTCCAGCAGGCCGCCTTTGACCTGCCAGTCGAGGTCCGGCAGCAGCCCGGCCTCGGCCGGGAGCAGCCATTCCAGTTCACGCACCTTCAGCGAGTTGCGGCGCTTGCCGGTGGGGTTTTCCAGAAGCTTCTGCTCCAGGGAATCCTCCGCCTGCAGGCTGAGCCGGGCGCGACCGTCGAAGACGTACAGGGTGTAGGCGGCACCGTCCAGATCAATGCTCTTGCGGCGAATGTCCGCGCGCTGGACCTCCAGGCGGCCCCAGCCCAGGTCGAGACGGGTTTCTTCAAGATGGGCTTCCTCGGACAGATGCAGGCGTCCCAGTTCCTGATCCAGGGTCTCGAGCAGGCGGAAGGAAGCGGAATCGGGGCGCGCCTCAAGGCCCGTGACCGATGCGAGAACGGAGAACAGGAAAACAAGGCGCCATGCGCAGGCAGAGGGTCGCGGCACGGGGACTCCTGTGGAGTTGTGGGAACCGCCAGGATCAACAGGTTGGAATCCCCGGCAAGATACAAGCCCGAGGGGCAAATTGTGTGCTGGAAGAACCCCTGCCGACCTTTTCAAGGGCAGGCGGAAGTTGTAGGCCCTCAATCTGCTTGCCGCCAAGGAGCGAATGTCCTAGACTCCCGATCCACCGCGGATCCGGGGACGTTCGTGGATTCGACGGGATCGCAGTGACAGTGTACAGCACGTCGTGGACGCGCCGGAGCACCACGTTAAAAGTTTCGGCAAACTCTTAATCGGCAACGATTACGCTCTCGCTGCCTAGTCTTAGGTAGCTGTTCCCCGGCTGGCGCGCCCGCCGCCGCCGGATCGAACATCACCCCCGCGGGCTGGCTCCTTCATTCCGGCTGAGGTGAAGGGGCGAGATTCTTCAGCCTGGAGTCGCGGCAGCCTGTCCACCGGCGTTCGTGGCTCGAGATCAAAGGATGGACTAAGCGTGTAGAACTGCGCTGGAGCGCCTTTCCGGACGAGGGTTCGACTCCCTCCGTCTCCATCCCGCCCTTTTCCATTGGAATCGGGCGGGTTTTCTTTTGTGTGCTCCCCGTCTTTCAGGTGTCCTGCACGGCGTATACGGAGAAGATGTCCGGCGGGTTGGACAGTGCGGACTGCGTCTTCGGACAGCCCCCCGATTCGATTGCGACTCGAGGCCGATTGCACTACCCTCCCTGCCAGGAGGACCTGATTCATGCAGCCGAAGTCCAAACGATCCACCATCACCTTCGATGCGGATGTTCATCGCGCATTGGCGGAGAAGGCGAGCCGCTCCAGGCGATCCATGTCTTCCATCGTCAACGAGGCTGTTCGGCGTATTCTCGAAGAAGAGGTGGATGACCTGAAGGTCATCGCCGAGCGGGTAGCGGAACCGAAGATGTCCTACGAGGAGGTCCTGCGGGATCTCAAAAGGCATGGCCGGCTATAGCCTGCTCTTCTCCCGGTCTGCGGCAAAAGAGCTTCGAGCCATACCTGGAAAAGACCTGCAGCGGCTGCTGGAGCGGATCGAGCAGCTGGCACGGGAGCCGCGGCCGAAGGGATGCGAGAAACTGGTGGCAGCTGGTTTCTACCGTGTGCGTCAAGGTGCCTACCGGGTCGTCTATGCAGTCGATGACGAGACGAATACGATCGACATTTATCGTGTCGCCCACCGAAGCAAAGTATACAAGAACTTCTAGTTGAATGACTCTTCCTGCCGAGTGCCGTCATTCGTCCCTGTCCGGCTCTCTTTGTGTCCGGCAGGTTTTTTCTCGAATGCCCCTTCCCGCAAGTGCCGCCTCGCTATTCGTCCAATCCGCTGGACAGCTCGGCGCGCCGCGGCCGTCCCGGCATGGTTTCGTGTTGCATCACGGAGTTCCGTGCACTACCCTCTGGCAAGGAGGTATTTCGTTATGCAAGACAAGAAGAACAGCGCTGTTCCCGTGGACGAGGCCATCCATCGGCTGCTGCTGGAGCGGGCGGAGAGTTCCGGAAGAACCGTGCCCGCGCTGGTCCAGGGCATTCTGCAATCCGCCCTGCGCAAGAGCCTGCCGGAACTGGAAGTGCTGGTGGATTTCATGGGGGAACCCGTTGCGAAGCCGGCGGAGCTGCTGTGGGAGTTCCAGGACGAGATCGAGATGACCGACGAGCTGACCCGGGACCTGCCGGAGGAACTCGCGGGAGAGGCGCGCTGGCACTACCTGGACGAGGATGTGTTCCCCCTGGAGACGAAACACATGCAGGCCGCCTGGACGATCTGGTCCGCGGCCGGCCTGGAGTCGGCCTACGAAGCCAGCAAGGAGGAGTTCAGCCAGTCCTGGCGGCAGTCCATGCTGGCCTATGGCCTGCATCACAAGGGCCGCCTGGTGGCGATCGGCCGGGCCATCAGCGACGGCGTGCTCTGCGCCACGCTGCTGGACCTTGTCGTACATCCGGCCTACGAAGGGAAAGGCCTGGGAAACCGGCTGGCAAGGTCCCTGGTCGAGGAGCTGCTCGAGAGAGGGCTCTCGACCATCCACTTCACGGCGGCCAGGGAGCAGATCGGCTACTTCCAGGGACTCGGGTTTCGCCTGCAATCCGGGGAAGCGCCCGGAATGGTCCTCAAGGCCTGATCAGGCCTTTCCACTGCACCGGATCCTCAGGAAATCCGGTCCTAGTCCGGGTGAAGCTCCTTTTCCAGCATCCGTCCCCAGTACCAGTTGTAGGGGTGCACTTTCTGCGTCGGCCGGCCCTTGGCCTCGACGGGCAGGTTGGCGTTGGCCCAGGCGAAGATCGATCCCTCCAGGTTGTAGAGCCTTCCCGGAAACTGCCGGCGCACGTCCTCTGCCCGCTGAGCCGAGCGCGCGCCGATGCTGCAGTAGAGCACGACCGGCTCTTCGCTGCGGCTCAGCAGGGCGATCAGGCTGTCGGCGCGCTCGATGTGCAGGGCATCCGGCAGGTGGCTGGTCTCGAATTCCCGTTTGCTGCGCACATCCACCAGCAAGGGGGCCGGCCTGTCGGAGGCCAGCCAGCTGAGCAGGCTGTCGACGGAAATTCCCTGCACTTCCGGGTAGGCCCGCGAGATCTTCCGGATCTGCCGTTCCAGGCGTTCATTGGCTTCGACCGCACCCGTCGGGGCCAGGAAAAACAGCAGCAGGACCGCCATTCCTGCAAAGCTGAAGGAAGACCTGCCGAGCGCAAACCGGGACAGATGCTTCCACAATCTGCCCAGTGCCGCTAAAATCGTTGTCCCACCGGACCGATACCCTGTTTGTCCGCCGGGGAGAACTGCCTCCTGCCGTGCGGCATCGGCTTGCATTAAACCAGGATGGGACCTGTTCATGAATCCGGATGAAATGTTGACCCTCAAGGAGACGCGGGACATCCTCAAAGTCAGCCGCAACACCATGTACATGCTTGTCCGTGACGGCGTGATTCCAGCGCGCAAGGTGGGATCAGAGTGGCGGATCATGCGTTCTACCCTTGTCGAATGGATGAAACAGCGGGAAAACTGACTTCCGCTTTCAAGAAAATCAATCACATCAGCACCAGTGATTGCGGGCGCTCAGGACGAAGTCCTGGGCGCCCTTTCTCTAGGTATATGTCTTTTGAAGTACGAAGGATGAAGGATGAAGGATGAAGTGAGAGTGTTGGGCGGCGAAGCTTTGTGGGCATGGACTCAGCTGAGCTGCGCGGATCGGAGAGGTTTCCCTTGCCGGAAGTAGAGGGTTTCTTGAGACCCCCGCTTCATCCTTCATGCTTCAGACTTCATCCTTCGCTTCTTAGCTTCTTTTCTTCCTGGCAACACCCGTTGCTCCACGAGAGAGGACCGAATGCGCTTCGATACTCGTCAGCAGGGCTTTTTCGAGCTGGAACCTTTCGGCACCAGCCGGCCGGCCGTGCGCAATCTGCTGATCCTCAATACGGCGATCTTCTTCTTCTTCAAGGTGCTCGGCATCGAGGATTTCGGCGTGCTGCACCCGGGGGAGGTGGTCTTCCAGCTGCGCCTGGACCAGCTGCTGACCTACGGCTTCCTGCACGCCGACTTCATGCACCTCTTCTTCAACATGTTCGCGCTCTGGATGTTCGGCAGCCAGCTCGAGCGTTTCTGGGGCAGCCGCAACCTGGTGGTGTATTACATCAGCTGCATTGCCGGCGCCGGCGTGTTGCACATCCTGCTCAGCCTGCTGATCGACGGATTCGCCCCCTCCGTGGTCGGGGCCAGTGGCGCCGTATACGGCCTGATCGCGGCCTACGGCCTGCTCTTCGCCCGCTCGAAGGTCTACCTCTTCGCCATCCTGCCCATGAAGGCCTCGACCTTCGCCCTGCTCTTCGGCGCCATCTCGCTGCTCTCCGGGCTTTCCGGCGCCAGCGACGGGGTCGCGCACTTCGCCCACCTGGGCGGCATGCTGACCGGCGTCGGCCTGATCTACTGGCGGCCGCTCATGCTGCGCGCGCGCCAGGCACGTCACACGAAGCGCATGGAGCGCGTGATGCATGTCCGCAAGGAGAAGGAGCTGGAAAAGGACGAGGTGGAGAAGCGCGTCGATTTCCTGCTGGACAAGATCCGCAAGCAGGGCATGGATTCGCTGGATGCGGAGGAGAAGCGCTTTCTCGACGAGGCGAGCGCCTGGCTGCGCTCGAGGAAGGAGATGTGAGGAGGCCCGGCACGCATCCTCGCAAGGGTCGATCGCGATCGACCCCTGCGGCACACCGGGTCGACCGAAGATGAACCGCGTTCCCCGTGTCTACCATCCTGAAGAGCTTGTGTCCGGTTCGGCCTGGGTTCCGGATCGTGCGACAGGTCGACACCTGCTGCGCGTGCTGCGCCTCAAGGACGGACAGGAAGTGGAGCTGCTCGACGGTCGCGGCGGCGTCGGACGATCCGTGTTGCATGTTTCCGGCGATCGTCCCGAACTCCGCGTACATGCCGTGGAGCACAAGGACCCTCCCCGCCCCTTCCTGCGCAGCTGGCTGCCGCTGATCAAGCCCTCGCGGCTGGAATGGGCGGTCGAGAAATGCTGCGAACTGGGCGTCGGGGAAATCGTCGTCTACACGAGTGCCCTCACCGGCAACCGCGAGCGCCGTCCCGACGCAGCCCGCCTGGGACGGATCCTCGAGGCCGCCCTGCTGCAGTCGGCCAACCCGATCCTCCCGGCTCTGCGCGTCGATGCCCGCTTCGAGGATCTGCAGGAGGAAAGCGCGCCCCTGGCCTGGGCGGATCCACACCCTGAAGGGGATCCCGCCCTGTTGCTGGCCGGGAGCGAAGAGCTGGCCCTGGTTTGCGGGCCGGAAGGCGGCTTCAGCATGGACGAGCGGAGCTGGCTGGAAGCGCATGCCCGCCTGCGCCTCGCCTTCGGCCCCCACACCCTGCGCGCCGAAACCGCCGCCGTCGCCCTGGCGGCTGCTCTCCGTTGTTTGGCCGCCCTGTAAGATCTCGCACGGAGGGCACGGAGAAGACGGAGAGCACAGAGGAATAAGAGGCAGCTACTCTCTTTCTCTGCGCTCTCCGTCTTCTCCGCGTTCTCTGTGCGAGTTCTTCTTCGACTTTGGTCTTGTGGGAACCTTCACACTACTCTATACTGCGGAGCTGCAATTCCGGGGAAAGCCCGGATGAACCGCTCCCCGAGGGGAGCGCAACAGGCAATCGAAGGAGGTGAGAGCACATGCCGCATATCCGTGTACGCGAGGGCGAACCCTTTGACCGCGCGTTCCGCCGCTTCACGAAAGCCTGCGAAAAGGCCGGCCTAATGGCCGAGATCCGTCGCAACCAGCGCTACGAGAAGCCCAGCGAGCGCCGCAAGCGTCTGGAAAACGCCGCGCGACGCAAGATGCGCAACCTGGCCCTGCAGGCCGCCCGCCGCCGCAGTGGCGGACGCCGCTAGTCTCCTGATCGATTTCGCATCCATGCACCCCGTCCATCCAGGACGGGGTGTTTTTTCTTGGAATCCAACATGAAGCGCACTCACACCTGTGGAGCCCTGCGCCCCGAAGACGAGGGCAGCCGGGTCGTATTGGAAGGATGGGTTCACCGGCACCGCGACCTGGGTGGCCTGGTCTTCCTGGACCTGCGCGACCGC
Source organism: bacterium (assembly GCA_030429345.1). Classification (GTDB taxonomy): domain Bacteria; phylum CAIWAD01; class CAIWAD01; order CAIWAD01; family CAIWAD01; genus JAUIFJ01. The sequence continues at coordinate 15,269 of JAUIFJ010000025.1, read as the reverse complement.
TACGGCATGACCCAGGTCGTCTTCGAGCCCGAGCGCGAGGAGCTGATCGCACAGGCCCACAAGCTGCACGCGGAATATGTTGTCCGCGTGACCGGCCAGGTGCGTCGTCGGCCGGACTCGATGGTCAACCCGAACATGGACACGGGCGGAGTCGAGGTCGAGGCCCTGGAACTGGAGCTGATCAACAAGGCGGCCGTGCTGCCTTTCACGATCTCCGACCCCGACTCGGCCAATGACGAACTGCGCCTGACCTATCGCTACATGGACCTGCGTCGCCCCGAGCAGGCACGCTTCCTCAAGGTGCGCCACCGCATGACGCGCAGCATCCGCGCCTCTCTCGAGGAGCGGGACTTCATGGAGATCGAAACGCCGATCCTGATGAAATCCACTCCCGAAGGGGCGCGCGACTACCTGGTCCCCAGCCGCGAATACCCGGGCCGTTTCTACGCCCTGCCGCAGAGCCCCCAGACCTACAAGCAGATCCTGATGCTGGCCGGTTTCGACCGCTACTACCAGATCGTCAAGTGCTTCCGCGACGAAGACCTGCGCAGCGACCGACAGCCCGAGTTCACCCAGGTGGACCTGGAAATGAGCTTCGCCGACGAGGAGGACGTCTTCGAGGCCTGCGAAGCCCTGATGGCCCGGCTCTTCCGCGATGTCCGCGACGAGGAGCTTTCCCTGCCCCTGCCGCGCATGACCTGGAACGAGGCCATGGACCGCTACGGCAGCGACAAGCCGGATCTTCGCTTTGGCATGGAAATTGTGGACTTGTGCGAGACGGCAAAGGGCTCCGGGTTCAAGGTATTCGACTCGGCGCTTGAAGCCGGCGGCGTGGTGCGCGGCATCGCTCTGCCCGGCCAGGCGGATAGCTTCAGCCGCAAGAAGCAGGACAAGATCCAGGACTATGTCCGCCACCTGGGCGGAAAGGGCGTGGTCATTGTCCGCTGGCTGGAAGACGGCATTTCCAGCCCCATCGAGAAGGTGACCGGCAAGGACTTCCTGGAAAGGCTGGCCGCCGGACTGGGCGCAGGACCGGGCGATGTGCTTTTCCTGGCCGCCGCTCCCCGACGCGAGGTCTGCAAGGTGCTGGGGAACCTGCGGCTCAAGCTGGCCGGCGAGTATGACCTGATCGACCGGAAGCGCAGCGAGCTGCTCTGGGTGACCGACTTCCCCATGTTCGAGGAGGACGGCGATGGCGGCCTGGTCGCCGCCCATCATCCCTTCACCCAGCCGGATCCGAAAGGACTGGCGGAGAAGGTGCCGCCCGCCGAACTGCTTTCCCGCGGCTACGACCTGGTCATGGACGGCGTCGAGCTGGGCAGCGGCAGCGTGCGAATCCATGACGAGGAGATGCAGCAGCAGGTCTTCGACCTGTTGGGCATCGCGCCCGAAGAGGCCCGCGCCAAGTTCGGCTTCCTGCTGGAGGCCTTCCGCTACGGCGCGCCGCCGCACGCGGGCTTTGCCTTCGGCTTCGACCGGCTGGTGATGCTGTTCACTGGGACGGAAAACATTCGCGACGTCATTGCCTTCCCCAAAACCACGACCGCCGCTTCCCTGATGGACGGCGCGCCCGGAGACGTGGATGACAATCAGCTGGAAGAGCTGGGACTGATGCGAAGGAAGAAGCTGGATTCATCCGATCATTGAGCCGATGAAAGGCATGTTTCGGTAGCGGTTGGGATCAGATGGTTCAGGTTTGCTTGCCAAGAACGCAAGTGATACTTTTTGGGCCGATTATTCGAACTGCACAATCAGGAGAGGGATTATGCGCGCACTGAAACGCGGAATGGGCGTCGGAAGTCTGGCCTTGCTGCTTGGCGGCATGCTGCTGGCGACCGGTTGCACCAAGTACGCATCCGAAGAGAACCTGGCGGAACTTGACAACGCCAAGAAGGCCGTCACCAGCGCCGAACGCACGCTGAGCGACCGCCGCGGGGAACTGAGCGAACTGCAGCGTGAGCTGCAGGTCAAGAAGGGCGAGCTGACAGCCGCCGAAGAAGAGCTGGCCAATCTTCAGCGCCAGCTGGACGAGTAGGGGGCATCATGAAAAAGACAATGAGCCTTCTGACCCTGCTCCTGTTCAGCGCCTCGACGCTGTTCGCCCAGGAGCGGATGACCTTCGAAGACTACCAGATGCAGCTGCAGGGCGCCATGCAGGACGAATCCGGACTGCAGACCCAGATCAGCGGTGTTGACGATGAAATCGCCAGCACCCGCGAAGAGATCGGCAGCACCGAAGAGCGCACGGCCGAAGTCTGGGAACAGATCTACGCCCTGCTCAACACCGACGCCGAAGGCGTGGCCGACTACTCGGCGAGCCTGGACGAGCTGCTGGCCGACGCCAACGAGCTGAACCGCTACAGCGCCGAGCAGCTGGCCCTGCGCCAGGACGAGCTCGACGCCCTGCGTCAGCGCTATGAAGAGGCGCGCGCCAACAACATTGGCCTGCTCAGCGAGAACGATTCCCGTCTGGACGACATCGAGGCCCTGCTGAACGGCCTGCAGCGTCGCCTGGAAAGCGCCAACATCCGCTACACCGTCGCGCGCGGCGATCACCTGTGGGGCATTGCCGGCCACCAGCGGCACTACAATGATCCCTTCATGTGGACCCGCGTCTACACGGCCAATCGCGAAAAGATCGAGGACCCGAACCTGATCTTCCCGCAGCAGGTCTTCGACATTCCGAAGGTCTCCAAGAGCGGCCAGTATGTTGTGCAGAGCGGCGACAGCTTCTTCAGCATTGCCGAGAATGTCTACGGAGACAGCTCCAAGTGGCGTTCGATCCAGGAAGCCAACATGAGCCTGGTGGACCAGCTCGGCGGCCTGTACCCCGGCATGATCATCGTCCTTCCCTAGGGAGGCGGATCAGCCAACGATTCGTTCCTATCGCGGACCCTGTGCCTGAGCGGCGCAGGGTCCGTCTTTTCTGGAGGTCGGACAGAGACAATGAACTGGAACGGTGACTCCCTGTCTCTGGCCTCCCTTGACCCGGCCCTGCTGCTGGGCCCGGGAGATCGCCATCTGAAGAAGCTGGAAGCCGTCTTCTCGGCCCGTGTGGTTTTGCGGGAAGGGGAGTTGCGCATCGTGGACGGAGGCGAACGCCCGGAGCTGCTGCGGCGCGCCTTGCAGGAACTGGCCGAAATGGCCGCCCGCCGGCACAGCCTGGGCGAGGCCGACGTGGACATGGTCCTGCGGCTGATCGCTTCCGAGGAAGGCGGTCCGCTGGACGGGAAGCGCAACACGATCCTGCTCAATGCCCCCGAAGGACCGGTGATGACCCGCACGCCGGGACAGGAAACGCTGGTGCGGGCCGCGCAGCGCAACCAGATCACCTTTGCCATTGGCCCCGCCGGCACCGGTAAGACCTTCCTGGCCGTGGCCCTGGCCGTCGCCGCCCTGCAGGAGCGCCGCGTCAATCGCATTGTGCTCAGCCGTCCCGCGGTCGAGGCGGGGGAAAGCCTGGGCTACCTGCCGGGCGACATGAAGGAGAAGGTCGACCCCTACCTGCGACCGCTCTACGACAGCCTCTTCGACCTGATGGATCCCGACCGCCTGCAGAAGCTGGTCGAGCGCCAGATCGTCGAGATCGCCCCCATGGCCTTCATGCGGGGGCGCACGCTGAACCACAGCTATGTCATCCTGGACGAGGCGCAGAACACGACCACCGGCCAGATGAAGATGTTCCTGACCCGCCTGGGGCAGAACTCGAAAATGGTCATCACCGGCGATGTCACGCAGACCGACCTCCGCGCCGGACAGACCAGCGGCCTGGTGGCGATCCAGGAGATTCTGCGTGGCGTCAAGGGGATCGATTTCGTACATATGGAAAAATCGGACGTGGTCCGACACGAACTGGTAAAGGACATTATCCACGCCTATGAACTCCATGACCGAAGCCTTGACCGGGACTGACCCCGGGGAGGACGACAGTCCCTTTCCAGAAGGCCTCGACGAGGACGGGAAACGGGAACTGGTGGTCAGCAATCTGCACCCCTCCCGCAAGATTGATCTCAGCTACCTGCGCCAGCTGGTCCTGCACGCACTGCGCCAGGAAGGCCTGGGCTACGGACAGCTGAACCTGGTTCTGCTGGACGCGCAGGAAATGCGTCGCTACAACCGCGACTTCCACTCCTGCGACGAATCCACCGATCACCTGGGCTTCCAGTTCGATGCCCCGGAAGGCCTGGTCTCCGGGGATATCTTCGTCTGCCTGGACGACTGCGCCGAACAGGCTCCGCGCTTCGGCAGCGGCCTGCGCCGGGAAGTGGCCAAGGTCTGCCTGCATGGAGTGCTGCACCTCTGCGGCTGGAAGGACGACCGGCCCGCCGCTCGCGAGCGAATGCACCGGCGCGAGGAGGAGCTGCTCGACGGCCTGGCGCCGCAACGGCCGCTCGTCCGCTGGCTGAAAGGGTCCGCCCGTGCTTGAGGCCCTGTTCCTGGTGGTCCTGCTTGGCTTGTCGGCCTTCTTTTCCGGCAGCGAGACCGCCTTCTTCAGCCTGAGCCGGCTGCGTGTCAAGGAACTGGAAGAGGAAAGCCAGTCCACCTCGCGTCGCGTGGCGGCCCTGCTCTCGAATCCCCAGCGCCTGTTGGTGACGATCATTCTTGGCAACACCATGGTCAACGTAGCCCTCGCCACCCTGGCGGCGGTCGCCACCCACCAGTGGGCCCTGGAACAGGGATTGCCCGAGTCCTGGACCCTGGTGCTGGAAGTGGGCGTGGTCAGTTTCGTGATCCTCGTGCTCAGCGAGATCACGCCCAAGGTCTTCGCCATCCACAATGCCGAAGCCTATGCCCGCATGGCAAGCATGCCGCTGCAGCTCTTCAGCCTGGTGATGACTCCGGTCATTCTGCCCGCGGCGGGCTTGACCCGCAGCCTGAAAAAGGGCCTGCGCAGCGACGACCTGCATCACCTGAGCAGCGAGGAGCTGCGCACCCTGGTCGAGGTGGGCGAGGAGAGCGGCAGCCTGGAGGAGGACGAGAAGCAGCTGATCAGCTCGATCTTCGAGTTCGGCGAGACCATGGTCAAGGAAGTGATGGTGCCCCGCATCGACATGGTCTGCCTGGAGGACACGGCGAGCATGAGCGACGCCATCGACCTGATCCGCGGCGCGGGACACTCGCGGATTCCCATGTATCACGAGCGCGTCGACAACATCGTCGGCATTGTATACGCCAAGGACCTGATTCCCTACCTGGGCAATCCGGACGCCGAGCAGAGCCTCGACCACCTGGCGCGGCTGCCCTATTTTGTCCCCGAGGGCAAGAAGATCGACGAGCTGCTGCGCGAGTTCCAGACCGGGCGCATGCACATGGCGATCGTCGTCGACGAGTACGGCGGCACGGCGGGACTGGTGACCCTGGAGGACATCCTGGAAGAGATCGTCGGCGAGATCCAGGACGAATTCGACCAGGAGGCCCCGCTCTTCCGCAAATCCGGCGAGTCCAGCTGGCTGATGGACTCGCGCATTCCCGTGGAGGACGTCAACCGCGCCCTGGAAGAGGACCTGCTGCCGACGGAGGACGACTACGAAAGCCTGGGCGGGTTCATCTACAAGCTCGCCGGGGAAGTGCCGGGAATCAAGAATGTCTACGAACACCTGGACTGGACCTTCACGGTGATGACCATGAAGCGTCACCGCATCGGGCTGGTCCGCGTGGATCGCAAAGTGGAACAGGAGCAGGATGAAGGCGCGGGGGATTCGTAGCCGGCTGGCAAAGATCTATGCCGGAACCCATCTCAAGTACGCCCGCGAGGACATCGCCGTCAATTTCGGCCAGGTCCTGCTGGGCCAGTCCCCGATCCTGGTGCTGATGCCCCGGGAGGCCGGCGCCTTCGAGGCGGCGCGTCCTCTCCTGTCCTATCTCTACTACTTCACTCGTCCCGCCGAGGGCGGCCTGCCGCGGCCGATCCATGTCTACATGCACGAGATCTACCGCAACTGGATCGACGGCCGCCTGATGAGCGACGTGATCTGCTGGTCCGACGAGGACCACAACATGCTCAAGCTGCCCAACAACCGGCTGGTCAACAAGGTGGCCGGCCTGGCCTGCGGCGTGGCCCTGGACCTGAACCTGGAAGACGACCTGGGCGCCTCCTACATCTGCGGGATCACGGGGGCCGGGGTCCGCATGGCCATCGGCGACAAGGCCGAGCAGCCCTACTACAACCTGCGCCTCAACCTGCCCCCCGCGGAGGAGGACCGCCTGGTCTACATGGCCCTGGCGCGCCATCTGCACCGGGCCTTTTTCTATTCTTGCGGAGATTTTCCGGAAGACCCGAGTATGCTTTGACGGTTCTCTCCCCGGACCGCCGCGGGATGCCGGTGTTCTGCCTTGGGCGGAATCCGGGTTTCGCGTCACTGAATTTGTGGAACCTCCCATGCTGAAATGGATCCTGATGCTGGCCCTGGCGGCGCCCCTGGGGGCGAAAACCTTTGTGGTCAGCACGGCCGAACTGCAAGAATACCTGCTGGCTATGGGCCGGGCCCAGGAACTCCCCCGTGGCGATGCCCGCGATGCTCTCGCCGAAGAGGTCCTGCAGCACCACCTGCTGGCCCTGCTGTGGAACGACCTGGGACACCGCCTGGCCGAGGCCGAATTGCAGGAGCTGGAACAGCACCACCGCGACATTGCCATCCGCATGGCGCGCAGGGCCTGGACCGCGCCGGCAAAGGTCAGCGACAAGGAAGTGCGGGACTATTTCGAACTGAGCACCCTGCATTTCTACTGTCGTCACATCCTCAGCGAGAAGGAAAGCGAGATCCGCGGGATCGCCGGCGCCATCTCGGCCGGGGCCGACTTCAGCGAACAGGCCTTCGAGCATTCCATCGACGTGGGGAGCGCCGAGCTGGGGGGCATGCTGGGCGCCGTGCACGCCGGGGAAACGGTCGCCGAATTCGAGGATGTGCTCTTTGCCCAGGAGGTGGGGCAGGTCTCCGAGCCCTTTCTGACGCCCTTCGGCTGGCACCTGCTGGTGGTGGACAGCATTCAGCCGCGCGAAGAGTACCGCCCGACCGAGGCCGCGCTGGCCAAGGCCCGCGAGGACCTGGAACGCAAGCAGCGGCGCTTCCACGAGCTGGATGCCCAGCAGCGCATGCGGCAGCATATCGGGGCGCGGTTCTTTTTTGAAGCCGACGCACCCGGCGACACGGTGGTCGCCTCGAAGGATACGGCCATGACTCGCGGCCAGCTGGACGAGCGCATCATGGCGGCCTTCTCGGCAACCATCAGCGCCGACATGTTCAATGACGGCCTGCGCCGCGCCTTCGCCGAGAACTGGATCGACCAGCTCGGCTGGCTCTCGATCGCCCACGAGGAAGGCTACTGGCTGGGCGAGGAGACCCTGGAGCGCATCGGCCTGCGCGAACGGCTGATGAAGAGCGCCCTCTTCACCGCCGTCGAGGTCAAGCCGGGCTTGAATCCCAGTGAGCGGGATTGCTGGAACTACATCGACAATCATCCGGCGGAGTTCCTCGAGTTCCGCCATGATGTTTTCCGCCGCCTGGTCTTCGACGAGGAAGCGCAGGCCCGCGAGGCCCGTCGCCGCATTCTGCGCGAAGGCTGGGAAGCGGAGCAGGCCGGCGAGGGGCTGGAGCTGCAGGGGGATCCGCGGGATTGCGGAGCGCCTTTCGAGATCGACCCGGTGGAACGGGCCAGCCTGGATCCCGAGCTGCGCAGCGGCCTGGCGGACACGGCGGAGGGCACCTGGTCGCAGCCCATGCCCTGGCAGGAGGGCTGGGCGCTCTGGTACCGCATCGGGCGCCGCCTGCCGGACATCGAGGAGAGCGACACCCTGGAACAGGCCGTCGAGGCCAAGGTGCGCGAGGCCTTCCTGCAGGCGGAGCTGAAGCGCATCGCTTCCCTGGAACGGGAACGGCGCAAGCTGAAACGGGTCAAGGTGCGCGGCTAGTTTTGCCGCGGGAACGCCTTTACTTGCCAGGCATTTCGGCCGATCTTAGAAGGGATCGGCCCCGTTGAATAAAGGAAGAGGCATCTCATGCTGCGTTGGATCGGATGGCTGCTGCTCTGGGCGATGCCCCTTGCCGCACAGACCGTTCTGCCGGACACGCTGCGCACGGACACCCTGCGTGTGGCCGACAGCCCTTTCGAATTCTATGACCTGGTGGTGATTCCCATTGGCAGTGTGGTGCGGGTGGAGCCGGGCGTGGAATTCATTGCCCACCAGGAAGTCGACACCACCAACGCCGGCCTGATCATCCACGGGGTGTTTCAGGCCCTGGGAACGGAAGAGGATCCGATTGTCTTCCGCATCAGCGACGAGGCCCGGGCGCTTGGCCTGCGCTGGAACGGGCTGCAGTTCACCACCACCTACCAGGACAGCGCGGAAGCGGATTCGACCATCGGCATCATCGACCGATTGCCCAGCCGGCTGGCCTGGTGTCAGATCTCGCGTTGCAACATCGGCGTGATCAGCAACCTCTTCGACAACGGGCACCAGCCTGAGCAGCCCTTCAACATGCTTGTCGAGCACTGCTTCTTCGAGGAAAACACGATTTCACTCTACGCCAACTGGCCCAGCGAAACCCTGATCCGCAACAACCTTTTCCGCAATCCGGCCTTTGCCGACATCCAGCTGGTCTATTCGACCACGACGATCAGCAACAATTTCTTCATGCGGGACGGCGCCAACCCTTCGAACGCGCCGATCCGCCTCTTCGACACCTCCAACCTGCTGAACGCCACCATTACCCATAACGGCTACTCGCAGCACTTCAGCACGCGGGATTCCCTGCTGCGCTACCAGGGATCGACGGGACAGGAAATCACCTACCTGGACCCGGATCCCGCCTCCTTCATTGCGGATCCCTTTTTCCAGGATACGCTTTCCTGGTTGCCGGACCCGGTCTGGTCGCCCCTGATCGATACGGGGGATCCGCAGTACACGGACCCCGACGGCAGCCGCTCGGACATCGGCCTGCGGCACTTGTCGGTGGAGGACTTTTCGCCCGAGTTCCAGGACGCTCCCGACTCGCTGCAATGGGTCACGGGCTTCGACTACCAGTACGATTTCACCCTGATCGGCTACCCGATCCCGGAAGTCCAGGTGCTGGAGGCTCCTCCGGGCCTGACGGTGACACAGAACGCGCGCACGCGCATCCGCGTCGAATGGCCGGATTCGCTGCAGCAGGACGGCGTATACGACCTGCGCCTGCTGGCCGAGACCATCGTCAATGGCAGCCTGGAGCAGGATTCGGTCCGCGCGGTGCTCGAGTTCATCTCGAACCGCGCGCCGGACTGGACCCTGGTCTCGCCCTGCCCCGACGGCGAGGGGCAGTGCCTTGACCCGGATCCGCAGGGTATTGTCATCGACGACCGCATCGCCCGTGATACACTGGACGTGGAGGTCGCCGGCTCCGACTTCGACACCGAGTTCCTCGGCCTCGACGACGTGCTGCTCTACTCCGTCTACCGCGACGGGCAGCGGGTGGCCAGTTCCGTGCTCACCTCCAGCGACACCATGCGCTACAGCGAGGTGCTGGACACGGCCCGTGTCGACCTGCAGATCGAGATCAGCGACGGCCAGCTCTCGCGGGTCCTGCGCTATGACCTGCGCCCCCGCTACCAGGAGATCGCCGGGCAGGTCTCCGGCACGATCGATCCGGCCCAGGGGCCCGTATACATTCTGGGCAGGGTCCAGGTGCCGGAAGGGGATTCCTTCACGATTCCGTCCGGCACGCGCCTTGTGATCGGCGAAACCTGGAACCGCGAAGAGGCGGCCTTCCAGGTCGACGGTGTGCTGGAGTTGACGGGCAGCCCGAGCCAGCCGGTGGAATTCATTTCGCGAGTGCCCTGGACGGGCGCCCGCGAGCAGATCGCCGATCCGCGGCCGGACCTCTTCCGCCTGGGCCCCGAGGCGACCGTGGCCGCCTTCCGCAACACGCGCTTCGAGGGCTTCGACGAAGTGCTGCGGCTCGAATACCTCCAGGGCACGACCCGCATCCAGGACTGCGACTTCCACCAGTGCCGCATGGGAGTGCTGGCCATCGAGAGCCCGGTCGACGTGCGCAACTGCTGGTTCAGCGATCCGGCGGACAGCGCCCAGCTGGGCAGCCACATGCTCTACCTGGCCGGCGGCGAAGGCCATTCGATCCGCAACTCGCTCTTCGTCAATCCGGTGAACGCGATCACCCTGGTCGGCGCGCAGGCGGAGGTGCACAACAACAGCTTCCACAGCAGCTATGTAGACAACGGCGGCTTCCAGATCTGGATGCCCAGCTGGATGGTCGGCGGCGCGCGTGTGCTCTGCCTGGAGTCGGTGGCCGATCTTCGCAACAACCTCTTCCATTTCAAGACACGGGTTTCGGGAACGATTCTCACCCTGGATCGTCTCCTGGAAGCGGAGCAGAGGGCGATCTGGCTGGACTCGGGCAGCGAGGTGGCCACCGCATGGAACTGGTACGACATTCCCGATGCGCGCCTCAGCCCGGACACGACACAGACCGGCGAGACCGTGTACTACGACCGGCTTTTCGCCAGCAACGACACCACCCTGATGGTTCTGCATGCTTCCAATGGCTCCGGTCCGGCGGGCTTTTCGCAGGAGGACGGCTTCCTGCTGCTGGAGGAGTCGCCGCTGATCGATGCCGGCGATCCTGCCGCCGCCATGCAGGACAGCGACGGCAGCCGCAACGACATCGGCTGGGGCGGCGGGCCGCTGGGACGCCACCCGGGCGGGCTGGGCTCCCTGCAGGGCCCCGGCGAGGAGCTGCTCGCCCTGCCCTCGACGATCCGTCTGGCGCAGGCCGCGCCCAACCCCTTCAACCCGCGTACGACAATCCGCTTCGAGCTGGGACTGGCCTCCGTGGTGCGGCTGGCCGTGTATGACATTCGCGGGCGCCGCGTGGCCGACCTGGTGCGCGATCGCCTGGAACCCGGCGTGTACGACATTGCCTTCGACGGGTCGGGCATGGCCTCCGGGCCCTATTTCGTCCACGCCGAGGCGGCGGGCGGAAGCGACACCCTGAAGCTTCTTCTGCTGAAATAGCGTGGCTTTCCGCGTGGACGCAGGCACAGAGAGGAAAGGAACGAACATGCGCAAGGCTCTCGGTGCCCTGCTGGCCGCCATCGTGCTGATCACGGCGGTCTTCATCTTCCGCCAGGGAGGCGTGGGACACGCCAGCGGCGGGAACATCCTGGCGGGGCTGGAGAAGATCCGCACCATCCTGACCATCGTCCGCGAGTATTACGTGGAGGAGCCGGACCTGGAGAAGCTGGTCGACGCCTCGATCAGCGGCCTGCTGCAGGAACTGGATCCCCACTCGACCTACATTCCGCGCAGCGAGCTGCAGCAGGTCAACGAGGAGTTCCGCGGCGATTTCGACGGCATCGGCATCTACTTCGAGATCCGCGACAAGGTGCTCACCGTGGTCAGCGCGATTCCGGGAACGCCGAGCGACGCCCTGGGCCTGAGCCCCGGGGACATGATCGTCGAGATCGACGGCGAGAGCGCCTACGACCTGAGCAACGCGGATGTGCAGCGCAAGTTGAAGGGGCCGCGGGGATCGCAGGTCGACATCGTTGTGAGACGACCCGGCCTGGTCGAGCCGATGGACTTCACCATTACGCGGGCCAAGATCCCGATCTACAGCGTCGACAGCTCCTTCCTGCTGCAGGACGGCGAAACGGGCTACCTGCGTCTCACGCGCTTCGCCGCCACCTCCGAGGAGGAAGTGCTGACGGCCATCCGCAACCTGCAGGAGCAGGGCATGCAGCGCCTGGTCTTCGACCTGCGCGGCAATACGGGCGGCCTGCTGCAGCAGGCCTTCCGCCTGACCGACCTCTTCATCGAGGGCGGACACACCATTGTCAGCACGCGCGGCCGCCTGGACCGTTTCGACGAGGAGCTGAAGAGTACGGACAACACGCCGCTTCCCGATCTGCCCCTGGTGGTGATGATCAACCAGGGCAGCGCTTCGGCCAGCGAGATCCTCTCCGGCGCGGTGCAGGACCTGGACCGCGGGCTGGTGGTCGGCGAGACCAGCTTCGGCAAGGGCCTGGTGCAGCGCCCCTTCGAGTTCCGTGATTCAAGTGCCGTGCGCGTGACGATCGCCCGCTACTACACGCCCAGCGGGCGGCTGATCCAGCGGCCCTACGACCAGGGGCTGATGGACTACTACCGCGAGGGCTACGACGACTTCGACGCCAACCTGGACGCAGACTCGACGGCCGACCGGCCGGTGTACTACACCCTTTCCGGGCGCAAGGTCTACGGCGGCGGAGGGATCACGCCCGACGTGCGGATCCGCGGCGGGCGCCTGACTCCTTATGTGAGCCGCCTGCGCACGCACCGCGTCTTCTTCGACTGGGCTAACCGCTTCTGGAGCGAGAACGAGCAGGCCGAGCAGCTGAAGAGCACCGGCTTCGAGGCCTTCCTGCGCGAGTGGAGCCCGGGAGAAGCCGAAGTGGCGGCCCTGCTGGAAGCGGCGGAGGAGAAAACCGCCTTCGTCGAAGAGGAGTGGCAGAAGGACCTGCGCTGGGTGCAGTCCTATATGAAGCGCGAGACGGCACGCGTGCTCTGGGGACGCGAAGAGTCGCGCCGGGTGGACACCGCCGGCGACCCGGTCGTTTCCGAGGCCCTGCTGCTCTTCGACGAGGCCGAGCGCATCGCCGCGCTGGGCGGCTAGAGGCGTCTGTATTACAGAATCCTCACGGTTCGCGGCTTGCCGCCTGATTGACAACCCATCGGTCAAGTCCTACTTTCGACGGGCTTTGTAGCCGTCCGTCCGGTCTTCGTTCCCGCTCCAGGGCGGGGAAGTTTCCGGCTGCGGCGATTCCTGTTTTCCGGTTCCTCTGTATCTAGCTTCCCTTGTACCGGCCTGCCGGGGTTCGGCCTGCCGGAGGCACAGGAGCTTGAGAAGTCCGGAAAGCTGTCAGCAGAACAATCATCAGTGCATCCATCGGAGGCGAACCAAGATGCTACGCTATTTCGAGCAGGGCGGCGGTTTCATGTGGCCCATTCTGATCATTCTGTGCCTGGGCATCGCGATCGTGATCGTCAAGGGCATTACGCTGGCCATGGTGGGCGTCAACGCCAAGGCTTTCATCAAGAAGATTCATGAAGCCCTGCGCGAGGGCGGCGTGGACCGCGCCTCCGAGATCTGCGCCTCGACCCGCGGCCCCGTGGCCTCCATCGTGCATGCCGGCCTGCTGCGCGTCGACCGCGGCATCGACCAGGTCGAGAAGGCGGTGATGAACGCCGCCAACATCGAGATGGCTTTCCTGGAGCGCGGCCTGATCTGGCTGAGCACCTGCACCGCCCTAGCCCCCATGTTCGGCTTCACCGGAACGGTCTGGGGCATGATCGGTGCCTTCGACGAGATCGAGAAGGCCAACGACATCAACCCGAGCATCGTCGCCGGCGGCATCAAGGTCGCCCTTCTGACCACGGTCTTCGGCCTGATCGCCGCCATGGTGACGCAGTTCTTCTTCAATGTCTTCAACGCCCGCATCAACAAGCTGGTGCTGGACATGGAAGAGACTTCCGTCGAGCTGATCGAGTCCCTGATCGAACTCGAGAAGAAGTAGCGCATTCGGCGCCATTCGGCGAAAGGCAGGCCCATGCTGAAAAACAAGCGCAAGCCCGAATCCGAGATTCCGACCTCTTCGATGGCGGATATCGCCTTCCTGCTGCTGGTCTTCTTCCTTGTGACGACGACCATCGACCAGGACAAGGGCGTGCCGCTGACCTTGCCGGAGATCTCGGAAGAGCCGCCCCAGAAGCTGGAAAAGGACCGCGTGCTTGACATCCTGATCGCCAACAGCGGCAAAATCATGATCAACGAGCAGGTCCTCAGCCAGCGCAACCAGCTCCGCTCGGAGGTCCGCAATTCCCTGGAGGAGCTGGGGCGCGATCAGGACGGCAAGTACAAGAAAATCGTCTCCATCAAGACCCAGGCCCAGACCATGTACGACGATTACATCTATGTGCTCGACCAGGTGAAAATGGCCGGCGCCACGAAGATTTCCATCGCCGAGCCGGAGGAGTAGATGCAGATCGAGAAGAAAAGCGAGGTCAAGGCCGAGATCTCGACCGCGTCGATGCCGGACATCGTCTTCATGCTGCTGATCTTCTTCATGGTGGTCACCACCTTCAAGCAGTTCGACGGCCTGCCGGTGCGCATTCCCGACGCGGAAAGCACCCAGAAGATCGAGGCCGGCAAGCGCGACATCGCCTACATCTGGGTCGACAAGGCCAACCGGCGCATGCTGGATGACCAGTTCGTCGCCATCGAGGACCTGAGTCCGCTGGTCTACAGCAAGCGCACTGCCAATCCCAAGCTGGTGATCGCGCTGAAGGCGGATCAGAACGCGCACATGAAGAGTATCACCGATGTGCAGCAGGAGCTGCGCAAGGCCTATGCCCTGCGCGTGAACTATTCCACCCGGACCAAGTAGGGACCCCTATGGAATACCACAAGAGACCGGAAGCGGACGTCAAGCTCAGCTACGCGGTTTTCAGCGAGCTGGGCCTGGCGATCGCCCTGCTGATCTTCGTCGTGACCTTCATTGTTTCCAAGCAGTTCCGGGTCGATGTGACGATGACGGAATACGTGCCGGAGGAGATCGAGGTCGAGCAGATCGAGCAGACCATCCAGCAGAAGCAGGCTCCCAAGCCCCAGCGCCCCGCCTTCACTGTCGCCGCCGAGGACGAGGACATTCCCGAGGACGAGGAATTCGACTTCGCCGAGGATGATGACTGGTCGGCCGCGCCGCCTCCCCCTCCGCCGATGAACACGGAAGAGGAGATTGTCGACTTCTTCGCCATCGAGCAGAAGCCGGAAATGGTCGGCGGGGCCTCGCAGCTCTACAAGCTGATCAAGTATCCCGAACTGGCACAGAACGCCGGCGTCGAGGGCCTGGCGCAGATCGGCTTTGTCGTCGGCGCCGACGGGATTCCGCGCGACTTCACCATCATGGGCGAAAGGCCCCAGAACCTGGGCTTCGGCGATGCCGCCATTGCCGCCCTGCAGCAGATGACCTTCAAGCCCGGCCGCCAGCGTGACCGCTTCGTCGCCGTACAGATGCAGCAGACCGTTCGCTTCCAGCTGAACAACTAGCCCATCCGCAGCCTTCGTTTTCCACAGCCCCGGCCTTGTGCCGGGGCTTTTTTGTAGGCAGCCCTTGTGCCAGGGACGGTGCCAGGCACGGTGCCAGGGACGGTGCCAGGGACGGTGCCAGGGACGGTGCCAGGGACGGTGCCAGGGACGGTGCCAGGCACGGTGCCAGGAACCGTGCCAAGGACGGTGCCA
>JAUIFJ010000064.1 GCA_030429345.1 bacterium | reverse complement strand
CGAGCTTGACGCCCAGTCCGGGAACCCCCGGGCCCTTCAGGACGCCGTCGCCGTACTCGACACCGGGGTGGGAGTTGTTGAACATCGTCGTTCTCCTTCGTCAGTTGTTGGTGTATCACATCCCGGTGGTTGCCGGGGAGTACGGGGCTACTTGCTCTCGGTCGCCGTCATGCCCTCGCGGGCCTCGTAGCTCGCATTGCAGACCATGGCCAGCTTCTGGCCCAGGGTCTGGGGCTCGCCGTCGGGCGTGGCCGTGGGGGCTGCGCCCTCGGCGTTGGCGCGCGCCGTGCCGGCGGCAGCGGCGGCCGAATCCTCGACCTGCTTGTCCGGCAGGGCCGACCAGGTGTCGGTGACGGCCTGGCGGGCTTCTTCGGTCATGGCGGCCAGCTTGGTCACCTCGGCCTCGCGGGCCTCGGCCTTCTCGAACTCGCGGCCCTTCTTCTCCATCAGCTGGACCAGGGTCTCGGCCGCGGCCTTGGCCTCGGCTTCCTGGCGGACCTTCTCGTCGGCGTCCGCCTTCTCCTGCAGCTGCTTCGTGTGCGCCAGCAGCTCCTCCTGGGTCATCTCCTCGAGGGGCTTGCCGGCCTTGGCCTGGGTGTTCTTGTCCACGGCGGTCTCCTTGTCCGTGTTGGTGTTGATGGATTTCAGGATCTGGATCACGCGGCTGGCGAAGTCGGCCCCCGCTTTCTTCAGCTTGGTCTCCACGTCCGAGAGCTCGCTGCTCTCCTTGACGAAGGACATCACCAGGGAATCGGTGACCCGGCGAAAGGCGTCCTGCGTCTTCCACAGGTCCTCGCGGATCTCTTCCTGGTTCAGCACCTCCTTCATGGACTCGGGCTTGTCGTTGGGACCGTAGATCCCGTAGGACATGGCGTGCATGCGGCCGTCGCGTTCCCAGGCCATGGAGGTGATATCCGCCCGGGGATCGGCGGGCTCGTAGCCCTCCAGAAGGCCGGCGCCGCTGAACGTCACACCCTTCAGGATGGCGTAGACCTCCTTACCGTCGACGGTGCCGCCCTTGCTCTCCTTCAAGTGCTCGCAGCGCTCGTCGAAATTCTTGTAGGTCTCGCCGCAGACGGAGCACTCGCCTTCGGTGTAGCTGCACTCCATCGAGACCTTAGTGATGATGTTCTCCTTGATCAGCCGGCGCGCCTTGGCCGCCAGCTCATCCTCCTTGGTGAACAGCCGGCCGGCGCAGACGATGCGGCCGCCGTCCGTGTCCTCGAAGGACGCCTTCTCGGTCTTGCCGACAATGTCCTGCGCCTGCTGGCCGTGCTTCAGGTTGATCTTGACGCCCGCCGCGGACTTGACCGCCTTCTTCAGCTCGTCGGCCGTGAAGTGGTCGCCGTTCTTGTTGGTGCCGGCGTGACACAGGATGAACTTGATGGCGTGATCGCCCTCCTCGTCCTCCTTGGCCGCCACGGCCACCAGCTGGGCCTTCGAGAGCATGGGCAGCACACGGGGTCCGCTGCCGGCGATGGCCAGCAGCTGATTGCCCTCGGGAACCACTGGCGCCGGCGGGGCCGCCACCCCCTGGGTTTCCTCCTCGGACAGGCTGGCGAAGGCGTCCACGGCCTCGCAGGCCAGGCCCCAGTCCTTCAGGGACTGCAGCTTCTGCTCCGCCAGGGAGAGTGCCTGGGCCGGCAGACGCGGGCAGCCAGCGGCATCCGCCAGCGTGGCGAGCGCGGAATCCACGACAGCGGGCAGCACCTTCAGCTCCCCGTTCTCGGCGCGCTGCATCACCGGCAGGTGGTAAGCCTCGAAGACCTTGGGCAGCCCGTCCTCCAGCTCGCAGCCCGGGTGATCCGCGTCGACCACGGCACAGGCCAGGGCCAGGCCCGGCCAGCCGTGCTCGGCCACGATGGCGCGTGCTTCACCGGTCCAGTAGTCCTCGGGCAGGGACGCGGCCTGCGCGGCCAGCTGAATGCTCGGCACTTTCATCCTCGGGTCCTCCTTCGTCGTTGCCTTGGCCGCTGCTGCCGGCGCTTTCTGTTTCGTGTTCTTCGCCTGCTTACCCTTCCGGCCGATGAAGAGCAGTTCCTTCGCCTTTGACGGCGCTCCCCCCCGCTTCGTCCCGGCCATCGTGTACTCGTGCTCACGGGACTGCAGGTCGACCTCGCGGCCTGCCGCCGTGATCAGCTCCTTGAGCTCTTTCTCGGAAGGGAAGGCCGCGTCCCGGTAGGACAACAGCCAGGTGGGGATGTGCTCGGCCGCGGCGAAGAGCTCTTCGAAGAACGGGCCGATGTTCTTCTTGCCCAGACTCTCCTGGGTCTTCTCCGTCGAGCCCGCGGTCTCCGGATCCGGGCTTCTGCCCTCGCCCTTCACCATCACCGCTTCCACCGCGTGGTAGTAGTAGCTGTAGTTGTGGGTCAGGATGCCGGACACATAGGGGGGATCGAAGTACACGGCATCGGCCTTGACCGTCTTCAGCAGAGCGCGCACGTCCAGACAGCGGGCCTCGGCCTTGGGGCCCTTGAACACCATCGAGTTCAGCCGCTGGATCACCTGGGCGTAGCGCGCCTTGAACTGTTTAGGCGTATATGCGCGATCACCGATCTTCGGCACCGTGAACTGGGGAAAAGTGCCGCGCGCCGAGAGCATGGTGGCGCCCAAGGCGGCGAGCGCGATGTCGCGCTTGAAGCCCTTCAGGGCGTCCACGTTCTCGCGGATCTCGTCCACCAGCTGGTGGACCCCCGGCTTCCAGAACT
Source organism: bacterium (assembly GCA_030429345.1). Classification (GTDB taxonomy): domain Bacteria; phylum CAIWAD01; class CAIWAD01; order CAIWAD01; family CAIWAD01; genus JAUIFJ01. The sequence goes on along the minus strand of JAUIFJ010000064.1, from coordinate 4,797 downwards.
TGCCCTTGTAGTGCGTGCGCGCCCAGCTGCCGGCTTTCGGATTCGGTTCCAGCAGCGCCTTCACCTCATCCTCACTCACCTTCTGGCCCTGGTTGACCACGGTGGCCCGTGCGATGTGCCAGGGCCATTTCAGGGAGTCGTTGGCGATTACATGGTATCCCTCGCGCTTGAACATGTAGGAGACGCTGCCCCCGCCGGAGAAGGCGTCGACCACGCGCGTCACCCCGTCCGGAACCTGGGCCCGGATCCAATCAAGAGATTGGCGCTTGTTCCCGATGTACTGCACGCCATGAATGGGAGGCCCCTTGGCCTCGGCACACAATTCGGGAAACAGGGCGGCTTCCACGGTCAGAAAAGGCATCACCGTCTCGCACAAAAGCATTGCTACGAGACAAGGGTAGCCGCCCCGAAATGATTTGAAAAAGACTTTTGGAAGAAAAAGTGAGGGGGTTGTTGAAGCTAGTTGACGGCTTTTTGCATCCGGTCCAGGAAAAGCTGCAGGTCGTCTACGGTTTCAGTATGGATCTCCGTGGCCGAGCGGTAGTAGCCCACATTTTGCTGCCAGTACTCGAGAAAGCCCTCGGCCACCGTGTCCTGGTTCTCCTCGATCATGCGATCGATCACATGAGAGGCGGTCAGCTCATCCGAGAAATAGTAGTCAGGATGGAAGACATAGTGGAAGGCGTTGTCCTGGTCGACAATCCAGGCACCGATAGGGGCTTTTCGGCCGGACTCGATGTCGTGCACATAGAAGTAGCTGACGGTCATTGGTTGTGCCTCTCGTGCCACTCCCAATCCTTCAGCTGGCGGGCCGCCAGTTCGTCGAGCCGCTGGTCCAGCTTTTCCTGCCCGCCGAAGCGCGCGAGCTCCTGGTCCCACTGGGTGTAGATAGCCGCCTGCTCTTCAAACAGGGAATGGGGATCATTCTTTGAAAGCAGGAAGGCCAGAGGGCCATCCACTTCGCGAAGCCAACAAGACTGCACCATCTGCTTCGTCACTTCACACTCAAAGACATGCACCGGATTTCCAGCGTTCACCAGGTCAATCACCCCCTGATCCACGAACATCATCAGGTAGCGGAAGTTCTGAATACTGCCATTGCTCCGGTCATAGATGGGTGTCGCTCGTAGCACGCGAACTCCACCTAGATAGTTGCGAAGATTCTGTGATCCATCCTGAAAATCTACATACAGTGTTAGCCCGAATTCACCGAAGAGGGAATCCGTATACTTCTGGAGCTCATCCCGTGCTTCAATCGCTGCACTCAATTGGCCACCACAATCACATCTTCAATGGCCCTGCCATCCGGCAGGACCGTAATACCATTCTTGCGGAATGTCTTCAGGAGTCGATCACGTTTCAAGGGGCTGCGCACACCGATCGAGTCCAGATTATCCAGGATGGTGACCGGCCCCTTGAAATCCGTTTCATTGCTCGAGGACCTCGCGTTGGCCTTGAAACCCGCCAGGTCGCTGCGCCGGTTGTCCCGCACTGTTGTTCCTGTCACACGACCAAACAGGTCGCGGGGATAGCTGATGGCGTCCGCGCGCTTCAGCATGTCGATCTTGAACCGAATCTGATCCCCGCCCAGACTTCTGCGCGATTTGATGCGCGTGAAGAAGTAGCTGGCGCCGCCGGTGTTCATGTCGGAACCGGGACTCATGCCGCCGATGGGCACACCGGCGGTGAAACGATCAGCCGTGGGAACGAAGGCCCGGTTCGTCGGCAGCACAACTTCGAAAAACTCCTCGATATCCCCCTTCGTGATCTCGTGGACCAGCACATGCCCCTTCATCGATTTCTGAAAGGTCTTGTCGTCCAGGTCGAAGCGCTCCTGCACCCGGATCCCGCCCTGGCTGCCGGCCCCGCGCACCGTGGAATACTGGTAGTGGCCCTGGGGCTTGTAGGCCGGAAGCTTGGTCACATCCGGCACGCCCAGCTGGGACGACCAGGCCTCGCGCCACACGGCGACCTCGGCCTCCGTGGACTCCGCCCCTGCCGCCCGGGCCGCCGCCTGCTGGAACAGCGGCGTCTGATCGATGTTGGCGGCGTAGGCCGTCTTCTGTAAATACATCAGCTCTTCCTGAGCCGCCGTAGAGGGCGTGGTGTCCAGCCCCAGCTTCTGCAGCTTCTGCAGCGCCTGGGCCACCCGGGCCTCGCTGACCTCGCCAGCGGCGCGCACGGTCATCCGCCCCTGGACTGCGAACAGATGCTGCTGGGTCAGGCTGCGGTAAGGGCGATAGACCACCTGAATGCCGTCTCCCAGGTCGACCTCGAACTCCGCCGCCTGGTCGGCCAACCGGTGATCGAACTCGCTCAGCGGCACGTTGTCCTTCTCCAGCACCAGGCGATCGCCCTTGGCGCGGGTGCGGTCCGCTGTCACACGATCGCGCACGGTCACTGTGTACTCCGGATCCGCTGCCACCGGTTTGCTCAGAGTCTTCAGGTCCTTGGGGTCCGCCTGGAACTGCTTCAGGATCGGCAGCGGATCCGGCGACTTTCCAGCCCGGGCCTGAGTTACCTTCTGCTGGATCTTCTCCATGGCGTCCAGATACTGCTCAGCCATTTTCCGCTCAACCACATTCCCCGACTTCAACAGCTTTTGAAGGGCTGGGCCGTGAGACAGCATGTCATTGATCGTACCGTCATTGAATCCCAGATCAGACAGATGATGGTTCACGGTCTTGGCGGCATTCAGGATTGAATGCCAATAGTCGTCCGTATACACTTCGGATGGCAAGTGCCCCGCCTGCTGCTTCAGCAACTTTGTCAGCCGCTGGTCTGCCTCTGGGCGCAGCCGCAGCTCCATCATCGTGCGCTTCCCACCCCCGGGCAGCAGGACCTCGCGCACCAGGACATTCTGGTCCTCGATCTGATCCGAATCGATGCCCAGGGACTTGCCCTGCCAGCCGTTGTCCCGAATTTCCTTGACCTCGTGTGACAGGTCGAAACGGGCGTCGCGGCCCCACGTGAGCTCAGGCGCATCCGCTGGCGCAGCGGGTGCCGGTGCCGCGGGTCCCTTCTCCCCGAAGCGGAAGGTCACCTTCTTTCCCGTCCTCGCGGATTCCACCTCGCTGTACAGGCGCTCGAAGTCCTCACGCAACGTCTGCTTGCGCTTCACGGCCCCGCTCAGGAAGTCGGCCAAGGCTCCAGGCTGGCCCGCGAACCGGCGCTCCGCATAGGGCCTGAGCATCTCCTTGTACGCGCTGTCCGTAATGGCCTGGGCGCGCCGAATGAACTCTTCCGTGGCTCCAAGATCCAGCTGGATCTTCCCGTCCCGGTGCAGGCGCAGTAGCTGGTTGTACACAGGCTCGCCCGCATTGTGCACCCGGTTGGGGTAGTAGGTCAGGTTCAGCTGGTCCTTGCCGAAAAACTTGAACAGCTGCCCCTTGTCGATGCCGTATACCTTCCCATCTTGCGCGCGCAGAAACTGGTTCACATGGCTGTCGTGGTTGGAAATCAGCCAGTCGATGACGTGCTCACGCTGCAGCTGCAGCAGCTCCTCCGCCTGCAGCGTGTCCAGCCCCAGGCCGCCGTAGTCGCTGACTTCCTTCAGCCCGGTCTTCATCCGCTGGATCGAGCCAGCCAGTTTCTTGCCCTTCACCTCCAGACGGATGAATCGGGCTTCCACGGCGTTGGGGTCAATCTCCCGCTGGATCCGGTAGGCCACCTCATCGCCCCAGGCGCGAAACTCCTCGGCAATCGGCTTGAACAGCCAGCGGTTGCCTTCCGCATCACGAAAAAAGTACTTGCTGTGCGCGCCGCCCAGGCTGCGGGCGTCGCCGTCGTAGACGAAGGTGCTGCCGTCCTTGAGGGCCTCCCACTCCTGATCCGCCTGGTTGGCCAACTGGATCACCGGGGCCTTGGGCTCCGGCGGCACGGGCTTGGGTTTCGCGGCCTTCTTCGCCGCGTTCTTCGCTTTCACCGCCTTCAGCTTCTGAGCCACCTGGGCGATTAGCTCCGGCCGCTTCTCCGGGTTCAGGATGTAGGACAGGGTCTCTTCCTTCGTGTACCACTGGAAGTTCTTGACCCCGTGTGCCTTGAGCAGATCACGCAGCTGCTTCTGCTTCATGCCCTTCAGTGAGGCGAGGAAACCATCGTAGGCCTTGGCGATCTGGACCTTGAACGGCTTGAGCGCCTCGATGCCCAGCACCTTCTGTGCATTCTCCAGGACGGCCCCCACTTCGTAGGCAGCCGCGTAATACGCATCGAAAGTCTCGGGCTTCGCGGCCTCAACCAGCTTGCCCACCTTGGAGTACATCAACTCGGTGGCTTCCTGCTTGGCCTTCGCTTCCTCGGCGGCTTTCTGGGCCGCGATCTTGGCTTTCTCCGCCGCTTCCTTTGCCGCCTTCTCCGCCTGCTTCAGCGCCGCCAGCTTGGCCGCATGCTTCTCCGCCCCCTCGCCCAGCAGGTCCTTCACCAGGTCCTCGCGGGACTTGATCGGGCTGACCTTGTGCTGTTTCAGCAGCTGCTTGAACTCCGCGGTGCTCAGGCCTTGCAGGTGTGACACATCAAGGCTGGAGACATCAGCAAGCAGCTGGACCTGGTAGGCCTTGGAGCGGGAGATCGGAATCCCCTTCTGCTTGGCCAGCTCGCGTAGCTGCCGGACTGTCAGGGCGGAAAAGTCGCCAGTCTTCAGCGCCTGCTTCACCGCCTGCTGGCCCAGCGTGTGCTTCGTCACCAAGTCCTGGATGGCCGGCAAGTCCTTGATCTGATCCAGGGATCCGGGCGCCGGGACATGGGTGCAGCGGCAGGCGGGGTGAAGCGGCTGGGGCGGAAACTTCTCGATCGCGTACT
>JAUIFJ010000063.1 GCA_030429345.1 bacterium | reverse complement strand
CCCTGGCACCGTCCCTGGCACCGTCCCTGGTACCGACCTTGGCGCTGTCCCTGGTACCGTCCCTGGCACCGTCCCTGGCACCGTCCCTGGTACCGACCTTGGCACCGTCCCTGGCACCGTCCTTGGCACCGTCCTTGGCACCGTCCCTGGCACCGTCCTTGGCACTGTCCCTGGCACCGTCCCTGGTACCGTCCTTGGCACCGTCCTTGGCACGGTCCTTGGCACGGTCCCTGGCACCGTGCCTGGCACCGTGCCTGGCACCGTCCCTGGCACCGTCCTTGGCACGGTCCCTGGCACCGTCCTTGGCACCGTCCTTGGCACCGTCCTTGGCTTCCAAACATGGAAGCCGCACGCAAGCTGGTCGAGATGAGTTACGGAAATGTCGGGCTTGAAAAACCGGCTTAAGGTATGCAGGCCTTCGATGTATGCATGCCTGCTGCCTGCCATTGGATTGCAGGGCGCCGTCAATCCGACTGCTGACCGGGCATCAGCGCCAGGCATGCGCCGGCTGGATCACGAATGACGGCGAAAGCGATCTCGCCGCTCGACTGCTTGGCTTCCCGGAGAACGGTATCGCCTTCCGTTCGTACGCGGCGTAGACTCTCGGTCAGGTCGCCCACGGGAAGATAGAGCAGCCAGACAGGCGGCAGATCCTTGTTCATGCCGCGCGCGTGACAGATGCCGGCTGCCGGTGATCCATCCGCGCCGAGCAGGTTGAAATCGGCGTAGTGCTCGCCCGAGTCCCGCATCTCGACTTCCTGCGCCGTCCAGCCGATGACCTGGCTGTAGAAATCGCGTATCGCCACGGCGGCCGGAACCGTCAGGTCCAGCCAGGCAATGTGCCCGGGCTGGATCGCGCTTTCTCCTGCTGGCGCGGTTTCGGCTTGTGGCAGTTCCTCCCTGGACACGACCGGAATCAGACCGAAAGCCGCGCCATTCGGATCCAGCAACACGGCCCACTGGCTGTAGCCGTTCTTGTCTCTGCCGTGCAGCAGTTCCGAACCGCCCAACTTCAATGCGCGTAATACGGCGGCACCCACGTCCTGCACCTGGATGTGTGGCATCCATTGAAGAGGAAGGGCCTCGATTTCGGCCGATCTCGCACCTACGCCGATGACCGGCATGCCTTGGCTGTTCATCAGGTCGTCACGCCAACATGGAGTCCTTCCCGTGCGGAGAACGCGGGAGTAGAAGCGGACGGCTCGCTTGTGATCCGGCAGGGCAATGTCCGCGCTGTTCACGCGGCCGACGCCGGGTGTGAAGAGATCGTGCATGGGATTTCCCTACATGGTCAAGGGTTGTGTACTTCTGCCACAGGCCGATCTGTACGCCTCCGAGGATGTAGATCACCCCGGTGCCCGTGTCCCCCTGCTTCGTCGGCGGGTAGGCGATCAGGGCGCCGGCGGCCTCGGCCCGCTTGACGGCAGATCTGATGTCGTCCGTTTCCAGGCAGGTCCGGACGATCGGAGCTTCGTGCTCGGCAAGTGGAGCGCGCACGCCGATCAGGCTGCCGTCCGCCGCCCTCGCAACACGGGCATTTCCCAGGTCGGCGACCGGGTCGCCGAAGGCCAGGCCATGGAGCTCTTCCAGGATTGCACAGTGGACGGCCAAGTCCGGAGTGACGATTTCCAGGTAGTGCACTCTCGCGCCAGCGGCCTAGTCCACTGCCGTCGTGCTTCCTGAAAGCGTGAGCGTGCAGAGGGTGATACAGGCGATCAGGAAGTTCGTCCAGGTCGTATGACGGCTCATGGGGCCCCTCCGGGATCAATCCATATCGTTCAATGTGACACAAGGCTTGTTGCTGCGCTCAGTCTGCGAAGTCCCTCTTTCGGACGCGTTGTGAATCCCCAGGACAAGGGGGCAGTCCCAGCAACAGCGGGATCAAACGGGCGATCCGATAGGTCAGGCTTCCAATGATGCCTAACGTGTTCATTCTCACAGGACTTTCTCGGAAGAGGCACTATCCGTCCGGCTAGACTCCGAACTGCGCAAGGTGGTGCTCGAGGTGCTTGGTGAACATGTTGCTCCACTCCTGCGCGGTCAGGGCCCCGAAGGAATAGGACTCCCTGCCCTCGAAGGACGCCGCGCCCAGTGCCAGTGTCCGATCCATGTAGGCCAGCAGTCGCGCCTGCTCCTTGTCGAATTCCCGCTCGTCGCTGATGACGAAGTAGGGCGCCGTACGCAGGCTGCGCTTGTAGGGCTTCTCGTTGACAACCGCCGGCTTGACGAAGACCTTCAGCAGGAACCGCAGCACCGCGTTGGGCCTCTTGGCAGGCGGGTCGTAAACCAGCTCGTAGGTCACATTGCAATGGGCCAGCATCCGGGAGGAGTTCATCTTGCCCCACAGCGGGCGTGTTGCTGTGGTCAGCTGGTGGATGCGTGCCTTGAGGCTGTCGACATCGTCTCGGTTGAATGCGGATATCATTGGGACTCCACGACCAGTGTGTGCTGCAGCAGGCACACTGCATCTGCAGGTTGCCTTACAGCAACTTAGTGCCTCAGGGTCCTTTCGCAAGCGCTTTCCTGCCGGTCGTGATTTCCCGGGGACGGGGCATGCCAGGGCGAGGATCAGGCGATCGATCGATTGGCGACCAGGACCCGCCCGGACAGAATGAAGTCGACTCCCGGGGCTCGTACTACAATCTGACGATCTACTTCCTTGCTACTGTCGCACTCCCCGGGACACCCAGTGCTTCTCGCCTTTCTCCAGCAGCCACTGGGCCGCCAGGGCCAGGGCCGCGGCGGGCAGGGCGCCTTCGAGGATCAGGGCCGTGTTGTCGAGGCGAATGCCGGTGAGGATCGCCTGGCCGTAGCCGCCCGCGCCGACAAGGGCGCCCAGGGTCGCGGTGCCGATGTTGATCACGGCAGCGGTCTTGATGCCGGCGAGAATACTCGGCAAGGCCAGCGGCAGCTCGATGCGCTTCAGGCAGGCAGGGGGCGGCAGGCCCATGGCCTGGGCCGATTCCCGCAGACTTGCCGGCACGCCGGCCAGACCGGCGTGTGTATTGCGCACGATGGGCAGAAGGCTGTAGAGGAACAGCGCCGCGATCGCCGGCGCTGCACCGATGCCGAGCAGGGGAATCATCACCACCAGCAGGGCCAGGGAGGGGATCGTCTGCATCACGCCAGTGATCGCCAGCACGACTTGTCCAAGGCGGGCGTGTTTCACGGCAACGATCCCCAGGGGCAGGGCGAGTGCGATGGCCATGCCGAGCGAAAGCGCTACCAGGAAGAGGTGTTCCAGAGTGCGCTGCAGAAGCCTGGAAGCCAATCCCTGTTGACTCAAGACTGTGTCGATGGCGAAACGCTCCCAGAGGAATTCCGCTGCCGTTTCAGCCTCGCTTAGCCCTTCCAGCTTTACCGCGGCGTTCATGCCGATCATGCGTGTCGCATTGATCCGGCCTTCCAGCCTCCGCAGGGTTTCGAGCCTGGATTCGGGCAGATCCAGACGGTATACGATGACCGATTCGTAGCGCGGGAAATACTCCCGGTCGTCTTTCAGCACCGCAAGATCGTAGTAGCGGATCTCGGCGTCGGTGGTATACAACAGGGTCAGGTCCAGGCTGCCGGAGGCCAATCCGCGATAGGCCAGGTCGTGATCCATGCCGCGAGGCTGATGCGGCAGGCCGTAGAGCTGCTGCAGCCCGGGCCAACCGTCGGCGCGCTTGAGGAATTCGCTGCTGCAGCCGAGCAACAGGTCCGGATGCCGGGCCAGGTCCGATGTCTGCGAGATACCAAGCTCGGCAGCACGCGCCTTGAGCATGCCGAGGGCATAGCTGTTGTTGAACCCCAGGGGTGCGGTGATCCCGATGCCGTGGGGCGCAAGCGCCTTGCGCAGGCCCTCCAGGCCCTCGTCCGGGGCGTCGCCGGCCAGGATTTCGTGACGCAGAGTGCCGGTGTAGTCTGGGTAGAGGTCCAGTTCCCCGGCTTTCAGGGCATTCCAGAGGATCCTTGTACCGCCCAACTCCCGCTGGTGTATTACGGATGCGCCGTCATCCTGCAGCAGCCCTGAGGCGATCTCGCCTAGGATCACGGACTCGGTGAACTTCTTCGAGCCGACGCGGATCTCCCCTTGCGCTGCGGAACCAGCCAGGAGTAGCAGGAGCAGGGCTGGAAACAGTAGGGGCATCATAAGGCACTCCAGTCGTGGCCGCGCTGCGCCTTGACGAAGCGTTCCACGAAGGCGTCAGCGGGCCGGTGAACCAGATCACTCATGTGTCCCCGTTGCGCGATGCGACCCTCGTGCAACAACAAGACCTCGTCGGCCAGATAGGCTGCCTCGGAAAGATCATGTGTGACGAGCACGACCGTCTTGCCCAGCGCCTGGAAGATTCCCTTGAGTTCCTTCTGCAAATCGAAGCGAATGATCGGGTCGAGCGCTCCCAGCGGTTCGTCGAGCAGGAGAATTTCCGGGTCCAGCATCAGCGCGCGCATCAGCGCGACGCGCTGCCGCTGGCCGCCGGAAAGCTCAAAGGGAAAGCGTTGCAACAGGTCGGTTTCGAGGTGGGTCAGCTGTAGCAGCGCCAGCAGGCGGGATTCGATGCGCTCCGGCTTCCAGGCCAGGTGGTCGGCCATCAGGGTGATGTTCTGTCGCGCATCCAGATGGGGGAAGAGGCCGCCTTCCTGGATTACGTAGCCCATGCGCCGACGCAGGCTGAGCAGGTTCTGTGCGACAAGACGCTCGCCTTTGACTTGGACCTTGCCCCTGTCCGGTTGCAGCAGCCCGTTCATCAGGCGCAGCAAGGTCGACTTGCCGCAGCCGCTCGGTCCGATCAGTGCCAGGGTGGTGCCAGGGGGCACGTCCAGGTCTACATCTCGTATGACAGGATGCTCATCGAAGGATTTTCTCACCTGAAGAAGGGAAAGAGTGGCGCTGCTTCGTGTCATGGTTCAAAGAATGTACAACTACGGAGCCGGGGATCTCTGCATCGCTGGCCAGAAAACAAGTTTCCGGAGGAGTACGATTCGGCCCGCCGTGCATTTACTGAAGGTCCAGCCATTCTGGCTTTGTAGTCCAGAATAGTCCTCGACGGGATCGGCCAGAGGACTCGCTGTGGCCTGGAGGCCGGCTGTCAACACCTTGAGGCTGATGTCGAGAGCGTGCAAGCAAGATCTGTATATGTGATTCAAGAACATGTTTCACAGGGGCGAGTTCCAGAAATGCTTCAATTGTCCTTGTAGGAGATCACTGGATCCTGCGCTCCGTTTGGTCCGCACAAGCTTCCTAGTAGATCTTCTCAAAGGAGGTGCCGTTAAAGCGGCACACACTGCCGTCGCCCATGCCGAGCCAAAGGGAATCTCTTTTATCCCGATAAATCGCCCACACCATGAGACTGGTCAACCCATCCGCGAGGCGGAAGTTCCTCATTGACGTGCCATCGAAGCACCACACACCGTTGTCGCGTGTTCCAAACCACATGTTTCCGGAAGCGTCTTCCGCAATCGAGAACACCCTCCCCAGCGATCCTGTCGGACCTTTCTCCCTGATGCTAAGTCCATGCAGTTCGCTGAAGTTGGAAAGGGCTTGTCCATCGAAACTCATAACCCCAAGCCCGTTGTTTCCGATCCAGAGAGTTCCACTGCTGTCCTCGAAAAGACTGCGAACATGCAGGTCTTCCTCGTCGGGCCCGATTCCTTTAGTTGAGTTGTCGATGATCGTGAAGGAATGGCCGTCATACTCGAATACGGCTGAATAGGTCCCGAACCAGATTCTGCCGTCGCGACTCTCCACGATACTTGTCACTCGAAAAGTGTTCTCCGCCGCGCTATCCTGCGGGATGGGAAAGGCCAGATACTCGAGAGTCCGGTTATCATATCGATACACGCCCTGGCCATCATTGGTGTTCGCAGGCAGCCCGCTGTCGCCGGGAAACCAGAGATCGCCGGCTTCCTTCCGCCAGGCCACTCCAGTGATGGCAGCTGGACTGAACGTATTCTTTCCGGTGTAAGACCTGAAAGTGATTCCATCGAAGCTGGAGATTCCACTCTCCGTTGCGAACCACATGAGACCGGTCCGGTCCTCCTGGATCGTTCGGATCTGATTGCCGCTTAATCCGTCCTCAGTCGTGTAGTATGTGAACGTGTCTCCTTCGAGCAGGCACACACCTTCCTCGTGGCTACCGAACCAGAAGCGCCCCTTGCTGTCCTCATAGATGGAACGGATTCCGGAAGTATACCGAAGCGGCAAGGTCGCTGTGTCCTCGCTTTCGGGTCCTTCGATCATGGTGTTGGCGGATACACGCGGTACTGATTCAACAGACACGCCCTGACTCGCGAAGGTGGCAAGAAGAGCGATGACAAGTAGTGTCTTTGTGTAGGTGTTCATTCATTCACTATCACAGTTGTCCTAGGAAGATTGCAGCTCAAGAAACACCCGATGGTCAGCCGAAGAGGGGAATGCTGCTATTGGTTGGAATGTAGCTCAATCCTCCTATTTGACAATCGAAATCCCGCTTGATCGAGACCTGCTCTGCATTCGAAAAAGGAGTACAGTATTCCGGAGCTAGAGAACACAAACTACTTGTTGCAATCACATAGATTGTATACAACAATCTCTGTGCTGAGTAGATAGAGGCCACGAGCGTTCAGCATAAGCTGTGACCGGCTTGGCGCGGGCTTTGCCCCGGCCGTCGCGACGCGCAGCGGCACCCTTTCCAGGCAAAGGCCGTGACAAGGCGAGGCATCCGCTTAATGCTGTAGTTAGCTATTCCTGCCAAGATGGTCGCCGCTCGCAACTGCCGGTTCCACTTCAGGGGCCAGTTTCATGTCAGTTCGTGAGAAAGCGCGCATGAAACGTCGATGGATTAAGAATTTCAATCCCTTCCCACCCATTTACGCTAAGCAAATGCTTGTCACCACTCACAATCACATGCGCACGCCCTTGTAAGGCACAAGCAACGAATTTCTCATCATCCGGGTCATCAGTTACCTGAACGGGCAACTGTTTGGCATGTATCACAGATGCATGCACGGCAACAGAGTTCAGTAAACGTTTTGCCTCAAGAGCTGGGTACTTGGCAGAAAGGCGCATGAAAACTGACTCATACTCTTGAAGGATTTCATCACTGACTAGCAGTGTCGCATTTCCTTCCAACCACCAATCGAGGATTTGTCCAGGTTTCCCTCTGAAGAAGATCCCAGACATCAGAACGTTTGTATCAAGCACGAACTTCATGACTTGCCGCGGTGAGCCTTTAGAGCTGCTTCGATGTCAGATTCCGTTAGACCTACGGCTTTTGCCTGATCGCGTGCCCTCTTCACCAAAGACCGAAACTCTTTGGCGGATGGAAGCGCAAGTTTCTTCAAAACAACAACATCATTCTCAGCAACAACAAGAAAGCGTTCTCCTGGCTCCAGCCCCAGCTCCAGGCGAATCTCTTCGGGGATCACAACTTGACCCTTGGACGAAAGCTTGGTTGTCGATAACCTACTCATGGCACCTCCCGATCTTACATGTAAGAATGCATGAATGCACTGAGTAAGTCAATCGTTTTCTAAAGCATGATGAATAGCCCAGAGCCAGGCAAAATCAGTTTCCGCGAATCGTTCGGGATTGTCTAACAGTGGATTCAGGTAAAGCTAACGTTCTGCATAAGCTGTGACCGGCTTGACGCGGGCTTTGCCCGAGCCACCGCGACGCGCAGCGGCGCCAATTCCAGGCAAAGGCCGTGACAAGGCGAGGCATCCGCTTGTAGGGTCAGACAGTGGCGCCTGGATCACACAAGAGCAATCTGGTTTCCACCCAGGCCCGCCAGAACACATCGGGCCGAACGAGGCGGTCCAGCAGGGCATGGAACCGCCGGGTTCCACTCCTTTTGGCCGCACGGTAGAGGCTGCGCTGGAGGTTTCGTGACTTTTCAAACGGGTGTTGTTGGCTCCTGGGAGCATGCACCGTCACGTTCCTTCCCGCTGGCCATTGCTGAAGCAGGGGTCCTTCCCTGGCGCAAGTTGTGTTGTCTTACGCGTCACCGGTACTATGACCCCCTCCGACTTCTCGCCGGGCGTCGTCGTGGATTTCGTCAAATGGACTTATACCACTTCTTACGCGGCGTGTGATCCGCGACCCGACGAGATCTCTCCTGTTTCCCTGACGACTGTCCCTGCATTCCACTCTCCATACGCCGGGGAGTTCTTCGAGGCTGCGTTTCCAGATTCTTCGCCTCTTCCTTGGCCTTCGAAGTGCACCAACTTCTCGGCTCTCCCTTGCTCCCCCGAGGGGGTTAACATGACGACGCTGCAAGATTCCCTTCATGGTACGGACTGCAGGTTTGCAC
>JAUIFJ010000091.1 GCA_030429345.1 bacterium | reverse complement strand
TCCAGGTTGATGAAGGCGCGGCTGAAGCACTCCGGATCAGTCCAGGTACAGCCGATGTAAGTGATGCCGCACGCGGCCTTGGTGATGGCGGCAGCCCCGTTCTGGCTGGCCCGGCCGATGAACTGGCTGTCCCGCCACACGCCGCCATAGCACTCGGTGTCCGTGACGTCGACGTTCATGTTCAGGATGATCTGGCCCGTCGTGTTGACCGTCGAGGAGTCGTAATAGACGGTGCAGCCGTCAAGGTTCAGCTCCATCACTTGTCCCTCGTTGTTGGGGTAGATGGAGGATCCGGAGGCCCCGCCAGTGACGGTCAGGTCCTTGAGCGTGATGCCCGAGTAGTTGAAGTAGTACAGCGGGTAGTTGTAGCCGGAGATGCCGCCGCCCTCGATGGTCAGGTCCAGATCGATTTGCGGATTCTGGCCCGTGATCGTAGCCGCCAGATCGTGGGACAGGCTGTCGGCATCCGTACCGGCCGTGCAGGCGTAGGGGTCAAGAAATCCCTTGCCCACTTCGGTCAGGCCCGAAGGGATGTCCAGCAGCTCATCGTCGTTGAAGATGCCTTCGAAGTAGGACCCGTTCTCCATCCGGATGGTCAGGCCCGGATCCAGCGTTCGGATCTCATAGTCGAGCGCACTGACCCAGCCGCCGGTGTTGGAATCCCAGGCCGTCGTCGCTTGGTTGCCGCCCCCGATCACATGGATCACGTCTCCCGGGTGCGCCTGGTTGACCGCGGCCTGCAGCGTGGCCAGCGGGTAGTCCGGACTGTTGCAGCGCGTCCTGTTCTCGAAGTTGTGCCCGGTGTGCACGTCCATGTAGATCGAACGGCCCGCCCCCTTCACATAGCTGTTGTCCAGGGTGATGCCGAAAACGTACTTGGCCAGCGAGTCCGCGTAGGACTTGTTGCCCAGGTCATTCAAGTGGACGTTGTCCGCCTGGTACCAGGACGTGGGGGAGAAGCGCATGTGCTTGACGACATTGTACTGTGTGCTGTCCGCCGTATCGAAGAATGCATCAAATGCGCCAGCCGTGTCCTCGTCCGCGACCATGGAGTACGGGCGGGAATCCCAGATCACAAGCCTGGAGGTATCCACGCCCCGTGTGGCCAGCTCGGCCTTCAGAGTGTCGGTCACGAAGTCCGCGAACTTGAACATCAGGTCGTACTCGGCGGCCGCCAGGACCTGCCGCTCGGCATTCGTCCCGCCCGAGAGGCGCTCGTAGTGGTAGATGCCGCACATGCGGGGTGCGACCCAGACGAACCAGCGGGCGCCACTGTAGGTCTCGATCGCCTTCTTCCCCACCAGGAGGGCGCGTTCTCGAATGTCCGCGTAGGACGCGCCTCCGAAAACATCGTTGAAGCCCCCGCCCCCGGGAAGAATCACCACATCCGGATCGAAGAGCTCGGCGTACTCGGCCTGGCAGAGCCCGTAAATCGTGGAATCGAGCTCCGCGCGCGCCGGGTCATTGTCCAGCTTGAACGGCATCGATCCGACGGCCAGGACGGCCACACGGTTGGTCTGCAGCCTCCAGCCCACGTGGTTGGCGTACTCGTTTCCCTGGCAGGCTGTGGAGTCCGCCTTCAAGGCCGCCAGGTTGTAGGGCTTG
>JAUIFJ010000024.1 GCA_030429345.1 bacterium | reverse complement strand
GATCGTGCGCCATGCATGCCCCCCATATTCCGTCATCCCCGCGCAGGCGGGGATCCATCGGAACGTCCCGGCCAGGGATGAATGTGTATACGAGACCCCTCCTTGTGCTTGACAGGGAGGGGCTTTTATGTGCCGGTAGGGGCCGATCGCGATCGACCCTTACGAGGATGTGTCCCGCGTCCGGATACGGTGCGTGTGTACGATCGTCATTCCCGCCTGCGCGGGAATGACGGAGTTGGGGGTGAGGGAGACGGGGTGGCGAGAGCGTGCGTAGGGGTCGATCGCCGCGCGGAATCGGGAGTTCCGGATTGCCGACTACAAGGTCCGAGCCCTTAGCGGAAATCTCTCCGGGTGCTCGATCATTTCCTTCGTCAGATCCACATCAATGTCCGGCCAGTGAAAATGACCCGGGGCGGGTTCTTCGACATTCAGTATCGTCCGGATCGGCTGGTCCAGAAACCAGGGAAACTCCTCGTAGGACATGAACAACTCCTGTCCTCGACTCAACAGCCAGACGCCCAAAGCAGAGACATGAGTGACTTCAGCCGGAGAAGTGTTCTCGCCAAGCGTGGACAAGCTCATTGCGATGCTCCTGAATGAGGACCTCGATCGTCGTCAGTTGATGACTGCCAAGGCGGTGACTGGTAGCATGTTCGATCTCTGGTTCCAACCAGAACTTGGCTTCGCCGTCCGCTCCAACGACATGCACATGCATGCGTTCCTCTTCACGAGAAAAGAAGAAGAAGCGGTAGCCTTTCTTTCTGAAAACGGTTGGACTCAATAGCCAATACCCAAAACTGAACTTGCGCCATCACTGTTCCAGTGTTTAAAACGATAGGATCTGGAAACGATGAATCCCAATGGTTCCTGCAAGGCTGAAAACTGGCAGCAAGAGAACCGGAGCATCTGTTCCCTGTCTGCGAAAGCGTGCGTAAGGGTCGATCGCGATCGACCCTTACGAGGATGTGTCCCGTTTCCGGGTACGGTGCGTGTGTACGATCGGGATTCCCGCCTGCGCGGGAATGACGGAGTGGGGGTGAGGGAGACGGGTGGCGAGAGCGTGCGTAGGGGTCGATCGCGATCGACCCTTACGAGGACGTGTGCCGTTTCCGGGTACGGTGGGCGTGTACGATCGGGATTCCCGCCTGCGCGGGAATGACGGAGTGGGGGTGAGGGAGATGGGCGGCGAGAGCGTGCGTAGGGGTCGATCGCGATCGACCCTTACGAGGTCGTGTGGATCATGCGCTTCATCCAGGCGCCGGCGAGGCCCATTTCCATGTGCGTCACGAACTCGTCGCGGCCGCTGCCGGGGTACTTCTTGCGGTTGGGCACCACCGGGTGGATCATGATCGTTGCCGCGCCGCCGTCCCACAGGCTGTCGCCCATGCTGGCGATGCAGGCCGCGGCCATCTCGCTCATCCGTTCCTGGTGCGTCATGCGGCCCTTCTCGACCAGGTCGGCGATGTTCAGCGCCACCACGCGGCCGATGATCCCGCTGACCATGCCCGTGCGCGGCGGCGTCGCCGTGATGCTCATGCCGTTGGGATTCGTGTGCGGCACGCTGATCGGTCCGGGAGGCGCGAAAGCGATGCCGGCGGCGAAGATGTTGCGGTAGTCCGGGTTCTGGTATACGGCGGGCCAGGCCTCGGGCATGTCTTCCAGCTGGTCGTAGGGCAGGCCGTAGATGCCGTCGACCTTGATGAAATGCGCCGGATTCATCAGCCGGTCATGCAGGTTGTT
Source organism: bacterium (assembly GCA_030429345.1). Classification (GTDB taxonomy): domain Bacteria; phylum CAIWAD01; class CAIWAD01; order CAIWAD01; family CAIWAD01; genus JAUIFJ01. Next base: position 55,770 of record JAUIFJ010000024.1, on the reverse strand, counting down.
GCCCGCTGTGTCCTCGACCTTCAGCGGCACCCCGGTGAACTGGGGAATCAGCATGGCGAAGTCGAAGGCTGTCTCACCCTTCGAGCCGTCATAGGCTTCCCATTCGACGCGGTCCCTGTCGACGGCTGTCACACCGCGCTGCACTTCCCAGCTGATGCCCATGTCGTTGAAGACAGCCTCGATGAATTCCCGGCTGTTGCCGCTCAGCTCGGCCTTGCCCTCGTTGGAAATGCCGCGAATGCCGAAATCGCCCAGGTCGGCCTCGTTGCTCAGCCAGTGCAGGTCCGCCTTGTCGCGCAGCCCGCGGCGCACAAGATCCTTGTGGATGTTGCTGATGTACTCGAAGGCCGCTCCCTGGCAGGTCGCCAGGGGGTGCCCGGTGCCGATCAGGAAACGCTGGCGCTCGCCGCGCTCCATGCGCTCGACCTTTTCCAGGTAGGCGTCGCGGGCCTCCGTGGCGTGGCCCAGGGTGCAGATGCTCAGCGAATTGCGTCCTGGTCCCAGGCCGGGCGTGGCCTCGAAATTGAGCTTCGGGCCGGTGGCGATCAGCAGGTAGTCGTAGCCGAAATGGGTCTCGCTGCCGTCCTCGCACAGGGCGCTGACGGTCTGCTGAACCGGATTGACCGCCGTCGCACGCCCGGCGTGCAGGCGAATGCGGAAGCGATCGTAGACCGGCTTGAGAGGAAAATGGGTCTTCTTCGGATCCATGCGTCCGGTGCCGACCCAGACATAGGAAGGAATGAAGTAGAACTGGTCGCTGGAGTTGATGACCGTGATCTCGTGTTTCCTGCCCAGGCGTTTGCCCAGGTAGAGGGCGGCGGTCTGTCCCGCGAATCCGGCTCCAATGACGACGATCCGTGCCATACTGTCTCCCATCAATAGAGTGCAGGTATGAACATATAGTTATAAATTGGTGTGAGCAATGGTTTTCAGAGGCCTGGAGAATATCCCCCCTCAATCCTGTGGCTGGCATGCGGGGGCGCTAAATGCCATTCGCGCGCCTTCGACGATCGGCTGTCGACCGGAAGGAGCACCGAGAAAAGCCTTGCGCCGCCTGTGCGAAACTGCGATCCTGTCCCTGTTGTGATCCAAACCTGTATTGTCTAACAGCCTTTGCCAACCCTGTCAGACAGGGCGCGGAACGGGGGTCCTGCCTTTGCCCGGGCGGAAGGCCTAAGTGCCGTAATCCTGCTTTGTCTACAATCGAAGAGGTTGGGAAGGGACAAGGAGAATCCCCCATGAAGAAGGTTCAGACCCTCCTGCTCGCATTGCTTTCACCCATTCTTCTGACCTCGACGGCCCTGGCGGAAGCCCCCCTTGCAAGCCCTGAAGCCGTTGCACCCGCGACGTCCCTGGGCGGCATTTCCGAAGCCTGGCGCATTCACAGTCCCAATGTGCGTGCCCCGCGTCCGGATGCCGTCGACGGAAACAACCGTGACGGGCTGCCCGCTCCGGAAGTGCAGATCGAATACCTTTCCGGATCCCTCGTGCGCCTGAGCTGGGAGGCCATTGCCGGCGCGGACGGCTACCAGGTCTACTTCTCGACGGGCGATACGCCCTTCCTGCCCTGGTTCATCGTCGGCGGCACCCAGCTGATCCTGGACAGCAGTCCTGGCGGCAATGAGCGGCAGCTGATGCGTTTGAAACTGGAAACCCTTCAGTAGCAGCATCCTGTTCGATCAGGTATTCTCGGCTTCGCAGACGCCCTCGGCCTCGAGGGCGTCGAACATGCGCCTGGTGCCAAGCAGGATCATCACATCCTCTTCGGCCAGGGCCGTGTCCGCCTTGGGGATCAGCATTTCCCGCCGTCCCTGGCGCACACGCGTGATGCCGAGCACCATGACCCCGTGTCCCAGCTGGCGGATCCCGCTTTCGGCCAGCGTGCGGCCCGCAAGGGGGCTGCCTTCTGTCACACGCAAATGGCGCAGGCTGAAGCCTTCCGGGTCCTGCTGCATGTAGAGGTCGAGGAAATCCATGATTTCCGGATGCAGCAGCATGGACGCCAGGCGCCGCCCGCCGATCACGTAGGGGTTGACCACCTTGTGCGCTCCCGCCTTGTGCAGGCGGCTCTCGCCGGCGATGTCCAGGCAGCGTGCGACAATGTGCAGCTCCGGGTTCAGTTCCCGCGCACTAAGGACCACATAGAGGTTGTCGCTGTCGCGCGGCAGCGCGGCGACCAGTCCCGCCGCACTGGAGATATTGGCTGCTTCCAGGGTGTGTTCGCCGGTGGCGTCTCCCTGCACGATGGCGTGTCCGGCCTCTCGCGCCTCCTGCAGGCCCTCGTCGCTCTGGTCGATGATCACCAGCTTGCGGCCGGCGCGCTGGAATTCGCGCGCGATCTCCCTCCCGATGCGGCCGAAGCCGCAGAGCACCGTATGGCCCTTCATCTGCTGGATCCGCCGCTCCATGCGCTTTCCTTTCAGGGTCTTCTGGATCTCCCCGCTGACCAGGATCGCCGTGAAATGGCTGGCCGCGTAGTACAGCACCATCCAGCCGACGAGGATCAGGAATATGGTCAGGACGCGGCCCGTCGCGCCCAGGGGGTGCACCTCACCGAAGCCGACCGTCGAGAGGGTGATGATCGTCATGTAGAGGGCCTCGCCGAAGGGCCAGCCTTCCAGGAGGTGGTAGCCCAGCGTGCCGAAGACCGTCAGGATGACGGTCGCCAGGACCAGGCCGATGACGATTCTCGCCTGTTGTGACACGGTGATACCCTGCTAGAGCGGAATGTTTCCGTGCTTGCGCGAAGGATTGCTGTCGGCCTTGTTCTTCAGCAGCTGCAGGGCGTTGTATACGCGACGGCGTGTCTCCTCCGGAAGGATCACGGCGTCCACGTAGCCGCGTTCGGCGGCCTGGTAGGGATTGGCGAAGTGCTCCGTATACTCCTGGATGCGCTTGTCGAGCAGATCGTCGGGCTCTTCGGCCTTGCGGATCTCCTTGCTGAAGATGATCTCGACCGCCCCCTTGGGGCCCATCACGGCGATCTCCGCGCTGGGCCAGGCCAGGTTGACATCGCCGCGGATGTGCTTGGAACTCATCACGTCGTAGGCGCCGCCGTAGGCCTTGCGGGTGATCACGGTGATCTTGGGCACCGTGGCCTCGCAATAGGCATAGAGCAGCTTGGCGCCGTTGGTGATGATGCCGCGCCACTCCTGGTCCGTGCCCGGCAGGAAGCCCGGCACGTCGACGAAGGTCAGCAGGGGAATGTTGAAGGCGTCACAGAAGCGCACGAAGCGGCCGGCCTTGCGGCTGGCCTCGATGTCGAGCACACCGGCGAGCACGGCGGGCTGGTTGGCGACGATGCCCACGCTTTCCCCGCCGATCCGCGCGAAGGCGATCACGATGTTGGCCGCGTAGTCGGCCTGGACCTCGAGCAAGCTGCCCCGGTCGACCACGCCGTGAATCACGTCGCGGATGTCATAGGGCTTGTTGGGATTGTCGGGGACGATGGTCTTCAAGGCCTCGTCCTCGCGCTCGACCGGGTCTTCGCAGGGAAGCGCGGGCGGCTTCTCCAGGTTGTTGGCCGGCATGTAGGACAGCATGCGGCGGATCAGGCGCAGGGCCTCGCCCTCGTTGGCGGCGGCGAAGTGCGCCACTCCGGACTTGCTGCTGTGGGTGCCGGCCCCGCCCAGGTCCTCGCTGCTGACCTCCTCGTGTGTCACGGTCTTCACCACCTTGGGGCCGGTGACGAACATGTAGCTCGTGCCCTCGCACATCACGGTGAAGTCGGTGATCGCCGGGCTGTAGACGGCGCCGCCGGCGCAGGGGCCGAGGATCGCGCTGATCTGCGGAACGACCCCGCTGGCCAGGGTGTTGCGCAGGAAGATGTCGGCGTAGGCGCCCAGGCTGGTCACGCCCTCCTGCACGCGGGCGCCGCCCGAGTCGTTGAGCCCGATCACCGGAATGCCGGCCTTGACTGCCGTATCCATGATCTTGCAGATCTTGCGGCCGTGGGCCTCGGAGAGGCTGCCGCCGTAGCTGGTGAAATCCTGGCTGAAGACGGCGACCCGGCGGCCCTCGATCTGCCCGAAACCGGTGATGACGCCATCGCCCAGGGGGCGGTGCTTGTCCAGGCCGAACTCCCGGCTGTTGTGGCGGACCAGCATGTCCACTTCCTCGAAACTGCCCTTGTCCAGCAGCAGCTCCAACCGCTCGCGGGCGGTCAGCTTCTTCTGGTCGTGCTGTTTCTTGACCCGGGCTTCCCCGCCCAGCTCCTGGGCCTTGTCGATCAGGTCGAGCAGGCGTTCGCGCTTATCGGACATGCTGTGGACTCCGTCGCTTTGTTCCGTCGAGTTCTATGGTATGGATCGCCCCAAATGTAGGAAGCCCCCATCTAAAGCCGAACCTGCCTGAAGCGGCCGCCGGCGGGATCGAATGCCCCACGAAGTCCGCCATCGCGCCCCTTCGCGAACACGGAAGAGGACACCCTGATCAAAGACGCAGACTGTCCAGTCCCGTATACACCGCGCGCGGATCGCGCCCGAATCGGCGATTTGTCCTCGCAATTGCAGCCGTGGCGGGATAGGTTGTGAGACAGCCCGGGCCAGTCGATGCCGGTTTCGACTCCCGTCGTGATGCAATCTGGAGTGGATCTATGTACGCTACGGTTCCTTCCGCGGCCCTGCACGGGGTCGAGGCCCTGCGCCTCAAGATCGAGTGCCATGTGGCACGCGGTGTTCCCAAGGTGGTGATCACCGGCCTGGCCGACGCCGCGATCCGCGAGGCCGTGCCGCGGATCTTCAGCGCCACCAGGCTGCAGGGCATCGACCTGCAGATGGATCGCCGCATCGTGGTCAACCTGGTGCCCGGCGACCTGAAGAAGAGCGGCAGCGCTTTCGACCTGCCCATCGCCCTGGGCATTCTCGCCGCGGGCGGTCGCTTCGATCCCGAAGCCCTCTCGCGCACCCTGGTGATCGGCGAGCTCAACCTGAACGGGCGTGTCGAAGGAGTGCGCGGCGCCCTGGTGCTGGTCGGCGCGAATCCGGAGGGCCTGGAAGAGGACACGCAGATCACGCAGGTCATGGTGCCGCCTTCCTGCCTCCATGAGGCGGTGCTCGGCACGGACTTGCCCGTCTGTGCGCCACCAACCCTGCGCGCGGCGCTGGATCACTTCACCGGCAAGGAGCCCCTGCCCATGCACCACCGGGAGGACCTGCCGGCCCCAGCCGACGTGGAGCTGCGCCCCGGCCCGGATCTGCGCGAAGTCAAGGGCCAGCACCAGGCCCGCCGGGCGCTGGAGATCGCCGCCGCCGGCGGTCACAACCTGCTGATGGTGGGCAGTCCGGGATCGGGCAAGACCATGCTGGCCCATCGCCTGCCCGGCATTTTGCCGCCCCTCGAGCCGCGGGAGGCCCTGGAAGTGAGCAAGGTGCATTCCGTTGCCGGGCTGCTCGGCGAGAACGGCCGGCTGCTCCGGCAGCGTCCTTTTCGCGCGCCCCACGCCAGCATTTCCGATGCCGGGCTTCTTGGCGCTGCCCGTCCGCCGCATGTGGGCGAGATCAGCCTGGCGCACCGCGGCGTGCTCTTCCTGGACGAGTTCCCCGAATTCCGCAGAAGCGCCCTGGAGCACTTGAGGCAGCCGCTGGAAGACGGCGTCGTACACATCTCCCGCGCGGCGCTCAGCATCCAGCTGCCGGCGCGCATCACGCTGGTCGCGGCAATGAACCCCTGCCCCTGCGGCTTCCATGGGGATCCGGCCCGCGACTGCCGCTGCAGTCCCCCGGTCATCGAGCGCTACCGCAGCCGCCTCAGCGGACCGATTCTCGACCGCATCGACCTGCAGGTGGATGTACCCTCGCTGCAGGTCGAGGAGCTGGTCGACCTGGAGGAGGGCGAGGACAGCGCCACCGTACGCGCCCGGGTCAGCGAGGCCGTCGCACGCCAGCAGTTCCGCTACCGCGAGGAGCCCGGCGTCTTCCACAACGGCGGCCTCGACCGGGCGGGCATCCACCGCCACTGTGTGCTGGATGAGGCGGGCCTCGACCTGCTGCGTCGCGCCGCCGGCCGTTTCCGCCTTTCCGCGCGCACGGTCGACCGCGTGATCCGCATGGCGCGCACCATTGCCGACCTGAAGGGGGAGGAGGCGCTCTCCGCCCTTTGCCTGCGCGAAGCCCTCAGCCTGCGCCTGCGCACCGAAGGGGGCAGCGGGCAGCTGCCGGCGGCGAAGGCGGGGTAGGAGAGCTCGCACGGAGAGCACGGAGAAGACGGAGAGCGCGGAGGTTTTCATGAGTGGGAAGAAAGCGATTGCCGGGGCCGTGGGTTGTGAGTACGTTGTAATCACAACCCGGGAGGCGGAGATGATTGCAAGACTGGTGAGGATCGGGAATTCGAGGGGGATTCGGCTGCCCAAGGCAGTGATTGACGAGCTGGGGCTGGAAGATCCGGTCGAGATGGAACTGCGCGCGGGCGAGCTGGTGATCCGGAAGCAGGAGAAGCCGCGCTCCGGCTGGGAGCAGGCGGCGAAAAGCCTGGCGGCCCGGCCAGCGGAATCGCGGCTGGAGGAACCGGAGGAGACGCGCTTCGATCGGGAGGAATGGCAGTGGTAGCCCCGCCCGCCCTGCGGCGGGGTGATGTCTTCCTGTTCCAGCCGGGGAAGGCCCGGGGCGGAGAGATGCGCAAGATGAGACCCTGCGTCGTGCTCTCGCCCGACGAGTTGAACCGGCATTTAGCAACTTGCATCGTGGCGCCGCTGACCACCGGCTCACATCCCTATCCCTTTCGGATTGCCTGCCAGTTCCAGGGAAAGAAGGGGCATGTGGTGCTGGACCAGATGCGCGTCGTGGATCGCGGTCGGCTGGTGCAGCGCCTGGGCCGCCTGAGCGCATCTGCGACAACGCGGGCCCTGAAGGGGCTGCAGGAGTTCTTCGCGCCCTGAGCGGAAGAGTGTACACCCATTCAAGCACGCGGCGCGATGCCGTCCCGGAAAGCCCATGAAGACCCTGATTCTCTCCAGTTCCCTCAGCCCCCGCAGCCGCTCCTACCTGCTCTGCCGGGCGACAGAAGAGCGCCTGCTTCGGGAGGCAGGCTGTGAGATCGACTTCGTCGACCTGCGCGAGGTCGAACTGGCCCCGCACCATCGGCCACGGCCGCAGGACATGGATACGCTCAAGGAACGAATCACGGCGGCGGACAACTACATCCTCGGCATGGGCGTGCACTGCTATTCGGTGAACGACAGCCTCAAGCTGGTGCTCGACAACTGCTGCGAAGGCATGGTGGGCAAGTTCTTCGGCATTCTCTGCGCCGGGGGCGGGCAGCGCTCCTATTTGAGTACCATGCACCTGACCCAGATCTGCATGAACGAATGGCGCATGATCCAGCTGCCGCGCGTCGTCTACGCCCTGTGGAAGGACTTCGAGGGGGACACGATCCCCGAGGGCGAGCTCAGCCTGCGCCTCGACGAGTTCTGCCGGGACTTCCATTCCATCGGCGGGAAGCTGCTAAGATAAAAGAGCTCGCACGGGGTGCCCCGCACGGAGGGCACGGAGAAGACAGAGATCACAGAGAATCTTGTAGTGGTTGAATCGTGTTCAACTCTGGGGTAATTCTTGTAGTACTTCTGACCGGAAACACTGACTAGCTTCCAGGACTTGCCAGCACGACGGCTGAAGATCCACTGTACACAGAAGAACACGAAACGAGAGAGCCACATTTCTAGTTCTTCTCTGTGCTCTCTGTCTTCTCCGTGCCCTCCGTGCGAGACGGCTGTTTCCGAATCCCGACAAGAGTCCGCACCGCCAGGCCGAAGCCTACATCCGGAAGAACTTCAGCTTCTCCAGCTCCGGTTCTTCGGTGTGACACTCGGGTTCGCCAAGAGGCTCCAGTTCGGCGGCGACGGCTCGGGCCTCGCGCAGCCAGCTCTCGTAGAGCGCCTGTCGCACATGCGGTTCCATGGCCTGGCAGGTGGCGCCCTTGCTGACCAGGGCCTGGTCCAGGCTGAAGACCTCGCAGCGGTCCTCTTCGTCCTTGTGCTTCCAGCAGGCGGCCTTGAGGTCGAAGGTATACAGGTGCAGGAAGCGCCAGCCCTCCTCGGCCAGGAAGCTGACGGCCTCGGTGATGTACTCCGCCTCCTCGTCGTCCATCACGAAATGGAAGCCGATGCGGCACCAGCCGGGCTTGATGCCGTTGTAGCCCGCCTGCACCCAGCGTCGGTAGGCCTGGGAGGTCGGGTTGTCGATGCCCAGCAGGTAGTGGCCATAGGGGCCGGCGCAGCTGCAGCCGGCGCGGCTCTGGATGCCGAAGAGATCGTTGAGCAGCACCGTGACCAGCTTGGGGTGCAGGTAGGTGCCCCAGGGATCCTTCAGGTTGAAACTGACGATCGGCACGCGGCGCGCCGGATCCGGGTCGCCGAGGATCTCGATCTGCGGGTGAGCCTGCCAGCGGGCGAAGGCCCGTTCCAGCAACTCCTTCTCGCGGGTGTGGATGCGCTCGCAGCCCAGGCGGTCCTTGACACCGAAGGCCAGCGCGGCCTTCAGGGTCTGCAGCACGCCGGGCGTCCCCGCCTTCTCCCGCTCTTCCACGTCGCAGCTGAAATCGTGATCCACGGGTCCCACGTAGTCCACCGTGCCACCGCCGGCGACGGTCGGCGCGAGGGCCGTGTCGTACAGTTCGCGGCGGAAGACCAGCACGCCGCTGCTGCCCGGACCGCCCAGGAACTTGTGCGGGCTGATGAAAACCGCGTCCAGCGCCGCCTTCGGCCGGCCGGCGGGGTTCATGTCGATCGGCACGTAGGGCGCGCAGGCCGCGTAGTCGAAACAGGCGATGGCGCCGTGCTCGTGGAGCAGCTCGGCAATCTCGTGCACCGGGCTCAGCAGGCCGGTCACATTGCTGCCGGCGCTGAAGGAGCCGATCTTCTGTCGCCCTGCCCAGGCCGGGTCCTGGAGCTTTTTCCGTAACACGTCCAGATCAATCCCCCCCTTCGCGTCCAGGGGAATCGTCACCACCTCGCAGACGCCCTGGCGCCAGGTGATCTCGTTGCTGTGATGCTCGTAGGGGCCGATGAAGACCACCGGCTGCCTGGCCCTCAGGCGCTGCAGGAAGGCCTGCGCCTCCCCGCTGTCCTGGGCCTCTTCCAGCCGGCGGCGGGTTGCCGGACTGAGCGCCAGGCCCAGGATCTGCTGCAGCTTGTCGATGGCCGCCGTGCTCCCCGCCCCGCAGGCAATCAGCAGTCCCTCCGGCCCGGCGTTCACGCTCTGTTTGATGCGCGCCTCGGCGTCGTGCAGCAGCCGCGTCATCGAGCGGCCGGTGACGTCGTCCTCCGTGTGCGTGTTGGCGTAGATGCGCTGCAGCTCCATCAGGTAGCGTTCGACGAAGGCCAGGCAGCGGCCGCTGGCGGTGTAGTCGCAGTAGACCATCATCCGGCTGCCGAAGGGCGTGGCGAAGGTGGCGTCCGCGCCGACGATCTCGCGGCGCAGGAAGGGGAAATCGATCGGGGCCTGTGTGTGATGCATCACGGACTCTCCTTGCCTGCCGGCGACTGTTCGCCGTCTACATCCAGCTGCAGCCGGCCGCGGCTCCAGGAGACGCGGCCGCTGAGACGGCCTTCCATCAGCTCGCCCAGGGGCGCGCCGAGGAATTCGCGGCGCCAGCCCTGCAGCAGGTCCACCTCTTCCGGGCGGCGCTTGCGGTAGCGCAGGAAGCGCAGCAGCTGCTGGCGGGTATAGGCCAGCGCCGGGCTGACCCTGCGGCCCAGGCACCAGCACTGGGCCAGGGCGAGCAGGTTGTCCACCTGCTGGCGTTCGCGGGCCTTTTCCTCCAGCCTGCCGCCGTCGGGCTTGCTGGTCACCGTGTCCGCCGCCGCCTCCTGCAGGCAGCGCCAGAAGGCCTCGCCGTGTTCCTTGAGGAAGCTGCGGGGCAGGCTGGCCTGTTCCAGCGCCTGGCGATCCGCGGGCGTGCGACGGGCCAGGTCGATCAGGGTCTCGTCGCGCAACAGGGAACGGGGGGGCAGGTCGGCCCTGCGCGCCAGGCGATCCCGGAAGAGCGCCGTGTGCCACAGGACCACCCAGGCCCTCTGCCGCAGGGTGCCGGCGCCCTTGACGCGCATCACGATCTGCTCTTCGTCGGGCGAGAGCGCCTCGCGACGGCACTGCGCGTCACACTCGCTCTGCAGCCAGCCGGCGCGGCCCAGTTCCGTGAGACGGCGGCCCAGCTCGGCGCGCAGGGCCGGCAGGAAGCGCACATCGTTGGAGGCGTAGTAGTACTGCACGGGGTCCAGCGGGCGCTGGCTCCAGTCGGTGAAGGCCGGCCCCTTGCTGATCTCGAAGTCGAGAAGGGCAGAGATCAGCTTGTTCAGCGCCAGCGGCCAGGGCAGGCCGCACATGCCGGCGGCGATCTGCGTGTCGAAGATGTTGGCGGGCTCACGGTCCAGCAAACGCAACACCGGCTCCAGATCCTGCTGGCCGGCGTGGACGATCTTCTCGAGGGAAGGATCCGCGACCAGCTCCCAGAAGGGCTTCAGGTCCAGGCCCTGCAGGGGGTCCAACAGTGCCAGCCGCTCTTCCGTGGCCACCTGCACCAGGCAGATGCGCGAATGGTAGGTCAGCTCGCTGATGAATTCCGTGTCGAAGGCGAAGCTGCCCCGCTCCCGCAGGTGGGCCAGGATATCGGCCAGGCCCTCCGGCGTGTCGATCCACTCGGCCTTCTCGATCGAGATGCCCTCGTGTTCGCGGAACAGGCCCAGGTCCGGCAGGTTCTCTTCTTTCATCACCTGGTCGTGCTGGCGGCGGCGTTTCTTCTGCAGGTGATCCAGCATGCGTGTCTGACGGCTTCGACTCATGGCTTGTTCTCCGCGGGAAGGGGCGGGATGCGCCGTTCCCTCTTGGGACCCGGGTGGCCGCTGCGCGGGATCCACCAGGCCAGGGCGCGCAGGCGCTTCAGCCGGAGGCGCTCGGCAGGCCAGTTCCCGGTTCCGGCACTCGGATACTCTTCGCGCCCGAGGCAGGCGTTGGCCTCGCGCAGTTTCTGTTGGAATCCCTGCGGCAGGTCCTCGTGATGGTGGCTGACCAGCGGCCCTTCGGGAAAGCAGCGGAAACGGCCTCCGTAGCGGTTCCAGAAGCGGCGCAGCAGACGGGGAATGTGTACCGGCATCAGCTCGCGGATCAGCAGGTAGCGCAGGCCGTTGGCCCGCAGGCGATTGGCCACGTGGCATTCCGCGCTGCGGTGATACTGCAGCAGGTCCGGAAAGTCGCGAAGTGCGGCGCTGCGGACAATGGCAAAGTCCAGCGCCACGGAATGGAAACGGTCCTGCCATCCCGCCGCGGCCCAGACCGCGCCCTCTTCTTCCAGTCGCCGGGCGTAGCGCCGGATCAGCGTGTCGGAATAGAGCCAGGTGTCGGCCTCGATGAGCACGCTGGTCCCGCAGTCCGCCGGAATGCGCGGCACGGCCGCCTGCAGGAGCTGGGCATTGCCCAGGATGTGCCCCGCGTTGTGCTCCAGCTCGAGCACCTCGTCGGCCAGGGCGCGGGCCTCGCCGGGAATCGCGAAGCCGCGGGCCCGGCCGTTGCCGACGACCAGGGTGTGCCTTTCGATGCTCCAGTAGCGCTGCATCACGCGCAGGCACTCGACCAGGTCCTCCATGCGGTCGTGCACGCGGACGATCACGCAGACGCGGCTCATCCGCCGGGCCTCAGTCCGCGCAGTACACGGCCCAGCCGTGCTCCAATCCTCTTTTCGCGGCCTTCCTGCTCGCGCAGGTCGAAGTCGAGCAGCATGTCGAAGAGCACTTCCGTGTGCCGGGCGTAGAGCGAGGCGTGTCTCCGGCGGATGGCGTCGTAGACGCGGGCCTCCTGCAGGCGTTTTGCGCGGTAGGACTTGGAGCGGCGGCGTTCCGTGTGACGGCGGTACTCGAAGTAGATCTCTTCCAGGCGCAGGACCTCCCGCCCCAGCTCGAGCAGCGAGAGCCAGAAGTCGTAGTCCTCGCGGATCGCCAGCTCTTCGCAGTAGCCGCCGCTTCGCTCCCAGTCCGCGCGCCGGAAGAAGGCGGCGGAGAAGACCAGGTTGCGCCGCAGCATGCCGGGCAGGGTGTACTCGGGCAGGCGCCATTCGCCGCTGCGACGGCCGAAGAAGCGCGCCCGGCAGTAGACGATGCCCAGGCGGGCATTCCTGTCGAGGGCCGCCAGCGCGGCCTTGGCGTAGCCGGGAAGCAGGCGGTCGTCGGCATCCAGGCGCAGGATCACCGGAGCGCGTGCGGCGCGGATTCCGTGATTCATCGCCGAGGCGGCGCCGCCGTTCTCCTTGTGCAGCACGCGGCAGTCAGGGGCGGCCAGGGCCTCGAGCTGCTCCGGGCTCTTCCCGTCCGTCGAGCCGTCGTCGACGAGCAGGATCTCCGCCTCGACCTCCTGGGCCCGCACGGAGGCGACGGCCTCGGCGGCGAAGTCCCCGTGGTTGTAGCACGGGACAATCACGCTCAGGACGGGCTCAGGCATGGGGGGGATCCATTTCACTCGAGGAGTTCTCGCGCAGAGACGCAGAGGTCGCAGAGAAGAAAAGCGGCAAGGGTGATGCGCGGACAGAGCAGACCCGCTTTGAAGCAATTCCTCTGCGTTCTCCGCGTCTCTGCGTGAGGTCTACACGCTCTTCGGGCATGTGCTAGGCCTTCTTCCCGGGATCGGTGCCCTGGCGGCCGTAGTCGACGTACTCCTTCTCCTCGACCAGGGTCGAGCCGAAGTGGGCGTTGAGCTTCTTCTTCAGCTCGGCGCGCTCGTCGTTGGTGAAGTAGACGGCGCGGGCCAGTCGGACGAAGTCGGCGCCGAAGTCCTCCTTCGACTCCAGCACACGCAGCTCGTCCTCGATGTCCCACAGGCGGCCATTGACCTCGTCCAGGGCCTCTTCCAGCTCCGGGTGGCGCAGGCCTTTCGCGTCGGCCACCTTGGCCAGCTCGTCGTGTTCGCGGATCACGTTGGCGCGGCGCTCCTCGCTGGAGAAGTTCTTTCGCTTGATGCGCAGGATGGAGAGCTTGTCCAGCAGCTCGCCGACAGAAACAGGGACTTGGACGATCATTCGGATTCCTCGACTGGGGACTGTGTGTGACGGTATTGCAGCTCGTAGAGCTTGCGGTATTCGGCGCAGCTTTCCAGCAGCTCCGCGTGGGGGCCGCTGCCGGCAATGCGGCCTTCCTTGAGGCACACGATGCGGTCCGCGCGGATGATGGTGCTCAGGCGGTGGGCGATCACGACCGATGTCCGTTCGCCCAGGCTGCGGTCCAGGGCGGCCTGCACCTGCTGTTCGCTTTCCGTGTCCAGGGCGCTGGTGGCCTCGTCGAGCACCAGCAGCTGCGGACGGCGGTAGAGCGCGCGGGCAATGGCCAGGCGCTGGCGCTGGCCGCCGCTCAGGTTGCTGCCGCCCTCCTCGACCAGGGCTTCCGGACCGCCCATCTCGGCGACGAAATCGGCGGCATTGGCCTGCTCGAGTACCTGTGTGACACGCTCCATGTCCGGCTGAATGTCCGGGTAGGCCACGTTGCCGGCGACGCTCAGCCGGAAGAGGAAGGTTTCCTGGCTCACGACGCCGAACTGGCCGCGCCAGGCCGCCAGGGCGGTTTCGCGGGCGTCTACGCCATCGGCCGTGACACGGCCTTTCGTCGGGTCCTGCAGCCGCAGCAGCAGGTTGGCCAGGGTGGTCTTGCCGCTGCCCGAGGCTCCCACCAGGGCGATGAACTCCCCCCGTTCCACGCGCAGGTCGACGCCCTTCAGAGCCTCGCTCTCCCCGAAGGCGTGTGTGACGCCCTGAAGAGTCCATTCCGCCGGTTGCTGCGGCAGGTCCTTCGGACGGGGCGGATCCTTGACCAGGGGCTCGCGATCTAGAATCTCCAGCAGGCGCTCGCCGGCGCCGGTGCCCTTCTGCAGTTCGTTCCAGGCCCGCGCCACCACTTTGAGCGGGTGCAGCATGGAGAGCAGGGCGGCGAGGAAGGTCAGGAAGGCCGCGGGGCTCAGCGAGGCCTCCGGGCTCAGCACCCGCGTCCCGCCGACCCAGAGCATGCAGACGGCGACCAGGGTGCTGGCCCATTCGCCGAAGGGCGCGGAGAGCGCGCTGACGAATTCCAGCTTGCGCACGCGGCGGAAATAGCCGCGGGTCGCCTCCTCGAAGCGGCCCACTTCCCGGTCATGGGCATGAAAGGCCTGCACCACGCGGAAGCCGGCCAGGTTCTCGGCCAGGCGGGTGGTGACGGCGCTCAGGTGTTCCTGTGCGCGGCGGCTGTACTTGCGCAGCTTCTGCCCAATCAGGTTGAGGCTGGCCACCGCCGGCGCCAGCACGAAGATCGAGAGCAGGGTCAGCCGCCAGTCGATGACCAGCGCCAGCAGGAAGTAGACCAGGCTCTGGATCAGGTTGAGCAGCAGGTCGCTGACCTTGGTGATGGTCAGGTTGCGGACGACCATCACATCGTTCACCACGCGGCTGATCACTTCCCCGCCGCGGAAATCCACCAGCAGGTCCATGCCCAGCTTCTGCACGCTGCGGAAAAGGTCGTTGCGCAGTTCGCGGATCAGGGTCTGTTCCACATGGATGAAGCAGACGCGGTAGGCGTAGTGGATCAGCAGCTTGGAGCTGGCCAGCCCCAGGGCGACGAAGCAGAGGGTCAGCAGGACCTGCAGGGAACTCTGCGAGGCGAAATAATTTTCCAGCGCCGCACCGGCCCCGGCCCGCATGGCCTCGATCCCGCCGGATCCGGGCAGCGCGGCCACCTCGCGCAGCAGCGCGCCCAGGGCCTCCATGGCCGGCACATCCCCAGCGCCCCCCGCCGTGCCGCGCAGGAAGACCCCTTCGAAGAAGGGGTAGATCATGCCGATGTTGGCCCCCGCCAGCAGGCTGGAGGCCAGCATAAAAAACAACCCCAGGAAAATCTGCGGCCGCACGCTGCGCACATAACGCAAAAACTGTCGGGAAAGCCGGAACATCCAACCAAAGTACAAAGGATGAAGCATGAAGTACGAAGCGAGGGCGAGGATCGCCCCACAAGATATCCCGTTGCCCACCCCCCTGTTTTCAATCGATCCCCCGCAACCGGTTCCACCCGCAGAGGTCATCAACCCATCGAGCGGGCAAAGCACCGGATAGGCCCCCGCCTTCGCGGGGGCGACGGAATAGGAAATCGCGGGGGCGACTGAAGGGCGCGACCGCGAGCGCGTGCGGATGGCGCTTTCTCGTTTCCCGGGGGAACAGGGAGGAGCCGCAGGGGGTAGGTTCAGTTCGCTTCCGTGCCGGGTTGGCCTGCCAGTGATACCTTGCGGGGCAGGGCCAGGCCGGGAGCGTGTCACGGGAAGTGTGTGACGACACGCAACAGCAGTACAGGAACAGATGGCTCAGGCAAACACCGGACAAGGCATCGGTCGGGTCGAAAGGCTGCTCTTCACGGCGCTGCCGCTAAGCGCGCTCTGCCTGGTGCTCTGGAAGCTGGCCAGGCTTGAACTGCCGCTCAGCGCCAGCCTGTCCTGGGTGCCGGCCCTCGGCATCGATCTGGCCTTCCATATCGATGGCCTCTCGGCCCTGATGCTGCTGATGATCAGCGCCGTCGGCACGGCGGTCTTCCTCTACGCCGGCGGCTACATGGCCGGCCACTCCGGCCAGCGACGCCTCTTCGTGCTGCTCAGTCTCTTCATGCTGGCGATGATCGGAACCGTCACCGCCGATCACCTGCTGGTGCTCTTCCTCTTCTGGGAGGCGACCAGCGTGCTCTCCTTTCTGTTGGTCGGCTTCGACTACCACAAAAGCGGCAGCCGCAGATCGGCCCAGCAGGCGCTGCTGATCACCGGTGCCGGCGGCCTGGCCTTGCTGGCGGGCTTCCTCCTGCTGGGGCAGGCCGCGGGGACCTATCGCATTCGCGAGATCATCGAAGTCGTGCCGCAGCTCGAACAGGGCGGCAGGCTGACGGCCGCCCTGCTGCTGATCCTGGTCGGCGCTTTCACCAAGAGCGCCCAGTTCCCCTTCCATTTCTGGCTTCCCAACGCCATGGCGGCGCCGACGCCGGTCTCGGCCTACCTGCATTCGGCGACCATGGTCAAGCTGGGCGTCTACCTGCTGGCAAGGCTGGACCCTGCCTTCGGCGAATGGCCGCTCTGGGAACTGCTGCTGAAGGGCGCCGGATCGATCACCGCCGCCTGGGGCATGATCCTGGCCCTGCGCGAACGGGACCTGAAACGCATTCTGGCCTGGTCGACGGTCGCCACGCTGGGAACCCTGGTCACCCTGGTCGGCATGCGCGGGGAAGGGGCTTCGGTCGCCGTGGGCTCCCTGCTGCTGGCCCACGCCCTCTACAAGGCGCCGCTGTTCTTCGTCGCCGGCAACATCGACCACGGCACGGGCACGCGGGTCATCGACCGCCTGGGAAACCTGCGGCATTCCATGCCCTGGACGGCGGCCGTGGCCCTGTTGGCCGGCGCCTCCATGGCCGGCATGCCGCTCTCCTTCGGCTACATCGTCAAGGACGTGATCGTCGAGGCGAAGAGCGCGGGGGAGGTCTTTGCCTTTGCCAAGGCGGCCAACACCATCTTCGGCGCGGTGGCGGTGGCGGTGGCCGGCGTGGCCGCGGTGCGTGTCTTCTGGCGGCATCCGGGCGTCAACGAGAGCTGCGAGGCCCGCGAGGGCTCCCTGTCGATGATCCTCCCGCCCCTGGCCCTGGCCCTGAGCGGCATCACCCTGGGCGTCTTTCCCTTTTTCGCCCAGGGCCTGATCGCAGGCGCCGCCGGAGCCATGGTGCCCGTGCCGCGGGAAATCCTGCTCGGCATCACGCTGGAATTCGGCCCGACCCTGGCCTCGCTGGCCCTGAGCTACGCCATCGGCCTGGGGGTCTACATTTCCTGGGACTGGCTGCATGAGCGCTTCGACGCCGCAGTCCAGCGCATCGACCGCCTGGGCATGGCGGCCCATTTCGAGCGCCTGCTGCGCGGCATTCCGCGCGCGGCGGCGGCCAGCACGCGCTTCGTCCAGTCCGGCAGTCTTCCGGCCTACGTGGCCCTGGCCATCGGGACGTTGAGCCTGCTGCTGGCTCTTGTGATGGCCCTAGGGTGGAGCAGCTTTGCCGTTCCCGCTCTGGGCGGGATTCCCGGACCGGCGGTCCTCGGGGCCTGCGCGCTGATCGCCGCGGGAGCCCTGGCCTCGCTCTTCCAGAAGGATCGCCTGGCGCTGCTGCTCAGCGCCGGGCTGGTGGGCTACGGCAGCGGAGTGCTCTTCCTCTTCAGCGGCGCGCCGGATGTCGCCTACACGCAGTTCACGGTCGAGACGGTCTTCGTGATCGTCGCCGCCTCGATCCTGCTCGTCCTGCGGCGCTCGGGCCGGTTGTCCTCGCTTCCCGAAGCGCGCTGGCGGCCGGCGGCTCTCGCCCTGGCGGCGGCCTTCGGGGCGGTGATCATGCTGCTGCTGTTTGTGGCCTCGACCGGTCCCTTCGATCCCGCCCTCTCCGACTATTTCTCCGAGACCAGCCTGCCGCAGGCCTTCGGACGCAACGTGGTCAATGTGATCCTCGTCGACTTCCGCGCCCTCGACACCCTGGGGGAGATCACCGTGGTCCTGCTTTCCTTCCTGGCGGCCCTGCCGCTGCTGGCCCTGCGCCGCGCGGGGCGGGAGCGAAAGGCGGAAGCCGAATGAAGCGCCGCGTCGTGATGCTCGAGGCCGCCGCCGGCCCCCTCTACTGGGTGATCCTGGGCAGCTCCCTCTGGGTGCTGCTGCGCGGGCACAACGAGCCGGGGGGCGGTTTCATCGGCGGCCTGCTCGCCGTCAGCGCCAGCATTCTCTGGGCGGTGTCACACGGAAGCGGCGCGGCCCGCCGGCGCCTGCCGCTGAAGGATCCCCTGCGCCTCGCCGCGGCGGGTGTGCTGCTGGCCGGCTTCTCCGGCCTGCCGGCCTGGCTGGGCGGGCAGCCCTACCTGACGCACCTCTGGGGCAAGCTCCCGCTGGGATTCATGGAGTACAAGGTCTCGACGGTGCTGCTCTTCGACCTGGGCGTCTACGCCTGCGTCTGGGGAGCGCTGGCCGGCTACGCCCTGGCCCTGCTGGAGCTGGACGAGGGGCCGCCGGAGGAGGAGCGTCGATGATTCCTCTCCTGGCACTGACCGTCTTCGTCACCGTGACGGCGGGCGTATACCTGGCCCTGTCCCGCGACCTCTTCCGCTGCGTGGTCGGACTGGCGATGCTCGGAGCGGGCGCCAACCTGGCGCTCTACGCCGCCGGCGCGAAGGGCTCCGCGCGACCGGCCGTGATCCAGAAGGGAGCGGAGGTCCTGGCGGATGCGGCCAATCCGCTGCCCCAGGCCCTGGTGCTGACGGCCATCGTGATCGGTTTCGCCCTGGTCTGTTTCGCCCTCGTGCTGCTCCTGCGCGTGATGCAATACGCCGGAAGCGACGATGCCGATCGCCTGCGCCTGGCCGAGCCGCGTCCCGACGATCCCCTGAAGCCGCCGTCACACAGCGCGGACTGCCTGCCGGTCTACCCTCGGGAGGACCGCTCGTGAGCGCGCTCGTCGCCACCCCGGTGCTGGTGCCCCTGGCCACGGTGGCCCTGACCGCCCTGGCCGCCGGCCGCCCGCGCCTGCAGCAGGTGCTCAGCGGTTTGGGCTCGCTGGCCCTGCTGCTCTGCGCGCTCCTGCTGCTGGGGCAGGTGGAGGGCGGGGAAGGCGCGCGGCTGGCCTTCGGCAACTGGCCGGCTCCCTTCGGCATCGAGTTCCATGTGGACCGCCTGAGCGCGGCCCTGGTGCTGGTCACGGCGCTGATGGGCTCCGCCTCCCTGCTCTTCCTGGCCAGCGACGCGGATCCGGGACGCCGGCACCCGCTCTTGCTGCCTCTGCTGCACGGCCTGCTCGTCGGGGTCGGGGGCGCCTTCGTGACGGCGGACCTCTTCAACCTGTATGTCTGGTTCGAGGTGATGCTGATCTGCGCCCTGGGCCTGTTGGCGCTCGGCGCGCGCCCGGACCAGCTCGACGGCGCCTTCAAGTACATGGTGCTCAACCTGCTGGGCACCCTGCTGCTGCTGATCTCGGTGGGCGCCGTCTACGCGGCGACGGGGCATCTCAATTTCACTGCCCTTTCACAGGCCGCGCCGAGCCTGCCGCCGGCCCTGGCGGCGGTGCTGCTGACGGCCCTGCTGCTTTCCCTGCTGCTCAAGTCGGGCGCCTTTCCGCTCTATGCCTGGCTGCCGGCCAGTTATCACACGCTGCCCGGTCCGGTGCTCGCGCTCTGCGCCGGCCTGCTGACCAAGGTCGGCGTCTACGCCGTGCTGCGTCTGACAGGCGATGTCTTCGCGCCGGTGCCCGCCCTGCTGCCGGAAGCCCTGGGCTGGATCGCTTGCGCGACCATGCTCTTCGGCGTGCTCGGTGCGGCCTACCACTGGGACATGCGGCGGATCCTGGCCTTTCACATTGTGAGCCAGATCGGCTACATCCTGCTGGCGATCGCCCTCGACAGCGCTGCCGGCAATCGCGCGGCCCTCTTCTACACCGTGCATCACATTGTCGTCAAGGCCACCCTCTTCCTGTTGGCGGCGATGATCTGGCGCTACACGGGCAGCTACGACCTGCGGCGCATCGGTGGGCTCTTCCGGGCCCGTCCGCGCCTGGCGCTGCTCTTCATGGTGCCGGCCCTTTCGCTGGTCGGCATTCCGCCGCTCTCCGGCTTCTGGGCCAAGCTGGTCGTGTTGCAGGAAGCGCTGGCCCGGGGACACTACGCCTGGACCGCCGTCGCCCTGCTGGTCAGCGTGTTGACCCTGTATTCCATGATGAAGATCTGGATGGAGGCCTTCTGGAAGGATCACCCGCAGAAAGGCTGGAGCCTGCCGCGCAACACGCGCCTGGCGCCGGCCTGGTGTGCCACGCTGTCGCTGGCGGCCGTCACCCTGTGGATCAGCTTCGCTCCGCAGGCCCTGCTGGCCTACGCGGAGGCGGCCGCGCTCAGCCTGGGAGGCGGCCGATGAGAGCCCTGGTTGCCGCACCGCTGCTGGCCCTGCGCTTCGCGCGCGCCCTGCTGCTCTCGGGACTCGACACCCTGGGCGTGATCCTGCGCAGCGGCGTGATCCGGCGCACCCCGCCCCCGGCGGCCCTGCTGCGCGTGGGCTTCGCCCCCCTGAGTCCGCTTGGCGCGGCGATCCTGGGCGCCATGGTCACGCTGACGCCGGGAACGACCACCATCGACATCGACCTGGAGAAGCGGGAACTGCTGCTGCATGTGCTCGACGCGCGGGACAGCGAGTCCCTGCTGCGCGAGATCCGCCAATCCTTCGAACCGGGACTGCGCGCGCTCTTCGGCCGCCAGGAGGGAGCGTGATGCAACTGGCTGTCCTGATGCTGGTATTCGGAGCGGGGCTGGCGGCGCTGCTGTCCACGCTGCGCCTGCTGCGCGGGCCGAGTCACGCGGACCGGGTCGTGGCCCTGGATGTCTTCCTGGCCGCGGCGATCGCCTTGTCCGTGGCCGCCTCGCTGGCGACGGGCCGGACGGTCTTCCTGGACGTGGCCATCGGGCTGGCCCTGGTCGGCTTCGTGGCGACCATCGGCTGGGCGAGGCTGATTCGTGAGACAAGCGATTCCGCCAGGAGGGAGAAGCCATGAGTTTCGCCGGTCTCCTCCTTGTGGGCCTGGGCGCGCTCAGCCTGTTGATCGCCGCCTGGGGCCTGATCGTCCTGCCGGACGCGCTCTCCCGGCAGCATGCCGCCACCAAGGCCGGCACGCTGGCCCTGGCCCTGGTGCTCCTCGGAAGCGGCCTGCTGCACCCCGATGCTGCCTGGATCTGGCGCCTGGCGCTGATCCTGCTTTTCCTGCTGGTCACGCTGCCGCTGGCCTCGCACCTGTTGGCCCGCGCCGCCGTCGAGGAGGCGGGCCTGGAAGAGGAGATCGCCCGGGCGCCGCGGATCGGGGAAGCGCAGAGAGGAGAGGTCCGATGAATGAATCACGCGATGTGAGCCGGCGCCGGTTCCTGAAGACGGTTGCCGCCGGAGCGGCCATGCTCTCGCCCCTGGATCTTGCGCGGGCCGCTGCCGAGGCGTCACACAGACCGGAGAGGAGCACACAGATGAAGGGGACGGCATCCGCCAAGAAGACCGGGCGCATGCCGGTGCTCTTCGTCGGCCACGGCTCGCCGATGAACGTGATCGAGGACAACCGCTGGAGCCGGGGCTTTGCCGCCCTGCGCGAGCTGGTGCCGACGCCGCGGGCGATCCTCTCGGTCTCGGCGCACTGGTACATCAATGGCACCTGTCTCACGGGGAATGCCCGGCCGAGGACGATCCACGACTTCGGCGGCTTTCCAGACGCCCTTTACGAGATCCAGTACCCGGCCCGCGGGGAGGTCGACCTGGCGAAGCGCGTGCGCCAACTGCTGGGAGAGGAGCGGACCGCGCTCGACGAGCAGTGGGGCCTGGATCACGGCACCTGGTGCGTGCTGCGCTGGATGTTCCCCGATGCCTCGATTCCCGTGATCCAGCTGAGCATCGACCGCGGCCTGGGCATCCAGGGCCACCACGAACTGGCCCGCTCCCTGGCCGAGCTGCGCCACGAGGGCGTCTTGATCCTGGGCAGCGGCAACGTGGTCCACAACCTGCGCGACGCCTTTCAGCGCATGCGCCGGGGCACTTTCGAAACCCCCGGGTGGGCCGGCCGCTTCGACGAGAGCGTCAAGCAGGCCCTGCTGGAGCACGACACGAAGAGCCTGCTTTCCCTGGCCACGGAAACCGACGACGGCCGCCTGGCACACCCGACGCCCGACCACTGGCTGCCGCTGCTCTACGCCCAGGCCGTCACGGACGAAGAGGACAGCATCCGCTTTCCCATGGAGGGCTTCGACCTGGGCTCGATCTCCATGCGCAATGTGCTCTTCGGCTGATTCCAACCCCCATCGCCGGTATCCGGCTGGATGTCTACAGCGGAAATGCCCGCGCCCTGGGCTTCTATGAGAAGCACGGCTATGCCACAGCGGGAGAGGTGTTCTTTCCCCGAAGGGAGCTGCCCTTCCTGTGCATGGAGAAGCTTCTTGCCGCACCTTGAGCGACAATCTCTGGATCCTGACGAAAGACTGTTCGATCTTTCAGGCACTCTGCCGATCTCGTCCGCATTCGCTTCACTCTGCTCTGCACATCGGCTACCCGGCAGCGGGTAGCGGAAGGGAGGCCACTTGAACCCGGACCCGTTTCTTTCCCCCTGGCTGATCTGGTTCCTGCTGGGCATCATCCTGGCAGTCCTTGAACTGATGGTCCCGGGATTCGTCCTGCTCTTCTTCGGCATCGGCTGCTGGGCCGTGGCGGGCGCGCTCCAGATCTGGGACCTGTCGGTGACACAGCAGGTCGCCGTCTTCCTCGTGACGACCATCGCCTCGATCATCGTGCTGCGCAGGCGCTTTGTCGGCGTCTTCCGCGGAAGCGCCAGCAAAGAGGACGGCGAGGGCTTCGACGACTTTCCCGCCGGAGCCCACGTGACCGTCGTCAAACGGATCACGCCGCAGGCCCACGGGCGGATCCAGCACCGCGGAACCCTGTGGGACGCCACCGCCGATGAAGAGATTGCCGAGAATGAAACCGTCGAGATCGTCCGCTACGCGGATCACTCGCGCGTGGCCTTTTTCGTGAAGAAGGTCCAGCGCCCTTCCTGAGGAGCACATCATGAATCCGACCCTTGTCGCTGTCATCGTTCTGGCGGCCCTCGTCGTCCTGGTCATCCTCAAGACAGCTGTTGTCGTACCGCAGAAGAGCGAGTACATCGTCGAACGCCTGGGCAAGTACAGCAACACGCTTTCCGCGGGCTTCCACCTGCTGGTGCCTTTCCTGGACAAGATCTCCTACCGCTTCTCGCTCAAGGAGGAGGTCTTCGACATTCCCAGCCAGACCTGCATCACGCGGGACAATGTGACCGTGGAGGTGGACGGCCTGATCTACCTGCAGGTCGTGGACAGCAAGCTGGCGGCCTACGGCATCAACGATTATCGCCCGGCCGCCTCGCAGCTGGCGCAGACCACGCTGCGCTCCTGCATCGGCAAGATCGACCTGGACAAGACCTTCGAGGAGCGTGAGACAATCAACGGGCAGGTCGTCGATTCCATCGACCAGGCGGCCCAGTCCTGGGGCGTGAAGGTGCTGCGCTACGAGGTGAAGGACATCCTGCCTCCGGAATCGGTCAAGAACGCCATGGAGGCGCAGATGACTGCCGAAAGGGAAAAGCGCGCCGCCATCGCGCTCTCCGAGGGCGAGCGGCAGTCGACCATCAACCGGGCCGAAGGGCAGCGGCAGGACCTGATCCTTCGATCCGAAGGCGAGAAGCAGCGCCGGATCAACGAGGCCGACGGCCGCGCCGCGGAGATCACGGCGGTCGCAACGGCAACGGCCGAGGGCCTGCGCTCGATCGCCATGCAGCTGAAGGCAGAAGGCGGGCTCGAAGCCGCCAACCTGCGCGTCGCCGAGCAGTATGTCACCGAGTTCGGCAAACTCGCCCAGGCGACCACCTCCCTGATCATCCCCAGCAACGTGAGCGACCTGGCGGGCATGGTCTCGGTGGCGATGACCGCTCTCGAGAAGGGCAAGCCGCAGTCCGTGTGACAGCCCTCGAATCCGCCCGAGACTGAAAGGGTCCTGCGATCCCGCAGGGACAGGCCGCCTCTTGCCGGACTGATTTCCACAGACCGCATTTCCTCTTGGATCGGGAAGCCCGGCTGTACGATCTTTCCGCCGGTTTTCCCGAACGCCACGGCGTCGACTGTACTGGAAAACTGTACGACAGCAACACAACAGGAGCAGCGATGAAAGCCGTTTGGACCCTGATCCTGGCCATCCTCTGCCTGGGCCGGGCCTTCGGGGAGGATCCCCGCTCACTGGAACTCCAGCGCGTGGAAACCCTCTTCGAGCTGATGCACATGGACCAGCAGCTGGACGCCGGCTTCCAGGCCATGCTCCCCATGCTGGACCAGATCTCCGCCGACATGAAACTGGACGCGGAAAGCCGCACCCGCCTGGAAGAGGTCCTGACTGACTGGTTTCACGAGGATGTGGATCGACAGGGCATTATGGATCACGCGGTCAGGCTCTATGTGGAGACCTTCACCCTGGAAGAACTCGACGCGCTGATCGCTTTCTACGAGAGCCCGGTGGGGAAGAAGTTCACGGACTCAAGGCCCCGGCTGATGCGGGAGATGACGCAGTTCAGCATGGAGGAGACACAGAGCCGGCAGGGGGAGTTGATGAAGCGGCTGGATGAGTTTTATGAAGAGTTGCATCGGGAGTATCATCGGGAGTAAGGGTGTTGGAAGTCCTGCAGCTGATGGGGGCATGGATGCAAGATGTACAAGTGATGTGACTAGCAGGCCCTGTCGGGAGACCAAAGGCTCCTAGGGTTCTGGTGGTTTATCAAGGCGGATGATCTCGTGTGCTGATTGTGAAAGGGTTACCTGGAGTATTTGTGTGTGCTACAGTAAATGGATGGTACTTAAAGGAAGTAGGTTGGGCGGCAAGAAGGATGTTTCAGGAAAGAAAATATATGCCCAGAAGAATTTTAATCCGACAAATGGCAATTAATGATGCCGTTAAAGCCATATATTGCCATATCATGTTCTTAACTTGTTTGGAAAGACACCGCTGTGCTTCAAAATTTGGTTGCAGAGGCCGCGCCAAACCAGGAAGAGTCATTACTGCCACCAGGGGTACTCTTGCGTAGGGTACTTATGATTGTGTGTCGTGCAATCTTCTTAATTGTCAGAGGTTAACTACAGATGAGGTGAAAATGAAAGTTCATGAGAAGGAAGTTTACAAATGCAATGAAGGCCGGTTTGAAGTCTGGCCGTCACTTGAATTGGACTTCGACAATTTTGGCTGGCATCGGGTAGAAGTGTTCATACCAAACGGAGTAAAGGAAGGTAGATGCGATGTTGTGTACATGAATGACGGGGGCTCGGCCTTCCAACCCGGTATCAGTGGACACTCGTGGAACGCCCATAAGACCGTTTCCCAGCTGGTTGAAAGGGGTAGTGTGGTCCCTCTATTAATTGTTGCAGTGCATGCTCGAAAGCGTGAATATGAGTATTTGCTTGAAAAGGAGTTTTGCTGGCTTGGATGGGACGGTGGTGGGTTGCCAGACTATGCTCGCTTTTTAGCTGGCTTAAAAGAGTTTATTGACACTACATACCCAACAAATAGTGAGAGTCGTAGAAATTCACTTGTTGGTTCTTCCCATGGTGGTCTTGCTTCCTTTTATACAGGCTGTGTTTACAGCCGTGATTTTGGAAATTTAGCAGCCATGTCTCCTTCTCTTTGGGCAGGTGGAGTATTCGACTTGCGTAACACAAGCTTGATACACCAAGTGAGAGAGTCTTTCAATCGGAATCCAGACCTTCGTCCACGGATCTGGCTGGATTGGGGTCTCAATCGCGGCGGTGGATTCCACAATTTGTTTATCGAGGCTCAGGCAACTCGTTGGGGTCGGCGCCTCGCAGGTCTATTGCAGAAAGATTTTGGATACGTTGCGGGAGGCGATCTATTCCTCCACGAGGACCCCATCGGTGGGCACGATGAACAGGCTTGGGCTCATAGATTTGGACTGATGCTAGAATGCTTCCATGGTAGAAGTTGAACATTGCTGATTACCGTTCAAGTCTTCTTCAAAGAAGTATACAATGCAGTTCATGGAAGAACTACTGATTGAGGCTTGCATTGCGGAATCTGGGCTCCGCCCCAGGGGTCAACGCTTTTGGGAGCAAAGTGTCACAATCCTTTTTCATCGAAGAAGGCGTCACCATCTTTCTGGTCGGCGGAGTTCTATCTGGACATAAATGCACAAACGTGCATCTGTCTGGCAGGATACGCCAGGACCCCGAAAGTTCGGGATGCCGTCATCGGCGAACACCGGTTCATGCAATTCCAGGCCTGCGAAGAGGATTGTCGAAATTGTACTCTACGAAGCCAGTACCTGCGCAGCAAGTCCCAGGCGACGCCACGCCAGTTCAACATGAAACCGTGTAACACATTGGGGGTACAGGACGGCCTGAGAACGGATGAAGCGCATTATCGGACAGGCCCGAGGCCAATTCGTATACAACCAACAACTTGGCATCGTGGAGCCGGTCTTTGCCCACCTGAAGCCACGTATCGGCATTCGCTGTTTCAGTCTGCGGGGTCGAACATAGGTGAATGGGCAGTGAAAACTTCTGAACTTGCTATACAACCTTTTGAAGATTCACCGGTTCGGGGAATTGGTTATGTGAGTTTGGATCTGGAGAGCATCCCGACACAAGGGTCTTCAGGTGGAATCGATGCGGACCGTTAAAAAGCGATGGATGGTGAGACGAGTAGCGAATTCTTCCCGGTTCAGGAATTGGTGGGACTGTGGTGTGTAAGTCTACATGCTTGCTACCTGGACTGTAGGAGGCTAGGCTCTGGTGATGATCCAGCTAATGACCCACATGAGACTCAGCTCGTCGCCTCTTGCTCTAGATTGGCCTTCAATCTCTTGGCAGCGAGGAACGCTGCGTAGACTTGTGGATGCGGAGCAGCGCGTTAATGCCTGACGAGCGAAAGAGCATGAGAAGTCGCAACCTAAAGGACGCACTTGACGCCTGTCGTTCGGCGGCCCGAAACGCTTTTAGCGCAGCGGAGCCGATCTATGAGCGGGTTGAGAAGTCGCTGATTTCATTTGATCGAGCTCTGGCGAGGGCGAAGCGTGCTCACAATAAACTCGACGACGAGAAGGACAAGGCACTCAATGAAGCCGTCGGTCAGCTCGTGGGTGAGCAGCGCCAGGTGATCAAAGACGGGTTTCTGGAGTTGAAGGATGCGCAACGCCGTCGAAAAGGCGAGCTTGATGACTTCAACGTGATGCTTTTCGGCCGAACCATGGCGGGTAAGTCGACGACCATCGAGGCGCTTACAGACGCAGACGAGCGAAGCATCGGTCAGGGAGCACCGGATTTCACGAGGGATATCCAGGGAAAGGTGTGGGAAGGCCTCTCCCTCGTCGATACCCCAGGGCTCCTTGGGTTCACGTCCGACCTGACCGACATCGCGGAGTCCTACATCGACCGTGCAGACCTGATTTGCATGGTCCTCACGGATGACACGATCGAGCCGACGCTCTTCAAGAAGATGAAGGAAGTGCGTGGCCAGAACAAGCGGCTCTTGGTGCTGCTCAACTGGAAAGCAGCTAACGAACCCATCCTCGACGACGAACCCGAAGACGCGTACGACGAAGATGACGTAAAGGCGCAGATTGCCGAGATCCGCCGAAGACTGGCCGAAGTCTTTCCTGGCGAGGAAGCGCCTGTGATCCACTACTGTGCCAACGCAGCCTTCGAGGCTCGTCGGGCGACGGGTGAACGCCAGCGCTACCTCTGGGAGCAGAGCCGCATGGATGCCGTTCTCGATGAGATCGCCAGAATCGTGCACGAAGACGGACGGGCGATCAGAGCGACCGCGCCTTTCGACGGGCTGATGTTTTTCGTTCAATCCATCGCCGACGATCTACACCCTCAGCTTGTGGCGCTTCGTCCGCAAAAGAAAGAACTCGAGCGTAAGCAGCGTGAGGCGCACCGCTTGTTCGAGAATTTGCGCGCACAGTCTGCAAGTGAATTATCGACGCTCAAGCAGCATTTCTTGCGCGTGAACTCCGACCTACACGAGGTTGCTTGGGAGTACGCGCGCGGCGAGAGAACAGAGTCCTTGGGCTCGGCGCTCGAGAGAGCGATGGACTGGCCGGCGGTGATGCGCAAGATCAATGACCTGAAAGACTCGGTCGCTGACGGTATCACGCACAACCTGGAGCATTTCCAGGAGACCGTGGAGACGGACCTGGAGGCGGTAGGTTCGCTTGCTCTGGGGGGGGACTTCAATGAGCCGGAGTGCGATCGGTCACGGGCGAAGAGCGCTTCGCGTTGGGAAAAGGCTGGCAAGATAGGCAAGTACCTGGGTATGGCGGCGTTCGGCGCTGTAGCTCTGGCTGGGGGGTGGTGGATAGTCGCCGGACTAGCAGGTGGTGCGGCAGCCAGGTACCTCGGGAACAAGGCGATCAAGCACGGGAAAGGGAACCGTGCTCGTCATCAGCGGGAGATCCGAGAGGAAATGAAGGACAAACTCTGGGATACCTACAGGTCATTGAACGACGAGCTCTACGATTGGCTTCAGCGTTCGACGAACAACGCTGAAGAGATTGTGATCAAGACGCTGCGCGAGATTGAGTCGGCATCCGGCCTGCTTCTGAAACACGGCGACACCCTCTACGACGTACTTCAGGAAGCCCGTCACGAACTTTCAAGAGAATCCTACCGGCGCCTCCTAAACGAGCTTCACCCGGCGTTCTGCGATGGTCGAGTTGAGCTCATCGACGCCAGTCAGTGGATGCAGTACCGCGCAAAGATTGTCGTCGCCGGCGCAGAAAAGCGACCCATTGCTGGCTTAGTGATCGGTAAAGGCGGTGAGCTGATCCGGCCAGTCCGAAGACACACGGGTGTGCCCATCGACGTCATCGAATACCCACCCGAGGGGCTCTGCGGGAAGGTCGTAGCCGATGCGCTACGCCCAGCGCGCGTTGCGTCGACCGCTGTTGAGGTTGGTGTCGAGATCCGTGTTCGCGTGCCCAAATCTGATGCACGACATGTCTTCGGTCAGCGTAAAAAGAACCTGCGTCTTGCAGAGGACGTCCTGGGGCGTGCGATTCGTATTGAGACTGGCGGTCAAGATTGGTCTTCCGGTAGGCGTCCGAGTCTAAAGAAAAGCGAAAAGAAAGCGACAGGTCGGAGGAAATGATTAGCGAGCACGAACTAAAGTTTCAACGTGTACGACGAGAAGTCAGCGCAGAGCTCAAGCGGCTAGGGGAGCTCCTCCCTGCAGGCGACGACAAATGGGCGCCGTTTCGCGCTCGGGTGGAAATGATCGGGAACCCTGAGGGTCCGCTCAAGCTTGCAATCGCAGGGCCGTACACCGCGGGAAAGAGTACGTTGATCCACGCGCTCACTGGCGCCGCCCTCGAGGTCGGGATGGCGCCAATGACCGCGGAGGTCAAACGCTACCAGTACGGCGATGTCGACCTCATCGACATGCCAGGAACCCTCGCTGGGCAGTTGGAGCATGATAAGATCGCAAAGACGGCTGTCGCCGAGTGCGACCTCCTAATCTTTGTGGTTTCGAACGAGCTCTTCTCAGAGGAAAGCCTCCCCTACTTCAAGCTCGCGGCTGAAGAATTGGCGAAGAAGGACCAGATCCTCTTAGTCGTCAATAAGTTTGACCGGTTCAATCTTGCTGGTCGGACGCCCGAAGAGGCCGTGGCGTTCATCATCTCAACGCTTCAGGAGGAACTAGACCCGTTGGATGTTCAACGGTTCTCACCAGTCGTGGTTTCGGCGAAAAACTTTCTGTCGTCGCTGCAACAGGACGACGCGGAGAAGCGCACGCGCAAGGCCGCAAAGAGCAGGTTCTCGACCTTGGTGCAGGCTATCGATGACTTCACGACGGCAAAGGGTGTGATTGCACGCGAGGTGAGCCCGATCCAGCAGGCGTTAGAGGTCATAGTCGATGCAAAAGAGAAAGCGTTGGAAGCTGAACCTGACCGCGTCGACCTCGACCGTTTCCTGCGTCGTCGACGCTTTGTGCTCGTAGAGGCGCGGGCTTACGCCCGTACCGAGTTTATTCGAGTTCGCGAGGATGCCCGCGCGAAGATTCTGCACCCAGTTGAGCGGGTGCTAAGGGCCCTTGAGGAGGGCGTGGATGAAGCTGAGATCGAACGGCTCTGGGCCGAGGTAGAAAATGAAATCAAGAACGCTGTCGACCAGCTCGCCGGGGACATGGAAGATCTCGTCGATCGACTGAGAGCCGACCTCGAAGCTCGGCTAGATGAAGTCAACGCGTCCCCGTTAGCTGAGAAGATCCTAAAGGATCTCCATATCGATCTCGGAGACCTCAACTCGGAAGGGATCGCTGTTGAAAGCTCTGAACGAATCCGTCACATGGCGATTCAAGGAGTAGGCAAAGCTGCGGAACAGCTTACCAAGAGCTCAAAGCAGGTCGCTGAAGTGCTTGCGAAGATCTACAAGTTCTTCGGCGGGAAGTTCAAACCTTGGGGCAAGGTGAAGCTCGGCAAATTCCTGGGCAAAGCGGGAAAGGTGCTGGGGCCTCTCGCCGTGGCGGCTGAGACCTACCTCGAATACAGAGCGGACACAAAGAAGGAAGAGGCCGAGCGCGCGCTTCGCTCGTTCAGGACGGAAGTGCGAGCTCAGTTTGCAGACGCAGCGAACCAGCTAAGTGACCAAGTCGACATTCAAGCGGCTGAAATTTCGGACCTCTTCTATGGCCAGTTGCTTCGGGACCTCGACGAGCAGGCTCAGGCCCTCCACGACGAAGTGGACTCGAAGAGCAGGTTGGCAGAGGAACTCAATGCAGCTGAGCGACGCTACAGGCATCTGGTCGATAGGGAAGTCAGTTCGGCCAGATAGACAACCGAATAAATGGCCAGATAACGGGTAGCTGCCGTTGACAAGGGCCAAGCTCTTCCATGTGCGTGAGTCTCGGCGACATTGCAAGGTAATCGTCTCGGCTTACGCGCTGCGGCTTGGCTCTCGCAACTGAGCTACGTTGTTAGTCGGACTCGGAAGAGTCAAACAATATTGGAGACATCCATGTCCGAGGATCAATTGAAACAAGCCAAAGACGAAGATATTGCCACTGATCCTGAAGAGGAGTTTGAATCAGTCAAAGCGACGTATTCTATTACGTCTTACGGTGCTGATTATCCAGTTGATGGTATTGTCAAGCGAATAAACAATGGCGATGTTTTCGTACCAAGGTTTAGTCAAGGTATTGAGGAGTCTACAGACATTGTTGGTTTTCAACGCGAATATGTTTGGTCAAGATATAAGGCTGACAGGTTTGTAGAATCGCTATTACTGGGGCTCCCAGTTCCTGGAATATTTCTAGTGAAAGAGGAGAATGGAAAATTACTTGTATTGGATGGACATCAAAGACTTGTGACACTTCAAGCGTTTTATGAGGGAATCATTCATGGAAAAGAGTACTTATTGAGTGGGGTTGCAGAACAGTTTGAAGGGAAAAGCTATAGATCGCTTGACGTTGCAGATCGCAGACGGCTTGACGATAGCATTATACATGCCACCATTATCCGGCAGGACGAGCCTAGTAATGATCAAAGCAGTATTTATTCCATTTTCGAGAGACTGAATACGGGAGGTGTTAATCTTCAGCCGCAGGAGATTCGATCTGCACTCTACAATGGAAACTTTGCACAACTAATGAAGGAATTAAATGAAGATAAATACTGGAGGTCTTTGGTTGGTCGTGTGTCAAAGAGACAACGCGATATCGAAATGATACTTCGCTTCTTTGCATTCCTTTATTACAGAGATAGATATGAAGGTTCAATGAAGGGCTTTCTCAATACTTTTATGTCTGATAACAGAAGCTGCAGCAAAGTGCCTGAATCGGAGCTAAGGAGCACGTTTTCCACAACCGTGGAAAGGATTTGCTCTGCTATTGGCGACAATGCATTCAAACCCAAAAGATCTGTAAACGCTGCAGTTTTGGACTCTATTATGGTTGGTGTTGCATTGTCAATAAAGAGTCGAGTGACAATAAGCGATGTTGCACTAAAGGCCAATTATGAAGAATTAATGAAGAATCCTGAGTATGTCGCGTTTACAGAAACTGGAACATCGAAGGAGGACAGTGTAAACTATAGAATGGATCAAGCGATTGCAGCCTTCAAAGGTGAACAATGAACGCATTAGGTCAAATTCATGAGCAGGAATCACGGCTAAGATCACTTTATAATCGTGCAATTAGTGAGACGGAGAATACTGAACTGCAATCAGATATTGCTAAGTACTTCTGCGTTCGAATTTCTGGCTATTTAGAGACTTCAGTATCCTTGATGCTCGAGCATCATGCCAAAGAAAAGTCCTCGCGAACAGTTGCCAGTTTCGTATCCAATCGACTATCACGACAAACAAATTTAAATGTATCAAGGCTAGTCGCTCTGTTTACAGTCTTTGACAAAGATTGGGGAAAAAGAATAGAAGACTACGTGATTGATGAAAGAAAGGCTGCAATAGATAGTGTTGTAGCGATTCGACATCAGATTTCACATGGCAAAAGCACAGGGATCACCATTACTAGAGCGAATCGATATTTCGAGCACGTGGTAGAAGTAGTGCAGTTTGCATACTCGCTTTGTGATCCGGTTGCATCCGCTCAACAACAGCATCGTATGCCCTGAAGGGATCTTGACCGAGATCCCGTGTGTCTGATGGCTTGCCGGAGAAAGTCCGATCGCAGTAATCGCCAGAGAGCCGCATACCAAGCTTCCAGCGACTATAGCGACTTTCGGTTGCAAAACGGCGGTTCTCAAGCAAAGAGGTGTTGCATACGCCCTCTTAGCGAAATGCTTGGCAAAGATCTTCAGCAATGAGTACTTCATCCGTGTGCATAAAAGATAAGCCCTGGAGTACAACCTATCTCACCCACCACCCTAATCCTAGGCCCAACCGGCGCCACCGGCCGCCTCCTGGTCCGCCAGCTACTGGACCGCAACCACCAGGTCAAAGCCATCCTGCGCAATCCCGACGGCCTTCCTAGCGAGCTACGAAACCACCCCAACCTTCACCTAATCCAAGCCAGCCTGCTGGACCTGGACGAGCCCACTTTGGCCGAATACCTGAAAGACTGCACCGCCGTCGCATCCTGCCTGGGGCACACACCGAATTTGAAGGGCATCTACGGCCAGCCCCGCCGGCTGGTGCGGGATGCCGTGAGACGGGTTTGCGGGGCGATTCAGGCGAATGGCCCGAAGCATCCCCTGCGCGTTGTGTTGATGAACACCGCAGGCACCCGCAACCGGGACCTCGATGAGCCCCTTTCGCTGGCGCACAGCAGCCTTCTTGCGCTGATCCGCCTGCTCCTGCCACCGCATGTGGACAATGAGCTGGCGGCGGAGATCCTGCGGAGCGGGATCGGGCAGGAGGATCCCTTTGTGCAGTGGGCCGTGGTGCGGCCGGATACCTTGTTGAACGAGGAGCAGGTCAGCGAGTACAAGGTGCATCCCTCGCCGACGCGGAGCGCCTTGTTTGATGCGGGAAAGACCAGCCGCATAAATGTGGCGCATTTCATGGCCGAGCTGTTGAGCGACGACGAGACCTGGCAGCGGTGGAAGGGGCGGATGCCTGTGATCTACAACGTAGCCGCAGAATAGGCTTGCGATCATTGCGGATATCCAGCTGATCAATACCGAAGAAACGGAGCAGAACTGTGTACGACAGGATTCAGGCGAAGGTGCGTTCCGGGAACGAGAGCCTTCACTCGGATGGCCAGCCGACCGGTGTGACCTTGCTGGAATTCTGGCGCTGGTCCGCTTCGGACCTGGTGTCCAATGCCCAGCGCGGCGTGCTGGCCGAGTTCCTGGTCGGCGTGGCCTTGGGCGCTTCCGGCGAGGTCCGCACGGAATGGGATGCCTATGACCTGCAACTTGCCGACGGCACGAAGGTGGAGGTGAAATCCTCCGGCTACCTGCAGTCCTGGAAACAGACCTCCCTGTCCCGGATCCGATTCGGCATCGCGGCGAAAAAGGCATGGGATGCCGCGAGCAATACCTCATCTTCAGAGCGCCTGCGCAGCGCGGAGGTCTATGTCTTCGCCGTGCATGCGCACACCTGCCAGGAAACGATCGATCCGCTGAATGTGAAGCAATGGCAGTTCTATGTGCTGCCGACTTCCGTCCTGAACGAGGCCTGTGAGGGGCAATCCACGCTCTCGCTTTCCGCCTTGAAGAGCTTGAAACCGATCGAGGCCACGTTCCCGGAACTCAAGGATGCCGTAGTTCAGGCAGCCGAAGAGAACAGACGATTGCACTCCGCATCGTATACCTGAGGCAGGCCAGAGAAATGGAGAACGCCATGAGACGCTTGTATCCTGCCCTTGCCCTGTTGCTTCTGCTCCTGGACTCCCGCCCAGGTGTCACCCAGTGCACGGACTGGGAGTCCTATGGCGAAGCGCCCGCCCTCTTCCCGACAGCGGATGTCGTACACTGGAACGATCGGCTGATCACGATCAACCAGGAAGGAGCGCTCGTGATGCAGACGATCGGGGACGAGGGCAGTCTGGCGGCGGAGGAGGAATTGTCCCTGCCTTTCGCGCCGACTCACCTGATTCTCTCCGGGGATCACCTGATCGCCGGCGCCTATGAGCATGCGGCGGTTGTGGAACTGGCAGAGGGGCAGCTGAGCCTGCGTGAGACCTTCGGCTTCCCGGAAACCTGGATCGAGTCCGGTGTCGTGCTGGGGCAGGATGTGGTCCTGTCCGGAATCTCGTGGACGGAAATCAACTGGACCGAAGTTGCCTGGGTCTTCCGCAACGGCTCCCTGCTGGGATCGTGGTCAAGCTTCTGCCACAGGGGCGGCCTGCTGCAGAATTACGGCGATCACGTACTCAGCCTGAACCGTTTCTGTGGCCTGCAGGTTCTCGAGCTCTCGGATCCGCTGGACCCGCTGGTGCTCGCCTCGCTGGACCTGGAGTACGCATCGGGAATGGAGGTCCAGGGGCATCTGCTGAGCTATGTCGGCGCGGACGGCAATGTCGCCGGCGTTGTCGATCTGTCGGACATTCTGGATCCAGTCCTGCTGGACGAGATCCCCGTTCCCTGGGGAGGCCAGTGGGATGTGAGCTATTTCTACGAATTGGCCTGGGTCGGGAAACAGCTTCTCGTGGCCCACCAATGGGGCGGCCTGCTCAGTCTGCACCTGTCCGATGACGCTTCCCTCGCCCTCTGTGATACGCTGATGAATGCCGACATCCCCATGCAAGGCATCTGCCGCAGCCGGGATCATCTCTGGTTCCTGCAGGGGGGAGAGCTGCTGCAGCTGCCGATCGTCAATCCCTCCGTCGATCTGGAGGTGGACATTTCCCTGCAGGCGCACGAGGTGCATCTCGCATGGCCCGACGCCGGGCCGGCGGAGTATACGGTGCTGCGCTCCGCGGACGCCGAGTTTCACGGGGGAGTGGACACCCTCGGCACCACGACGGCCCACTCCTGGACGGACGAGGAGGCCCTGCACGCCGCGAGGGCATTCTATCGCGTCCTGGCGCGCGCGCCGGGAGTCACCCGCTAAGGAGCAGGCAGTCCCCGGCGCGGAAGTCGCGTGACACACGGCGATCATCCAGGAGAGCAGAATGCCCGACACGATCCTGAACTATGAATGGCACACCGCGGGGCTGGCCTTCGTGGCCTTCCTGGTCCCGCTGCTGATCGGATTCGCCTTCTCCCTGGCCTTCCGATTGATCGGCCGCGGGGAGCGGGTCCGCCGGAACCGCGTGTATCGCCTGATCGCCAGCAGCATCAGCATCACCGCCTTCCTGGTGGCCGTGGTGTCCGGACTGGGAACCCTGGGCATCGACACCAAGGCCCTGGTCGCCGGCCTGGGGCTGACCGGCCTGGCCCTGGGCCTGGCCCTCAAGGACGCGGTCTCGAACTTCATCGCCGGATTGATGATCATCCTCTACAGCCCCTTCGACCTGGAGGACGAACTGGAGGTCTCCAGCGCGCGGGGCATCGTGCGGGACATGGATCTGCGCTATGTATACATCGAGACGCCGAGCGAGCAGGTGCTGATCCCGAACAGCACCTTTCTCAACAGCATCGTGAGACGGAAAAAGCCCCGGCCGCCCGAGGGGGAATGAGAACGCGGAAGAGCTGCTGCACCGGCAGCCAGTCGCATACGTCGCCGATAGAATGACACACGGCCGAAAAGGAATGGAATGAGCTGGAAACGCGGACTCGCCATCGGCGTCTACCTGCTGAGTCACGGGGCGCTCTTCCTCAACTTCATGACTCTCAATCCGAAGCTCGCCTGGCTGGTCCTGGCGGCCCTGCTTGCCTGGGTGCTTCGCTGGGCGGATCCACCGAAGGCGTCGACGCGATGCTGAGCGTCATCCGGAACCGGGAGGGGAAATGACCGCGCAGGACTACCTGAAAGCCGCCCTGCAAGGGGACCTGGAAACTGTCCGAGCCTGTCTGGAGGCGGGCATCGATGTCAACACGCCGAGTCCGCGCGGGCTCTCCGCCCTGATGCTCTGCGGCAACATGGAAGAGCGCCTGGATGTCGCACATTTCCTGCTGGGCAGGGGAATCGATCTCAGGCTCCGCGAGCCGAAGAACGGCTGGCGGGCCTTTCATTTCGCGGCGATCAACGGCCACGCCGCCCTGCTGGAGTGCCTGATCGAACACGGCGACGGCTATGGGCCTAAGGACTGGAAAGCGCTCATGTTTTCCGTGACCTACCGCAACCATGCCACCGCCGAGCGTGTGCTCCAGCTGGGAGCCGAGGTCGACATGCGGGACGAAAAGCAGCGCAGCCCGCTGATGCGCGCCGCGCAGAACTCGGATCACGAAATGGTCCGGCTGCTTCTGCGCCACAAGGCGGATCCGGATCTGCAGGACGGGGAAGGGCGGACCGCCCTGATGATCGCCTGCGGCCGGGCAAGGCTCGAAAGCGTGCAGGCGCTGCTCGAGGCCGGCGCCGACCGGGAGCTGAAGGATCGCTCCGGCAGGACGGCGCTGGACATCGCCAGGGAGAAGAAACGCAGGAAGTTCATCGATCTTTTGTAGCACCAGATTCCGTGTCACACGCAGCGTCGTCGAGCCGGTGGAGGAGACCCCCCTGGAGGCGATCTGCCTGGAAGCACATCGAGACTAGATGGCCCCGAATCCACAGCGAAGGGAACATGCCATGCGCATCCTGGCCAGCGCACCTCATTTCCTCGTCGCCGATCTGCGGCGCTCGATCCGTTTCTATGTAGAGATCCTCGGTTTCGAGCAGCCGCGGCTCTGGGGCGATCCGCCCGCTTTCGCCATGCCCTCGCGGGACGGCTTCGTGGTGATGCTCAACCAGGCGGGTCCGGATCACATCCGCACCAATGGATCACGAAAGCACTGGGACGCCTATTTCTGGTGCGAGCAGCTGGATGCCTTCTGGCAAAGCGTTCGTGACAAGGTGGATGTCGTCCACGGCCCCGTGGATCGCGCCCTCTACGGCATGCGCGAAATCGGCCTCCGCGACCCCGACGGCTATATGCTGGTCTTCGCGGAGGATCTTGCAAAGAACAAGGAGTGAACCGGATCCGGTTCCAGCCACCGATGAAGGCTTGCTGCGCAAGACCGGAAGCCGGTACCCCGACCTATACAATCAGAGCCGTTGAAAGTGCGGCAGCCATCGGTCGGGCAGGAGCCGAAGGGCCGCATGCCTTCCGCATCCCTTTGCTGATCGCAGGTGATTTTGATAATCCATTATCGTATGTTCGCAGCCCCGTCGAATCGAACGGGGAAGTCTAGATCCTGGACAAGCGATGATGCACCTGACAAGCGTTCCCGACAACACCCGCGGCTGGCTGGATTCCCTGGCCATCGGCATGTCCCTGCTCTGCGCCGTACACTGCCTGCTGACGCCGCTTGCCCTGATCGCCCTGCCGCTGCTGGCCAGCACTTTCTGGGTCAGCGAGCAGTTCCACCTGTGGATGCTCCTGCTGGTCCTGCCCACCACCAGCCTGGCCGTCTATACGGGCTGGCGCAAGCACCACGATCGCGCGGTCGTGCTGCTCAGCCTTGGCGGCATGGCCCTGTTAAGCGGTGTCGTCGGCTACGAGATGCTCTTCCTGATCCCGGAAGCCCACGCCGCGGCTCACCACTGCGCCAGCTGCTCCGGCAGCGGGGCGGAAGGCCATGTCCACACCGCCGCCCACACCTGGACCAATGTAGCCGGCGGCCTGATGCTGGCGACGGCCCACACCCGCAATTTCCTGCTCTGCCGCAAGGCGGACTGCTGCAAGAACGGGACCTGCAAGCACTCCTGATGCTGCCGCCTCTTCAAGGAAGCGGCCCGCGGATCGTTTTCCGGCCCGCCCTGGGCCGGACTCGCCCAATTCCTGAAAACTCGCTGCGGAGGATGCCCTGAATCCTGAGATCTCCTTCTCCAGCCGGGAAGAGGCTCTGCTCTCCGACAACGAGCGTCGCCGCATCACGCAGCTGCTGGGCGCATGCTTCGAGGGCTACCCGGACCGTCCGTACTACAAGCAGATGCCCCATCGCCGCTGGCTGGCGCACCAAGAAGGGCTGGTGGCGCAGGTGGGCGTCGACTTCCGCCTGATGCGTCTTGGCGAGCGGCGGCTGCGTGTCACGGGCCTGATCGATCTTTGCGTGCGCGAGTCCCATCGTGGGCGCGGGATCGGTCGCCGGCTGGTGGAGGAGGTCGAGGCCTTCGCCCTTGCCGCGCAGGCCGACGCTCTGCTGCTCTTCGCCGACGACCCTCGCCTCTACCGGGCCTGCGGATTCGTCCACGCCGCCAACCCCGTGCGCCTGCTGCGCGTGGCGGAGGACCGATCCGTCGACGTCTGCACCCGCCGCTACCGGGAGATCCTGACGGTCAAGCCTCTGGCCGGATTCGACTGGGACGAGGAGGAGGAACTGGACCTGCTGGGGTATCTGTACTAGCAGCGATTCCGTGTGCGACAGGCTGCCAGGAAGTGGGGAGAGGAATCAGGCGGTGCGTTTCGACCTTTCGCCCTTGCCGACCTGGAGCTGCAGACCCAGTTCCCGCAGCAGGGCCTGCAGGGTCGAGAGCCTGGGGTTGCCGTCTTCCGAAAGCGCCTTCATCAGTCCCTGGCGGCTCATGCCGAGTCTTTCCGCCAGGCCGGCAAAGGTCAGGTTCCGGGCTTCGATCACATGCCGCAGGGCGATCAGGAACACCTCCCGGGATTCGTGTTCCAGAACCTCGTTCAGGTAGAGCCCTGCAAATTCCGCGTTCTGCAGATCCTTGTACAGCAGTTCCGTGTAGGGCCTAGTTGGCATGGGTATGCTCTCTTCACATTCTAGTGCTTCGATGATTTCATCTAGTCACTGCATGGATAACGGCCGATCGCGAGAATCAGGGTTTGAATCGTCCAGTCCACTTTCTTCACCGGGATGTAACTAAAGTTTACAGCTGTCGCAATCGAAAACCGCTCGATCAGAATCCATTCTGAAGAACCAGAATGCACGGTCTTCGGACGGGCAAGTCCCTGCGAATCTTCCAGAGGATGCACCCGCATCGTGCAACACAACTTCCATGCCCTGAAAGCCCCAGAGCCAAAAGCCGGTTTTCCCTGAGTAGACCGGCTCCTGTAACACAGAAAAGGGCCGGCAAGTCCACCCTTTCGGGAGACCTGCCGGCCCTGGATCAGGCGATGCACGTGTGCCTAGTCCGAGTAGGCGGTTTCGCTCTCCAGGCTCTTGACGAACTCGTCCGTGAGACGCTCGGCGCGGATCGCCTCGTCCATCCAGTCGGCGACCAGGGTCTTCTTGAAGTTGAGCTTGTCGGCGATCAGCTGGGGCATGTCGAGGCCGGCCAGCTTCTGCGCCTTCTCCTTGGTCGAGAAATCGGGCACCTTGTAGTCCACCACGCCCAGGCTCGCCAGCAGCGTGGTCAGGTCGATGCGCGCCGTCATTGCCTTGTCGTTGGCCTTGGCCAGCAGGCGCAGGGTTTCGCCCGGAGCATGGAAGAAGGAGCCGTGGCTGGCGATCGAGTAGTCCCAGAGCCACTGGGAGCTGCGGATCGTCTGCAGGATCGGGTCCATCTGCGCCTCCGTCGCGCCCACCTCCCAGGCCTTCTGCGCCAGCAGGTGCGCCGTGGCCAGGCTGTTCATGGCGAGCACGTTCAGCTCGTTCTTGCGCGCCAGCTTCTCGCCGACGATCTCGCGGAATTCCTGCTCGCTCTGGCGATGGCAGGTCAGGCAGCTGTTGGCGATGTCGTTGAGCGGGCTCTGGATGTGATGCGAACTGTACTTGACGCCGCCTTCCTGCACGTAGGGCATGTGGCAGTCGGCGCAGGAGAGGCCGCGCTTGTAGTGCACGCCGGTGGTGAAGATCTCGTATCCCGGGTGCTGGGCCTTGAGCATGGGAGCCTTGCTCAGCTTGTTCGACCAGTCCTTGAAGTCGATGGCGTTGTAATACTTCTCCATGTCCTCGGCGCCGAGGCCCATGGCCCAGGGGAAGGTCACGACCTTGGCCGTCTTCTCGACGCCCTGGTCGTCCGTATACTTGGTCGGGGCGAAGTAGTACTCGCTGTGGCACTGGGCGCAGGCCAGCGAGCGCATGTCCTGGTAGGTGATGTCCTCGACCTTGCGGCCGCTGGCTTCCCAGCCGCGCAGAAGGTGCGGGCGGGAAATGCCGAGCTGGGTCGACTGGCTGTCATGGCAGTCGGCGCAGCCTATTGGGTTGACGATCTCCGAGCCGGCGCGGGCCCACTTGCCGGTGAAGAACTCGTTCTCACCCTCTTCCTCGATCAGCCGCGCCACATCCGAGGACTTGCAGGTCCAGCAGGCCATGGGCATGGGGCCGGTCTCGCCGTCGACGGGCGCGCCGGTCCGCAGGGTGTTGCGATTGCTTTCCAGGGCGTAGGAATGGCCGCGGGGCGCATTGTAGTCCTTGGAGAACCCGTATCCGGCCCAGAGGATCGCCAGCTGCGGATAGCGCTCGACCAGATCCTCGATCTCGTCGCTGCCGCGGGTCTGTTCCCAGGAGTTGCGCTGGCGCGGAAAGTGTTCGCCCCAGACATCGCTGCGGGCCTCGACACCCTCGGCCTTGATCACCGGAGCGGCTTTCAGCTGCACCGTTTCCATTTTCTTGGTGCTGATGGATGACAGCATGTAGGAGATGACAGCGATCGCCAGCAGGGCTCCCACGAGGACGACGGCATTCTTCTTCATTCCAGACTCCGCGTTATTTCTTCCACTTGATGCTGAGGTTCTCCGGCGAGGCATTGATGCTGCGCACCTTGCCGTGCGGCACGAGGCGATGGCAGTCCCAGCAGGGACGTTCCCCGTCCGAGAGGCCGCCGATGGTGTGCTGCCCTTCGGCGCCACGCACCTGGGTCTCGATCACTGAACTGTGGCAGCGAATGCAGTTCGCCTGCACGCGGCGTGCGCCGTCATCCGAGATCATCAGGCGCTTGCCGTAGGTATTGAAGGTGAAGGCATAGGAGTGGTTCCAGCCGTCCCGCGCCTTGGACACCAGTTTGTCGACCAGGTTGTCGGCGGGCAGATGGCAGTCCACGCAGGTGGCGTGGCGGGCGTGGGAGCTGTGTTGCCAGGAGGTGTAGTACGATTCCATGACGTGGCAGTTGATGCAGGCGGCCGGGTCACTGGAGAAATAGGAGGTGGCCTTCGATTCCACCATCAGGTGGGCTCCCATGCCAAGGGCAACCGCTACGGCCAGGAAAGCGCCGATCCCCAGGATCTTCTCTTTCGACATAGACACCTCGTCCCTTTCGATTGCGTGGTCGGCGATGTGCTCGCCATGGGCACGACTGATGCCTAGAAGTTAAGGGGACACTTTTAGTGCTATTTGACCTGTGTCAATTCGTCAATTTTGCTGCGCTTCGTTAAGTAACACAAAATCAAAAGGATGTGCTGGGCGCATGCCTTTTGCTGTGAAGATCCGGTGAAAATTTCCTGACAAAGGAAGAGGCCGGGGTGGCGCGAACCGGGAAGGGTGCTCGAATGCTGAATCAGTTCGCCCTTGCTTCCCACATCGCCCTGGAGGAAGACCAGGCCCGCCAGGCGACCAGGCAGAAGAGAAGGGAGAAGAGGCAGGCCAGCTTGACCCACAGGGGAATGGCCACCTTGTCGCCGGCGGCGTAGCTGTGCAGGCCCATCAGCAGGTAGTTGACGCCGAAATAGGTCATCACGATGGACCAGACCAGCAGGAAAGAGCCGGCGGCCTGGACGAAGGCATTGGCCAGCCGCGGGATCCAGCGGAAGTGCAGCAGCATGGCGTAGAGCAGGATCGAGACCAGGGCCCAGGTCTCCTTGGGATCCCAGCCCCAGTAGCGGCCCCAGCTCTCGTTGGCCCAGACGCCGCCCAGCAGGGTGCCCACGCTGAGCAGGCCGATGCCGGCGATCATCACGTCCACGTTGAGCTGGTCCAGCTGCGTCACGGCGCGCAGGGCGGCCGGCGTGCAACGTCGCCGATGGATCACGAAAAGCACC
This sequence comes from bacterium, assembly GCA_030429345.1. GTDB lineage: Bacteria > CAIWAD01 > CAIWAD01 > CAIWAD01 > CAIWAD01 > JAUIFJ01. The sequence goes on along the minus strand of JAUIFJ010000024.1, from coordinate 13,818 downwards.
AGGGTCAGCAGGCCGATCAGGCAGGAAAGGCCCAGGAAGCCGTAGCTGGCGGTGATCACGGTGACGTGGATCGTGAGCCAGTAGGAGGCGAGCACGGGCATCAGCGGGCCGATGGAAGGGTCGAAGGTGCTCAGCATGGAAACTCCGAGCACGACGGCCGTCAGCAGGGAGCTCAGCGCTCCGGCGGCGGCCGTGCGGCTCAGCAACTCGAAGAGCAGACCGGCCAGGGCGACGGCCAGGGCCACCCAGAGCAGGGACTCGTGGCTGTTGCTCAAGGGCGCCCGGCCGGAGGCGATCCAGCGCAGCGCGAAGCCCCAGCCGTGCAGGGCAAAGGCGCCCCCGAAGGACAGCATGCCCAGCAGGTAGAGCGGATCACGGAATCGCCAGCGCGCTCCCCCTCGCCTGAGCAGCCCGACGAAGAAGGCCGTGATCAGGAGCGTGAAGCCCAGCAGGTAGGGCAGCAGGGAGCGGGCAAAGGGGCGTGATCCATTGAGGCCCAGTTCGGCCTTGATCCGCAGAGCCGAAGGGATCACGGCGGCGCCGTAGCGCTGCTGCAGCCCGGCCACCAGGGCCAGGCCTTCCGCGGTGCGCGCGTCGTTTCCTTCCAGCAGCCCCTCGAAGAGAACGCCTCCCGCGCGCTGGAACTCGATGCGCCGGGAGTCCTCCGCCGGGATCGCCTGCAGCACCTTCTCGATCGTGAGCCAGCTGTTTCCCGGGTCGTCGGGAAGGGGAAACAGGCGAAGGGCGTTTCCCTGCAAGGCGCCGAAGAACAGGTGAACGCGCTCGTCGAAGGGGATCAGCTTCTGCTGGGTCTTGTCCCGCCGGTTGGATGGCGTGCGGTGGGCTGCGTCGACCACTTCGGCCAGGGTGTATCCTTCCGGGTGCATCACAGAGGCCAGGGCCACGTGATGCACCGTATCGGCGACTCCCAGCAGCTGCTGCACGCCGGGATTCTTCACGTGGATCGCGGGATAATCGAACCAGGCCTCCGGGTGCAGGGCCAGGCCGAGGAAGAGTTCCGCCGGTTCGCGCCCCTCGAAACGGGTGCGTTTCGTGATCTTCATCGCCGTTTCGCGGGCCAGGGTATCGAAGGGTTTCATGCGCCCGCGGAAGTCCTGTACCACAAGACGGGAGACGGCCTCCAGATTGGCCCGGGACAGTTCCAGCGCGGGTGGAACCGCGGGCCCGTCCTCCGCGCGGCATTCGCCGGCCAGCCCGGCGCAGAGCAGGGCAAGCAGCAGCCCGCCCCCGGCCGCCTGGCGCAGGCTCTGCCAGCGGCGGACGAGAATGCGGAGCAGCACCCAGAGAAAGCCCAGGGAGATCACCGTATACCCGACATAAGTCAGGCCCTTGCCCGGATCACGATTGAGCGCGAGCACGGTGCCCAGGCGATCGGGATCGTAGCTGGACTGGAAATGGCGAATGCCGCGGTGATCCAGGGGGTGATTCATCCAGATCCGGACCGGCCGGCCCTCGATGCCCTGTTCCGGATCGTTGAGCAGCAGGTGGCTTTCGTAGCTCGCCGGATTGTCGCTTCCGGGGTAGGTGTTGAGTACGAAGTCCTGCAGCAGCAGCTCGTAGGGCAGGTCGCTGTAGACGGGGCCATAGCGCAGCTCGAAGCTCTGCTCGCCAAGACGGACCGGACTCGGCTCGTCGCCGAGCACACAGATCGCTTCCGCCCGCCCGTCCTCGCCTTCCAGCGTGATCCGCGCCGCGGCCCCCGCGTTCGGATTCTCGCTGGCCACGCCTCCCGGCACCAGGCTGGGGTCGATCCTCTCCACCAGGACCTGGAAGCCCTGGCTGCCCTGGATCAGGTCTCCTTCCAACAGGAGGCGTGACTCGCCGACAGGCAGGTGGGACACGGCTTCGTCGCTTCCGGCCGAAGAGATGTCCAGGGGAAAACCGGCGCGCAGGATCACCCGGTCTCCCTGGCGCGCCAGATCGATCCGTGTGCCGTAGCCCTCGATCAGTTCTTCGCTCGCCCGGCCGGAGTCCGCAGGGCTTTCCTTGTGGAAACGCAGGTAGATCCCTCCGATCCAGAGGTCCTCCCCTTCGAAGAGGTCCTGTCGCACGGAACTGCCGGCTTCGGCCACCGCCAGGCGCAGCCGGGCAACTCCTCCTTCACCGGGAACCGGGCGCGCTTCGAAACGCGGCCAGAACTCGGCCACGCCAAGGGTATACGCTTTTCCGCCAAGGGTGACCGAAGCACCGTGGCTCTGCGCCCCCGGCCGGTAGAGGCGGACGGGCAGCGCGGCTTCCTCGTTCCCCAGGGCAACCACGGCGTAGTCGTCACTGGAGGCGACCCGGCCCTGGGCCTGCCCTTCGCGAATGCGGATCTCCCCTTCGAAACCCCACCAGCGCGTCAGGCCGGCGCCGGCCAGGATCAGCAGCATGCCGGCATGCACCATGAGGAACTGCAGGCTGAGCCGGCGGCGCAGGATCTGGCGCACCAGGTTGAGCAGCAGGTTGAGGAAGAACAGGATCAGCAGGGCATTGAACCAGGGGGCGTCGTAGACCAGCTCGAAGACCGCGGCGATGCCGGTCTCGATGGACCCCAGGTTGGCGTAGTGCGATTCGATCCAGGTGCCCACCGCCGCGGCGATGGCGAAGAGCAGCATCAGGATCGCCGACAGGCGCAGGTCGGAAAGGGCATGGAACACGGGGTTCTTCAGGAGCTTGTTCACGGTGCCTCGCATTGAATGACTGTCCCTTGCCACAAACTAGCAGGATCGGTCTTCAGGGCAAGCCAGGCGATAGGGCCGCGGAAAGGCTGTCGTCGACAGCTTTGCCGAACAGGGCGATTCTGCTACAATTCCCGGAACGGATGCCGGCCTCCCTGCATGCCGGAAGACACACGTGATGCAATTGTCCTCCTGGAGAAATCGCATGAGCCACTGGATCCGGAACCTTCGTCCACTCGCCTTCTGCCTGTGGTTGCCTTTCCTGGCGCTTCCATCCGTTGCGGAAGAGGCGGCAGAAGCATGGCGGGTGGGTGATACACTGCCCGCCTTCAGCCTGGAGGATTGCCACGGCGATCTCCACTGCCTGGAACCGGCGACGAACTGGCTCTTCTACAGCCGCGACCGGGCCGGCGACGAGATCCTCGACCTGGCCGTCAAGGAGCACGCCCTCGGCCAGTTGAACAGCGGCGAAGCGGTCTACATGGCCGACATCAGCGGCATGCCGGGAATCATCACGAAGCTCTTCGCTTTGCCGGCGATGCGCAAGCGGGACTACCCGATCCTGCTGGATCACGAAGGCGAGGCCACGGCCCGCCTGCCCCACCGCGAGGAGCAGCTGACGATCCTGCGCCTGCAAGGCTTGCGGATCACGGGAATCGCCTACGCGGCGGACGCAAACGAAGTGATGTTCCTGGTGACGGGCCAGCGGGAATAGAGTTCCCGGGATCTCGAGAGGATCCGGCCGAGGACGCCCTGCTTTCGCTTCCGACTTCTTCCTGTAATCGACATCTTTGAGTCATGAACCGACCCCCCATCTCCGGCGTCATCATCTCCTTCAACGAGGAAGAGCGTATCCAGGCCGCGATCCGCAGCCTGAAGCCCTTCTGCGCCGAAGTGCTGGTGCTTGATTCGGAGAGCACGGACCGCACCCGCGAACTGGCGGAGGCGGAGGGGGCGCGGGTGCTCGTCCAGCCCTTCCTGGGGCACCAGAAGCAGAAGAACCGCGCCATCGAGCTGGCGGAGCACGATTGGATCTTCAGCCTCGACGCCGACGAAGAGGTGGCGGCCGAACCGCCCCTGGCGCTCGAGCAGGTCGACTGGGCGGACACGGCGGCGGTCTACCGCATCCGCCGGCGCAACTGGTACCTGGGCGGCTGGGTGGATCACACGGGCTGGAGGCGCGACAGCAGCGTGCGGCTTTTCCATCGCGCGAAGGCGCGCTTCGGGGGCAGCACGGTCCATGACCGCGCCGGCGGCGAGGGCTGCCGCGAGCTTCGCCTGCCGGGCCTGCTGCTGCACTGGCCCTACCGCGACATGTCACACCACCTGCGGAAGATCGACGCCTACACCACCGCCCTGGCGCGGGAACTGGACGAACAGGGCAAAAGCGCCTCGGCAACCAAGCTGCTCTTCGATCCTCCCTGGAAATTCTTCCGCGAGTTCTTCCTGCTCGGCGGCTGGCGCATGGGCCTGAAGGGTTTCGTGCTTTCCGTTCTGGCGTCCGTCTACGTCTTCGGTAAGTACGCCAAGCTCTGGGAAATGAAACACACGAAGGGAACGCGGCCGTGAAGCTGCTGCACCTCAACCTGCAGCGCAGCTGGGGCGGCGGGGAGAACCAGACCCTGCTGCTGCTGAAAGGGCTCGCCGGACGCGGCCTGCAGAACCATGTGCTGCTCCGCGAGGGCGGGATCCTGGAAGAGCGCCTGCGCGCCGAGGCGCCGCAGATCGTGATCCATCATGTCAGGCCGGCCCTCTGGACCGCCTGGGGCCTGAAGCGGGATGTGCGGGCCCTGCAGGCGCGGCACTCCTTCGATGTGATCCACAGCCACACGGGCCGCGACATGCGCGGCCTCTTCGGCGCGAAGGGCGTGCTCAGGGTGGCCCATCGGCGGGTACCGGATCCTGTCTCACGGCCGGCGCGCGGCCTCTACAACCGCCTGGACCTGATCCTCACCGTCAGCCGCGAGATCGAGCGCCGCCTGCGCGCCCAGGGCATTTCCGCCCCCGGGATCCGCGCCGTCCACAGCGTGGTGCAGATGGATCACGATCCTCCCGCGGACCTGGGCCTGGAGGGAACGCCGCGCCTGTGCTACATGGGCCGGCTGCTGGAGCACAAGGGCCTGCCCGTGCTGGTCGAGGCCTTCCGCCGTTTCCGCGAAAGGCACGGGAAAGCCGTGCTCTACATCGTCGGAGAAGGCCCGCAGGAGAACCGGCTGCGCGAGCTGGCCCGGGAGCAGGGAGAGGCGATCCGCTTCCCCGGCTTCCAGGACAACCCCGTGGACTGGATCCACAGCTGCGATGCCCTGGTGCTGCCCAGCCTGGACGAAGGCCTGGGCACCGTCTCCCTGCAGGCCCAGGCGCTGGGACGGCCGGTGGTCGTCAGCAATGCGGGCGGCCTTCCGGAAACCCTCGAGCCCGGTGTCACCGGCCTGCTGGCACGGCCCGGGGATCCGCAATCCCTGTGCGACAGCCTGCTGGAGCTCTTCGCCGACGACGAGCGCCGCCGGGCCATGGGCGAAGCAGGCATCCGCCGCATCCGGGAGCACTTCTCGCTGGAACAGCTGTGTGACGCGACGGTGGAGGCCTATGAGGAAGGGTTGCGCAGGAAAAGACTGGAATGAAGCGGCCCCTGTTCCTCGGACGATCGTGTACGCCCCTTTCATTCAGTCGCCCCCATGCATGGCCCACTTCGCTGTCATCCCGTGGCTTGACCAGTGCGCTGCCTTCCCGTGGGTTGACCAGTGCGCTGTCATTCCGTGGGTCAAGCCACGGAATGACAGCGTGAGGGGCGGAAGATCCTCCTGCCTGCGGCCATGAAACCGATCCGGTGGTCAAGCCTCTGGATGACAGCGGGGCGAATGGGAAGGCCGGGGAACCCTCCTCCCCCGGAATCAATTCTATTCCCTTTCTATATTCAAAGCTTGCCCTTTCGCGAGGGCCTGGAATGTTGAATCGAAGCGACCGGGCTTCCCCAATCGAACGGATGCTTTCATGAAAACCCTGCTGAACCTGCTGGCCGTGCTGAGCCTGGCCCTGGGCGCGGCGGCCGCGACCTTCAGCGATGCGCTCTTCCTGACCAGCGCCGGGCAGAGCAACGACGTGCTGATCGCCAAGCAGATCTTCCTGCGCGCCGGCCTGGAGGATCCGCGCATGGACGCCAGGGCCATGCCCGACACCCTGGAAGGGGTGGAAACCCTGGTCATGGTTGTCGGAGGCAGCAGCAAGGGCCTGGGCAACGCCAAGGACTCGGTCGAGCTGGAAATGGCGCGCCTGGACAGCCTGCTGGCCTACAGCCAGGAACAGTCGATCCCCGTGGTCTGCATGCACCTGGGACGCAAGACCCGCCGCGGTCCCCTGAGCGACGGCTTCATCGAGAAGGTGGCCGCATCCAGCTCGACTCTGCTGGTGGTCGACGGCGGCAACCATGACGGCTACTTCAGCGAGATCAGCCGCGAGAAGGAAATCCCGCTGATCGAGGTCGCCGACTATGTCGAAATGGTGGACCAGGTGAATCAGCTCTTCGGGCTGAAGAAACCCTAGGAAGACGACCGGATGAGCCGCCCCGCCGCCGCCAACGCGCCGCGCATCATTGCCCAGAACCGCAAGGCGCGCCACGACTACCACATCCTCGATACATGGGAGGCGGGCATCGCTCTCTGCGGCACGGAGGTCAAGGCCTGCCGCGAAGGCGGAGTCTCGCTCAAGGAAGCCTACGCCCGCGTGCTGAACGAGGAGATCTTCGTCATCGGCATGCGCATCAGTCCCTATTCCAACGGCCGCTTCGGGGCGCACGAGGAGCTGCGCAAGCGCAAGCTGCTGCTGCACGCCTCCGAGATCCGCAAGATCATCCACCGGGTGGAGGCCAAGGGGCATTCCATCCTGCCGCTGAGCCTCTACTGGAAGGGGCACCTGGTCAAGGTCAAGCTGGCACTGGCCGTCGGCAAGAAGCAGTACGACAAGCGCCACGCCATCGCCGAGCGCGAGAACGACCGGCGCCTCAAGCGCGCCCTCAAGGAGGCCCGCCAGACATGAGCGCGACCCCCGCTTTTCCCCCCGTAAATGAGCAGATGGACGAGATCCGCCGCGGCTGTATCGACCTGATTCCGGAAGAGGAGCTGGTCAAAAAGCTGGAGCGTTCGCTGAAGGAGCGTCAGCCCCTGAAGGTCAAGTTCGGCGCGGATCCCACGGCGCCGGACCTGCACATCGGCCACGCGGTGGTGATCAACAAGCTGGCCGCCTTCCAGCGCCTGGGGCATCAGGTCGATTTCCTGATCGGCGATTTCACCGGCATGGTCGGGGACCCCAGCGGCCGCTCGAAGACCCGCAAGGCCCTCAGCCGCGAAGAGGTGGAGGCCAACGCCGAGACCTACCGCCAGCAGATCTTCAAGCTGCTCGACCCGGAGCGCACCGCGATCCGCACCAACAGCGAGTGGTTCGGCGGCATGTCGACCTACGACTTCCTCGCCCTTTCCAGCCGCTACACCCTGGCTCGCATGCTGGAACGGGACGACTTCAGCAAGCGCTTCAAGTCGGAAACGCCGATCTCGATCATGGAGCTGCTCTACCCGCTGATCCAGGGCTACGACAGCGTGGCCCTGCAAAGCGATGTCGAGCTGGGCGGCACGGACCAGACCTTCAACCTGCTGATGGGCCGTCACCTGCAGGGCCAGTATGGCCAGGAGCCCCAGGTGGTCCTGACCCTGCCCCTGCTCGAAGGCACGGATGGCGTCGAGAAGATGTCCAAGAGCCTCAACAACTACGTGGGCATCACCGACGCTCCGCGCGAGATCTTCGGCCGCACGATGAGCATTCCCGACGCGCTGATCGCCCGCTGGTACGAGCTGGCCACCGACCTGCCCGCCGCCGAGGTGCGCGAAATCGCCGGCCAGCTGGAGGCCGGCTCCGTCAACCCGGTGCACCTGAAGCGCCGGCTGGGCCGCGAGCTGGTGCGCATGTATCACGACAGCGCCGCCGGGGAACGGGCCGAGGCCGAGTTCGACGAGGTCTTCAAGAAGAAAGCCCTGCCCGACGAGATGCCGGAAGTCCTGCTTTCGAAGGACACGGAACTGCTCGGCGTGCTGGTGGATCACGGCCTGGCAAAGAGCCGCGGCGAGGGGCGCAAGCTCGTGAGACAAGGCGCCGTCAGCCTCGACGGCGAGAAGCTTTCCGAGGAGCTCCACGTGCTCCGCGCCGGGGTGCCCGGGGTGATCAAGGTGGGCAAGCGGCGTTTCCTGCGCCTGAAGGAGGCCTGATGGCGGCCCTGCGGCTGAAGGACATCCAGGTCCTGGTCCAGCCCGAGCTGGCGGATTTCGGCCGCCGCTACGACGAGTGGATCCAGAACACGCAGGTGCCGGTGGTGGACAAGATCATCGGCTTCCTGGGTGGATCACGGGGCAAGCTGCTGCGGCCGACCCTGTGTTACCTGAGCGCCCGTCTTCTGGGCGAATCCAACGAGCGCACCCACTTCGCCGCCGTCGTCGTCGAACTGCTGCACAACGCGACCCTGGTGCACGACGATGTCGTAGACAAGAGCGACAAGCGCCGCGGCATGCCCAGCCTCAACGCCCTCTTCGGCAACAAGATCAGCGTGCTCTTCGGCGACTACCTGCTGGCGCATAGCCTGCTGGCGATGCTTGAGTGCGGGGACACGCGGGTCTTCGCCATCCTGGCGGAAACTTCGCGCCGCCTGGCCCGCGGCGAACTGGACCAGGCCGCGCGCAGCAGGAACCTGGACATGGACGAGGAAACCTACTACCGCATGGTGGCCAACAAGACCGGCGCGCTGCTTGGGGCGGCCTGCCGCCTGGGCGGGATCAGCAACGAGGCCGACGAGCAGCAGCTGGAGGCCTTGAAGGACTTCGGTGAGACCATCGGCGTGGCCTTCCAGATCCAGGACGACCTGCTGGACTACACGGGCAGCGAGGGCCTGATCGGCAAGCCGGCCGGCGCGGACCTGCGCGACGGCAAGATCACCCTGCCGCTGCTCTACGCCTTCGAGGACGCCAGCGGCAAGGAGATCCGCCAGGTCAAGCAGTGGATCCGCAAGCGCGGCCGGGCGGAGATCCGCCGCGTGGTCGACTTCGTGCGCGCCGCCAGCGGCGTGGAACGCGCCCACCAGCGCGCCGTCGCCCTGGGCGAGGAAGCCCTGGCGCGCCTGGAGGTCTTTCCGCCCTCACCGGTGCGGGACAGTCTGGCGGATTTCAGTGCGTTTGCGGTGAACCGTAGCTATTGAAATCTCGCACGGAGAGCGCGGAGAAGACAGAGAGCACAGAGAAGAGAAAGAATGGTTGTGTGTTCCCTGGTGTGGAACTCGATAGGTGATCCAGGATGCATGAACGACCAGGAATGGTTGGCGCAGGCGAAACGAGTTTGGGGAGTGATACAATGAAGAAGCTGATCGCCTGGATGCTGGCGGCTGTGGTGCTGGGATTGGCGGGTTGTTCCGGAGGACCGAAGCTGATCGAGGAAGCGACGACGGTGGAGGGGCGGGCCCTGGAAGTCCGCGTATACAATGCAGAGGATGCCGAACAGGCGAAGGATCTGCTGGCAGCCATGCCGGAGCAGGCGCGGACGGAATGGAACACGCTGACGCCGACCGGCGATTCGGATTTCGCCGGGATCAACGAGCTGGCCGGCTCGCGCAACGGCACCATGGAGCAGCCCTCCTACGACCTGCTGATGCGCTGCTTCGGCTACAAGAAGGACACGGAAGAGGCCTTCGACTTCCTCATCGGCCCCCTGCGCCGCGCCTGGGGCCTGTGGGACAACAATCCCCGCGTACCGGACCAGGCGGAGATCGACAGCGCCCTGGTGCTGATCCGCGAGGGCGGCACCTTCGTGGTGGACAAGGGAGTGCTGCTCAGCCGCGAGCACATGGCCATCGACCTGGACGGCGTCGCCGAGGGCGTGGTGGTCGACCGGCTGGTCTCCCGCCTGCGGCACAAGAGCCTGAAGGACTTCACCCTGCGCTTCGGCAAGGTGATCCGCCTGGGCGACGAGGGACCGGCGGAGGGCTATTTCGAAGTGCCCCTGGCCGACCCCGCGGACCAGAACCAGCCCCTGGGCCTCTTCACCCTGCGCAACCAGAGCCTGGCCGTGGCCGACGTGGGCGACGGCGCCTTCGCCTACGAGGGATCGACCTGGCACACGCACCTCGACCCGCGCAGCGGGCGTCCCGCCGACCAGGTGCTGGCCGTCGCCGTCGTCTGCCGCGAGGCCGAACGCGCCGACGCGCTCTCCGAGGGCCTGTTCATCCTGGGAGCCGACAAGGGCCTCGAGCTGGCCTCGGGCATGGACGACGTGGAAGCCCTTTTCGTCACGGCCGGGGAGGCGGGCAGCCAGGTGCGGATGACTCCGGGCATGGAGGCATGGTATCACGCCGCCCAGTGAGCGCCTGGTCCTGGCGCGCTTCTCGGCCATCGGCGACCTGCTGCTCTGCGAGCCCCTTCCGCGCCTGCTCAAGGAACGGAATCCGGGACTGCGCATCGACTTTGTCACACGAGAGCGCCTGGCGGGGATCCCGCGCGGCTGGCCGGCGGTCGACCGCGTCTACACGCCCGCGGAGCCCGGCGGCAGGCCGCAGCTCGCCGAGCTGAGGACGCGCCTCGACGAGGACGGCCCCTGGCGCTGGCTCGACCTGCACAACAACCTGCGCAGCCGCTTCCTGTTGCGGGGAGGCGGCCCGCGCCTGCCCAAGCATCGCCTGCAGAAACTGGGGCTGGTGCGGCTGCCGCGTGCGCTCCACGGCTTCCTGCCCCAGCCGCCGCCGGTCTGGCGCCGTCTGCAGCGGCTGGCGGAGTTCCAGGACGGCGAGCACAGCCGGCCGCGCCTCGTGATCCAGGGCGAGGAGCTGCGCTGGCGGGACCCCGGGCCGCAGGCCGCCGAGATCCTCGTGCCCGGCGCCGGCCACTGGACCAAGCGCTGGCCGGCCGAACACTGGATCACCTTCCTGAAGGCCCTGCTGGAGGCCAGTCCGCGTCCCGTGGAGATCCTGGGCGGGCCGCAGGAAGGGGACCTGGCCGAAGAACTGCGCCGCGCTGCGCCGGACCGCGTGCGCACCCTTTGCGGAGAACTGAGCCTGGAAGAGAGCGCCCGGCGCCTGGTCGCCGGACGCCGCCTGCTGGTCGGGGACACGGGGCTGCTGCACATGGCCGACGCGGCGGGGGTGCCCGGAATCGCGCTCTTCGGATCGACCACCCGCGAGCTGGGATTCTTCCCCGCGGGGCCTTCCCTGCGCGTGCTCGAGCGTCCCGAAGCCTGCCGTCCCTGTTCGCACATCGGCCGGGACAACTGCCCCGAAGGACACTTCCGCTGCATGCGCGACCTGTCGCCGCAGGACGTGCTGGCAGCCTACCTGGACTGCTGAGGCATGGTGATTCGTTTCCTCTACAACCTGCTGCTGCTCCCCGCCGCCCTCGCGCTGCTGTATACGGTCGGGCTCCTGCCTGTCCGCATCCGGCGCAACCTGCTGGCGAGGCACGGCAGCCTTCGTCGGCTGAAGGCAGACCTTCAGCGCCGGCCGCTGCCCTCAAAGAGCTTGGGGCGTCCGCGGGTATGGCTGCACTGCGCCAGCATGGGCGAATACGAGGCGATCCGTCCCCTGGCCCTCGCCCTGCGCGAAGCGGGCTGCGGCCTGGTGCTGAGCTTCTTCTCGATCAGCGGCATGCGGCACCTGCCGGAGGACCACGAGTTCGACGCCGTGTGCTACATGCCGCTCGACCTGCCCTGGCTGGTCGGTCCCCTGGCGGAAACGATCGATACCGATGTATACATCGTCACCAAGCACGATCTCTGGTGGAACCTGCTGCATCGCCTGAAGGCGCGGGGGACGCGCCTGCTCTTCATCAACGCCAATTTCCACAGGAAGGCCCATTTCGATCGTCCTCTCCTGCGCTCCTTCTACCGCGGGCTGCTGGAACTCTTCGAGGGCATCCACCCGGTCAGCGAAGGCGCCGCGGGGCGCTTCCGCGCCCTGCTGGAAGGCCGCCCCGCGGCCGCCCGTGTCACGCCCCTGGGGGAGACCCGCTACGACCGGGTCCTGCAGCGCCTGAAAAGCCGTGATACACGGGAGATCCTGCCCGCCGCCTTCCGCGACTGCGCAAGGCTGACGGTCGCCGGCAGCAGCTGGCAGCTCGACGAGGAGGCCCTGCTGCCCGCCTGGGCCGAACAGCATCGGCGAAACAGCGGCTGCCGCCTCCTGCTCGTGCCCCACGAGCCGACGGCAGCGCACCTGGAACACAGCGAAAAGCTGCTCGATGGACTGGGGCTTGCCCACCGCCGCCTGTCCGCAAGTATGCCCGCCGACGGGGAAGAGCCGCCGGTCCTGCTCGTCGACCGGGTCGGAGTGCTGGCGGGCCTCTACCGCGGCGCGCTGGCGGCCTACGTAGGCGGCGGCTTCACCACCGGCGTGCACAGCGTGATCGAGCCGGCGGCCTTCGGAGTGCCGGTCTGCTTCGGCCCGGGGCACCATGTCTCACAGGAGGCGAGCCACCTGCTGGAGGCGGGGGCGGCCCGCGAGACTCCGGACCGCGAGTCCATGGAGGCCTGGCTGCGCCTGCTGCACGAGGACGAAGCGGCCCGCCGCGCGGCCGGCGAGGCGGCCTCCCGAGTGGTGCACCATTTCGCCGGCGCCACGGAGCGCATCCTGCGGGTGGTGCTGGACGATGCCTGATCCGGGGGATCCATGCTCGAACTGAAAGGCCTTCGCCTCTCGCGGGGCGGGCGCGAGCTCTGCAGCGGAATCGACCTGCGCCTGCAGGAACCGGGCATCACCGTGCTCGCCGGCAAGGCGGGTTCGGGCAAGAGCACCCTGCTGCGCGTGCTCAAGGGCCTATTGCCGCCGGAGGCGGGTGTACGGCGCCTGCAAGGCTGGCGCGAAGAGCAGATCGGCCTGCTGCTGCCCGACCCGGCGAACCAGCTGCTTTCCGACAGCGTGCTGGGCGAGATCAGCCTGCCCCTGCGCTACCAGGGACTGCCGCGCAAGGAGATCCTGTCGCGGAGCGAGCAGCAGGCCGCCGCGCTGGGACTGGAGCACCTGCTCTCGCGGGATCCGCGCAGCCTTTCCGGCGGCGAGCAGCAGCTGGTCTGCCTGGCCTCCCTGCTGGTGCAGAAGCCCTCCCTGCTCCTGCTGGATGAACCCTTTCTTTTCCTGGATGCAGATCACCGCCTGCGCCTGATCCACGAGTTGCTGCGCCTGGCAGAGGAACACACGCTGCTGCTGGTCAGCCACCGCCGGGAGGCGGCCCGGCTGGGGCGGCGCCTGCTGGAACTGGGTCCCCAAGGCCTGCGGGAAGTCGATGCGGCGGAACAGGAGGAGCGCGCGGCGGAGCTCTTCGTCGAGGAAGCCCTCGCCGGTCTCGAGCTGGGGCCGGCCGGAGGCGAGCAGGGCCTGCGCCTGGGGCAGCTGAGTTTCGGCTGGCCCGGCCGGCCGGTCTTCCACCGCCTGGAGTTGGAGCTTCCCGTGGGCAAGGGTGCGCTGCTTTGCGGCCCGCAGGGCAGCGGCAAGAGCAGCCTGCTTCTGCTGCTCAGCGGTCTGGAGCAGCCGACCGCCGGCCGCATCGAGGCGCCGGGACGGGTCGCCCCGCTTTTCCAGTTCGCCGAACGGCAGTTCCTCGGCGAGGGCCGTGAAGGGCGCAGCCTGTCGAGCAGCGAACGGCGCCTGGCGGCCCTGGATCACCTGCTGGACCGCGCTCCCGCCTGCCTTGCGCTCGACGAGCCCTTTGCCGGCCTCGACCCGGCCTCCTGCCGTGCCCTGGCCGATCGCCTGCGCTCCCACCGCGCCGCTGGCGGCTCCCTGCTGGTTCTCAGCCATCAACCCACCGGCATTGCCGCTCTCGACTCCACGATCCAGCATCTCCCGGATCCGGCTCCCTAGAAGAACTCGCACGGAGGCACGGAGAAGACAGAGGGCGCGGAGGAAGAGCATCAGGCAGAGACGCAGAGACACAGAGGGGATTGGGAAGGTTTGGGGTGAATGGATACGGGTTCATTCCTGGGGTTTCTGACTTCCGGATTCAGTCGCCCCCGCGCAGGCGCTGATGCATCCCCACAAATAGCGTGTCATTGTAGCGCCTCGATCCGACAGTGCATGGCCCTAACTGCGGCTTTGATCTCGGACCAGCTCGGATCGAGCCAGCTT
>JAUIFJ010000062.1 GCA_030429345.1 bacterium | reverse complement strand
CGGATGTTCGCTAGGACACACGCTCAGTGTGTAAATATGTTCCCGCATACGCAAGAACAAACTTCATTGGCTTTGATTGTCAGCTTTGGCAGGGCGGGGAACCGGGAGCAAAGCCGACCGCTGTGGCCAGGGCTGCGGGGCCCCGACTAGGGTTTGGGGCGCTGAATGTAGGGGAGAATGGGGTGAAATGCATCCTGTAAACGTGATGGCGGTGAAGAAAATACTACCAAGAAGAATGGGTCTTGTTTTTAGTCTGCCCTGCGTTAGATTATTCCGAATGCGGGACGGGGCCGATCTGCCGAGATGTTATGGCGGCGAGTGTGTCAGAACTGGCTTGGGGGAAACAGTGGATCCAACGCAGCAAAAGCAATCCTTTCCTGAGAGCGGAAACTGCCCTTATTGCAGATTCGAGATACGGCCGCACCCTCGTAAAAAAAGAAAGTGCCCATCCTGCAAAAACACGATCCATTTGAAAACTGCACCGGGAGAGCCCGACAAACAAATGCTAACGACCGAACAGGCTGAAGCGGTAGAGCGGCAGTGGAGTGAGTATCATAGAAGCCGTAAAATTGAGCGGTGGTTGGTACAAATACAATCTTCGCGCACAGAGTATGACCACAAGTTTCAAGATTTATCAGACTTAAAATGTCGTGAGCCACATGATTCCGAAGTACTGTTATCAATTATTGAAGAACAGCTCACTAGTTTGCAGTCCCAATCTGCCCGAATTGATAGACTTTATAAGGCGTCCATCCTTGCTGATTACTTTGGTGCTGATTTTCTACCATACCTGAAAAGGTACAGATACGAGACACTGCAGCAATATCTATCTGCTGGATGCCAAGACATCAAAATCGATGTTAAAAGTCCCCGAGCATGTAAAGAATGTAGACATCTCGATGAAATGAATGTCACACTTGCCGATGAGATCGCTAGACCCAAAGTTCCTCCGCCTGATTGCGATTGTAAGTCTCCTTCAGGTCGGCATGGCTGGTGTTACTGCTTCTATGAAGCAGAAATAGTCTATGCAATCGATCAAGGCGGAGAAGCGGTTTCGATTGATTTTGCTGACATGAATCAGGCGATAGCAGAATTCATCGGTCAAAGTCTTGCAAAGGATAATGCCGCGCCAATGATCTCGACTAAAACACTCACCCCACGAACAGGGATGGCCAGAACCAAAAAGAAACGCAGACTTGAAATCACTTGCAGAGAGTGCAATCGTATACACAATGCTGGGTTGAAGTATTGTCCGCATTGCGGAATAGAAGCAGTGCCGCCAAAGGTTAAGAAGGTGATATCCGTTCTGCTCTTCCTCTTGATTGGCATGACTTTTCTGATTGTACTTGGAGAATTAGCAAGGCCATAGTGTGATGGCAAATAATCGTAGGAGTTGGGTTATGATTTGGACCAACCACATTTTGGTCTATTCCGCACTGGGAATCGGATGATTCAGCTACTGGTTGATTCAGTAGCATCGCCAGCAGATTCTTCCTCGCTTGTACCAGACTGCTTGGCAAAACGATCAGCAGACCATTCGCGGTAGGAGAGCACCAGATTGCCCACGCCGAAGACACCTAGCAGGATGAACAGCATGATGCGCCAGATTCCATCAGGAAGCCAATTGGCACCGTACATGATATACGACAGGGTCAAGAACAGCAGACCTTTCTCGCCACGTTCGAAGTCCTGCATGAATGGCCTCCATTGCAATTGCCTCTGTATCACACACAATCTTCATCGCGCGAACTGAAAAATCAATCGTACAGGAGAGAAATCATCATGTCCATGACAACCTGTAAGGAATGCGGGAAGGAAGTAAGTACGAAAGCTGCAAAGTGCCCGCATTGTGGAACGAAGCTGAAGACCGGGTTGATGAAGAAAGTGCTGTTGGGGGTAGGAGGATTCTTTGTCTTCCTATTCATCATTGGGCTCATCAATCAGCCTGAAACGAATACGGCTACAACCGCCGTATCCAAAGAGACAAAGCAGGTTCAGAAGTCTTGGATTGAAGTCAGTAGGCTATCTGGCAGCGGGAGTAAAAAGGGTCCAACGTTTCAACTTACAGGGGCCAAGACCAGGATGAGATACAGCCTGACCGGCGGGTCGATGTCAATGCTCGGCGTCTACCTCGTGCCCGACGGAACTGACATCATGGAGACCGGTGGATTTCCCGAGTTCATGCAAGATGGAGCTGGTGAAGGGGAAACAACGATCCATGGAAAGCGCGGGAACTACTATCTGAACGCAACGGCTGCAAATGGTGACTGGCTTGTCGTGGTCGAAGAGTACAAGTAGAAACGATTTGAACAGCGGGGCCTGAATCAGACCCCAACTTGGCATCCGTCTATCTGATTAGAGGAACAATTATGAAACGCTACCCGGAGCTTCTACTTGCGATCCTGAAGGGATATGAGGAAGACAAAGAGCAGGATCTCACTTCCTGGACTCCTGCTGAAATCATGTATCACAAACAAATGCTGGTTGAATCCAAAGCTCTTCGTGGCCAAGCGATTCCACTTGAAGACGGCAGCTATGTAGTTAGTATCAATGATAAGTGCCCTCTCTACGAAGAGGGGCATCTGCTTCTGAATGCGTTGAACTCAGAAGGATTTAACAATAAGATAAAAACCATGGCCGGCAAGGTTGGCGGAGGTTTAGCCATTCCGCTGATGGTTGAAATGGCAAAGAAGCATTTGCTTAATCTGTAGAGTTCGGCTGGAGCACGATCCCAAGCCGTGCTACAAACTGTCGAAGAACTGAAGCGCAAGTGAGTTCTTTTGCATGCTATCACTCCTTCACGGCCGCATGCTGCTGGATCGCCTGCACCGCCTTCTCAAGACTCTGCCGCACGGGATCCAGGGCCATCCGGGCATAGACCTCTGTAGCCGCCCGGTTCCCGTGTCCAAGGGTTTTCTGGATCACCTCCAGCGGTGCGCCTGTGTCCAGCTGGTAGCTAGCCAGGCTGCGGCGCAGGTCATGGATCCGCAGATTTTCAAGCCCAGCGCGCTTGAGGATCCTGCGCCAGCCGCTCTCTGGCTGCTCCAAATGGCCGGAAGGTGCCTTACCTGGGAAGACCCAGGGGCCTGATTGACTCGCGTGCCGCTGGTGCAGGATCTCCTGCGCAGCTTGCGGCAGCACCACCTGCAGCTCCACCCCCGACTTGGCCTCCCCGTGTGGGATTGTCCAGACGCCGGCCTGCATGTCCAGCTGATCCCACCGCATGGCCAGCACATTGGCCTTTCGTGCCCCTGTGTAGAGGGATAGCAGGACATAGTCCCGGATCCCGTCACTGGGCTCAGCCAGCACAGCCTGGAAGAACTGGGGAAGCTCATCCGGTTTCAGCCGGCGGGTCCGCGATCGCTCCTTGAACATGTAAATGCCGGCCGCAGGGTTCGGCATATCCAACTCATTCTCCCTGATCGCCTTGTTGATCGCGGCGCGCAGCAGACCAAGAACCCGGTTTGCCAGGTAGTGACCATGCTCCTTACCTAGTCGGACATGAAGGTTCCCAACATCACGCCGGCGAATGGATGACAAGGGGCGTGCTCCCGCCCACTGCCTGACATGCTTCTCCCACATCCATTGATAGGAAACAAGGGTGCTCGGCCTCCGATGAGCAGCCACGAACTCACAGTACTGTTCAAAGACCTGCCGAAGCTCCAGTCGCTGCTGCCTCGTCCCCCGTGCGCCCCGTGGGTCCTTTCCGTCCAGCAGGTCCTTCAGGATCGACAGGGCCAGCTGTCGCGCCTTCGGAATCGGAACCTCTGCCACAGCACCAATTCGAACCTGGTGCTTTCGACCCGCATGCAGCTTCGACACATAGAAGGACTTGGAACCCGATTGGGTGACCATGCAGGCCAACGCCTGAACCTGGTCATCATAGACCCAGGCACGTGGCTTTTCAGTCGATAACTCGGCCAATCGCTTCTGCGTGAATCGGAATCTCACTGTCTGGCTCATTGCCCCCGTCCCATAACGGTCCCATACTTTTCGTCAATCGAGGGGAATCTAGGGGAATCGGAATTCCGAAACAAGCCGGATTCAATGCCTGTTTTTTATGCTTTTGTCAATCGACTGGAATCGGCTGGAATCCGGGGGAATCGAACACTTTTATGTTTTTGGTCCAGACGTTCTAGGTTCGAGTCCTGGCGGGACAACTTTCTTAAACCATTAATTATCAATCGTTATGATGATGCAATTATCAGCCTCTAAAATTCTGATAAGAGTGCCATCCAATGCCTATCCAATTCGCTTGTGGAATTTTGATACAGAAAGGGCCATCGTACCGCTACGATGACCCCTTCAACACACAGCTCTATGGTGGGACTGCCGGCCCGGCTGGGCTAGCAGGTTGAACGGTAGGCTAATTCAGCACGGAATCCAATTCGTTCCGATTTCACTTGTGAGTGTTCCTGCGCGAGGGTACTCTGTTCCCTGAAACCGCCGCGTCCCCACGCGGCAACCGATCAAAGGAGCGCTCGGGCACCACGTCTCCCGGGCGTTCTCCTTTCTACAGACCCTGGTCCAGCAGCTGGTGCAGGAACGGCCAGGACAGGTTGGGGCAGGTCTTCCCCGGATTCACCTGGTGGTGGCACACGATCGGGACCGTGCGGCCCAGCTTCTGCCGAACATCCGCAACCACATTCTGCAGGGACTGCAACTGCGCCGCCGAGAAAACGGTCTTGCCGATCAAGCAGATTCCGACGGATCGCCAGTTGTGGCCTGGGTGCCTCTCACCCTCCGCATCTGTGAAAGGGCCGGCATGGGTGCCCATGAGGTCGAGCGGCCGGCCGTGCTGGATCATCCCATCGAACTCCGGGCAGGGTGACCGGCGCGCATAGTCCGCCTGCGTGGGGTACGTGTTACAAATGACGAAGTGGTAGCCGCAGGGCTCACCGAAACGCTCCTGGTGCCAACCGTCGATGGTCTCCACGTCCCCATAGAGTGAGTCCGAACAGTGGATGATCAGCTCATCAATCCGGTCCAGCGGTCGTTCGCGCATGGTCTCCCCTTTCTAGCCCTGGATAGGCCGGCGGACTTCGTAGCCCCGGTCCTGCCGGCGGACCCTGCCTGTTGGCCGGGCATGGCCACACAGGGGACAGCGAATCCACTCCGCCAGGCGAATGCCGCCAGGGCCGGGAATCATCCGCGGTGCCGCCGGTACCATGGGCGAGGGCTTGAAGTGGCCGTAACACATGGGCTGGTCCATCTCAGTCCTGCTGGCCCTTGGGAGCCAGGAACTTGAAGTTGGCCCCCAGGTTCTTCAGCGCCCGCTCCCCGAACCAGAAGCCGAGGATCAGAAGGCCCCAGGTGTGCAGCATGGCCATCTGGTCGGGGGTGAAGCCGTCCTGCGGGTGCAGAAAGCCCCACAGGTAGCCGAAGACCACGAGCACCGTGATCAGCGGCCGGATTAGTGCCCGGATGATCTGGACAGAGCGCGGCATCTCGGCCGCCCGGCCCTCGAAGTCTAGGATGAAAGAGTAGAACTCGCTGCGCTCATCCTGCGCGGCACGGTGCAGTTCCAGCTCCAGCCGCTCTTCAATCTCCGCCGCCTTGTCCTTGTCGGTCAGGACCCGCGGCAGCACCTGTTTCAACAGACCGGCTACGCCAGTCACGATTGCGGTTGCAGACATGCTATCCCCCTGCAATGATTCCCTTGATGGCGTACCCGGCCCCACCTAGCAGCAGTGCTGTGACCAGCGTGCCAAGAATACCCAGTATCACGCGCGTCCTGGAATCCGAGTCCTTTTCCTTGGCCTTCTCCACCCGATCCATGCGCGCGGATAGACTCAGGATCTCCGCCTGCTGCCGGCTGTTGTCGGCAAAGAGGCCTTCCTTCGGATTGTAAACCGCTTCCTTCAACTTCCGCACTTCGGCCTGCAGCGCTTCGTGTTCGTCACGGTTGGCCTTCCGGTCTTCCACACGCTGCTGGTCCGCCGCTTCCTGGCTCTTCTGCAGCACCTGCGCCAGGTGACGCACCTCGAGCGTCAGGGCCCGGATGTCGGACACCACTTCCAGCAAGCTGATTCCCCGTCCTTCTCCGCGGCGCTCGGTCACGCCATCCCACTGTTCCTGGCTCACGGCTAGTCCTCCACGACCAGCTTCAGCTTCTCCTTCACCTCGGTCGGGAAGTTCTCGTACTCGGAAAGCAGGTACTGCCACTGCGCCTTGTCCGCCTCAGTCGCCGGCGCCTGCACCCGGTACCAGGTGCTGACGTCCAGGGAATCGACGGCAGGCAGCAGCCCCGTGTCCACCAGGTCGGCCAGCCGATGCAGCGTTACCTGCGCATAGGCCGGCAGGCCCTCCTTCTGACTTCCGATTCGCACCTGGGGTTCGGCTGTATACACGGCGGGTCCCACACTGGCATGGCGAGCCCCGTGCTCGACCGCATAGTCTTCCAGGCTTCCACCCGGCCAGCTGAGCACGCCACCGAACATGTTGGCATCGCTGCCTTCTGCCAGCAGGGTGGTAGGCGTGACCAGAGTGTTGCCCGCCACGTAGTCCGGGGATTCCGCCGAAGAGGGCGTCAGGTCCGATCGGGTGGCACTCGGGTAGTCCACCTTCTGGAAGGCGCTGCCCACCACGATCGTCACGCCCGAGGCCTCGGGACCGATCGGATACTGAATGGCGTTCGAGGAGCTGGTGCTGCCCAGCTGGAAGTCTGTGTTGACCACGATCACACTGTCGTCGAGGGCGTGGGCCCAATAGACACCGGTGATCAGGGTCCCGCTGCGATAGCCCTCGAACCTGCAGCCGATGATGCGTGTCACGGGATAGTCCGTGTAGGTTACGTTGTTGGGATCCAGGTTGATGAAGGCGCGGCTGAAGCACTCCGGATCCGTCCAGGTGCAGCCGATGAAATCGATGCCACACGCGGCCTTCGTGATGGCAGCACTGCTGTTTTGACTGGCCCGACCAATGAACTGGCTGTTTCGCCACACGCCGTCGTAGCACTCGGTGTCCGTGACGTCGACGTTCATGTTCAGGATGATCTGGCCCGTCGTGTTGACCGTCGAGGAGTCGTAGTAGACGGTGCAGCCATCCAGGTTCAGCTCCATCACCTGCCCCTCGTTGTTGGGGTAGATGGAAGATCCGGATGCCCCGCCGGCGACGGCCAGGTCCTTGAGCGTGATGCCCGAGTAGTTGAAGTAGTACAGCGGGTAGTTGTATCCGGAAATGCCTCCGCCTTCGATGGTCAGGTCAAGATCGATGAGCGGGTTCTGTCCCGTGATCGTGGCCGCCAGATCGTGGGAGAGACTGTCGGCATCCGTGCCGGCTGTGCAGGCGTAGGGGTCAAGAAATCCCTTGCCCACTTCGGTCAAGCCCGAGGGAATGTCCAGCAGCTCGTCGTCGTTGAAGATGCCCTCGAAGTAGGACCCGTTCTCCATCCGGATGGTCAGGCCCGGATCCATTGTTCGGATCTCGTAGTCGAGCGCACTGACCCAGCCGCCGGTGTTGGAATCCCAGGCCGTCGTCGCCTGGTTGCCGCCGCCAATCACATGGATCACATCCCCCGGGTGCGCCTGGTTGACCGCGGCCTGCAACGTGGCCAGCGGGTAGTCCGGACTGTTGCAGCGCGTGCGGTTGTTGAAGTTGTGTCCGGTGTGCACATCCATGTAAATGGAGCGCCCAGCCCCCTTCACATAGTTGTTGTCCAGGGTGATTCCGAAGACATGCTTGGCCAACGAGTCCGCGTAGGACTTGTTGCCCAGGTCGTTCAAGTGGACGTTGTCCGCCTGGTACCAGGGCGTGGGCGAGAAGCGCATGTGGCGTACGACCGCATACTGAGCATCAGAAGCCGAGTCGAAGAAGGTGTCGTAGGCGCCAGCCGTATCCTCGTCCGCAATCGTGGAGTACGGGCGGGAATCCCAGATCACAAGCTTGGAAGTGTCCACTCCCCGCGTGGCAAGCTCGGCCTTCAGGGTGTCGGTCACGAAGTCCGCGAACTTGAACACCAGATCGTATTCGGCGGCCGCCAGAACCTGCCGCTCGGCATTCGTCCCGCCCGAGAGGCGCTCGTAGTGGTAGATGCCGCACATCCTGGGCGCGACCCAGACGAACCAGCGGGCGCCACTGTAGGTCTCGATCGCCTTCTTCCCCACCAGGATGGCGCGCTCTCGAATGTCCGCGTAGGACGCGCCGCCGAAGACGTCGTTGAAGCCCCCGCCCCCGGGTAGGATGACCACATCGGGATCGAAGAGCTCGGCGTACTCGGCCTGGCACAGCCCGTAGATCGTGGAATCGGTCTCGGTGCGCGCCGGGTCATTGTCCAATTTGAACGGCATGGATCCCACGGCCAGGACGGCCACACGATTGGTCTGAAGGCGCCAGCCCACGTGGTTGGCGTACTCGTTTCCCTGGCAGGCCGTCGAGTCCGCTTTCAAGGCCGCCAGGTTGTAGGGCTTGTTCAGCGCGGGGTGCATATCCCGGCCGGGGTAGCTGCCGCCGTGAGGCCAGCTGTCGCCGATGAAGAGCAGATTCATCGGATCATTGGCCGCGATCTTCGTCCGGGTCCAGCCCTGGATTCCCTGCGGGCCGGCCGCACTGGCCAGGCCCGTGAGGGCCAGCAGCAGCAGTATCACGGTCTTCAGTTTGTGCTTCACTCGTCGATCCCCCTTGCTGTGATTGGACTTTTCTAGGCCCCGGCTTCCACGGTCGTGATGACGGCATCCAGCTCGCTCTTCGTTGCCAACAGGCCGATCTGGCGCTTCATCTCCAGCACCTGATCCTGGTAGCCGATGGCCAGCTGGTCGCGCTCGACCTCGATGCGCGCCTTCTTCAGGCTCAGGCGCTCGGTGTACAAGTCGACCAGGGTCTTGCCCCCCGAAAGCAGTTCGTCGGTCACGACGACCAGGCCCGTGGACCAGGGGCTGGCCACACCGAATTCGCTGACCGCCTGGGCGTAGATCACCAGCTGCTGACCGGGCCGCACCGTCCGCTGATAGCGCTCGGTGTCCACGTCCCCATCCCACACGATTTCGTAGCTCGTGAC
>JAUIFJ010000061.1 GCA_030429345.1 bacterium | reverse complement strand
GCATCGTGCTACAGGGCCTGGCTTGCTGGAGTCTGTTTACGAGAAGGCGTTGGCAGTTCGACTATCGAGGTATGGCGTTCCCTTTGAACGGCAAGTACCCGTAGACGGACGAATCGACGGAGTCAGGATCGAAGCCGGTTTTCGTGCGGATCTGGTTGTAGCAGGCAAGGTCATTGTCGAGTTGAAAGCCGTCGAGCAGCTGAACGCGAGCCACAAGCGTCAACTATTGACCTATCTTCGGTTCAGCGGCCTGAAACTCGGCTATCTGCTCAACTTCGGCGAGACAGTACTGAAGAACGGCATCGTTCGCATCATCAACGGAGAATTGGAGGAATAGCTCCAGCATTTCTCTTCTCTGTGGTCTCAGTCTACTCCGCGTTCTCCGTGCGAGGTCTTACACCTTCAACTCTACGGCAGTTTCAGCGACCGGGTTCGCCGCCAGCAGGGGGTCGACTTCGGCCCCGAGGAATTCGCGGACCTGGTTGCCGGCGCGGCCGGTGAAGGTGCGGGGGTTCAGCATGACCTCCAGCTCCGTCAGGCTGAAGGGGATCTGGCTGTCGGCGGCCAGACGCTGCAGCAGGTCGTTGTCCCCGCCCTCCTCCTTGACCTGGCGGGCGGCGGCCATCGAGTGGCGGCGGATCACCTCGTGCAGGTGCTGGCGGTCGCCGCCGCGCTTGACGGCCTCCATCAGGATCGTCTCGGTCGCCATGAAGGGAAGCTCGGTCATCAGGTGGCGATGGATCACGCCCGTATACACGACCAGCCCGGAGAAGAGGTTGTCGAGGATCAGCAGGATGGCGTCGGCGGCCAGGAAAGCCTCCGGCACGGCGATGCGCTTCTGCGCGCTGTCGTCCAGGGTGCGCTCGAACCATTGCGTGGCCGCGGTCATGCCGACGCCGGCGGGCAGGCTCATCAGGAACTTGGCCAGCGAGCTGACCCTTTCGCTGCGCATGGGGTTGCGCTTGTAGGCCATGGCGCTCGAGCCGATCTGCCCCTTCTCGAAAGGCTCCTCGACCTCCTTCAGGTTCTGCAGCAGGCGCAGATCATTCGTGATACGGTGCGCGCTGCGGCCCAGCCCGGCGAGCCAGTCCATGATCCGCGCGTCCTCCTTACGCGGGTAGGTCTGGCCGGTGACGGCCCAGCGCTTCTCGAAACCCATCTTCCGTGATACGCTTTCGTCCAGCTGTCGCACTTTCTTCTCGTTTCCCTCGAAGAGCGTCATGAAGGAGGCCTGCGTCCCCGTCGTGCCCTTGACGCCGCGGAAACGCATGCCGGCCAGGCGGTGCTCCAGGTCCTCGAAATCCATCAGCAGGTCCTGCAGCCAGAGGCTGGCGCGCTTGCCGACGGTGGTTGGCTGCGCCGGCTGGTAGTGCGTATAGCCCAGGGTCGGCGTATCGGCCCAGGTGCGGCAGAACTCCCCCATGCGGCGGATCACGGAAAGCAGCCTGCCGCGCAGCAGCTGCAGGCCTTCGCGCATCTGCAGAAGGTCCGTGTTGTCGCCGACATAGCAGCTGGTGGCGCCCATGTGCAGGATGCCCGCCGCCTCCGGACACTGTTCGCCCCAGGCGCGCACGTGAGACATCACGTCGTGGCGCGTCTCCTTCTCGATGGCGGCGGCGCGCTCGTAGTCGATCTCGTCGCAACTCTCCTTCAGCAGGGCGATCTGCTCCTCGCTGATCGGAAGGCCCAGCTCCTGCTCGGCCTCCGCCAGGGCGATCCAAAGACGCCGCCAGGTACGGAACTTGTTGTCGGGGCTGAAGACGGCGCTCATCTCGGCGGAGGCGTAGCGCTCGTTCAGGGGGCTGGAATAGCGGTCGCGGCTCATCGGGTTCTCCGGGTGCTTTTGAACAGGCGGGGCAAGGTATTTCTCGAAGACCGCTCGCCCAAGGTTTGCTCCGCTGTCCTTCCGCGGTTCCCTACCGATGACACCCCGCCGCCCACCCCCGCTGTCATACCGTGACCCCCGCTGTGAGTCCCACCCCCCACCGCTGTCTTTCCGCGGCTTGACCGCGGAATCCTTCGAGTGGGCCGCAGGCCGGAGGGCTCTTTTCATGGATCCTGGTAGTTGCAGCACTCCGGTCTTCGACGCGGATCAGGATCCCGTGGTCAAGCCACGCGATGACACCGAGGATGGTCAAGCCACGCGATGACACCGAGGATGGCTACGCCGCGGAATAACAGAGAGGACGGCTACGCCGCGGAATGACAGCCTGTGGGAGGCGTATTGCCCCCCATAATTCAATCACCCCCCCCGATCCGCCGATAAGAACATCGCCGGCACACCATTCAGCAACGCTCCGCAGCGCCGGGGCCAGCAAGGACGAAACCCATGAAGCATGCCATCCTGGATCCGCAGCTCTCCAACCGGGAAACCCTCGAGACCCTGCTCGAGCAACAGGAAGCGGCGGGCTTCAGTGTCGTCGGCATGGGAGAGATCGTCGGCCAGCGGCTGTTCCTCTACAAGGACGGCCGCAAGTGGAACCACCAGGTGGTCGCCGTCACCGGGCGCAAGGACGACACCCTGAAGAAGATCCTCCACCAGCGCGAGCACGAAGGCTGGATGGTCTGCGCCATCGGTCCCTGCGGAGGCGCCACGGTCATGATCCTCAAGCGCCCGGATCCCGAAGCGGCGAACTAGCTACTCAGTACCTATCTCACGACTTGCCATCCCGCCACCCATGCCAGTCATCCCGTGGCTTGCCCACGGGATCCTGATCCGCGTCGAAGACCGGAGTGCTGCAACTACCAGAATCCCTGACAGGAGCCCTCCGGCCTGCGGCCTACTCGAAGGATTCCGTGGGCAAGCCACGGAATGACACTCCTGCAATCGTACCTTGGCCGACTGGACGAATCGATCTGTGGATTGACGGAGGTTCCAAGTGGAGGAGATCATGTTCGAGAGCCCCTTCGAGATCATTGGAGTACATGCGCGCGAGGTCCTGGATTCCCGCGGCAACCCGACGGTGGAAGTGGAAGTTCACCTGGAAGGCGGAAGCATGGGCCGGGCCATCGTGCCCAGCGGCGCTTCCACGGGAGCCCACGAGGCCAACGAACTGCGCGACGGCAACGAGCGCCGCTACCTGGGCAAAGGCGTGCAGAAGGCGGTCGCCAATGTCAATGACGTGCTGGCGCCCGCCGTGCTCGGTCTGGACGCCACCTGCCAGGTCGAGATCGATCGCCTGTTGATCGAACTGGACGGCACGGCCAACAAGAAGAAGCTGGGAGCCAATGCCCTGCTCGGCGTGTCCATGGCC
This sequence comes from bacterium, assembly GCA_030429345.1. Lineage (GTDB taxonomy): Bacteria > CAIWAD01 > CAIWAD01 > CAIWAD01 > CAIWAD01 > JAUIFJ01. Next base: position 6,048 of record JAUIFJ010000061.1, on the reverse strand, counting down.
GTGGCCCGCGCCGCCGCGGAAGCGGTCGGCCTGCCGCTCTACCAGTACCTGGGCGGCATCCACGCCCACGTCCTGCCTGTTCCGATGATGAACGTGCTCAACGGCGGCGCACACAGCGACAACAACGTCGACCTGCAGGAATACATGATTATTCCGAAGGGCGCGGCCTCCTTCAGCGAGGCCCTGCGCATGGGCGCCGAAACCTTTCATGCCTTGAAAAAAGTGCTGCAGAAGAAGGGCTATTCGACGGCCGTCGGCGACGAGGGCGGCTACAGCCCCGACCTGGGCAGCAATACCGAGCCCCTCGACCTGATCATGCAGGCCATCAAGGACGCCGGCTACAAGCCGGGCAAGGACATCTTCCTGGGCCTGGACGCCGCCGTCAGCGAGATCTGGAACAAGCGCAAGCGCCGCTACGTGATGAAGGGCGAAGGCCGAGAACTGAGCTCGAAGGAAATGGTCGAGTTCTGGGTCAAGCTGGTCAAGAAGTACCCCATCATCAGCATCGAAGACGGCATGGACGAGAACGACTGGAAGGGCTGGAAGCTCCTGACCGAAGCCCTGGGCGACAAGGTCCAGCTGGTGGGAGACGACCTCTTCGTCACCAATGTCGAACGCCTGCAGACGGGCATCGACAAGGGCGTCGCCAATTCCCTGCTGGTCAAGGTCAACCAGATCGGCACCCTGACCGAAACCCTCGACGCCATGAACCTGGCGCACCGCAACCGCTACAGCTGCGTGGTCAGCCACCGCAGCGGCGAGAGCGAGGACACGACCATTGCCGACCTCTGTGTCGCAACCAACGCGGGGCAGATCAAGACCGGCTCGCTGAGCCGTACGGACCGCATCGCCAAGTACAACCAGCTGCTGCGCATCGAGGAGGAGCTGGGCGAGGTGGCCGTGTATTACGGAAGCATCTGGAAGTAGCGTCATGAGCTCCCCGTGGAAGAGTCGCTGGCTGTGGATCCCGCTCGCGGGACTCCTTGCCGCTCTGGCGCTCTTCGACGGGGGGCTGTTCGAGCAGCGCGAGTATCACGCGCGGCTGGATTCCCTGCGCGCCCTCGAGCAGGAGCTGGAGGAGGAGAACGCCTTCCTGCGGGAGGATGTGTCACGCCTTCGCGCCAATGACCCGGATCGCCTGGAGCAGGAGGCGCGGGCCCAGGGCATGATCCGTCCCGGAGAGCGCGTCTACCTGCTGGCCACGGAAGCCGACAGCCTGGAAGGCCTGAAAACGGAACAGGATCCCACGGAAGGAGCAGCGGAGTGAGCAAGGGCGGCGTCGCGGGCCTGAGGCGCGTTTTCATTACCGGCATCCTGACGATCACGCCGGTGGCGCTGGGCGTCTTCATCCTCTATCGGCTCTTCCGGCTGCTCGACAACCTGCTGCAGCCCGTGCTGCGTCCGCTGCTGGACAAGCACGTCGGCATCTACATTCCCGGCCTGGGCCTGCTGGTCCTGATCATCCTGATCTTCTTCGTCGGCGCCCTGGCCCGCCTCTACCTGGGGCGCAAGCTGATCGACCTGGGCCAGGCGATGCTCAACCGCATCCCCTTCCTGAGCAAGCTGGTGCTCGCCATTCGCCAGATCCTCGAAAGCCTGCTCAGCGACAACAAGGAACTCTTCCGCCACGCGGTGCTGATCCAGTACCCGCGCCTCGGCATCTGGTCCGTCGGTTTCGCCACCCGTCGCACGGAAGGGGAGATTCCCGAGCACGTGGGACGCGAACTGATCTCGATCTTCGTGCCGACCACGCCCAACCCGACCAGCGGCATGCTGATCTTCCTGCCCCGCGACGAGGTGATCTACCTCAACCTGACCGTCGAAGAGGCGCTCAAGCTGGTCATCTCGGCCGGCGTGCACAATCCGGAAGTGGACGGTACCGCGCGGAAGCCGGCCACCGAAGCGGAACGGAGCCTCGGCCAGGACTCATGAGATCCGTCCTGCTCTTGTGTTCCCTGCTTCTGTTCCCCGCCGCTCGCGGCGAGGCGGCGGTCCTGCCGGACCTGGAGCTGGGACTCAACCGCGGACTCGAGTTCCACAATGCCACACAAAAGCTGCACTGGTCCGGGCGGATCGGCTCGGACAGCCTGCTTATCACACTGGACAGCCACTGGCGGCGCGGCTTTCGCGCGCACAACCGCGATTCGCGGCGCCTCGGCCAGCAGCTCGAGCTGGCCTGGAGCCGGCCCCTGGACGGGCGCGCGGACTCGCGGCGGCGCTGGCTGCTCGAAGGCGGCGAACAGGTCTACGTGGAAGAGTATACGGGCGGACGTCTCCGTCGCCGCAGCCTGAAGGCCGACATCGGCGCCGGCGCCACCCTGCCCCTTCCGGCGCTCAAGGGGCGGCTGTCCCTGCTGGCCGGCGGAGCATCCGACTTCCGCGCCGGGATCCGTGATGCAGGGCCGCGGGGGGTCGCGCGCCTCGCATCACGCGGCAGCGCGGCGGGCAACAGCTGGCAGGCGAGTATCCGCGGAGAGGCCCTCAACCTGGACGACCGGCGGCAGCGCCACGTGGAGCTGGGCAGCAGCTGGCAGACCCGTTTCGAGGGCCAGACCAGCAATCGTCTCGAGCTGGCGTATACGAGCGACTGGCAGGACTTCTACCTGGACGAACGGGCCGGCCTGCTCGAGGCGCGCAGCGAATCCGGCCTGCGCCTGGCCAATCACCTGAGCAGCGACTTCGCCGCCATGGGGCGCAGCCGCCTGCGTTTCGAGGCCTGGAACCTGAAGGTCCAGCGGGACCCCTGGCGCAGGGATTCGCTGGCGCTGAGCGCCGCCACCAGCGGAACGGCCCGTTCCAGCCGCTACCGGGACCTGGGCGTCGAAGGCAGCCTGGAGCATCTGCTGCAGCTGGGCCGCCTTCAGGCCGAGGGGCAGATCGCCCTCAGCCGCCAGCGGCTGGACAGCCGCTACCGCACCCTGGGCGCCATCGGCGAGAACAACCTGAGCCGGGTCCAGAGCAACCGCCTGCAGCTGCGTTTCTGGTCCGATCTGCCCCGCGACAGTCTCTTCCTGGTGCCGCGACTGGAAATGCGCCGGCGGGACGCAGAGGTGGATCGCGAGGGACTGGCCCGGGACCGCCAGGACCAGGACCGGCTCTCGCTTCTGGTGGAAGGCGGCTGGCGGCATCGTCTGCGTTCCTGGGCGGACCTGGACCTGTCGTTGCTGCTCAGCCGCCAGGGCGAAAATCACCTGCAGGCCGATCGCAGCGCGGGCAACCACGAGCTGAGGCGCCTCCAGGTGGCCGTGGGGCATGTCCTGCGCCCCGCGCCCGGCCTGCTGCTGGAAGGCGAGGCGCGCACCGGCGTCACCTTCCGGCTCTACGAATACGAGAGCGCCCAGGACCCGCGCAGCACGATCCAGCGCCGCTGGCAATGGGACGAGCACCTGCGCTGGCAGGCGCCGGGACTGCTCAGCCCCTGGCTTGCCGTCCTGCGCGGGGAGGAATGGCGCATCCGTTCGCGCTGGCTCGAGGAGGACGGCGGCCGTTTCGATCGCCGCGACGAGCTGGAGCTGCTTTCCGATTCCGCCCGCGAACTGGAATTCCGCCTGGCCTGGCGGCTGTGCCACGCCCGCGGCTGGATCGCCCCGGGCCTGCGCTGGCTCAACCGGCGCGACTACCAGTGGGAAAGCAAGGCCGGAAGCCGCGCGCGCAGCCTGGAACGGGAACTCTACCGCAGGGGGCCGGACCTGGAGATCCGTTGGCTCCACGGCAGCCTGGAGGCCGGCGGCTTCCTGTATTACGAGCAGGTCGACCTGGGAAGCCGGCCCAGCTGGAACCTGTGGGGCGAGCTGAGCCTGGTCTGGCGGCCCGGAGGAAAATCGTAGCTTGTGCGGCCGGCCCGGCCACCGCTTCCCCCATCGAAGCGGGAGCCGGTTCCGACGGCCCCGGAAGGGCCGCTGATGGATTGTGACACACGGATTCCCGAGGAACCCCCCATGAGCAAGCAGAGCGCTTCCGCTGCCAGCATCACGCTCTTCGCGCGGCGGAAGAAGAAGGGCGAAAAAATCGTCATGCTGACCGCCTACGACGCCCTCTTCGCCCGTCTGCAGGACGGCGGCGAGGTGGACGCCATCCTGGTCGGCGACAGCGTGGGCATGGTCCAGGGCGGCCTGCCGACGACGATTCCCGTCACCCTGGACGAAATGGTCTATCACACGCGCATGGTTTCCCGCGGATTGAGTCACAGCCTGCTCATCGCCGACATGCCCTTCCTCAGCGCGCAGGTCTCGACGGAAGAGGCCCTGCGGAACGCCGGACGGCTGCTGGCCGAAGGCGGGGCCGCCGCGGTCAAGATCGAGGGCGGCCAGGCCGTCAGCAGGACCATTGCCCGCCTGGTGGATGTGGGGATCCCCGTCATGGGGCACCTGGGCGTGATTCCCCAGAGCATCCATTCCCTTGGCGGGTATCGCACCCGTGGCACACGGCGAACGGAGGCCGATCGCCTGCTGGAGGACGCCCTGGCCCTGCAGGAGGCGGGCTGCTTCTCCATCGTGCTGGAGAAGGTGAAACCGGAGCTGGCCGCGCGGATCACACGGGAGCTTCGGATTCCGACCATCGGCATCGGCAGCGGCGCCGACTGCGATGGCCAGGTGCTGGTCAACGCGGACATGCTGGGCCTCTTCGAGGACTTCCAGCCCCGATTCGTGAGACGCTTCGCCGAGCTGGGCCAGGCCGTGAGACAGGCCGTTTCCGACTATGCCGCCGCTGTCCGTTCCGGCGACTTCCCCTCCGCGGATGAGCAGTGAGCCCGGACAGGCTGCTGGAAATCGCCTCTGTCGCCGAGCTCGTCCGGAGACGCGCGGAATGGGAGGCCGAGGGGCGTCGGGTCGGGCTGGTGCCTACCATGGGTTTTCTCCACGAGGGGCACCTGGAGCTGATGCGCCGCCTGCGGCAGCGCTGTGATACGCTGCTGGTCTCGATCTTCGTCAACCCCAGCCAGTTCGGGCACGGGGAGGACCTGGCGGCCTATCCGCGAGACCCCGTCCGGGACGCGGAGCTCTGCGCCTCTGTCGGCGTGGATGCCCTTTTCCTGCCGGCCCCGGAAGAGGTCTACCCGCCGGGCTTCGACACCTGGATCCACCCCGGGATGGCCGGCGAGCGGGCCTGCGGCCCCTGGCGTCCGGGGCATTTCCGCGGTGTCCTGACCGTGGTCTACCGGCTCTTCCACTGGGTCCGGCCCCAGGTATCCATCTTCGGGCGCAAGGACGCCCAGCAGCTCTGGCTGATCCGGCGCATGGCCCGCGACATGGGGCTCGAGCACCGGATCGAGGAGGGCCCGCTGGTCCGCGATCCCGACGGCCTGGCCATGAGTTCGCGCAACATCTACCTGCAGCCGGAAGAACGGGAAGCGGCTCTCGCCCTGCCGCGGACGCTGCAGGCCCTGGCCCGGGAAATCGCTGCTGGCGGGAATCCGCAGCAGCTGCTTGCGGAAGCCTGGCAGCGCCTGCGCTCCGAAAAGCTGCTGCAGCCGCAGTACCTGGAACTGGTGGATTGGCAGGACTTCCGGCAGCTGCAGGAAGGCGAAACCCTGCCGCAGGACCTGGTGCTGCTGGGCGCCGTCAAGGCCGGCAAGGCCCGCCTGATCGACAATGTCTTCCTGCGTAAGGGGCGGGAGGTGGAGATCTAGTGTCCCCCCGCTGTCATTCCCCCGCCTTCGCGGGGGCAGGCCTTAGGCGAGACCACGGAATCCTTCGAGTGGGCCGCAGGCCGGATGGCGAAATGGAATGGCGCGGTCGGCTCGCGCAATCCGGATGGCCCTCCGGTCTTCGACGCGGAGGAGGATCCCGTGGTCAAGCCACGGGATGACACGAACAGTGGCAACGGCGCGGGCTGCCCCCCTGCTGTCATTCCGTGGCGAGACCACGGAATCCTTTGAGTGGGCCGCAGGCCGGATGGCGAAATGGAATGGCGCGGTCGGCTCGCGCAATCCGGATGGCCCTCCGGTCTTCGACGCGGACGAGGATCCCGTGGTCAAGCCACGGGATGACACGAACAGTGGCAACCGCGCAGGCTGCCCCCCGGCTGTCATTCCCCCGCCTTCGCGGG
>JAUIFJ010000060.1 GCA_030429345.1 bacterium | reverse complement strand
TCATGCAAAACCTGACGGGAAAATGTCCGAAGCGGCACCGGAAGGAAATACACGCGCGATTGAAAGCAGCGCTGCGACTGAGCAGCAAGGAGGGGGCCGAGAAGGCGATCTTAGAACTGGCCAACGAAGTCTCCAGCTGGAACCAAAGTCTGGCGGACTGGCTGGAAACGGCTGCTCCTGAAATCACGGCACACATGGAGTTTCCGGAAGGGCTTTGGCTCCGGATTCGGTCGAACAACCTGCTGGAACGCTTCAATCGGGAACTTCGCCGCCGTGTTCGTCTGGTGGGGATCTTCTCGAACAGCGCCAGTCTGTTGCGTCTGATCACAGCGATGACCGTTGAGCAGGACGAAGAGTGGCGGAGTGAGCGCCGCTACCTTAATCCTGAATTACTTGAAATGCTATCACTTCGGAAGGCCAGTTGAATTTGCACACACTTTTGGACTTGACGGGGGGCAAGGCGACTGGCTGCTCGGAGGAGGAATCCACATTGTAGAGAATGTAAATCTTGGATTGCAGAGTGTTGAGTTTGTACAGAACAGGTCTCCCGCTCACGGCGCTAGCCTTTTTGCTCAGCAGCGTGCCATACGAGTATCGTTGTCCGACGTAAGACTTCACTTGTATCGAGACAACGGAATACACTCAAGTGCATATCCGCAAATTACTTTAGTTGAACTTGATTACGTAGAAATCAGCGGCATAAGGTTTGCGCAGGAAGGATTGCCATCATTCCCCATATACGTTTCAGGAGATACACTAGTTGTGCAAGACTTAGTAGCTGAGTCGCTGGAACTCATTCACGGTGGATTTAGATTTGGCGCAAGGCGAGTGCTAAGGGCGCAAGATATGGTACTGCGGAATTGCGTTGGTGAAGGGGCTTGCGGATTCATCATAAGAAGAGTAGGTGAAGCTCCACAATCAGTTCTTATTAGAAATGTTTTTATTGATAGCGTAACTGTAATTTCAGATTTCAATGGGCCGGCAGAAGCGCCTGTTTTCTGGATCACAGCTGGTGATTCAGTTTTCGTTGACTCGCTTGAAGTACGCAATTGCTTTTCTGAAACATCACAACTTGTCAGCATGACTTCCACAGGTATCGGCACAGCAAAAAACATCCTACTCGAAGAGAACACCGTCGGGGCACCTCCTGGTCCAGATATGGATTGTCCATTTGAAAACTCCGGTGGACAGCTAGTCTTTTCGCTAGGTTTTGGATTTGAGAATGTTGTGATCCAGAATAACACTTCGAACATTTATCCCTGTGAGGAGAATGGAGATGTCGATGCTGCGAAAGGAGCTGGACTTGCCTTGAGAGCCAGCGTGCAGGGTAGACCTGGTTTGGATGCTTGGCAATTCAGGGATATCCTGATACGCAACCATACAGTGAATGATCACGACGACTATTCAGTATTGGATCTGAATCGAATCGCGAACCTGGGGAGAATGCTGTCTATTCGAGTGGACGAGTATGGGCAAGTGAACCGTGCGATCATTCAGAATGTGCAAATACTGGATTGTAGACAAGACAACCCCGTTCCGGAAGAGTGGGGGTCGGATCCTGGTTTTGAACCACGCATGATCGGAAGCAGCATGCAGATTTTCGTGCCGCCCGGTCCGACGGAGCCTTATCATGCGGAAGTGCTGGTAGAGGATGTGTTGATCCAGAACTGCGATGACGGCGGATTTGAATATGGGCGAGCAGGAACCCTGACTCTCCGCAATCTTCGTGTGGTCGATGTAGGACGAATGGGGGCCCTGATCCGAGTGGATACGCTGGACGCATCGAATGTCTTCATCAAAGGAGTAGAATCCTGGGAGGCCAACCTGAGCTATCCATTCGCCTTGTCCAGCTTGCCGCATCAAGTCGTCTTCGGGTTTCAGGACATACGATCCGCGAATGTGCGCAATATCACCTTGACCAACAATGCCACCCAATTCCTGTTCTGGACCAATGGCCCCTTTTATCCGCAGCTGTCAGCCAGGAATCTGTTGTTGCATCAGAACCAGTGCGAGTACTTCGTACACCCCGAACACTCGGCTTCGCAGTTTCCTCCGCCCTTGATCAGCTATTCCTTCCTGAACGAAGAGTATCCCGGGGAGGGAAACATCCATGGGGACGAACCTGGCTACGACCCGACTCTTGGTGCACCCTGGCTCAGTGAGCAGTCTCTCTGCGTCGATGCAGGTAATCCTGTAGAAACTGACAATGACATGGAAGATGCCGAGCACCCCGGATTCGCGTTGTGGCCTAGTCTTGGTGGATTGCGAAACGACATCGGCTTTACGGGTGGACCCGGGGCATTCGGGCTGGATTCCACTTGGGTGGGAATCCCGCAAGAGGACGAAGGACTCGTTTCCGTACGCCCGACGGCAATCCGGGTGGACCCCGTGTTTCCCAATCCATTCAATTCACAGCTGAGCCTTCCCATTGAAGTTCAGTCCGAGCGGGAGATCCATGTCTCCCTGTTCGATATGCTTGGTCGACGCGTCGCCGACATTGCGCACCAGAAACTCCGGCCAGGGCATCATGTGATCCAATACCACGCGGATGGATTGGCAAGTGGTCTGTACTTTCTTCGACTACAATCCGGCGAAACCACCCATACGCAGAAAGTGCTGCTCATCCGGTAGCCGATTCAAGCGCCATTCCTGGCCGCGAAAATCATTCCGCCCTTTCCACCGCATACACACTTTGCACCAGATCGGGCCAGTGCCGAATGGAGAGCAGGCGGAAACGGGCCGTAGCGCCCTCGAAGAGCGGCACGCCGGTGCCCAGGCTGACCGGTACGGTGGAGAGGATGCATTCGTCGATCAGGCCCGCGCTCAGGAACTGGCCGGCCAGGTTGCCGCCGCCGACGAGCCAGAGGTGCTCCAGGCCCATCTCCTGCGCCTGTGAGACGGCTTCCTGCGGAGTGCCAGTGAACTGTCTCACGCCGGAGGCGATCCGCGGCACATCCCGGTGGCTGAAGATCCAGCAGGGCTTGTCGCCGTAGTACCAGTCGCCGAGGGTGCGGGAGATGTCCAGTGTGTTACGGCCCATCAGCAGGCCGTCGACGGTGGCGAAGAAGTCGTGGTAGCCGTAGTCCTCGCCTTCGCCGCCCAGGTGATCCAGCCAGTCGACGGAGCCGTCCTCGCGGGCGATGTAGCCGTCCAGGCTGAGGGCTGTGTAGTAGGTGATTTTCATGCGGGCAAGGTAGGAGGCGCGGGGTAGGAATGGGAGCCCCGAGAGGGCCTCGGGGCTCCCCGGAAATCAGCTCTTGATGCCGCGCATGTCGCTCATGCCGAAGGCGGCGAACATGCCGTCCATTACCTGCTCGAACATCTGGTTGTAGGGCTCGATCGCCGCTCCCATGCCCAGCTTGTCAACTGCCGTGCGCATGGGGCGCTTGCCCGCCGGCGTCTCGATCACCTGGGCGATGGCGTCGGCCACCAGTTGCGGATCCTGCTCGGGGTGGGCCGCCATGTTCTGCTCGAAGCCGTCGAAGAAGGCCTGGGGCGCCTTGCCGAAGTCACCGAGGGCTGTCTCACGCTCCTTGTCCGAGGGACGGATCAGGGCGTGCATGAAGGAGGTCGGGAAACCGCCCGGCTCGACAATGCAGGAATCGACGCCGAAGCCGGCCAGCTCCTGGCGGTAGTTCTCGGCCAGGGCCTCGACGGCCCACTTGCTGGCGTTGTAGGGGCCGTAGAAGGGGATTGTCACACGGCCGAGCAGGCTCGAGACATGCAGCAGCAGGCCGCTGCCGCGCTCGCGCATGCCGGGGAGCACGGCGCGGTTGACGCGCTGCACACCGAAGACATTGATCTCGAAAAGGCGCTTGAAGTCCTCGATGGTGAAGGTCTCCTGCACGCCGAGTACGCCGACGCCGGCGTTGTTGACCACCGTGTCGATGTGACCCATCTCCGCGATGGCCTTGGCGACGCCCAGTTCGACGGAGGAGTCCGAGCTCACGTCCATATCGACGATGAAGGCGCTGGCGGCCTCCAGCTCGGCAGCCACCTCGCGGTTGCGGCCCGCCGGATCACGGACGGTCGCGGCGACCTTGTGGCCCTTCTGCAACAGGGTTTTCGCGCTCAGCAGGCCGAATCCGCCGCTGGCGCCGGTAATGAGGATGTTGTGAGACATGATCTGTCCTTTCGCTGTGTTGGTTGATATGCGTGTGATTCAGTTTGTGCGCAGCAGGGCGAAGGCGTGGTTCCACTGGTTGTCCCGGAAGCCCGGAATGCACCAGAGCATGCAGAGGGGCTCGATGGCCCGCGCGGCCTTTGCTCCGCCCATGTCTTCCGTGTTCCAGCCGATGCGGTCCAGCATCTCTTTCGTCCAGGCCTTGGCTTCGTCATCGTTGCCGCAGATGAACATGGCCGGCCGCAAGCCGCCTTCGAGTTTCGGATGCAGCATCAGGTGCGCGCCGACGCAGCTGAAGCACTTGACGAAGCGCGCCTGCGGAAAGGCCTGCTGCAGCCCTTCCATCAGGCTCTCGTTCTGCCCGGTGAAGAAGCGCAAGACTCCCTCGTCGGGTCCTGCGGCGGCGATCGGGTTGCAGGCGTCGAGCACGACTTTTCCGGCCAGGTTCTCCGCTCCCGCCAGGCGCAGGGCCTCTTCGGCGACCTGCCCTTGCACGGCAAGGATCACGACCTCGGCGAAGGCCGCCACCTCGTCGAAGGAGCCGCTCTGTACTCCCTTGCCTTCGGCGGCCTGCCATTCGGCCAGTTTCTCCGGGCTGCGGCTGCCGATCCGCACTTCATGGCCTTCTGCGGCAAAGCCCGCCGCCAGGGTCTTGCCGACCATACCCGATCCAATGATTCCGATTCGCTTGTCCATCTGTCGCCCTTGTCATTTGCTTGCACATACAATTCTAACAGGCAAAAAAATTTCACCCTTCCAGGCGGCGACTGGCCTCGTAGATCGCGGCGGTCAGTTCGCGGCTCTTTTCTTCTCCCAGCAGTCCGGAATACTTCGCGTAGAGCTTCTTCCAGGCTTCCTCGATGCTCGCGCTCAGACCGGATCCGACGCTGGTGGGATAGACGCGGGTCGTCCGCCCCTCGGATTGACGCTCGATCAGGCCCTTGTGTTCCAGCTTCTCTACCAATCGTGTTATGGTGGAGGGGCTAAGCTGCATCTGCTCGCTGATCCCGCAAGGCTGGATGCCGGGCCGCTTGTGCACGGTCATCAGCAGCAGGGCCAGGGAAGAGGAAAGCCCCGTGGGCGCAAAGCTCTCATCGGCCATGCGGGTCATCACCCGGGCCAGGGCACTGGCGGAATAGTAGAGGCAGCCGCAGTATGTGGAGTCTTTTTTCTCTCCCATGGTGGGCTTAGTGTAGGGAAGTATGTTTGTACATGCAAATATACGCGAGGAGGTTTCAGTGTGGACGAATTCAAGACTTGCTCATTTCACTAGCAGCACTTTCTCTACCTGAGCAGTACCTCGTGATTCCACCTTCACGAAGTACACGCCGCTGGATAAACCATCGCCTTGCAGGGTCATTTGTTGCAAGCCGGCACCCTGGAATCCAGTGTATAATTGCTTCAGCATGCGTCCCCGAATGTCAAACAACTGAATGGACACGGAGCCTTCGGTTGGCAGGACGTACTCTAAACGGGACTGAGCGTTGAAGGGGTTGGGATAATTCCGGAGCAGCTGCACGGTCGTTGGCAAAGGTCCGCTTTCTTCGGGTCCAGGTTGAACACGGACAAGGTGCTCCAGCGTGCCTGCATAGGGGCCTCCTGTGAAGCCGATGTCATTGCGCAGCGCGCCCTGCGAGGGCCAGAGTGCCAGGCCTGGGTTTTCGGGATCCGCGCTGTCGTTGTAGAGGCTGTCCGGACAACCCGCGTCGATACAAGGTGAACTGGCCGAGAGAAACGGAAAACCCAACTCTTCATGGAATAGAGGATCTACTCCAATCAGGTTTTCTTCGCCGAATTCGACCTCTTCCGATAGCAGGCTGTAGCGAAATAGGGCCGGTTGCTCTTGGTCAGGATTCCCAAAGACCGCCTGAAGTTCTTCATAGTTATTGTCCCAGACCAGAATATTCTCCACGATGGATTGACTCCATGATTGCGGATTCAGCCGCAAGAGGCTTGTGGTTTGATTCTGGGTTATGCTCAGGTTTCGGAGCACCTGAATCGCGGCCTCCTGAAGTAGTGGCACCTGCCTGCTCGGCACAATCTCCGTTTGCACATCGACTTGTGTCGTGCCTGAAATCCAGACATTGCGGATGTCTGACAAGCCTGCAGCCGAATAGATTCCGAAGCGCTCATTGTCTCGCAAGGCGCAGTTCCGAATGAGAACCTGTCCACTCCCGCTCGCATGCAGCGCGCCATCCTGGTTTTCGGTGAAGGAGCAGTCCTCGATGCGGATGCTGGTGGAATCGCCATTCATGAAGGCATAAACTGTGCCTCCCAAACTCCACCAGAAGTCAATTTCCGGGCAGGGATTCACCAACTGATTATTGTGCGCAACGCAGTTCCGCATGACCACATTTGCCTCCCCCTCTACGCGCAGGTAGATGGCATGCCCGAAATTGGCGACCATGTATTCTCCGGAGACCTGAGAGTAGTCGTCGCGGTCCGTCAAGCGATTGTGGCTGAACTCGGTGTTCTCGATGTACAGCGTATCCCTGTGCCGCGCATGCCCGAGATACAGGCTTCCGCCCCAGGTTGCTTCGCTGTTTCCCGGGGAAGTAAATGGCAGCTCGCTTCGATTGCCGGTGAAGAGGCTGTTTCGAATGTTGCAGCCCACGATTTTTGCGATCTGGCCGCTGTCCTGCTCGTAGAGCACGGAGTCACCGGACTGGTTGTTCCGGACGATCAAGTGATTTACCGAACCGCAGAACAATGTTGTATCACCATGAGTTTCGATGCCAAGAATCTGGCTGTTGGCGGAATAGTTCTCCTCTACGACAAGCGAATCGATGTCGATCCTGTCCCCACTGATGGAAAGAGAGCTTTGAGAACTGGTCAGGTCGGGGACATGGTGGTGGACATTTTCACGGAACAGCACATCGCGGATTCGAATTATGCCTCCTGAATCACGAGAGCTACCCATTTGGGCAATACTTGTATGTGGCGTTTCATTTCCCTCAATCTGTATACGACGCAGATCTCCCATAACGCTGCTGGACAAGCCAAATCTGCTATTTGCCTCACTCATAGTGTAGTCCCGAACGAGTACATCGGCGACAAACAAGGAGCCGGCGCTAATGCCGCCAGGCGCCCCCTGGAGACCATTTCCCAAGAATCGGACAGAATCTACTCGTGCATTGGGTAGCCCGGCCCAAAATCTCCTACGTGGCTGGTTGGTGGTGTTGTCGAAAATCGTATTTCGCAACACAAGGTTTTCCACGTATCCATCGATGTAAGCGTCAGTTGACAGGGCGGTAGTTGTTTGGTGAGCACTAAAAATTAGTGAGCTTAACTCCAGATTGTTTTCGCTCTCCGAGAACGGACAATCACAGTGAATCCCACCGGCTTGGTCGCCTCCGTTTCCATTGCGAATGACCAGGCCCTGTATCCGGGTCCATCCTCCCTGTGTAGATTCGATTGTGATGACGCTTCCAAGGCCGCCGCCATCCAGGATTGTCTCATGCCAGTCGCTCGAGTCGCGCGAAAGCGGGTAGTGGGATTGAAGCGTGAAGGCATGCGCAGGCGCCAGGATGTTCTCCTGGTAGACGCCGGGGGCAACTCGCACGGTATCCCCGACGGCGCTGGCGTCCAGCGCCTGCTGAATGGACTCATGCTCCGCCGGCACGGATAAGACTGCGCTATGGGCAACCAGGGCGGGCCCCAGCAGAGCGAGGGCCCACCCCAAGAGATGCTTCATTCCGGACTTCACTTGGCTTCCTATTTAAGCAGCAGAATTTTCTGGTGCTGCTGTTGTCCATGGCTTGTGGCGGCAACGATGTATACGCCGCTGGCCAGTCCCGAGCCGTTCACATGCAGATCGTAGCGCCCGGGGGCGAGATCCTCGTCAAGAATCGATAGAACCAATTGCCCGCGGATGTTGTATACCTTCACTTGCGCCGGGCCGCTTTCGGCCAGAGTCAAGCTCAGCCGTGTTACCGGATTGAAGGGATTGGGCACGGCAGGGGAAAGATTAAAAGAGGCAGGGAGAAGGGCGGGATCAACGGAGACTTCCATGCCGGTGGTGTCGGTGAATTCGTAGAGAGTGCCATTACAAGTGAGAAGAAATGATGGTGGATCAAATCCACCCATTGACGCCCAACTATTGAAAGTACATTCTGGTGGATCGACTCCCAGGGCATGTCAACTCAAGCCGCTGTCGAGACTTCGCAACAATCCTGTACTCCGCCACAATGAATCCCTTGCCGCAACCTGCCAGTAGATGACATCTTCCTGCGAGGGGTGGAAGAACAGCCTGGTATCATAATCTGCATAGCGCATAGGAACATTCGTAAGGTCAACTTCCAGCCAGCTTGTGCCTGCGTCCACAGATCGCCAAAGTCTTCCTCCATTGCCATCAACTTGATCCCTCGTAACCAGAAAAGCCAATGAGTCTACCAAGGGGGATAGCCCAACTTTGATGGGCGGATTGCTATATGTCTGTTGGTCATCTGGAAATGGATCATGTAGTACGGTCCAGCTTTGTCCTCTGTTTAGGCTGCGAAGGATGCTGTATCCCTGAGATCCCCAGGCAGTTGCCAACATCAGGTCAGGCACCGCTTGTGATTGTGCTATGTTTCTCATCGGTCCAGCGTTGGCAGTTGTAGCCCAGGTTTCACCATAGTCACTACTTACAATAAAAGAGTCATCGAATGATGCGCCATAGAGAATATTCGGCGACTCGACATCTATTTGCAGATCTGTTGAACCAAAGTCATTGAATAGCCATGTAACACCGAAGTCAGTGGTGCTGTGAAATCGTTCTGCAATCGGATCGAAGTACAATACACGCGGAGGATTTGCAGTGGATGAGAGGACTGGTGGTAGTGTCATTCCTGGTTGATCGTATGCTACCCAACTATCCCCAAGATCTGGTGACCAATGGAAACTGCAAACAATCCACTCATTTGAGTCACTGATGTAAACACAGCCGAATTCATCGCTGGCAGTTGGGATCTCGGTCCAGACGCCAATGCCGGCCTGTGTGACAGCCGTTGCGAGGATCATCGCAAGAGCGACGGAATACATGTTGGCCGGGATCAAGAAAGAGAACGCTTGACGAAACATGAACGGGGCCTCGTGTTCTGCACCCTGTTGGGGTGGTTCGCTATTGCGATCGAGGATATGGTTTCCTTGCGTGAAACTCAATGACCTGAGGGGTGGCAGAATGAACGGGTGGAGGTCGAAGCATGAAGTATGAAGAGAAGCCAATACTCGCTAGCTTTCGAATAGGGTGAGCGCCCTCCCACCACCCCCCTCCCGCCCCTAATGCCTCCCCACGATTTTGCTGAAGCATTCCAGGCGGAAACTTTTTAAGGGGCTGATAAATAGAAACATCCATGAACGAACCTATTCAAGCTTCACCAAAGAATGAGGTCGCCATGGATGTTT
>JAUIFJ010000023.1 GCA_030429345.1 bacterium | reverse complement strand
GAAACATCCATGGCGACCTCATTCTTTGGTGAAGCTTGAATAGGTTCGTTCATGGATGTTTCTATTTATCAGCCCCTTAAAAAGTTTCCGCCTGGAATGCTTCAGCAAAATCGTGGGGAGGCATTAGCCCCCGGGGAGGAAGCCCTCACGCCCCTGTTTTCAGGGCACCAGGAAGCGCGGCACCCGCTGGCTGATGCCGGTGAAGATCTCCCAGGGAATCGTGCCGGCCAGGCGGGCCAGCTCCTCGACGCGGATCTCCTCGTCGCCCTGCCTGCCGATCAAGATCACTTCATCCCCGTTCCAGGCTTCGCCCCGCGGTCCCAGGTCGACCATCAGCTGGTCCATGCAGACCGAACCGACCACCGGATAGCGCCTGCCGCGGATCAGCACCTGGGCCCGGTTGCCCAGGCAGCGCGGATAGCCGTCCCCGTAGCCCACGGGAACCGTGACGACGCGTGTATCACAGGGAGCATGCCAGCGGTGCCCGTAGCTCAGCCCCGCTCCCTTCGGCACAACCTTGAAATAGACCACGCGCGAGCTCCATTCCAGCACCGGCTGCAGCGCCCGCGTCGTCTCGTTCTGCCGCGGGTCCTCCGGCCCCAGCTGCTCCGGCAGGGCTCCGTAGAGCAGCAGTCCGGGCCGATGCCGGTCCAGCTCCCCCAGTGCCTTCCCCAGGCGCGTCAGCGCCATGGAATTGGCCATGTGCCACACGCAGTCCGGCGGCAGCAGGGGCCCGAGCCTGCCTCGCAGGGCAAGGAAGCGCTCCAGGGGCGCCTGCAGCAGGCCGGTGTCCAGGGCATCCGCGTTAGCGAAATGGCTGTATACGCCGGCCACTTCCAGACCCGGCACTTCCAGGGCCGCGCGGACCAGGCCTTCGGCGCTGGGCTCGTGGACGCCGATGCGCTCCATGTCGAGATCGACCTTCAGATGCGCGCGCACCCTGGTTCCCGCGTGTCCCTGCAGGACCTCCGCCAGCTGCCGCGTCTTGTGGATGGAACTGAGAGTCGGCTGCAGGTCGTATTCGAGGAAGTGCTCGATCTGGTAGTCCACCAGGCCGCCCATCACGAGGATCGGGCAGTCGATGCCCTCCTCGCGCAGCAGGATGCCTTCTTCGAGAAAGCCCACCGCCAGGGCCTTGGCCCCGGCCTTGAGCAGTTCGCGGCTGACGGGAAGGATGCCGTGTCCGTAGGCGTTGGCCTTGACGACGGGCAGCAGGCTCTCGGGCCCTCCGGGCGCGGCGCGGGCCAGCAGGTGGAAATTGTGATGCAGGGCCGAGGCCCTGACCCGGACGCGGGTCGGACGGAGCAGCAGGCGTGATTCGTGCTGGTCGTGTGTTCCAGGCAGCATCAGAAGGGCCTCCCCAGGTGGAATCGGCCGTACCAGCGGCCCCCGCCGTCCTCCTCGATCCAGTCCAGCTTCTCGCCGCCGTAGCCCAGCCCCAGGGCGAAGAGGAAGGTCTGTCCCAGCCTCAGGTCCACCTGGGCCTCGATTCCGCTGGTCCACAGGCCTTCGGCGGCCAGACCCGGCTGCTGGCGATCACGCCGTGAGACACGCGCCAGGTCCGCGTAGGGCGCCAGGGAAAGGCGGCCGTTCCCCAGACCCGCCACCCGGAAGAGCCGCGGCTTGCCCAGGGTGTAGCGCAGCTCCAGGGTTCCCTTGAGCACCTGGTCCCCGAGCAGGGTCCGGTCGAGACCGCGCAGCTGGCTGCCGAATCCCGGAGGCAGGGCGGCGCCGAAGGGCAGCCAGCGCTCGAGCTGGGGCTGCAGCAGCGGGTCCGGCCCCAGGCCCTGGGCGCGCCAGTTGCCGGCATCGGCGCGCATCCAGTCCAGCCGGGCCGATGCCAGCAGGCGCAGGCCTCCCAGGGGCTGCAGGCGGTAGACTTCGGCGCGCAGGAATTCCAGGTCCTCGTCTCCCAGGATCCAGGAACGGTGCAGGCCGGCTCCAAGGAGCAGGCCCTGTCCGCGGCTGGGCCAGCTCAGCGCCTCGCGCTCGCGGGGCGCCTCGCGCAGCAGCAGGCGCAGGGCCAGTTCCCCGGTCCGTTCCTTCTGCGGCGGCTGCCAGACCGGTCCGGGAGCGTATACGCGCTCATGGCTGGACAGGCGCAGCCCCAGGCGGGCTTTCGCGAAGAGGCGCGGATACGGGTGAAGGGAGAACAGGCGTCCCAGTCCGATGCCCAGGCTGCTGCCCTGCCGCGTCAGCAGTTCCCCGTCTTCCAGGACCACCTCCGGCTCCCAGTTGTAGACGGCCTCCGCGCTGAGAGTGCCCCAGGGCTTCCGGTGCTGCCAGCTGAAGGTCGCGCCCGGATCCATGAAGTCCGGATGCCCGCCGCCCGCGCTGAGCGCCACCGTGTTGCGCGCCAGGGGATCGATGAAGACGCCGACGCCCACCACGCCGATCGGCCAGGGAAGCAGGGTCAGCATCTGCGGGCGCAGGTTCCACGGCGAATAGGCCTCCCTGCGCAGGATCTTCGCCCGCGGGGGAGCGTGATCCGGCACGAGCACATCCGGCATGCCTTCGCGCCAGGCCTTCCAGCGTGGGGCGATGGCGTCGTGGACGGGCCGCGGAGTCCGCAGCGCGTCCAGGCGCAACAGGCGGCTCACGCCCGCGCTGTCGAGCAGGCTGGCCACCAGAGCCCGCTCCCCGGTCCGCGTCTCGCTGAATAGGCCTTCTCCGCTGCGTGTCACGACCTGGCTTCGCTCCCCGGAAAGGGAAACACGCTCCAGGTTGGCCCGGTAGGCGTCGAAGGCCGTGAAGACCAGCAGGCTGTCCGTGATCCAGACCGGTCGGCGGTCGTCGCGCGGATCCCGTTGCAGGCGCCTGAAGGTTCCGCCGGCGCAGTCTACGACGACGATGTCCTTCAGCTGTTCGGCGTCGTCCACGGCCAGGGCGATGCGGCGGCCGTCGGGCGAGAAGCGCGGACGCAGCAGCTGCCAGCCGGGTCCGGGATCCCAGAGCACCCGCTCCGGTCCCTGCAGGCTGTCGCGCAGCATCAGCAGGCTGCGGCCGTCCTTTTCGCGGATCCAGGCCAGGGCCCCGTTCGCGGAAGCGGCGGGATCGTCGCTGGCCCCGTCGCGCGTGATCCGCCGCACCTCCCCCTTCCCGAAGTCCTTGTAGTACAGATCGCTGCTGTAGCGGCCGCCGCGGTCGAAGGCGCGGCGGTCGAAGACCAGCCCCCCGTCCAGCAGCGCTCCGCGGCCCGAAAGCTGTCCCTCGGCCAGCAACTCAACCTGCTGTGTTGAATCACAGGCGACGCGGTAGAGCGCGTTCTCCGCCTCGCGGCTGCCTCGGCGGCCGATCACGAACCAGGCGCTCGAGTCCGCCGCCAGCTCGAGCCAGCGCACATGGCGGATCGGCAGACGCAGGCGCTCGCCGATCTCCTCCGCCTGTTCCCCGGCCGCCAGTTCGGCGTTGTAGAGGGCATTCATCGTCCGCAGCCATTCTTCGTTGAAGGAAGCCAGGCTCTGGCCGGTGACGGCGCGAAAGGCCTTCTTGAAAGAATGCGTGCGGAAGCGCTTGTCGCGCCAGCGCGTGATCTGCACCAGGGTCGAGTCCCCGTCGCGCCAGGCCAGGTAGAGCACCCTGGCGTAGCCCGCGTCGTGGGGATCGCTGCGCGCCAGGCGGCGATCGAGGGTCTCGGCGCGCAGGTCGGCGTCGCTGCGCAGCACGTTCCAGTTCTCGGTGTAGTACTCGGCCAGGCCCTCCATCCACCAGGCGGGCACGCCGGAAAGCAGCAGGCCCATCTGCCCGCGCCAGTCGCGCAGGGCGTGGAAGGTCAACACATGCTGGAACTCGTGGGCGATCACCTGGCGCAGCCAGTCGCGGTTCTGCGAGAAGCGCTCGGCGTAGTCGTTCTGGTGGACCCAGATCGCCATGTGCTGCGGGAAGGCGAAGCCGTTGACGATGCGGTCGGCGTCGGTGATGGCGATCTGTGTGACAAAGTCCGGCTCGAGCCCCAGCTGCCCGCAGACGGGGGAGTAGATCATTTCCGCCGTGTCCAGGCAGCGCCTCGCCGTCGAGTCCAGCCCCGCGGGATAGTGGACGGCGAAGTGCTCGCTGGCCAGGGTGTGCCACTCGCCTTCCGGAGAGGGGCGGCCGGTCATCCAGTGGAAGAGGGCCTGCGCGGGCAGGACCCAGGCCAGGAGCAGGAACAGGCTGAGAAGACGTCTCATGGGACTCCTAGCGGATCACGGTGATCGGATGCACTTCGCGGCGCCCCGCGAAGTCCAGTTCCAGGAAACAGCGGCCGGAGGCGGCTCCGGACAGATCCAGCCGCAGGGTCTGGCGGCCGGCCTGCAACACGGTCTCGCCCCCGTCCAGGCGCTGGCCGAGGAGCGTATACAGGGACCAGCGAAGGCGCCCCGCCTCGCCGGGCAGGAGTTCACAATAGACAAGACTCCTTGCCGGATTGGGCCGGGGTGCGCCCAGCAGCAGCGATGGCCCCGCGCTCAGCAGGCCGGTCTGCGCGCTGTAGACGCGGCCCGCCAGTTCCTGCTGCGCGTCGAACAGGTCCAGGCGGTAGCGCAACTGCTCTCCGGACGAGATCAGCGAATCACTGTAGACGAAGAATGCCGGCTCTTCGGTCTCCCAGGTGCCCAGCGGATCCTCTCCCGCTGCCCGTTCGCGATACAGGGACTGGCTGCCGCCGGGCAGGGCAGTGGCCAGCTCCCAGCTCAGCTCCACCCGGTCGAGGTCCGCCCGTGCCCGCAGTTCGGCCACGGGTCCCTGCAGCTGCAGGAAGAGCGCGGGCAGGTCGGGCAGGCCATGCCCGCTTTCCGGAGTCCACTCCTCGCCGCCCTGTCTCAGCCAGGCCTCCAGCGCCGCTGGCCCCATCTCGGGACGCAGCGAGAGAGCGAGCGCCACCACCCCGGCCAGCGCCGGCGCGGACATGCTGGTTCCCTGCAGCAGGTAGTAGGGCGCGCCGGGAAACTCCCGTTCCCGGGTGTCGCCCACGATGAGCGAACTCATCGGCGAGAAGATGCCCTGGCCGGGCAGCAGCAGGTGCGGGATCTGCCGCCCGTCGACACGCGGGCCCCGGGCGCTGAAAGCGCTGGGCTCGCCGCTGCGGTCCTCGCCGGCGTACTGCCGGGAGCCGGCGCGGCTCTCCCAGCTCCAGCGCGAGATCCAGGAGCCGGCGCTCAGCGCGCTGTCGGCCGTGGCCGGCACGCTGACGGTCGTATACGGATCCGGATCGGCGAAGACCAGCTGGTAGCCCCAGGCGTGCCAGGAGCCCGTCTGGCCGGCGGGCAGGCTCATGCGCAACCGCCAGTCCCCCATGCCGTTGTCGATGCGCAGCTGCAGGGTGCGCTTGCCGTTGCGGACGACCGGCGGTGGGAAAATGACCGTGGCGCCGCTCCAGCTGCGGCTCTGGTTGGCCGGCTCGAAGGCGGTCCCGTCGGGGGCAAGCAGCTCGAAGGAGGCGGCGACGATGCTCTCGGCGTAGACTTCGACAATCGCCTCGTCGGGGGACTGCGGGGTGAACTGCAGCTCGTCCTGTCTGAAGCCGGAGGCCGAGTAGTGGCGTCCCGAGTTGGCCGTGTTGCCTGCGGCCACCACCAGCGCCCGGCCCGGCCCCGTCAGGGCGCTCAGTTCGCGCTCGAAGCTGCTGCTTCCGTCATGCGGCCCCAGTGGACTCTCCAGGCTCAGGTTGACCACGCAGGGGCGGCCTGCCAACGCGGCCTGGTCGAAGATCCAGTCGACGGCGGCGAAGACATCGTCCTCGTAGAAGGTGGTGCGCACGATCAGCAGCTCGGCTTCCGGCGCCAGGCCGCGGAAGCGGCCCTCGGAGGCCTGCCCGCCGCCGCCGGCAATGCCGGCGACATGGGTGCCGTGTCCTTCCGCGTCCCGGTTGGGAATCGATCCGCCCAGCAAGGTCTCTCGGCTGTATACCTGCTGCTCGACCTGGTCCCAATAGGAGAGAATGCGCAGCTCGTCGTCCGCGCCGCGGAAATCGGGATGCGTGAAGTCGATGCCCGTGTCGACAATGCCGATGAGCGCGCCCTCGCCGTCCAGGCCCGGGCCTCCGCCCCAGGGCGCCAGCACCTGGTCCGCGCCGATGGCCTCCCGCGCGAGATCCAGCGCCGGCCGCATGCGCTGCACCGGCTCCAGCAGAAGGCCCTGCGCGAAAGGGCGTGCGCGAAGGGCCTGGAGGTCCTCGTGATCCAGCAGCAGCGAGAGGGCGGTGCGGCCTTTCCTTCTCAGGCGCTCACCGGCCCATTGTTCCGCCTGCCGCAATCCCTCTTCTTCACCGCTGAGGAACCAGCGTTGCGGCCGGGAGGCGAGTTCCGGCTCCAGCGCCTGCAGCCGGGCGGCGGCACTCATCTCGAGGGCCTGCCCGGGGCGAAGCGCGAGTAGTGCCGAGAGGATCAGGAGAACTTGTCTCACGCCCGGCCTCCCTCTTGCTCGAAACGCTGCAGCAGCCAGGCCTCCTGTCCTTCGAGAGGACCCTTCGGCAGCGCCTCGGCCTCGCCTTGTCGCACGAGCTTGCGGATCCAGGTCAGCTGCTTCTTCGCGTACTGCCGGGTACGACGGTAGATCTTCTCCTCCAGGCTCTCGCGCGTGATCTCCCCGCGCAGGTGGAGCGCGATCTCCGGCGCGCCGACGCTGGAGAGGGCATGACCGGCCGGATCGACGCCCGCGTTCAGCAGGGCTTCCACCTCTTCGATCATGCCGCCGGACAGCATCTGCTTCAGTCGCCGCTTGAGCCGCGGCGTCAGTTCCGCCAGCTCGGGCTGGATCACGAAGAGCGGCGTGCGCGCCGGGCAGTCGCGGCGCAGCTCGCGCAGGGCCTCGCTGGCCGGCCGCCCCGTGCCCATGCTGATCTCCATGTAGCGCCGCAGCTTGGCCGAGTCACGGCGGTCGATCCAGGCCGCTTCCGGATCGTGTTGCAACAATGTTTCGCGAAAGGCTTCGGCGCCCTGCTCCTCGAAGAGCGCGCGCACGCGCAGGCGAAGCTCTTCGTCCACGCCGACGCTCTCGTCGACAGGGGAACGCCAGGCCTGGATGTAGAACAGGCTGCCTCCGGCCATCAGGCATGGACGTCCTTCAGCGAGCAGGGAACGGACCGTGCGACAGAAGTCGCCCGCGCTGACCGTGTCGGAGGGCTCATGGCTGCCGACCAGGTGATGTATCACGCGCGTGAGCATTCCAGCGTCGGGAGCGGCGGTGGCCACGGCGAGACCGCGGTAGATCTGGCGGCTGTCGGCGCTGATCACCTCCCGCCCCAGGCGCTCGGCCAGCCGCAGGGCGAGCTCGCTCTTGCCGCAGCCGGTGGGGCCGCTGAGGGCCGGCAGGAAGGGACGCTGTGTCACGGAGTCCACCGCGGGCTCAGCTGCGGCCGAAGCGGCGGTCGAGTTCGCCCAGGCCCAGGTTGATCACCACCGGGCGACCGTGCGGGCAGGTGAAGGGCTGGCGGCAGGCGAAGAGGTCGTCGAGCAGGGAGCGGATCTCGACATCGTTCAGGGCCTGGCCGGCCTTGATCGCCGCCTTGCAGGCCACCGAAGCGGCCATGGCTTCCAGGGGATCCGGCATGCGGCTCGAGAAGATGCGGTACTGGTCGAGGATCTCCTGCACCAGGCCTTCGGGGCTGACCTTGCGCAGGTCGGCGGGCAGGCCGGTCAGGGTGACCGTCTCGCCGCGCATCGCCATCTCGAAGCCCATCTCGAAGAAGCGCGGCATGACCTCCTCGAAGAGCAGCAGGTCTTCCCCGTCCAGCGGCAGGTCCACCGGGAAGAGCAGGCGCTGGCTGGAGCCGTTGTGCTTGTGCATGCTGTCCAGGCAGCGCTCGTAGAGAATGCGCTCGTGGGCCGCGTGCTGGTCGATGATCACCACGCCCTTCTCCACCTCGGCGAAGAGATAGGTCTTGTGCAGCTGGAAGAAGGGGCTGCGCCCGCCGCGGTCGGTGGGCAGGAAGGGCTCGTCGCCCTGCACGCGCCCCTCGCCGGAAAAGCGCTCGCGGGCGCGGGCCGCGCTGTCCAGGAAGGTGCGCATGCCCTCTTCGGCCTCGCGGTTCTGCGAGGGGCTGGCGAAGAGATTGTCCTGGCGACTGTAGCGCGAGGCCGCCGGCTCGAAGTCGCCCTGGATCACGCGGCCGCTGCCCGCGCTCTGCCGCGCCGGGAAGCGTTCTCCCGAGCGATCCTGTTCTGTAGCGGCGGGAGTGTCCGCCGCGCCGGGGCGGGCGACGGTCAAGCCCGGTTCCACGCCCCGTCCCTGGGGGTCCAGGTCGAAATTGCGCACGCTGCGATCGCTGAGCGCGCGGATCACCGCGGTATTGACGCTGCGGTGCAGGTAGTGCTCGTCCTCGAAACGCACTTCCTTCTTGGTGGGATGGACATTGACGTCCAGCCGCTGCGGGTCCACCTCGAGGAAGAGGGCGTAGAAGGGTACCTGGTCCCGTTCCAGGGTGTGGCCATAGGCCGAGAAAACGGCGTGGTTGATCACGCGGCTGGTGATCGGCCGGCCATTGACGAAAAGGTACTGGTCCCCGTGGCTGCGGCGGAAGGTGTTGATCTTGCCCACCAGCCCGCTGACGCGAATGCCGGAATCCTTGTACTCCACCGGGATCAGCCGTGTCGGCATGTCGCTGCCGAAGAGCTGGACAATGCGTCCTTCGCGGTCCGTGGCGCGCCAGTCGTGCAGCTCTTCGCCGTCGGCGAGAATCAGCAGCTCCAGTTCCGGGCGGGCCAGGGCCATGCGGCGCAGCATGGAAATGCAGTGGCGCAGCTCGTTGCGATTGGAGGTCAGGAACTTCCGGCGAACCGGGGTCGAGAAGAAGAGGTTGCGCACCGTGATCCGCGTGCCCGGTGCGCATCCCACGGGACTTATGTCCTTGATCTCCCCGTTGCTGACGCGAATGCGCAGGCCCTCGCGATCCTTGAGGCGGCGGGTCTGGAGCTCGAGGCGTGATACGCTGGCGATCGAAGGCAGGGCCTCGCCGCGAAAGCCCATGGTTTCCAGGGCTTCCAGGTCCTCGAAGCGGCTCAGTTTGCTGGTGGCGTGCCGTTCCAGGGCCAGGCGCGCGTCCTCGGGCGACATGCCGACGCCGTCGTCGAGCACCTGCAGGTAGTTCTTGCCACCGGCCTCCAGGCTGATCTCGAGCCGCGTAGCACCCGCGTCCAGGCTGTTCTCCGCCAGCTCCTTGAGCACGGAGGCCGGGCGTTCAATGACTTCCCCGGCGGCGATCTTGTTGATCAGGGGATCGGGCAGTCGCTGGATCACGCCGTCCATCAGCGCAGGTCTCCCCTGTCGATCAGCACCTGCCCCCGCAGGAGGTCCGACGTGACTTCCGGAAAGAGCCAGTGGATCAGGGCCACGGCGGCCAGGGCCAGCAGGAGCAGGCGCACCAGGGCTCCGGACTTTGCTTCGGTTCCCGGAGTACGCTCGAGCTTCAGGCGCTCGCGCAGATCCGGCTGCTCCTCCTTGAGGCGCATGGGGGTGTAGCCGAAGCGGCGGCGTTGGATCCGGGGACCGAGGTGCATGCGGGGTCCTTCAGAAAAACAGCTTCGAGGTGCCGGTCAAGGTGCCCAGCAGGCTCATGGTGAAGCTGAGGTAGGCGTAGAGCACCGGCCGCGCCAGGAAAATCACCAGCATCAGGATCATCAGGCCGTAGGCTTCGAGGCGCATATAGGCATAGCGCGCTTCGCCCTTGAGCAGCGCGGCGACGATGCGGCTGCCGTCGAGGGGCGGAATCGGCAGCAGGTTGAAGGCCGCCAGCAGCAGGTTGATCTGGATGAACATGTAGCCGATCTGCGCCAGTTCGGGGCCCAGCAGGCCGATCGTGGCCAGCACGCGCACCAGGATGCCGGCCAGCAGGGCCAGCACGATGTTCGAGAGCGGACCGGCGGCGGCGACGATCGCCATGTCGCGCATGGGCGAGCGCAGGTTGTTCATGTTCACCGGCACCGGCTTGGCGCCGCCGAAGATCGGCGCGCCGCTGATGATGCAGAGCGCCGGCAGGACCAGCGACATCAGCGGATCGAGATGCGGCAGGGGATTGAGGGTCACGCGGCCCAGGCGGCGAGCCGTGTTGTCTCCCAGCCGTTCCGCGGCCAGGGCATGCCAGACCTCGTGCACGACCAGGGAAAAGATCAGCACCGGCAAGCCGATGATCAGCATCTGGATATCTGCCTGGCTCATGGTCTCCTGCAGCTGGCGCTTGGGTTTCAGGGTGAACAATCGAACTGGACCAGCTGAAGCAGTCGTATTCGCGGCCGATTCCGAGCCTTGCCCTGCTCCTGACTACAGGGTCACTGGCGAAAACCAGATCCCCGAGTCCCGCAGGTCGACCAGGGCTCTGAGCAGCAGCCAGCCCAGCGGAAACCAGACTACATCCAGGTAGTTCTTCGAGAAGCGGCGGGCATTGAAGGTGTACTGCTCCGGGTTCTCCGCCAGGGCCAGCCGGGGCAGAAAGCGCGGCACCCGCCGGCGATAGGCCTCGTAGTCTTTGCCCAGGGCCTGGACCAGGCCCCGTTCCTCGCTGATCACGACCCAGGGATAATACAACACATAGGCCGCCAGGATCCCCACCAGGAACCCCAGGTGGTTGGCGACGAGGGCCAGGCCCAGCGCGCCGAGGAAACTGAAGAGGTAGAGCGGATTCCTTGTCAGGCCGTAGGGCCCCTGGTCGATCAGCGAGCGGGTCTTGAAGCCATCCAGGTACTGCAGGGACCAGAGGCGCCCCAGGGCGCAGATCACGGTCAGGAGCAGGCCCAGGTCCTCAGCCAGCCGAAGGGAGAAGCCAGTGCTGAAGATGTCCCGCCGGGTTCCGACCAGCAGGGCCAGCAGCCCCAGCATGAAGACCCGGCTGATCAGGATCCGGTAGTGGGAAAAGCCCTGGCTCAGTCTCACCTGCGGACCTAGTTGGATTCGACGGTGATCTGGGCATCCTCGAGCAGGACGTCATAATAGTAGCCCGCGCCCACGTCGACCTGGGTGTTGATCCGCCCCTTGGCCACGATCACGTCTCCCACCTTGCAAAGCTGCTGGGAGGTCAGGGTCAGGTCATCGCTGCCGGACTCTCCGCTGCCGTCCATCAGGTGGATCCAGTTCTTGCCCATGATGGCCTTGGAAACCTTGGTCACCTTGCCGCGCACCTCGACGGTCTTGCCCTTGAGGGAGGCGCTCTCGCCATAGACTTCGGCAATCGTGTGATCGGCCTTGGAGATGCTGCCGGCGGAAGGCTTGTCCGCGCTGGGCTTGCTCATGTTGTTGAAACCGGGAATGCCCGCGTGGGGATCGCTGGCGAAGGAGCCGCCGCCCGTGCTCTTGATGTTGCTGACGAACCAGATCTCCTCGAAGGTCCGGTCCAGGGTGCGGGAGCTGAAGTTGCGCATGGCATTGCCCTTGTCGCAGCGCACCAGGTCTCCGACTTCGAGCTTCGTCTGG
Organism: bacterium; assembly: GCA_030429345.1. Classification (GTDB taxonomy): domain Bacteria; phylum CAIWAD01; class CAIWAD01; order CAIWAD01; family CAIWAD01; genus JAUIFJ01. Next base: position 50,980 of record JAUIFJ010000023.1, on the reverse strand, counting down.
GGACCGGCGAGCCAGACCTCCCCGCTGTCGGTCTGCAGGCGGGCGTAGGTGTAGCCGCCCGCGTCCATGGTCTCGAGCACTTTGCCTTGGTGGGCGAAGAGAGGGGTGCTCAGCAGGCATGCGAGAAGCAGTGTAATCAAGGATTTCATGGAAGGATCTCCTGTTCGTTTTTTGTGAACCGCGGCCAAGCTAGCAAACCGGCGCAGCCCGGGCCACAGCCTCCCAGCCGCTACCGGCGCCGCCGCTCAGAGCGACCAGGAGCGGTAGTGTGCGCGGCGCTCGCTGACCTTCTGCAGGTAGTCGACCGTTTCCTGCCAGGGCAGGTCCTGCAGCAGTTTTTGGCGCAGGCTTTCCTCGTCCAGCCGCTCCACCACGGGCAAGGCGTCCTTGAAGCGGCTCGAGGCATTCTGCGGACGCTTGAAGCCCTTGTTCCTGCCGCTTGTCAGGCGCTCCGAGCCGCCCGTGCTGGTCAGGGCCTTGTTGAGGTTACCCGGCCCCGTGTTGTAGGCGCAGATGATCAGGACTTCGGCCTTGGCGGGCTGCTCGACCTTGCGGTAGTAGACATCCCTCAACTTGTGCAGGTAGGCCGCTCCCAGTTCGATGTTGTCATTCCCGTTGTAGAGCACATCGGGGGCAGGTTCGCCCTTGCGGCCATGGACGATTTCCCATGCTTCGGCGCCGCCGTAGCGCGGCACCAGCTGCATCAGGCCGAAGGCCGGCACGTGGCTGCGGGCATTGGGGTTGAAATAGCTTTCCGTCTGGATCACGGCCCAGACCAGGTCGGCGGGCAGGTTCCAGCGGGCGGCGGCGCGGTCGACGGCGGGCTTCCAGCGGCGGGCGCGCTTCTCCAGGTGGTCCGGCACCATGGGAATCACCACGCGGACAAGGTCGACCTGTTTGCCGGAAGGATCCTGTTGCGGGCGGCTTTCCGCCTGCTTCGCCAGCGCTTCAGCCAGTTCCTCCGGATCCGTCTCGCCCGCTTGCGTCCCTTGCGGGCTTTTCAGCGTCTCCGCCAGCGTGGGATCGGGCCCCTGCTCGTCCAGGACGACCTGCAACTGCTCTTCGATGCCCTCGCGGATCCGTTCTTCCCGGTCCGCCCCGGCTTCCACCAGCAGCTCGATCTCCAGCCGGGCGCCGCCGGCCTCTTCCGGGTTGTAATGCACCCGGCTGCGGCCGCGGTAGTCGGGGGAGTACTGGACAAAGGTCTCCCGAGTGCTGGCCAGCCTGTCCTGCCAGTTCTGCTCGATGCGCCGCAGGTGCTGGTCCCAGTTCTGCTCCAGGGCAGCCTGGCGATCGCGCCAGTCCGCCTGCACCTGCTGCTGCCGCTGGCGAAAGGCGTCCTGCTGGCGCTGCTTGAGCTCCTCGAAGCGGTCCACCGACTGCTGGGCGAAACCGGCCGGCACCATCAACAGGGCGGCCACTAGAAGTCGAAGCATGCTGCACCTCCTCTACATCCCTGCAAAACCCGGCCTGGCCGTAGAAAGATCCCATGGAAGAGCTCGCTGCGAGTTCTTAATACCCGCAGGCCTTCAGTACCTGGGCCACGGAGGGTGCGTCGCGTGTGACGAAGAAGTGCAGGCCCGGCGCGCCGCCCTCCAGCAGGCCCCGCGCCTGGCGAATGGCGAAGTCGATGCCCGCCTGTCTCACAGCGCTTCGAGTCTTCGCCTCGTCGACCGCATCGACCAGCTCGTCGGGAATCCCGCAGTAGAAGGTCCGCGGCAGGGAGGTCAGCTGGCTGCGCCGGGTCAGCACCTTGACGCCCGGAATGATCGGCACGGTGATCCCCTGCTCGCGGCATGCCTCGACGAAGGCGAAGTAGGCCTCGTTGCGGAAGAACATCTGTGTCACAATGTAGCCCGCTCCGGCATCGACCTTTTCCTTGAGGTAGCGCAGGTCCCACTTGCTGCTGGGGCTCTCGAAATGCTTTTCCGGATAGCCGGCGACGCCGACGCAGAAGCTGGTCCCGGAGGGATGGTTCATCTCGTGGAGATAGTTGCCGCGGTTCATGTCCATGACCTGGCGTACCACGTCGATGGCGAAGCCGTTGCGCGTGCCGCGCCGGTCGTTGTTGGCGCCGACCTGGTCCCCGCGGATCGCCAGCACATTGCGGATGTCCAGGTAGCTGAGCTCGATCAGCGCGTCTTCCGTCTCTTCCCGGCTGAAGCCGTAACACAGAATGTGCGGCACGGTCTCGACATTGTAGCGGTACTTGATCGCCGCGCAGAGCCCCAGGGTGCCCGGCCGCTTGCGGTAGACATGGCGGCGGTAGCTGCCGTCGGGAAGCTGTTTGAAGATCGAGTCGGCGGCGTGGTTGGTCACGTCGATGAAGCCCGGATCCATGGGAATCAGCGGGTCCAGCATCTCCGTGATCAGGGAAATGCCGCCGCCGCGGTTGGGAGGAATGATCTCGAAGGAAAAGAAGGGATTCTCGATCCGCTCCAGGTACTCGACAATGCTCAGGCCGGTCATGGCTCTCCCGCTTGGTGGTTGCACAGGCGGGAAAGGTAGGAAGCCCCAAGCAGTTTTCGAGCCGCCGGCGCTCAGGCAGGAAACCGCTTTTCGCGGATCAGCGCAGGAAATTCATCAGGCTCATCGTCATCACGTCGGAAGCGGTGCGCAGGGCGGCTTCGTAGGCGGTCTGCTCGAGGGCGTACTCCGTCGCCGCCTCGGCCATGTCCGTATCACGCAGTTCGCTGAGGCTGTCCTCCAGGTCGATCTCCTGCAGCTGCAGGCGATTCTCCAGCCGATCCAGGCGCTGCAGCTTCTGGCCCACCGCGCTGCGTTCGGTGGACACGTGCTCGCTGAGCGCGTCGAAACGATCCAGGGTGTCGCCGACTGCCGCGGGATCGTCGCCGCTCAGGGCGCCGCGCAGATCGAAGAGCAGCTGGAAGAGGTCGCTGTCGCTGCCTTCGCCGCCGGCCATGAAGACCCCTTCGCCGCCCAGGTCGACCCGCATGCGCTCGCCCTCGTCGACCTCGCGGATCTGGACCCCCTTGCCGCCTTCGGGATTGAGGCGCACGCGCGTGATCTGTCCCCCATCGTCGGTCGTGACCAGGAAGGGGTCCACGTTGCCGGCGCTGCCGCCGAAGATGCTCTGGCCGACGAAATGGCGGTTGGCCTCCGCCACCAGCCGCTGGATCACCTGGTCGCTCTCGTTGGCCAGGATCACGCGGTCCGCGGCGCTGCTGGCGCTCGAGGCGCCCTGCACGGCAATGGAGCGCGCCTGGCTCAGCAGGTCGTTCAGCGTGCCCAGGCTCTGCTCGTTGACCGAAAGCCGGCTGCGCGCAGACTCCAGGTTGCGCTGGTACTGCATGGTGCGGCTGACGCGGCTGCCCAGGGTGAGAATGCGCGCGCTGGCGGCGGGGTCGTCGGAGGCCTGTCTCACGCGCGTGCCGCTGGTCAGCTCGCGGTGCACGCGGGTCATGCTCTCGCTGCGACGGCGCATGCTCAGAAGGGACTGGCTGTAGCGCATCTGGTTTGTCACACGCATGGATCAGGGACCTTTCGCTTCGCTCGGACAGTGGGTGGAGCTAGACCAGTCCGAGCAGGGTCTGCATCATCTCGTCGACCACGTTGACCAGGCGGCCGGCGGCCTGGTAGGCCTGCTGCTGGATCATCAGCTCGGCCATCTCCTCGTCCAGGTTGACTCCGGTCAGCGACTGCCGCTGCTCTTCCAGGGCAGCCAGGAAGGAGGTGTGGGCCTGCTCGTTCTGGCTGGCCTCGCGGCTGCGGAAGCCGACCTCGGCCACCAGTTCGCCGTAGAAGGCTTCCAGGCTCAGGCCGCCCAGGCGGCTGTCGGCCCGGGTGGCCAGGGCGGCGATCTCCAGGGCGATCTCTCCGTTGGCGGTACCCGAGTCGGCGCTGACCGCCACGCGGGCCTCCCCCTCGCCGGGCTGCAGTTCCAGGGCCAGGCTCGCGGCCGTCAGTCCCTCGGGATCGAAGAAGGCCTGGCCTGTTCGCCCCTGCAGATCGCTGCCGGACTGGTGCGTCGAATTGAGCGATTGCACCAGGCTGCTGACGAAACGGTCCAGGCGTTGCCTCAGGCCGGGCAGGTTGCCATCGCGCAGTTCCTCGATGGCGGCCAGTTCCCCGCTGCGCGCCTGCAGCGGCGTTCCCGTGCGCGCCCAGTAGACGCGGTTGACCAGTCCTTCGCCGTGATCATCCTGCTCCGGACGCACTTCCAGTTCCTGGTGATGCACGCCCTCGACGACGGGCAGACTGCCGAGCACCACGCGCAGAAGGCCGTTCTCCTCCTCGTAGACCTGCACATCGGCAATGCCCGCCAGTTCGTCGACGAGCATGTCCCGCCGGTCCAGCAGGTCATTGGGCGAGCTGCCATGGTTGCGCGCGTCCTGGATCCGGTCGTTGAGATCCGCCAGCGTGGCGGAGATCTGGTTGACCCGTGACACAAGGGAGGGAATCCGCTGGTCCTGGTCTTCGCGCGCCGTGTCGAGCCGGTGGTCGAGCTGGCGTATACGGTCCTGCAGTTCGCTGCCCGTCTCCAGCAGCACGCGGCGGGCGGCGAGGGAATCCGGCTCGTTGGCCACGTCCTGCCAGCCGGCCCAGAAGCGGTCGAGCACGGCGCCCAGGCCCTCCTCGCCCGGCTCCATCATCACGGAATCCACCAGCTGCAGGCCCTGGCTGAGCACCTGGCTGCGGCTGAGATCCGATCGTTCCCCGAGCACCTGGCGGTCGAGAAAATCGCTGCGCAGCTGTTCCACGGTCAGGGTGCGCACGCCGCTGCCGATCTGCCCCGGAATGCGGTCCATCGGCTGGTCGGCGACGAGGACCGCCCGCTGCCGGCGGTAGCCTTCGGTGTTGACATTCTCGATGTTGTGACCGGTCACGCCGAGGGCCAGCTGGTGCGTGTTGAGCGCGCGCCGCGCCCCGTCCAGGATGGAAGCCAGGCTGCTCATCAGGCGATCCGGTCGACCAGGCGGCCGCCGCTTTCGGCGTGATGCAGCTCCGCGTCGCGGTCATAGGTGCCGCCGCGACGGCGGAACCCGCGCAGCCAGCCCAGCGTGGCCTCGGCGTGATCGCGCCGCAGCTCCAGCAGGCGCCGTGTTCGCGAGCGCTTCTCGCCGACCTCCGTCAGCAGGGCGCCAAGGCGTGCGCCGACGGCCAGCAGGTCCTCGCCTTCAGGGCCCGGGTGCCGCCCCGCCAGACGAGTCAACGTCAGTTCCTCGGGGGCCATCCCCATTCCGGCTGCCAGCCGCGAGAGCAGGCGCATGCGCCGGTCGTCGATGCCCCGCAGCAGGCGGTTGAGCCGGCCCAGTTCCTCCGTGTTCTCTTCCAGCATGCTGCGGCTGCCCTCGCCCAGGGCCTCGTACTGCCGCTGCAGAAGCGAGCTCAACTGCTCCAGGCTCCAGCACTGCTCGTGCAGCACGCGCAGCAGTTCCTCGCGTGTCCGGGTCTCATGGCTCACGGCGTCTCTCCTCCATTCGGGCCTCGATGCGTTCCACATAGGTGCGGGTTTCCGGGAAGGGCGGCACGCCGCCGTATCTCTCGACGGCGCCCGGCCCGGCGTTGTAGGCCGCGGCGGCCAGGGTCCGGTCGTTGCCGAAGCGGTCGAGCAGCTGGCGCAGGTAGCGCACGCCGCCCTCGATGTTCTCGCGGGGATTCCATGGATCACGGACCCCCAGCTCCTCTGCCGTCGCCGGCATCAGCTGCATCAGTCCCTGGGCACCCTTCGAACTGCGCGCCCGCGGGTTCCAGTCGCTCTCGCAGGCGATGATGGCGCAGACCCAGTCCTCGTCCAGGCCGGCCACGGACGCGCTGTCGCGGGCCATCGTCTGCAGTCCGGCCATCGTGTGATCCACCCGGGGACGCCGCGCGACGCTGCCCAGGCGCAGGGCGGCCAGGTCGACGGGTGTTCCCTCCAGGGGATCGGCCTGGCCCAGGTCCTTGAGCAGCATGCGGCTCACGCCGGGCTCGCCGCCCTCGCTCCAGCTGCGGGCGATCTCCTCGCTGAAGAGGCTCTGGAAGAAACGGGCCCCCGTGTTGTCCGACTCGAAGATGCCGCCTTCGCCCAGGGTCGACAACATGCGGTCGAGCATGCCCTTCAGCAGGAACTGTTCGAAGTCTCCCGCCGCTCCCTGGAGCGTGTGCGCAGTGCCTCCGGCGGCAAGGGCGGCCAGGTCGGAGCGGTTCAGGCTGCTGCTGGAATGGATCACGGTTTCTCCTAGACGATCACCAGGTCCGCCTGCAGCGCGCCGGCGGTCTTGAGCAGCTGGAAGATCGAGATGATGTCCCGCGGACTGACGCCCAGCGTGTTCAGCGCGCGCGCCACGCCGTTGACATCCACCATGTCCTCCAGCACCACCAGGCGCGCCTCGTCGCTGGAGACGCTGATGTCGTTCTGCGTGTCCTGGCTGGTGAAGCCGCCGCTGAAGGGCGCCGGCTGGCTGGTCTGCTGGTTGCTGGTGATGACCACGCTCAGGTTGCCGTGCGCCACCGCCACGGGGCTCAGGCGCACATTCTCGCCGATGACGATGGTTCCCGTGCGCTCGTTGATCACGACGCGCGCCCGCTGGTCCAGCTCGACCTCGAGGCTCTCGATGATGCTGATCATCTGTACCACGCGCTCGCTGGAGGGCGAGCCGGCGGGCAGCTGGACCTCGACCGAGCCGGCATTCAGCGATCGCGCGATCTCCTCGCCGAAAGCCGTGTTGACCGCCTGCATCACGCGCAGGCTGTTGGTGAAGTCCTGCTCGCGCAGGCTGATCAGCAGGCGGCCGTCGCGGACGACGGAGCCGACGCGGTCCTGCTGGATCACGCCGCCCTGCGGCACGCGGCCGACCAGGGTGTAGTTCTTGCGGATGCTCGAGCCGCCGGCCTCGAAGTTGAAGCCGCCGATCGAGACCGGCCCCTGCCCGACGACCCATGTCTCACGTCCATCGCGGTCGGTGAGCTGCGTCATCAGCAGCACGCCGCCCATCAGGCTCTTGGCGTCGCCCATCGAGCTGATGGTCAGGTCGACCCGCTCGCCCTCGCGGGCGAAAGCCGGCAGCTGGGCGGTTACCATCACCGCGGCCACGTTCTTGGGCTTGAGTTCGTCTGCGTCCACGCTCAAGCCGAACTTCTGCAGCATGTTCTCGAGGGCCTGCATGGTGAAACGGCTTTTCGAGCCGTCGCCGGTGCCGTCCAGGCCGACCACGATGCCGTAGCCGATCAGGTCCTGGCTTTCTGCGCCGCGCAGGTCGCAGATCTCCTTCAACCGGGCCGCCCCGGCCAGCTGGGCCAGGAGCAGCAGCGTGATCCAGGAAAAGATGAGAACGCGATGAACCATGGATCCTCCTAGATCAGCCAGCCGAAGAGCCAGTTGAAGACGCTGCGGCGCTGGGCCTCGCGGACGATGCCCTTGCCGCTGTAGCGGATCACGGCATCCGATATGTTGTAGCTGTAGACCGTGTTGTCGGGCAGGATGTCCTGCGGGCGCACGCGGCCGCTGACTTCGGTCAGCTGCTCCTCGCCGTCCAGCTCGATGATGCGCAGGCCCTCGATCACCAGCACGCCGCCGGGCTCGACGGCGACGATCTCGGCGGTGATCTTTCCGGAAAGCGTGCTCGAGCGGGCGTTTGAGCCCTTGCTCTTGTGCTCGTTGGTGGCGTCGTTCGCTCCGCTGATCGTCGGCACGAAGGTCAGCGGTCCCCCGCTGCCGGAGACACCCAGCGAAAGGGCGTCCTCGCGCTTGGTGTTGACGCTGGCCGAATTGCTGCCGCTGCCCGATTCCATGATCAACACGGTGAGCAGCTGCCCCACTTCCAGGCTGCGCGTGTCGGCGAAGAAGCTTCCTTCCAGGAAAGGGCGCTCGACCGCGCCGGCAAGGCCGCCCATGCAGAGCAGGGCCAGGACCAGGGTTCTCATGGCATCTCCTTCACAACCGCCAGCCGGGGTTCCACCAGCAGGGCCCGCAGGCGATGGCCATTGTCTTCGATCCGTACCCAGAGTTCCTCGCCCAGGCGGGCCTCTTCCTGGCTGCGCGCCGGCAGTTCGACACGCAGGCCCTGACCTTCCAGGCGCAGGGTCAGGCGCTGGTGGCGCTCGATGTCCGCCGGCAGGGAAAGCAGGCTGTGGCGCAGCACGGCTCCTTCGGCGACACGACGACGGCAGACGCGTCCGAGGGGATCCTCCCCGCGGGCCTCGACGCCGTCGTGGATGCGTGTCACATCCCGCAGCTCCCAGCGCCATGTGTCGCGGGAAAGAACCTCACCCCGCTGCAGCACGCGGCGGGCGACGGCCACGCGGCGCCAGCTGCGCAGTTCCCAGGTCAGGCTGAGCACGGCTCCGCGGCCGCCTTCCGGATCCTCGAAATGCACCCGTGTCACGCCGCGGCGGTCCTGGGGGCGGGCGTCGTGATCCAGTGTCCAGCTTGCGCACTCCGCGTTATTGGGCAGGCGAAAGGGCGAGAACTCCACTACCAGGCTGTCGGCGCGCAGGGCGCTGCCTTCCAGCACCCGGGCGCGGACGGCGATTCTCAGTTCGTCGGCCAGGGAGCGGGTTTCCGCAGATGTGGCGGCCACCAGGGCCTCGGCAATGCCCAGCAGACTGAGAAGGGCCAGGCTGAAGGCCAGCATCAGGGCCAGGCGCGAGGGCTGGTGCCAGCCGCGCTGCTCGCGCGCCGTATCACAGGGGGACCGCATGGAGCTAGCGCCTCAGGCTCGAGGCCGTGGACAGCATCTCGTCGCTGGCCTGGATGGCCTTGGAATTGATCTCGTAGGCCCGTTGCGCGCTGATCATCGCCACCATCTCCTCGACCACGCGCACATTCGAGCTTTCCAGGAAGCCCTGGGCGGTCTGGCCGAACTCCTCGCTGCCGGGCGCGCCCAGGAGCGGGGCGCCGGAACTGGCGGTCTCGGCGAAGAGGTTCTGTCCCACGGCCCTCAGGCCGGCGGGATTGGTGAAGATCGCCAGCTCGAGGGTGCCGATCTGCACCGCCTCCGTGTCCGTTCCGACCAGGGCGCTCAGAATGCCGTCCCGCGACAGGGAGATGCTCTGCGTGCCGGCGGGCACGGCGACTTCCGGCTGCAGCGTCAGGCCGTCGGTGGTCACCAGGATGCCGTCGCTGGACAGCTTGAAAGATCCGTCCCGTGTATACCCGATGGTTCCGTCCAGCCGCTGGACCTGGAAGAAGCCCTGGCCCTCGACGGCGAAATCCAGCGGATTGCCGGTCTGTGCCACATCGCCCTGCGACATCTGCCGCGTCAGGCTGGTGGCCTTGACTCCTGTGCCGACCTGCAGGTCGGTCGGCGCCACGTTGCCCAGGCTGTTGGCCACGCCGCTGGTGCGCAGGTTCTGGTACAACAGGTCCTGGAACTCGGCGCGGCTGCGCTTGAAGCCCGTCGTGTTGACATTGGCCAGGTTGTTGGAAATCGTGTCGATGTTGAGCTGCTGCGCGAACATGCCGGAGGCGGCGCTGTGCAGGGCACGGATCATCGGAAGCTCCTTTCAGTGCCTTAGCCTGTCACACGGCCGATCTCGGCGACCGCGCGGCCCAGGTTGTCGTCCTGCAGCTGCAGGGCGCGCTGGGCGAAGGTGTACATTTTCTCGTGTTCGATCATTTCGACCATCAGCTCGACCACGGCGGCGTTGCTGCTCTCCAGGCTTCCCTGGAGGGCCCGCGTCTGCTCGGCGGCCCGGGGGATCGTCTCTTCGTCTACGGGCGTGAAGAGGTTGCGGCCCAGCTTGGCCAGGCGCTGGGGGTCATCGAACTCGACCAGCTTCAGGCGGCCCAGCTCCTGTCCGTTCTGCACCAGCAGGCCGTCGCCGTTGAGCTCGACCGGTCCCGGACCCAGCTGCAGGGCGCCGGCCTCGCCGAGCACCGCATGCCCATCCGGTGTCACAAGGGATCCGCTCTCGTCGAGCAGGAAATGGCCGGCGCGCGCATAGCGTTCCTGGCCTTCCTCATCGAGCACGGCAAAAAAGCCCGGGCCTTCCAGGGCGAAGTCAAGCGGGGCGTCGGTGCGCTTGATCGGCCCCTGGGTGAAACGGGTCTCGAAGCCCTCGCGCAGGCGGTTCTCCGGGCTTGGCGCTCCGCGGCCGCGGTCGAGCAGCAGGCGGTGGTCGATCAACTCGCGGAAGTTGACGCGGTCCTTCTTGAAGCCGGTGGTCTGGCTGTTTGCCAGGTTGTTGGCCCCGATGTCGGCCTGCAGGCCCCGGGCGATCATGGCGCCGCTGCTGTCCAGAAGTCCTCGAATCACATGTGGTCCTTTCCGCGTGATGTGCACCGGCCCTTCGGCAAAGGCTGTGCCACGGGAGGGAACTTGAGCCGGATTGCGTCAAGAGGCTGGAAATACGGGGCTTGTGCGCTTCAGAACTTCAGAACTCGCGCAGGGAGCGCCAGGCAGGGTCTGCCGGGACGGGAAAAATCTGCAGGAGGGCCCCTTGAGAACGACAGTTTTGAATAGCGACGATAACTAGTGCCAAGCCTCCGAGAAGGGACTCATCTGCTCCACGTCCCAAAGAGCCGGATTCTGGACGGGATCTTCAACTCTAGTGATTCATTACACCGTTCTGTTCGCTACAGCCGAAGCTGCCCGGCGGGAAAGCAGGAATGGTGCGGGCTTTGCAGGAGAACCCCGACGCACACACGGCACTCCTCGCCCCGGTCGAGAAGAACAGCGCTTGTATTGAGGCGATCCCGCCCTGCGCGAAGACACAGCACCCTTCGCAATAGATGGCCGGCCCCAGAGTACGGACCGACCCGGTCAGCCATGGAAAGGAAACCCCATGAAGCACTCTCTTGTATCACGAAGAATGCTCGGCGTTCTCGGAGGTTCGATCCTCTTTGCGCCGCTGCTCGCCTGGTCCGCCACGCCCCTCTTCGAGTACCAGACGCGGCAGGTCGGCGAGCGCATGCAGGCCGCCCTGGTGGACATCGACGAGGAAACCGCGCGCAAGGAACAGCCGGTCGTCAAGCATCCGGGAGATGCGCGCGAGACGGACGCGCCGACCGATCCCATGTACCAGCCGATCTGCCACCCTGAATTCACCAACCCCGCACTCTTTCCCTTCGAGTGCGACTTCACGGCGACCAATCCCTGGTTCTTCCCCGCGGACTGCCAGGCGACGGATCCCCAGTGGTCGCCCTTCTGCGACGCCTTCACGGATCCCTTCTGGTCGATCCAGTGCCAGACCGATCCCCTCTGGGATCCCTTCTGTGTCACGGATCCGATGTACGACACGGCCTGCGGCGACGCGGCTGCCGAGGACCTGCCGACCGGCTTCGCGCTGGCGCAGAACCATCCCAATCCCTTCAACCCGGAGACCGTGATCGACTATTCCCTGGCCAGCACCATGGAGGCGCGACTCGGCGTCTACGACCTGCAGGGACGCGAAGTCGCCGTGCTCGCGACAGGCCTGCATGAGAGCGGACACCACCGCGTGAGCTTCGACGGCAGCGCTCTGGCCAGCGGTGTCTACATCTACTCGCTGATCACGCCCGCCGATGTGCTCAGCCGGAAGATGATCCTGCTCAAATAGAAGTCCGCATGCGGACACGAGACACAAAGGCCCGCCGGATGGCGGGCCTTTCTAGTGCCAGCGCGATGCGAAGGACTGGCAATCGTCTCTTCGTGATGTCAGGAGAGATCCAAGTCTTCGCTGCCCCTTCTGCCGTCATGGTCCAGGACTGGACAGATCACGGCGCCTCCTCCAGCACCAGCTCGCGCCAGGAACTCGTCTCGAAGCTTCCATCGCTGGCGAAGAGTCCGATCCGCAATGTGCCGGGCGTGGGCGGCAGGCGCAGATCCAGCAGCGCGAAATGGGTACTGCCATTGACGGGGGCCTCGTAGGGGGCGAAGGTATACTCCAGCACTTCGCAGTTCGGCGCTTCGAAGCGGAAACCGAGGCTGTCTCCGTTCGCTTCGCGCAGCTCGACTTCCAGATGCAGTACGGAACCCGCGGCGAAGGTATCACCGAAGCCATCGTCATCGGAATCGAAATGCACCCAGTCGAAGACCGGAGGCGTGTCCACGACATGAAGTGTATCCTGAAGCAGGATCGCGTGCAGGTCATTGCGCACTTCCACGGTGAGGGGAAACGCTCCCTTGTGCCCGAAGGCATCCAGTTCCTGCCGGGAGGAACTCGTCGTGTGCGAAGGCGGCAGCAATGCGCAGGTCCAGGCATAGCTCAGCGGGAAGTGCAGGCTGTCCAGAGTGAGGACCCGGATCTCGAAGGGCTCGTCGGGTTCGATCCCATCCGGAATGCCCTGCAGCATCGCCTGTGGGATTCCCGGTTGCAGGACCGGCACGAGAACCCGTTCGGTCATCGATTCCGCCTCGCTTCGGGCCGTCACCTCGATCCAGAAGGGACTTACTCCGGCAGGAGGCGTCCAGTGCATGCGCACGGGGCCAAGGACCGGATCCTCCGTCCATTCCCCGGCCTGTACACGCCAGGAATACTCCCAGTCGCTCCATTCTCCGGCAAGGACTTCGCATTCCGCCGCCAGGGGAACTCCTGCCCGTACAGTGTCTTCAAGCAGGCGAATTTCCAGATCCGGATGATCGATGGGGGGCTTCGAGTCCAGGCCAGACTCACAGCCGGCAAGGGACAACGCGAGCAGCAGGGCGCAGGCGCGGGCAAGACAAGTGAAAGACATGCAGGACTCTCGACGAGTTTGGAGTGGCTAACTCGAACGGCTTTTCAGAATTCTGAGTAGCAAATCTACCCGAGAGCGCCAACGATTGTTCCACAGCAACGAAAAAGCCGAGGGAGTCTGCCTGAAGCCTGCACACCGAAAAGGCTGCACACCCGAAGGACAGGCCCTCAGGACTTGACCGCCTGCGCCAGTTCCAGCACCGCTTCCACGTAGGCGTCGCTGTGATTGTAGCTGCGGATCACCTTGGCTTGCGGCTTCCTGCCCCAGCCGTGGCGGGCCAGGTAGTGGGCCACGCTGTGGATGGCGTCGGGCATGCCCGCCAGGTCGATGCGCCCGTCGCCGTCGCCGTCGACGGCATAGTTCTCGCGGCTGGTGGGAATGAACTGGCAGTTGCCCAGGGCACCGGCCCAGGAGCCGCGCAGGCTGTGCCACTCGGCGCTGTCGAATTGCCGCAGCAGGCTGAGCAGTTCGCTCCGCGACCAGTTACCGCGGCGCTCGGCCCGGCGGGCCACCTTGCGGCGGGCCTCTTCTTCGCTCAGGGTTTCGCCGCGCTCGGCGGCCTTCTCCACCGCCCGTGAGACATTGGCTTCCACCACCTCGGGCAGGGCCATCAGCTGCAGGCTGAGCAGCAGGTCGGTGACGGGCCACTTGCCGCGGTTCTTCCCCAGGCGGCTCTCGATCATCAGGATCGCGCCGATGATCTCCGGCGGCACGCCTTCCCGCTGCTCGGCCTCGGCCAGCAGGGTCCCGTACTCCACCAGGAAATCCGCCAGCTGCCGGCGGACCTTCTCCGTGCGGAAACTCTCGTAGAACTTGCTGGCGTCGCGGTGATGCAGGTTCATCTCCAGGGCGCGCGGGTACAGGAGTCTTTCTTCCAGTCGCAGGGCGGCAATGCTCTCCTGCTCCAGGCCCGCTTCGCCCAGGCGCTGGACCAGGTGCCGGCGCTCGTTTTCCGTGAAGGCGCGGGTCTGCTCCGCGGCGGGCAGGCTGCCGGCCAGCCCGGGAAGCAACAGGATCCACCAGTGTCTCACGAACAATCCTCCATGTCACACAACAGCGCCAGTCCGGGCAGCGCCGCCAGTTTGTCCGGCCCCCGACCGTGCAGCGCGGAGGCGGCGGCCCGCGCGGCGCCGCGGCAGAGCGAAAGCGCATCCCGTCCTTCCAGCAGGCCGGCAAAGAAGGCCGCGCCGAGCACATCCCCGCAGCCGGTGGTGTCGATCACCTTGCCCGCTTCGGCCACAGCAACGTGATCCAGGCCCGCGCCGAAATCGACGAAGCGGAAGCCCTCTGCGCCGTTGCTCAGCAACAAGCGCCGCAGGCCGACCTCTTCCAGCCGGGGGAGCAGGTCATCGGCCTCGGCAAGGCGGTTCCTGCGACGGCCGTCGAGGCTGAAGCTCTCGGCCAGGGTCAACTGCAGCAGCCCCAGGCCGCGCGCCCAGTCCAGGGCATCGGGCAGGATGCGGAGTCTACGCGGCGGACCGGAGACGGGTTCCAGGCTCAGGGAATGCAGATCGAGTTGCGTGTGACAGTCCGGCGATTCCTTGCTCAGCCGATCCAGCAGGGCGCGCCAGTCCCGCAGGCCGAACTCCATGCCCGAGGTGCAGTTGAGCAGCAGGCCGTCCAGGCCCTGCAGCGAGGGCAGCTCCGTCAGGCGGTAGGACGGAAGACTCAGCCTGGCGCGTTCGACCTTGTCTTCCGGATGACTGCAGTCCAGATGAACCGTATTCGTCGCCTCCTCGCGCCAACGGATCTCCGCCAGCCAGGCGGGTGGCAGAAGCTCTTCCAGTGCCGGGCGAAGATCCTCGCCGCAGAGCACGGCGGCTCTCGGATGCAGTTCAGGGAGCAGTCGCCGAAGGGCCAGCAGGGTATAGAGCACACCTCCCGGCGCTTCCAGCAGGGGACAGTCCGCCGCGGGGTCTTCCAGGAGATCCCGGTTGACCGTGCCCAGGACGCAGACCGTGTTCACTCCTCCCCGGCCTCCGGGGCGTTCTGCTCCTCCCCGTCGTCGGGCAGCTCGCCGTTGTATACGCGCGGCGCTTCCTCATCGGGCAGTTCTTCCAGGGGCGTATCCTCCGCGAGCAGTGCCGGGTCCAGCTTGCCGCGGCGGAAGTCGAGGCGGATCGGCACGCCCTCCAGGTCGAAGAAGCGACGCAGCTGCTTTTCCAGGTAGCGCTTGTAGATCGGCTGCACCAGCTCCGGGTGGCTCACGCGGCAGACGAACCAGGGCGGATCACAGCGGATCTGCTGCACGTCCTTGAAGCGGATCCAGCGGCCCTCGATGGCGGGAGGCGGTCGCCGCGCAACGCTGGCCAGCAGCTTCTCGCGCAGCTCCTCCGGATCCAGCCACTGCTTCCGCCGCTCGTCGATGCCGGCGGCCAGGTCGAGCACCTTGTGACACCGCGTGCCCTCGAGGGCCGAGATGAAGAGCACCGGCACCCAGTTCAGGGTGTGGATGTCCTCCAGCATGCCGCGCTCCATGTCGCGCGCGGTGTTGGTCTCCTTCTCCGGCACCGTGTCCCACTTGTTGACCAGCAGGGCCACGCCCTTGCGCTGGCTGACGGCCTCCTCCAGCACCTGGATATCCTGGCGCGTCAGCCCCTCCCCGGGCTCGACGAGCAGCAGGCAGACATGGGCGCTGTCGATGGCGCTGATGGTGCGCAGGCGGCTGTAGAACTCGACGTTCTCCTTGATCTTCGTGCGACGGCGCAGGCCCGCCGTGTCGACGAGCACGAAACGGCGCCCCTTGTGCTTCACCACGCTGTCGATGGAATCGCGGGTCGTGCCGGCGATCGGCGTGACCATCAGGCGCTCCTGACCCAGCAGGCGGTTGACCAGCGAGCTCTTGCCCACGTTGGGCTTGCCGATCAGGGCCACGCGCAGCCCCTCGTCCGCCGGAATCTCCTGCGGTTCGGGCAGCTTCCCGACCAGGGCGTCGAGCAGCTCGCCCGTGTGACGCCCGCTGTTGGCGGCGACGGCCAGGGGTTCGTCCAGTCCCAGCTTCCAGAACTCGCCGACCTCCAGTTCCAGCTTCTCGTTGTCCACCTTGTTGACGACAAGCATCCAGGGCTTGCCCGTATCACGGATCAGGCGGGCCATCATCTCGTCGGTGCGTGTCACGCCGGTCTGCACATTGCAGAGCAGCAGCAGCAGGTCGGCTTCCTCCAGCGCCATCTGCACCTGCTCGCGGATCGCCGTGTCGAAGAGTTCCTTCGATTCCGGCACATAGCCGCCGGTATCGACCAGGCGGAACTCGCGCCCGTTCCAGTCGGCGCGGGCATAGTGCCGGTCACGGGTCACGCCGGGCATGTCGTCGACGATCGCCTTGCGGCTGCGGGTCAGGCGGTTGAAGAGGGTCGACTTGCCGGCATTGGGCTGGCCGACCACGGCCACTACGGGGAGACGTTTCACTTAGGAGGTCCTTTCAGGAGATTTCAGGAAGCGGCGGCCCCAGCCAAGCAGGATCGCCGCCAGCGGCAGCCCCAGCAGCAGGCCCAGGGGCCCCAGCAGCAGGCTGAAACCCAGGATCGCGCCCAGGGCGACCAGCGGATGCAGGCCCAGGCTGCGTCCCAGGATCAGGGGCGAAAGCACGAAGCCTTCCAGCAGCTGGACGACCAGGAAAACCGCGCAGACCCCACCCAAGGCTCCGAGCAGCGGCTGCTGGAACAGCGCCACTGCCAGGCAGATCACGAAGGCCAGGCCGATGCCAAGAACGGGAACCAGGGACAGCGCTCCGCTGAGCAGGCCCAGGAAGAAGGCCCCGGGCAGCCCGGCCAGTGCCAGACCGGCCCAGGTGCTGAGTCCGATGCCCGTCGAAACCAGGCTTTGCCCCAGCAGGTAGCGTCCAAGCGTATGCCGGGCTTCCTTGAGGTACGGCAGGAGGGGCTGAAAAAAGGTGTTGCGTGGGGACGTGCTCATGGCAGCAATGTGTCGAATTTTCGCCAGCGCTGTCTCGAGGCAGGGCTGAAAAAGTTCGGGCTGAATTGATTTTAGTCATGAAGACCATTGCATTTATCGGGAGAGGATTGTATTCTTCTGCCCGGTTCAATGACCGATAGCATTTCACTTCCAGCCATAACATCTCCGTGTTCGCGATCAAGCGCCCGCTTGTGAGCAGCTGAAAGAGGAATGCAGGGCATATTGGTCGAGCCGATCCTTCTTCTTTACTGCTTCTTTCCTACAAGCAGGTTTTAGGGCACAACTGAAAGGGCTGGATCCCCAATCCAGCCCTTTCTGCTTTTTGGGGTCTCGGGGCTTCCTTCCATGTCACTCCACCGTCCTTCCTCCTTGGATGTCATCCCCCCGCCTTCGCGGGGGCAGGCCTTTGGCTGGACCACGGGATCCGTATCATCGCCGCAGGCCGAAGGATGACGAAGTGGTGTCCATGGCGAGGGAGGTGTGTGCCCGCCGGTCTGCGACGCGGAGCAGGGTCCCGCGGTCGACCTGCCGAATGACGGGGATGGCTAGTTCCGCTGCTCTTCGCGGCGCCTCGCGGGCAGGTGGGCTTCTTCGGCCGCCATCGGCAGCTCGACTTCCAGCGGAGGGCGGTAGTTTTCCATCTGCGCGTGAATGCTCCCGATGAAGATCTTCGACTTCATCTTCACCGGAATGCGCCGCTCGTCGGCGGTGACCCAGATCCAGATTTCGCCATCGGCCTTGAAGAGGCCGTCCCCCACCAGCAGCGGCTGAATCAGGAAACAGTCGAACTCGCCGGCGCGCACCTTGACCGTTTCGCGCTTGAGTACGCGAATCGCCAATTCATAGTGCTTCATGTTGTCGACGGCCTTCACATGCAGCTCGCGCCCCACCTCCAGGGGCTGGGTGCGCACCCAGTAGAAGGCCGAGAGCACATCCTGCACATGATGCTCCAGCTCGGCCTGCTTGTGCAGCTCGCCTTCTTTCAGCTGGCGGATCTCGCCGCCTTCGGGATCGATCTCGAAGACACGGTCCCGCTTGAAGCTGCCCTCGCGCAGATGCTTGGCC
Source organism: bacterium (assembly GCA_030429345.1). Classification (GTDB taxonomy): domain Bacteria; phylum CAIWAD01; class CAIWAD01; order CAIWAD01; family CAIWAD01; genus JAUIFJ01. Next base: position 33,402 of record JAUIFJ010000023.1, on the reverse strand, counting down.
ACGCCGCGGCTGGTCAGATCGCGCACATCCATCCAGCTCAGCACGCGGTCGCGTACGGGATAAAGCTTGCTGATCACCTCGTTGGAGCGGGCCTCGCTTTCGATCTGCCAACAGAGCCGGTCGCGCACGGTGACCGTGTCCTTGACCCGCAGCCAGCTCGTCCCGGCATTGATGAAACCCCAGCCGATGCGGAACTGGATCTCCTCCCCGGGTCCGAAGGGAATGCCCTGGGCAAGCCCGCGTCCGGCCAGCAGCAGAAGAAGGATCAGGCCAAGCAAGCGTTTCATGCAGTCTCCAGCAGCGCGCGCAGGCGGTCTTCGGATACGGCGCCCTCGCGCAGGATGCGAGGCGGCCAGACACAAAGGTCGACCACCGTACTGGCGTTCTTCAATCGGGGGCTTCCCGGCCAGTGAAAGCCTGCTCCTTCCAGGAAAGCTTCTTCGGGCCGGTCCGTCGGGGTCTCGGCGCCGCTGAAGTTTGCGCTGGACAGGGCCAGCGGCCAGGGCAGCTGCTCGATCAGGGAGCTGCAGTCGCAGGCGCCGATCACGCGCACGCCCAGAGTGCCGGGCCAGCCGGGCCAGTCGGCCCGGCATGCCTCCGCCAGCGGCAGCACGAGCGTCAGGGGGCCGGGCAGAAGCTTGTACAGGAGAGTACGCAGCCGGGGTTCCGGTTGCAGGCGGTCGCGCATCTGATCGACACTGGCGAAGAGCACGGCCAGCGGCTTGTCTGCCGCTCGCCCCTTGTGCCGGCGAAGGGATTCCACGGCGGCGGGAAGATCGGCGCGGGCGGCGATGCCGTAGACCGTGTCGACGGGCAATAGAGCCAGGCCGCCCTGTTCCAGGCAGGCCAGGGCAGTCCGGGCGAGGGCGGCGGAAGCCGGATCAGGAACCGGAGGCACTGTCCTTCTTGTCCTCGCTGTCAATGTCCTTGCGGATCTCGTCGACCGGGGCACGAACTCCGCGCTTGAATTCCGTGATCGCCTTGCCCATGCCGTGCGCGATCTCGGGGATCTTCTTGGCCCCGAAAAGCAGCAGGACAACCAGCAGGACGAGCAGGATTTCCCATGTACCGGGCAAACCCATGGTGTACTCCTTTTCTAGCGCATCTGCGCTTCATGCAGCAGGGCCGTGAAGGCTTCCGCGTCGGGCGCATCGAGCAGGCCCTGTCGCAGGCTTTCCCGGTGCAGCAGCGAAGAGAGGCGCGCAACCAGCTTAAGGTAGGGACTGATCGAGCGCAAGGGAACCCCGAAAAGAAAGAAGAGCCGGGCCGGACCGTCGGGCGCGCCGAAGTCCACCGGATGACGGCTCCTGCCGGCGGCGAGCAGGATCTCCCCGATCTGCGCGCTGCGGGCATGTGGCAGGGCGCAGCCCTTCTCCAGCCCCGTGGGCGAATCCGCTTCCCGCTCGAGCAGATCCCTCTGGAAGGCGGCCAGATCCTTCAGTCCCGGACTTCCATCCAGTCCGGCACTGAGTTCCAGGATCAGCTCGCTGGAGGTGCTCGCCTGCAGGTCCAGCAGGATTGTACGAGGTGTTGGCAGCTGCAAAAGGTCTCCGTCGCTCCTTCGCCGGCGAAAATAGAAAAGCCCTGCCCTGCTTGAAAGGCGACACGGTGAAAAGCCAAAGAAATTGCCGCGCAAGCCGTTGACAAACCAAGCGTCAAATGCCAAAATGGGGGTCTTGCTTTCGGCGGAAACGCTGAAGCGCCGGAGTGGCGGAATTGGTAGACGCGCATGCTTCAGGTGCATGTATTCGCAAGGATGTGGGGGTTCGAGTCCCCCCTCCGGCATCCGAAAACAACAAAAGAGGCCTCAGCCACATGGCTCATCACAAGTCCTGCATCAAGCGAATCAAGACCAGCAAGCTGGCCAACCAGCGCAACCGTGCCTACCGCAGTGAAATGAGGACCGAGATCCGCAAGCTGCGCGACATGCAGGAGCCCGAGGCGGCCCAGGCCCAGTACAAGAAGGTGACGAGCCTGCTCGATCGCCTGGTCGGCAAGAAGATCCTCAAGCTCAACGCCGCCGCCAACCGCAAGTCGGCCCTGGCCTCCCACGTGGCGAAGCTCGGCTAGACGCCTTTCGACTCGAACACAAAAAGCCCGCGGCCTGGCCGCGGGCTTTTTCTCTCTCGTGTGGGGGGCATGTGGGTGGGGGTCGCCGCAGGCGACCCCTACAGTGGTGTTACGATTTGGAGAACACCGGGCCGTCGGGGGTGTCCTTGACCGTGTAGCCCAGGGCGGCGATCTCCTCGCGGATCTCGTCGGCACGGGCCCAGTTCTTCTCGGCCTTGGCCTGGGTGCGCTCGGCGACCAGGGCGGCAACCTTCCCTTCCGCGCTCTCGTCGCGGTCCTCGCGCAGCACCTCGAAGAGCGTGTCACATTCCTTCATGAAGGCCAGCAGGTTCTCGCCGTCCTTCGCATCCAGTTTGCCGGCGTCGGCCAGGCCGTTGGCTTCGCGGACCAGGATGAACAGGTGCCCCAGGGCGCCGCTGGTGTTCATGTCGTCCTCGATGCAGGCGCGGAACTCGGAGCGGGCCTTGTCGATCAGCCCCGCCACCTCCGCCCCGCGGCCCTCTCCCTTCAGGCCGCCCTCCAGCCGGCGGGAGAATTCGCGCAGGCGTCTCACGCTGACGACGCTCTGCTCGAGGGCTTCGCGGCTCAGGTTCATCTGCGCCCGGTAGTGCACGCGCTGGATGCAGAAACGGATCACGGCCGGCTCCCAGCCCTCGTCCACCAGCTCGCGCACGGTGTAGAAGTTGCCCTTGCTCTTGGACATCTTGCTGTTCTCGACCAGCAGGAACTCGGAGTGCAGCCAGTAGTTGGCGAAGTCCTCGCCGGTCGCGCAGCAGGACTGGGCGATCTCGTTCTCGTGATGCGGGAAGCGGTTGTCGACGCCGCCGGTATGGATGTCGAAATGCTCGCCCAGGTACTTGACGCTCATCGCCGAGCATTCCAGGTGCCAGCCCGGGCGGCCGCGGCCCAGGTCGGTCTCCCAGAAGACATCGCCGTCCTCCTCGCACCAGGCCTTCCAGAGCGCGAAGTCGCGGGCGTCGTCCTTGCCGTACTCGTCCGAGTCCACCCGGTCGCCGGGCCGCATCTCGGCGGGCTCGATGTTGGTCAGCCGGCCGTAGTCCCCGTAGGACGACAGGCGGAAGTAGATCGATCCCTCGTGCTCGTAGGTGTGGCCCTTGTCGCGCAGGGCCTTGACCATCTCGACCATCTCGTGAATGTGATCCGTCGCTGCCGGGTAGTGCTCGGCGCGCTGCATGCGCAGGGTGTCCACGTCCTCGAGAAAGGCCTGCTTGTAGCGCTCGGTGAACTCTTCGAGGGGCTCGCCGGCGGCCTGGCTGTCGCGGATCGTCTTGTCGTCCACGTCGGTGAAGTTCATCACCTGGATCACGCGGTAGCCGCAGTAGGCCAGCACGCGCCGCAGCATGTCCTCGAAAAGGAAGGTGCGGAAGTTGCCGATGTGGGCGTAGTTGTAGACGGTCGGCCCGCAGGTATACAGGCGGACCTCGCCGGGAACGATCGGGCGGAAGTCCTCTTTCTTCCGTCCCATGCTGTTGTAGAAGCGAAGGGCCATGCGCCCCATTCCTTTCAGCTGTCCAGGCCCAGCCGGGGATAGACGATCCCGAAGCGTTCCCGGTAGTAGAACCGCGCGGCGGCGTAGTACACGATCATCAGCAGCCCGAAGAAGGGCGCCAGGGAGCAGACGGCCAAAGCCTGCAGCAGGATCGCCCAGCGGCTGATCGCCGCGGCGCGCTCCCGCGGGCGGGTGAAGACGCCCCAGAGCAGCAGGACGACGGCGCCCAGGGCCGGCAGGCCGACGAAGGGATTGGCCAGCATCCAGCTGCAAAGCAGGCAGAGCAGCAGGCTGGCCAGCGCGGCCAGGTAGGTGCGGTCGACGCCGTAGCGGCGGGCAAAGGTCAGCTTCTCCGCCGCGGCATCGCCCTCCATGTCCGGAATGGTCGTCAGCAGGCCGACTCCCAGGCAGGCCAGCAGGATCGGCAGGGACTCGGGCAGCGCGCGCAGCAGGGGACCGACTCCGCCCAGCGCCGCCGACTGCACGAAAAGCGCGGCGCAGGCCAGGGCCAGGGTCAGCATGCCGGCAAGCGGCCGATCCTTGGTGGCCAGCGGCGGCTTGTTGTATACGATCCCGGTCAGGGCGAAAAAGAGCAGGGTCAGCAGGAAATTCAGCGTGCCCAGGCCGATGGCCAAAAGGGCGCCGAGGGCGAAGAGGCTCCAGGCCAGGCACAGGGCGGCGCTCTCGCTGACATAGCCCTTCTGCAGGATGAAGAGCTTGCCGTTCTCGCGATCGCTTTCCAGGTCGTGGAGCTGGTTGACGATCACGGCGGCTCCCGAGATGCAGGCGTACTCGACCATCAGCAGCCAGAGCGCCGGGCCTCCGGCTCCGCCGACCGCGTGATGTCCCAGCAGCAGGATGATCCAGTTGACGAAGAACAGGGTCGGCCGGCTGAGGAAGAAGAGATCGGCGAGGATCACGAGGTCTCTTCCGCCTCGATGTCGAGCAGGGGCGCGCCTTTTTCCAGTTCATCGCCGGCCTTGACGGCCAGGCGACGGACCACGCCGGCGCGGGGCGCCTTGATCTCGTTCTCCATCTTCATGGCCTCGACGATCAGCAGGCCTTCCCCTTCGGCGACCTGCTGCCCCTCCTCGACCAGCACGGAGATCACCTTGCCCGGCATGGGCAGTTCGACCTTGCCGCCGACCTCGGCGCGGCCGCCCAGGCCCAGGGCCTCGAAGCGGGCCTCGAGATCGCTGCGCAGCCGGATCGAGACCAGCTGCCCGTCTACACGGTAGAGACCCTCGCCGACCGGTTCGACCCGGTGCATGCGGTCCCCCAATTTGAGTGACAGTTCGCCACCAAGACGACGGCCCTCGACGGGGCTCTCGCCTTTTTCGTGAGACAGGACGCCTTCCCAGCCGCGGCCGCGGAAGGCCAGTTCGCGTGTCTTGCCCTCTTCGCCCAGGGTGTAGCGTTTCATCTAGAGGCTCCGGTGTTTCCAGTACCACGGCGAATGCTCGCCCTTGCCCTTCCCGCTGCCATTGCCCGGCGGCGTCGCCACTTCCCCTTCCGCCTCGTGGAGAATCCGCCAGAGGGCCGCGGCGCGGGCCTGCTCGCCGTCGGCGTGATCCAGGCTGTAGGGATGCTCGCCCAGCAGTTTCGTGCTGTAGTCGCCCTGAACGAACTCGGGCAGGGCAAGCACCCAGTCGCAGAAATCCAGGTTGTGTGTCACGCCGCGCAGGCGGAACTCGCGCAGGGCGCGACGGCTGCGGGCGATCGCGCCCTCGCGCGTGCCGTGCCAGCAGATCAGCTTGGCCATCATCGGGTCGTAGTGCATGCCGATCGAGAGGCCTGGACGCAGGCCGGAATCCATGCGAACGCCGGGGCCTTCCGGCGGCTGATAGGCCGTGACACGCCCGGTGGCGGGCACGAAGCCGGCCAGGCAGTCCTCGGCGCAGACACGGCATTCGATGGCGTGGCCGCGGAACTCGATCCGCTCCTGGGACAGCTGCAGCTTCTCTCCGGCGGCGACACGCAGCTGCTGCTCGACCAGGTCGATGCCGGTGACCATCTCGGTGACCGCGTGTTCCACCTGCAGGCGCGTATTCATTTCCAGGAAATAGAAGTTGCGGTCCTTGTCCATCAGGAACTCGATCGTCCCCGCGTTGCGGTAGCCGACGGCGCGCGCGGCCTGGACCGCCGTCTCGCAGAGGGCGGCTCTCGTCTTCTCGTCGACGAAGGGGCTGGGGCTCTCCTCGACCACCTTCTGGTGGCGGCGCTGCACGCTGCATTCCCGCTCGCCCAGGTGGAGCACGGTGCCGTGGGTATCTGCGAGGATCTGGACCTCGATGTGATGCGGACGGGCGACGAATTTCTCGATGTAGACATCGCCGTTGCCGAAAGAAGCCTTCGCCTCGCGGGTCGCCGCCTCGACGGCCTTGACCAGCTCCTCCTCGCGCTCGACCAGGCGCATGCCCTTGCCGCCGCCGCCGGCCGCGGCCTTGATCATCACCGGCAGGCCGATCTTCCGCGCCACCTCGACGGCCTCCTGCGGATCGGCAAGGGCCGATTCCGTGCCGGGCACGACGGGAACGCCGGCGGCGATCATCGTCTGCCGTGCGCGCGTCTTGCTGCCCATGGTCTCGATGACCTCCGCCGTCGGGCCGATGAAGGCCAGGCCCTGCTGCTCGCAGGCACGGGCGAAGTCCGCATTCTCGGAAAGGAAGCCGTAGCCGGGGTGGATCGCCTCCGCGCCCAGGCGTTTCGCCTCTTCCAGGATGCGGTCGGCACGCAGGTAGCTCTGGCTGGAGGGCGCGGGACCGAGGCAGACGGCCTCGTCGGCCTCGAGCACGTGGGGCGAGTCGCGGTCGATCTCCGAATAGACGGCGACCGTCCGAATGCCCATCTCCCGCGCCGTGCGGATCACGCGCAGCACGATCTCCCCGCGATTGGCGATCAGTATTTTCGAGAACATGAAGGGACCTCGGTCAGAATTCCAGAAGGGAAATATCGGGGCTGGCGAAAAGATCTTCCACTACAACCCAAGGGAATGCACATCGGAGTCGGTCAAAGTCGATCCTGGCCTCTAGCAGCCGGCCGGATGGGCTATTCCAGGGGCAGCAGCAGCTCCCGCCACTGGCGCACTCTTCGGGGACGTCCCTCCCCCAGCGCACGGAACCACTCCGGAAAGCGTGTTCCTTCCGCCTCCGTGCGCAGCCGGCGCACTCCGCGCCGATGCAGCTGGCCGGCGAATCCGCCCAGCGCCCTGGCCGCTTCCGGATCGCCGATCAGGCGCAGCTCCGCCTCTTCCTCGCCATCCGGAAGCGCCAGCAGCAGGCAGTTCTCCCCGGCTGCCCGCAGTGCGATGTCCTCAAGCCAGAGTTCGCGGACAACAGGATCCAGCTTCTCCAGCAAGGCTTCCTCCCGGCTCCCCTTCGGCAGCGGATCGCTGCAGGTGCTGCAGGCAACCTGCCATTCGCAGTGCAACCCTGTGTCGACAAATCCTTTCGCCGCCAGCAGCGGCAGGGCCGGATGCTCCGGCGACACTTCCCAGGCCAGGGCAGCGGCTCCGGCTTCCCGGGCGATTCTCGTCGCGGCATGCAGCAACTCGTCCAAAGGGCGTTTCCAGGCCCCGTTCCAGGGCAGGGCGGCGCGATCGATCTGCAGGACATCCGGGCTGTGCTCCTCGTGCCAGAGCAGCAGGCGCGCGACCCACTGGCCCGCGTCCTCGAAGCCCAGGGTCCATTCGGGGCGGCCCAGCTCCTCCTCCCACAGCTCCATGATCTGCAGGGCCAGCTCGCGGGCCGGCTCCTCTTCGAGGCAGCGACACCAGGCCGGCAGCTCCTCGGGTCGGATGGACCGGACGCCGATCACCGGGCTTCCTCAGGCAGGGCTGCTTCCATTTCGCAGCGGAAGCCGGCGGCGATCTCCGCCTCCAGCTGCGGACGCGAACTGATCACCGCGGCCTGCGAGGGCTGCCCTTCGCCCAGCCAGCGGCGCGCACAGTCCACCAGTTCATCCCGGCCGGCATCGAGAATGCCCAGGCGGAAACTCAGCCGGGCCCGCTCGCTGCGTCCGAGCAGGCCGAGTACGAAGGCCTGGTTCCCGGCGGCCAGCGGCTTGTAGGGCCCCTGCAGGCTGCGCAGGGCCTCGATGCGCGCCTCGCGCAGTTCCTCGCCGTCGAAGGCGCCGGCGCAGAGCTCGGCGCGGCAGGCCGCATAGTCGCGCAGGGTGCCGGCCACCCGTGGATCACGCCAGCTGAGGAAGCTCAGCGTGCCGCTGTCGGAATGATAGCTGGCCCGTGATCCATAGGCGCCGCCCTCGGCGCGGATTCGCGTATACAGGCGCTTGTTGAGCAGGCGACAAAGCAGGAAGAGCCGCGGGGCATCCTCGTGCTCGTAGCCGGGGGCCGTGAGACACTCGGCAACGAAAGCCCCCTTGAGGTCCGTATGCCAGGCGCGCGGAAGCCCGTTTCCGGCGGAAGACGCCTGTGCAGGTTCTCGCGGTTCCGGCGGCTGTCCCAGCCTTTCGATCAGCGGGGCCAGCTTTCGCGGGCCTTCCCTGAGCGCCTCCTCGCTGCCACACAGAAAGATCTCGCGCGGTCCCTGCAGCAGTTCGGGCAGGCTTTCGGCCAGCATGCGCCCCAGGGCGTGTCCCTCGGGGTCCAGGGCCAGGGAGCCGCGCGCCGATTCAATGCCGTCTTCCCGCGCCAGGACCTCACCCAGAGGGGACAGCCGGCGACGCGCTTCGGCCAGGGCGACTCCTCCGCCCCCGCGGATCAGGCCCGAGCGCACCTCTCCCTGGATCATGCCGGTCAGCTCGCGCAGGCGGTTCCTGTCCTCCAGATCCGGCTGCAGCAGGAGTTCCTGCAGCAGTTCCGCGCAGTCCCCCAGCTTGCGGTCCAGGCAGCGCAGGCCGAGCAACATGCGGTGCAGCGGCCGGCCATCGGCGTCGAGGGAATGAAAGGTGCTCAGGCCCAGGCGGCCCGTGAGACTCTGGATGCGGCGCGCGCTGGCGGGCAGGTCCCGACCACCGAAGGCGAGGCGGGGCAGCAGGCCCAGCCAGTCTGCACCGGGACAGGAGGGATCCAGCGGGAAGGCCAGCCGCAGGAGCGTGATCCCCTTGCTGGCCTGGCGGCTCACCGCGTGCGGCCAGGGCGTGTCGCGTTGTTCGTGATGCAGCGGGCGCAGTTCCCGGCTGAGCTGGCCCAGGTCGAGGCTCGGCAGCAGGGACTGGTCGTCCTCGCGCTTGCGATAGGCCTCGACGCGGGCAGCCTGTGAGACAAGGTCCTGGCGCCCGGATTCGTCAAGGGCGGCATGCCTGCGGGCGAGGGATTCCTTCTCCTGCCGGATCTCCCGTTCCAGTCCGCCGGGCTGCGGCCTGCGCAGCAGCAGCAGGCGCTCGGGATTGTCCAGCAGCAGGCGGCGGATCAGCGAGGGCAGGAAGCGTGGATCACGGCAGGACTGGCGCAGCTTCTCGAAGAGCTCCTCGCCGCGCAGGCAGGCCGCGGGGTCGGCGCCCTGCATCCAGGGATTGAGGAACTGCGATCCCAGGCCCAGGCCCCAGGGCTGGGATCCGCCCTCCTGGTCCAGTAGCCGGTACTCCCAGCGATCGAGCACGGCCTGTACGGCCTCCGGGTCGAGGCCCTTCTCCGCCAGATTCTCCAGGCAGCCCATCACCGTATCACGGAAGGCCTCCAGCTTTTTCGCCGGCAGGCCCTTCAGGCCGCAGGAGAACCAGCTCTGCGCGCCCCAGCTGTCCAGCCCCATGGCGGACAGGCCGGTGCCCAGGCGGCTCTCGAGCAGCGCCCGGCTGAGGGGAGCGCCGGCGTTGCCGCTGAGCACTTCCATCAGGAAGCCGCTTTCGGTCATCTCCTGCAGCTCGCTGGTCGGTCCCAGCCGCCAGGCGAGCACGCCGGTCGAGAGGTCGGCGACCTCCTGCCCCGCGGCCACCGGCATGCGGAGCACGGCCCGCTTCTCACGCCCCAGGGGAGGCTGGATGCGGGGGAAGTCGATCTCCCTGCGCCGGCGGAATTCGCCGTATACCTCGTTCAACCGCGGCAGGATCTCGGCGGGATCGAAATCCCCGCTGGTGATGCACCAGCTGTTGGAGGGATGGTAGTAGCGCTTGTGGAAGTTCCTCAGCTGCTGCAGGCCGAGGGAGGGCATGTAGAGCGGAATGCCCCCGCTCTCCTTGCCGTAGACAAGGTCCGGCAGCAGCTTGCGCCGCAGGCCGCGGTAGAGCCAGCCCGCCGGATCACTGAGCGCGGCCTTCATCTCGTTGTAGACGACGCCGCGGTATACGAGCGGAGTCGCGGGATCGTCGGGCTTCTCGAACTCGAGCCGCCAGCCCTCCTGCAGGAAGGTCTCCTCCTCCAACAGCGGATGGAAGCAGGCGTCCAGGTAGCAGTCCATCAAGTGGCGATAATCGACAGGATCCGGCGTGGCGAAGGGGTAGACCGTGCGGTCGTTGGAGGTCATCGCGTTGAGGAAGGTGAACAGGCTCTTCCCCGGCAAGTGCTTGAAGAGATGCAGCGGATAGTCCCGCGAGCCCTCGAGCACACAATGCTCGAGAATGTGCGCCACCCCCGTATGATTTCCCGGCAGCGTCCGGAATGCCAGGCAGAAGGTCCGCTCCTCCACCGGCATCCTCAGATGCACAAGGCGCGCGCCCGTCTTGCCATGCCGGAAGCGCAACAGGGTCAGGCCCAGCCGCGGCAGCTCCTCCACTTGTTCGCACTCGAAGCCGTGAAGGATGGCTCCGGGAGCACAGGAAGCGGAAGCGGATGCGGTGGACATGGGGTCTCCGGGATTGACGGTGGCAGAAAGGTGAAGATAGTATGAATGGGGCGAGGGATATCATCTGGTGGAAAAGGGTCTGGTACCGTCCTTGGCACCGTGCCTGGCACCGTCCCTGGCACCGTGCCTGGCACCGTCCCTGGCACCGTCCCTGGCACCGTCCTTGGCACCGTCCTTGGCACCACGAGACGCCGGGTCGCTCGCGAGCGACCCCTACGGCCCTCTTGAAGCAGGAATCCTGTCGGGGAACATCGTGTGTGACGCGCTAGTCCGTGGTGCGCATCACTCGGTAGAATTGCCGCGGGCGATCCAGGGTGCTGTCGAAGAACTGCAGGGTGTCGCCGCTGCCGATGACCGGGCCATGGACGCGGCTCCAGGGGCCGCCGGTGGAATCGGAGGCCTCGACGATGTAGAACTGCCCCGCCAGGCTGGCCCAACGAACTTCAACGGCAGTGTGGATCTCCTCCGCTACGGGAGTGAGAAAATCCGCCGGCGTGGTCGAGATGGCGCCGACGGCGTCGATGTCCGCTCCCAGCTGCGGACCGTTGGTTCCGGTCTGGGTCGGATCGTCGCGCAGCTTGACGAAAGAGAAGGCGTCCTCCGGCCCGAAGCCGAAGGCGTCGATGTCCACCCCGCTGACCGCGCCTGAGATCTGTCCCAGGGCGAACCAGTTCAGGCCATCGGCACTGATCTCAAGAAAGAGGCTCTCGACAAGCGTGCCGACCTCGAAGACCCACAGATCTTCGGCATCGTCGCCGCTGCCGGTCAGCAGGTTGTCGGTAAAGGCCAGAGTCAGGGTGCCGCCCTCGCCCAGCGAGACACTGAAATCCGTGGTGCTCAGTTCCGGCTCGCCGAGTGCCTTCAGCGGATCGATGTACTGGCAGCAGGGATTGCCGCTGCCATTGATAGACGGCGAGAAGTCGATCACCGCGTCGGCAAAGGAGACGGCGCCGTCGGGAAACTCGACGCCGCCATAGGTTTCGGCAAGGGCCGTCAGGGGTAGCAGGCCCAGGCTGAGGACCGGAATGAGTCGATGCATAAAGACCTCCAGCTGTGTGAAGGGCAAAGGTGGGCCGCGCGAGTGCGTCAAGCAAGCGAAAAGGGACCGCCTGCCATTTTTGTCTTCTACAGGCATTGACGGAGCTATTCTCGTTCAGGAACCGCTCCAGAGGACGGCTGGGATCGAAGGAACGGCGGCTGAGAGGAGGCAACATGGGCAGCACGCCCTCAGGTGTCGGTTCCTTCCTGAGCCAATCCTATGTTAAGCGGGAACAGCCGCCAGGAGACGAATAGCTCCACTTGGCACCGCCGACCCTCGACACAGATCCGCAGGTACCACCACCATGAAACTCGCCATTCTTTCCCGCGAACCCGGAACCTACAGCACGCGCCGCCTCGTCGAGGCCGCCCGCAAAAGGGATCACACGGTGCGTGTGCTCAACACCCTCTCCTTCGCCATCGACCTGGAAACCGACGAACCGGATTTGTATTACAGACAGAAACGGCTTTCGCACTACGACGCGGTACTGCCGCGCATCGGGGCCTCGATCACCTATTTCGGCACCGCTGTGGTACGCCAGTTCCAGCAGATGGAGGTCTTTTCCCCAAATTCGGCGGTGGGCATTCTCAATTCACGCGACAAGCTGCGCTCCCTGCAGATCCTCAGCCGACACAACATCGGCATTCCGGCGACGGCCTTCGTGCGCAACAAGAAGGATGTATTACCCGCCATCGAGCGTGTTGGCGGAGTGCCCGTGGTGATCAAGCTGCTCGAAGGCACACAGGGCATCGGCGTACTGCTCGCCGACCGCCTCGAGCTCGCGACCTCGATGATCGAGCTGCTGCAGAGCCAGAAGCAGAACGTGCTGATCCAAAAGTTCGTCGCCGAGAGCAAGGGGCGGGACGTGCGCGCCATCGTGATCGGCGACCAGGTGGTGGCCGCCATGCGCCGTGTGGCACAAGGGCAGGAGTTCCGCAGCAATGTCCACCGCGGCGGGCGTACTGAGGAAGTGGAACTGCGCGACGACTACCGCGAAGTGGCCGTGCGCGCGGCGAAGATCCTCGGCCTGGGAGTTGCCGGTGTCGACATGCTGGAAGGCAAGGATGGCCCGCAGATCATGGAAGTCAACAGCTCGCCGGGGCTGGAAGGCATCGAGACCTGCACGCGCAAGGATGTCGCCGGCGCGATCATCGACTACATCGCGGCCAATGTGGACTACCCGGCCATCGACCTGCGCCAGCGTCTCACGGTGAGCCGCGGCTACGGCGTCACCGAGATCCACGTGCCCGAGGGCTCCGAGTACATCGGCAAGACCCTGAAGGAGTCGGGGCTGCGCGAGCTGGACATCAACGTGCTGACCCTGCATCACGAGAACAAGGTGGTGCCCAACCCAAGATCGGACCGCGTGCTGGCCGCCCACGACCGCCTGCTCTGCTTCGGCCGCCTGGAATCGATGCGCGAGCTGATTCCGGAAAAAGCCCGTCGCCGCCTCAAGCCGAAGATCAAGAAGCTCAGCGCAGCGTCCATCGAGGCGGCGAGACACGAGGGGCCGGCGGAGGGAACGGCCAGTGGCTCGTAGTACAAAACCCATGCGGGCCGCCTTCCGCATCGGGAAGCAGCGGATCGAGGCCGGCGAGCGCCGGCGTCTGCAGCTGGAAGTAGCCTCGCTCTACGACTACACGCCTTTGTACCTGCCCGTAGAGGTGATCCATTCCCGCCGGGAAGGTCCGGCACTCTTCGTCAGCGCGGCGATCCACGGCGACGAACTGAACGGCGTCGAGATCATCCAGCGCCTGCTGGCCCGTCCCGCCCTGTCGCGCCTGCGCGGCACCCTGATCGCCGTGCCGGTGGTCAACATTTTCGGCTTCAACGACAAGTCGCGCTACCTGCCTGACCGGCGGGACCTGAACCGCTGCTTCCCCGGCTCGCCGGGAGGCTCCCTTGGATCACGCCTGGCCCGGCTCTTCATGAAGGAGATCGTCCAGCGCTGCAGCCACGGCATCGACCTGCACACGGGGGCCGTGCATCGCACCAACCTGCCCCAGGTGCGCGCCAGCCTCGATGATCCGGAAACGGAGGAACTGGCCAAGGTCTTCGGCGTGCCCGTTGTGATCCACTCCCGCCTGCGCGACGGATCGCTGCGCGAGGCAGCCCGCAAGAAGGGCATACGCAGTCTGCTCTTCGAAGGCGGCGAGGCCCTGCGCCTGGACGAGGGCGTGATCCGCGCCGGCCTGGCCGGCTGCCTGGCGGTGATGCGTCACATCGGCATGCTGCCGCAGCTCCGTTCCGCCAGGACCAAGGCGCCGCCGGAAGCCTTCGTCTCACGCGAGAGCTTCTGGGTCCGCGCACCCCACAGCGGCCTCTTCAAGCTACTGAAGGCTGCTGGCGACCGTGTGACCAAGGGCGAGCCTCTGGCCCGCATCACAGACGCCTTCGGCGGCCAGGAGAAGCTCGTCGAATGCCCCGAGGACGGCATCATCATCGGCCACGCCACCATCCCCCCGGTCAACCGCGGCGACGCCATCGTCCACATCGCCGGCTTCCGAAACCTGGGCCGCGTGAAAAGGGCGATTGATCTTATGGAAGAGTTGGATTAAGAAGCCTGGCACCGTGCGAGGCACTGTCCTTGGCACCGCCATTGGCACCGTCCCTGGCACTGTGCCTGGCACCGTCCTTGGCACCGTGCCTGGCACCGTCCTTGGCACCGTCCCTGGCACCGTGCCTGGCACCGTCCCTGGCACCGTGCGTGGCACCGTCCTTGGCACCGTCCTTGGCACCGTTTTCCCGCCCCTTCGTAAGGGTCGTTCGCGAACGACCCCTACGGCCATCGGAAACCACTTCCATCACCCATGAAAAAGGCGCCGACCCACTCCGGTCGACGCCCATGCATGCATCGTTCTTCTCTGTGCTCTCCGTCTACTCCGTGATCTCTGTGCGAGCTCCTAAAAATCCGCCCCCAGGGTCAGGTAGAACTGCGGCCCCCGCCGTTCCCCGTCGCCCATCTTCGACCAGGCCCAGTCGAACTTGAGCAGCGCGAAGCCGACGTTGAGCCTCGTGCCCCAGCCGTAGCCGATCATCAGGTCATCACGATCATAGCCCCTGTCCTGGTACCAGGCCGTGCCGATGTCGGTGAAGAGGGTGCCGCGCAGGTTGAAGAGCGCCATGTTGAAGGGCCAGCCCGTCACCAGGTAGCGGATGATCGGAAAGCGGAATTCCAGGTTGGCCAGGGCGTAGCGGTCGCCCTCCCCCTGGTAGATCGCCGCCCCGCGCAGGGGCTGGATGAAGCTCGAGTAGTACAACTCGTTGAAGTCGCTGCGCAGCGTATTGTAGGTCGTGTCACTCGAGGACTTGTAGTACTTGGAGTTGATCCAGCCCGGAGCGCCGCCCAGGAAGAAGACCTGGCGATCCCCGCCGTAGCTCGCTCCCGTGGTCAGCCGGGTGGCGAAGGAAAGATCCGGGCTCAGCCGGTAGTACTTGCGCAGGTCCAGCCCCATGCTGTGGAAATCGTTGCCCACGTGGATGTTGTCGTCCACCGGCCAGCTGCGCGTATACGAGATCGCGCCGCGGAAGCCGTTGTTGGGCCCCGTGCTGCCCCAGAGCGTGTTGTCGAAGATCAGCGAGCTGGTCGTCGTCAGGAAGTCCCCCTTCTGGTAGTTGCGGTACTTCTCCGGCTTGTAGCTGTAGGGGTCGATGTCGTTGGCGTTGAGGCTGTCGCGCTCGATGGTCGTCCAGGTGCCGCTCTGGCTGAAGCGCATGAACTGGTTGAAAGGATAACTGGCCTGGCCGAAGGCGCCGTACTGGTTGTCCTGGTAGTAGCGGTCGCGCACTTCCGAGTTCAGGTAACGCACATAACGGAACAATCCCGACGACCAGTCCGTGCGCTGCTCGCTGTAGGTGTAGTAGAAGTGGAAATTGCTCAGCTCGATGCGGTCGTATACGTTCAGGAAGAGGTTCATCCGGTGGTTGCCCAGCAGGTCGCTGAAGACGATCTCGCCCGCGCCCTGGAAGCCGTAGAGATTGTCGTAGTAGGCGTCGGCCTCCGCCAGGTCGGGACTGAAGCGGATGCTGTAGTCCCTGGGCACATAGTTGCCCTCGTCGTCGAAGCGCGTCTTCTTCAGTTCGCCGCGTGTCACAGTGGCCTCGGCGGCGCGCTCCTCGCGGCCCTCGAAATAGCCGTCCAGGTTGCTGAAGTCGAAGTTCTTCCAGGCGCTGTCGCGGCTCAATGCGGAGGGCTCCTCTTCCGCCGGAGCTTCCGGCTGCTCGGCGACGATGTCCTTGTTCAGCAGGTTGAAGGGCAGCAGGTCGCTGTCGTCCTCCGGCATCGGCCCGTAGTCCGGAAGGCGTGTCACATCCTTCAACAGGAAGATGTCGTAGCCGCCCTTCTCGAAGCTGGCGAAAAGGAGCTTGCCCGACTTCGAGATGCTGGGCTGAAAGATGCCGGTCAGCATGCGCGTGCGGCGGCGCGGCTGCTCGCCGTCCTGCACCGTATACAGGTTGTAGGCGCCGCCGGCGTCGCTGATGAAGTGGATCACGTCCTCCGGGCCGTAGACCGGCGTGCGCTCGTTGTAGGGCGTCTCCGTCACCCGGCGCAGGCCGCCGCTTCGCAGGTCGGCCTCGTAGACATCGTTCTGGTGGTAGGGATGTCCGCTCATGTCGAAGATGCGGTCGGTCGAAAGGTCCTCCCCGCGATCGCTGATGAAGAGCAGGCGGCTGCCGTCGGAACTGAAGGCGGGATCGAAATCCGACCAGCGGTCCTCTGTCACACGCTGCACCTCCCGCGTGGCCAGGTCCAGCACCCGGATGTCGCTGTGTCCCTGCTCGAGGGCCACGAAGGCGATGCGGTCCCCGGCCGGGCTCCAGGAGGGCGAGAAGAGCCCTTCCAGGTCGAACTTGAACTGGTCGAGGATCTTGCCGTCCACCGGATCCAGGATGAAGAGCGCGTCCTGGTCCCCGGCCTTGGAGGCGAAGGCGATGCGGTCCTCTTCCGGCGACCAGGTGATTCCCGGGCGCAGCCAGTGCAGGCTCTCGAACTTGCCCGTCTGCTGCCCCTGCAGGATGCGGCGCGCCTTCTCCGGTTCCGTGATGCTTGCGCTGTACAGGTCGAAGTAGCCCGTGCGGTCGCTGAGCCAGATCATCCGGTCACCGCTGGGGCTGATCGCCGGGCTGTTGTTGACGAAGTTGCGCAGCTCGATGTGATCCGTGATCCGGTCGGCAATGTCGTACGCGGTCTGCCGCTCGGCGATCGTCGGCCAGTAGATGCGGTTCAGGTAGGCCTTCCACTTGGCGGAAAGCTCCATCACGCCGAAACCCAGGCTCTCCTCGAAGGCCCGTTCCACGTTGCGGTAGTTCTTCACCGCGTGCATGATCTCGGCCACCTTGGCGCGGCCGAACTCGTGCTCGATGTAGGCGAAGACGCTCTGTCCGCCCTTGTAGGCCAGGAAGCCGTAGAGCTGGGGAATGTCGCCCAGGTAGCCGCTGATCGAGGCGTCGGCCATGAACATGTTGGCCTCGCGGTCCCAGCCTCCGCGGCTGGTCCACTCGCTGGTGCCTTCGGCGAACCAGAGCGGCAGCGGAAAGCGGATCGCCCCGCGCAGGATCGACTCGCCGTAGATCATGCTCAGCGAGAAGGCGTGATTCAACTCGTGGTGGATCACATGGCGGTAGGCCTCCCAGCTCCCCTGGAAGGGGATCACCACGCGGTTCTTGAAGAACTCGGTGAAACCGCCGACGCTCTCCTCGACCAGGCCGCTGGTCACATTGGTGTTGGCGAAATCGTTGTGGCTCTGGTAGGTGATGATCGTGATCCGTTCGCCCTGCGGCAGCTCCCAGTCCCAGTCGCGGGACAGGATGCGGTAGCTGCTGTCGGCGACCTCCGCGGTGAAGACCGCCTGGTCGTAGCCGCCCTGGTAGTAGTAGACATCGAACCACTCGCTCTGAATGTACTTCCAGTCCTTGGCCTCGTACTGGACCTTGTTCTTGCCGAAGGCCTGGGCCTGCAGGGCCAGGGCCAACAGGGGCAGCAGCAGTCCGATCAGGCGGAGGGTGTTCCTAGTCATCGAGAAGGTCCTTTTCCAGCTTCAGTCCCAGCTGGTTGAAGAGGGGCGCGGCGGCAGCCTCGATCTGCGCCACCAGGGAGGCCACGTCCCCCGAGTTGTCCAGTAACACATCGGCCCGCAGGCTGTCGGGATCCAGCTGGCGGTCCATCCGTTCGCGGGCCTCGGCCTCCGGGAATCCGCGGTTCTCGATCATGCGGCGCAGGCGCAGCTCGGCGGGCGCCAGCACGAGCCAGACCTGGTCGCAGCGCTCGTCCAGGCCCCAGGCGTGGATCAGCGCCGCGTCCAGCACGCAGAGCGGCTCGTCCTTGTGCGCCTGGATCCGCTGCTCCAGTTCCCGCGCCAGGGCCGGGAACATCAGCTCGTTCAGGGCACGCAGCTCGGAGGGGTCGGCGAACACCCGGCGGCCCAGTTCTCGGCGCTTCAGGGCTCCGTCCTCGTCGAAAAAGGAGTCGCCGAAACGGCGGCGGATCTGCGCCGGCAATTCCGGATCCATGTCGAGAATCTCGCGCCCCAGGCGGTCGGCGTCGATCACCGGCACCTTGCGGCGGCGAAACCAGGCAGCCGCCAGGCTCTTGCCCGCCGCGATGCCCCCTGTCAGGCCGATCAATACCATAGACTCCCCGAAGCTGCCTTATCGGCACAAGGTATGAAAGGCGACGCCGGTCTACGGCCTGCTAGCGGACCAGGGCCAGCTTTCCCCTCTTCAGCTGCTTTTGTGCGTCCTCGGCCACGAACAGGTAGACGCCGGATGGCAGGTCCTCGCCGTTCTGGCGGCGCAGGTCCCAGCGCAGGGAGGCGTCGGCGTCCTCCTCGCGCAGCTTCCGCAGCAGTCTCCCTTCGAGGGAATAGATCCGCACCTCCGTGCCGGGAGTCGTTCCCGCGAAGACCACTCCGCCCGCTCCCTCGGCCCCGCTCCCGCTCGCTCGCCAGGGATTGGGATAGACCACCAGTTCGTGGATTCCGCCGACCCCGGCCCGCACGACGATGCGCTGGTTCTCGCTGCGGCTGCCGTCCTCGGCCCGCAGCTGCCCGGCAAGGACCTCCAGCGCCGGTGTCCCCGACAGCAGCGGCCGCTCTTCCGCCAGCTGCAGCACAAGTGCCTGATTCTGTTCAACCGCCTGCAGACCGCGGAGTTCCCGCCCATCGGCCAGGGACCAATTCGTGAGTTCTTCCAGGTCCTCGCGCAGGATGGCCTTGCTGAAGCTGAGACGGACACTCGTCGGAGCCAGGGCCCTTCCTGCCAGGATGCGGGGTCCGGCGCCATTCTCCAGCGCCAGAAGAGAAAGGTGAAGCGGCTCCATGCGCAGACCGCGGGGCATGCGCAGCCCTTCCAGCAGGAGGCCGCTCTCTCCTTCGGGCACTGGTCGGGACCGCGGCAGACTGAGCAGCGTTTCCGAGCCACCGGCGGCGACGATCAGGGTGGCGTCCAGGCTGTCGCCCTCCTGCACGATCCGTGCGCGCGCATAGGGTTGCTCAAGGGCGAGAGGGGGATCCCAGCGAATGGTCCACTGGCCTGAGTAGGTGGGCAGCACCTCGCCGGGAAGGGAGGGAGCTTCGCCGCCCAGGAGCAAGGGCGGATCGTTCCGGACTCCGTTCATGCCGTCCGAAGAGAATGCCATGAAGGAGAACTGCCATTCTTCTCCCGGTGTGACTTCGACCTCCAACTCCCCGGCTGTCTCCGGAGGCAGGTTCTCGAGCAGGAGCTGGCCATCGACACCGCCCAGAAGCAACAGCGAGTAGGTTCGGGCAGGGGCATTCCAGGCGAGCAGGACCCGATCCTGCCCCAAGGGCCGGCTGTGCGGCAGGAAGACAGGCGGAACGGGTGCACCATGCGAGGTGTGGAGCACGAGGCTTTGTTGTACGCCATGCGCCAGTATCGAATTCAATCCACCAGGGGAAGAGCTCAGCATCACGGGCTCCCCGCCACCCAGGGCTTCCAGGGCCATTCGTGTGACACCCCAGCCCTCCACCGCATGCCACTCGATCGCATAGAGCAAGGGTGCCAGGCTTAGCAGGAGATCCTCTCCCGAGTCCAGACGCGGGAAGGCCGCAAGACCCATGGCAACAGCGCTGCCGGAGTGCGAGAGATCAAAGTCCAGGCTGTCCCGGACCACGGCTTCTCCGTTCTCGTCACACAAGAGCAGCAGCCGCGCCCTTTCGCCTCCGGCCATGCTTTCGCTTGCCGCAGCCGGGCTCTGCAGCAGGACTGCCAGGCATTCGACTCCCGAGGCCTCGCGAAGGAGCTGCATGTGTTCTCCGGGGCCGCGCCAACCGGGGAAGCGCAGGATCTGCCGCGTTCTCCCCAATCGATCGACCGAGTACAGAAGCCCCCCGTCATGGCTGAGCCACAGCTCGGGCTCGCCGTCCGCATCCAGATCGCTCGCGATACCGCGTGGCCTTCCCTGCGGAGTTGCCTGGCCTGCATCCGGATTCTCCGCCTCCCAGAGCATCGCCGCAGAACCTTCGGAAGACCAGAGCCACAACTGGTAGGCCCTCTCGGCGGATTGCAGCAGGATCTGCGAGGGCTGATCGTTCCACAGGGACACAAGGCCGGCGGCGAAGTGCGATGGCCATTCCTGCAGCAGCTGCGAGGGCCAGGGATGCTCCTCCCCGGCAGCAAAAAGCCTGGCGTGATCTCCCAGGCCCAGGAGGAGTTCTGTTCGCTCGTCGCCGGTGACATCCCCGGCACCGAAGGGAAAGGCGGGCGGCAGGGAGAGTCCGGCAGCACTGAAGGTTCCGTTCCAGTTGTACTCCATGAATCGAACAGAATCCGGTTCTCCATCGTTTAGAAAGGCTACAGCCACCTCCGGGGCCTGGTCCCCGTCCAGGTCCAGCGCCTCGTCCAGCCAACTGGCCTCGGGGAGCACGGATGGAACACGCCCCATGTTCGCGCCTGCGGGAAAGACCCCGGTCGGGGGCACGGCATGGTGATGCAGCGTCTCCAGTCCGGCCGCATTGCGCAGCCGGATGTCCAGCATTCCCCCGGCAGGGGAGTCCAGGACCTGTGCATGAGTGCGCGAAAGCCCGTCGCCTTCCTGTACGACACCTGCTCCCGTCACACGAAGTCGCACCGGCTCGTCGCAGACGACTTCGAGCCGCGAAAGCTCCTGCATCCCCCGGCGGATCGGCTCGAGTCGCAAGTCCTGGATCACGGGAGGAGTGCCGTCCAGCAGGAAGGAGCTGTGCCGCAGCTGTTCCTCCCCGTCGAGGGTCCGAAGGCGCAGCCAGAGATGCTGCAGCTGGTCCACGGGCGGATCGAGGGGCGCAAGCAGTTCGTCGTTGTATACGACCTGGTCGAACCAGGGCTCGTTCGAGGACAGCAGCAGCTCGGCCTCCTGCGGCGAGTCGCCGGAAAGCAGCTCGAAGGACTGGAAGAGGTCGCCCCAGGCGCTCAGCCGGATCCCGCTCTCGGCGAAGGCCTGCGGAGTCCACGCGGAACCGGAGGCCGGTCGGTGGATCACAAGACCCGGCGCCGCCGGATCGGCCAGGGCGGCCGCGGCATCGAGCAGGCCGGCTCCGTGTTCCGCATCCCAGCCTTCGGGGCCCATGTCCCGCGCCGTGCGCCGCAGGCGGCTGCGCAGCTGCTCCGGAGAGAGGGAGGGCTCGCGGGCCAGCAGCAGGGCGCAGGCCGCGCTGACGAAGGGCGCCGCGGCGCTGGTCCCGCCGATCCAGCCCTCTCCCCCGCCCAGGTCGCTGCTGCGCAGGGCGTGTCCGGGGGCGAGCAGGTCGAGGCCCGGCCCCCAGGAACTGCCCAGCGAGCGTGTCACGCGGGTGGGATTCTCCAGCAGCCGGGCTCCGCCCACGGAGAGCACTTCCGGAAAGCCCGAGGGCCAGTGCGCAGCCTCCGTTCCCGTGTTGCCGCTGCTGGCCACCAGGACCACGCCGCGGGCGTGCAGGTGGCGGATCACATCCTCGAGCAGGGCGCCGGCTTCGCTGTCGCCGAAACTCATGTTGACGACCCGGGCTCCCGCGTCGGCGGCGTAGAGCAGGGCGGCGGCCACATCGTCCTCCTGCAGCCAGCCCAGCGAATTGCCCGCGCGCAGCGGCAGCAGGCGGCAGCCGGGCGCCAGGCCCCAGAGCTCCTGTTCTGGATCACGTCCCGCGGCCAGGCCCGCGACCAGGGTGCCGTGGCCGTGTTCGTCCCAGGGCTCGTTGTCCGGCTGCAGGTAGTCCCCCGGCGCCGGGAAGGGCGGAGCGTCGGTGAAGTCCCAGCCCAGCAGGTCGTCGACGAAACCGTTGCCGTCCTCGTCGATTCCGTTGAGGTCCGCGGGATCCAGCATCCAGCCGCCCGCGCCATCCGGAAGGAGCACGCCGTCGCCGTCCAGGTCCTCGGCGGGATTGTGCCACAAGGCTTCGCGCAGGGCCGGGTGGCCGGGCTCGATGCCCGTATCGATCACGGCCAGGGTGATGCCTTCCCCGGTGCTGGCGGCCCAGGCCCCGGCCGCGTTGACCCAGCCCAGGCCCCAGTTGGAAGCGGCCGAAGGTTCGTCGTGCAGGCGGTATTGTCGTACGGGAACCAGCCGCGCCTCGGGCAGGCGCTGCTGCAGCAGCTGCTCGAGCTCGGCGCGGGGGGCATCGCTCTCGAGCCGGCTCCAGCCAAGGGAAGAAAGGTGATCACGGTAAAGGGGCGCCTGCACCAGGGCCGGCGCGCTGCGCGGAAGGGATTCCAGCAGCGGGGCGGGATCCGCTTCGCTGTGCAGCAGCCATTCGGCGGCGCCCGCGGGGCTGGAAGCCGCGCCAAGGACCAGGACTGTCAGAAAGGCGGAAAGGGCCTCATGCACAGGCGGCTGAAGACGCCCTGGAACCCGGCTGAGCCAACAGGCCATCACTCACCGGCTGCGAGCCGGTCCAGCCACTGCTGCAGCTCGGCGCGTTCTTCCTCGCCTTCGCAGGATGCCAGCAGGCCCTGCAGGACCTCGATGGCCTTTTCCGGGTAGCCCTGGCGCTCGTAGAGCGCCGCCAGGCTGCGGCTGCCGATGCGACGGGGCTCGTCGACGGGAGCCGGGGACTCCGGTGCAGGCAGACTCTCTTCGGGCCTCCCGCCGTCGGAAGCGATGCCGGCCACCTGGCCCTCGGCGATCAGGCGCTGGATCAACTGGTCGATCTCCCGGTCGCGCTGCCGTCGTTCCTGTTCGGTGGGCACGAAGAGCTCGCGGTAGAGTTCCTCTTCCAGCAGGCCCTCGCTGCGCATGGCCTCCCGCAGGCTGCGGCTCAGGCGATCGCGGCCCCAGGCCTCCGTCAGCAGGTCCTTGAGCAGCTGGCTGTCGCCCTGGGCCTCGCTTTCCAGATCGCGCATTTCGGTAAAGGCCGCCAGCGGACCTTCGCTCATCGCGGAGGCGCGCAGCAGTTCCAGGAAAGCCTGGGGCCGATCGCCCTTCTGCAGCAGCAGGTGGGCCAGCTCCATGCGCGCGCTGGGGTAGGCCGGAAACTGCTCCAGCTGGCGCCGCAGCAGTGCCTCGGCCTTGTCCAGCTGGCCTTCCTTGATCCAGAGCGAGGCCAGGCGGGCTCCCAGCCAGGGGTGCTGTCTGAGCTGCCGCTTCAAGCTGTGGATCTGGGCGCGGATGTACATGCGGCCTCCTACCAGTCCGAAAGAATGCGCTGGTTGATTTTCTGCACGAGCTTCTCGACGGCCTCGTCAATGGCATCGTCGCGGGTCTCCGAGTCGGGATCGAAGAGCCCGAATTCATTGAAGGTATCGACCCAGAGCTCCCGGTCTTCCACCAGGTCGACGAAATGCACCTCGACCCGAAGGCTGAGGCGGATGTTGGTCACCACGTCCTCGTCGGTGAAATTGTCCGCCCGCTCGCTGACCGAGAGCAGGGTCGCGTCCAGCCGGCAATCGGCGCGTTCCAGGGAGCTGACCTTGAACAGTCCTTCCTGCAGGAACTCCTCCCGCAGCAGGTCCGTCAGGTCCTCGGTGATTCCCGCTTCGGGAGTGCGGTTCTCCATCAGGGGGATCGCGATGCTGTCCAGGTGCGGCGGCAGGGTGCCGCGGAAACTGTAGGCACAGGCCCCGCAGAGCAGGAGCAGGGCAACGAAGACGCCCCCCCGGGTCATGCCCCGCCGCCGGAGGATCCGGCCGGTTCCAGTTGTCACACCGTGTTGCACGATGGCTCCTCTTCAGGCGTCCGTGTTCGCATGCAGGGCGACACGGTTTCCCTCGCTGTCGCGGATGATGGCGCGGAACCCGTGGGGACCGATGCCGGTCACATCGCTCAACACCTCCCCTCCCTTGCGCGCCTCGGCCACCGCCTCGCGAATGCGCCCCTCGGCGTTGAAGTAGATCAGCAGGCCGCTGTCCCTGCCCGCCTGCTCCGGCATCGGGATCAGGCAGCCGCCGTTGCCGGGGCCGTGATCGATGACCGCGAAGCGCTGCTCCTCGTACTGCTCGACGGGCACGGACACGCCGAGCACGCGGGCATAGAACTCCGCGGCCCGGTCCACGTCGGCCACGGGCAGGTCGAACCAGACCAGGCGGTTGTGTTCGGAATTGAAATCGGACATCGCCTTCTCCTTCCGGCCTTGCGCGCCGTGCTCCGCGGGAGCCGCGAAGCGGTGTATTACAAACCGTAGCGGCGGATCTTGCGGTAGAGCGTCCGTTCGCTGATGCCGAGGCTCTTCGCCGCCCGGGCGCGGTTGCCTCCGTACTCGGCCAGCACCTCGCGCATGTGGTCCCTCTCCAGCTCCTCGACGGTCATCTGGGTCAGGTCCACTTCCTGGGCCGCGGCCTCCTGGCGCCGGCCCAGCTCCTCGACCCGGCTGCGGATCTCGGCCAGCTCGTGCTGAATATAGAAGAACATCTGCCGCAGCAGGTCGGGACTGATGCCCGGATCCTCGGCCCCGCCCGGCGCGCTGAGGATCGGCAGGTTGGCGCTGGAACCGTCCTGCGCCAGGCGCTGCCGCACGAGCTCGCCGTCGATGCGCTGGCCCTGGGCGAAGATCAGCAGGCTCTCGGTGAAATTCTTCAGTTCGCGAATGTTGCCCTGCCAGTAGTGGCCCTCGAGCAGCTCGAGAGCCTCCGGGCTGAAGCTGAGCGGCTGCCGGCCGTTGCGGCGGCAGAAGTCGGCGGCGAAGAATTCCGCCAGTTCCGCAATGTCTTCCGGCCGATCGCGCAGAGGCGGCAGCAGGATCGTGATCGCCTTGAGACGGAAGAAGAGATCCTGGCGGAAATTGCCTTCCTGGACCTCACTGGCCAGGTCGCGGTTGGTGGCCGCCACCACGCGCACATCGGTGCGGATCGGTGTCTGCCCGCCGACGCGCATGAATTCGCCGGTCTCGAGCACACGCAGGATCTTGACCTGGCTGAAGAGCGGCATCTCGCCGATCTCGTCGAGGAAGATCGTTCCCCCGTCGGCCAGTTCGAACATGCCCTTGCGCTGGCGGTCGGCGCCGGTGAAGGCGCCCTTCTCGTGGCCGAAGATCTCGGATTCGAAAATGCCTTCCGGGATCGCGCCGCAGTTGACGGTGATCAGCGGGCGCTCGGCGCGGCTGCTGTTCTCGTGGATCGCCTTCGCGATCAGTTCCTTGCCTGTCCCCGATTCCCCGTGGATCAGCACGCTGAGCGAGGTCGGCGCCACCTGGGCGATGGTGCTCGCCACCTGCTGCATCGCCGTGCCGCTGCCGGCAATGCCGACCTTGCGCAACAGGGAGATCACGACTCCTTCCCGCGGAACCAGCGGGCCGTGTCACGCAGCCCCTCGTCGAAACCGCGCTGGGGACTCCAGCCGAGGACCTGCTTCGTGTGACTCCAGTCCAGGCAGGAGGTGCGCTGTTCGCCGACCGCCGCCGGGCCGAAGGCCTCCTCGCGGCCGGGGTCCAGCTCGTCGCGCAGGACGCGGAAGAGATCGACCACGTTCTTCTCGATGCCGGTGCCCACGTTGAAAATGCCGTGATCCACGGCCGAGGCCTCGGCCAGCACGCAGGCCCGGGCCACGTCCTCCACGTGCACGTAGTCGCGGGTCTGCAGCCCGTCGCCGTTGATCACTGCCGGCTGGCCCGCCAGCATGCGCCGGCAGAAGATGGCGACCACGCCGGCCTCGCCGTGGGGGTTCTGTCGCGGGCCGTAGACATTGCCGAAGCGCATCGCCATGGGACGCAGCCCGTGTTCC
Source organism: bacterium (assembly GCA_030429345.1). Taxonomy (GTDB): domain Bacteria; phylum CAIWAD01; class CAIWAD01; order CAIWAD01; family CAIWAD01; genus JAUIFJ01. The sequence goes on along the minus strand of JAUIFJ010000023.1, from coordinate 7,918 downwards.
ACGCGGTAGAAATGCAGGTACTTCTCGATCGCGAGCTTGGTCACGCCATAGGGGCTGACCGGCGAGCACTCGGCGCTCTCGGGGGTCGGACGCAGGTCGGTGTCCCCGTAGATCGCCCCGCCCGTCGAGGCGAAGACCACGCGGCGGCAGCCGTGCTCCACGGCGTTCTGCAACACGCGCAGGCTGCCGAGGATGTTGGTCCGCGCGTCCCCGAGGGGATCCCGCACGCTTTGTCGCACATCGATCTGCGCCGCCAGGTGGATCACGCTCTCCGGTTTCCACTCGTGGAAGAGGGTGTCACAGAGATCCCCGCCGATGTCGCCCTCGAAGAATTCCGCCTGCGGGTTCAGGTTCTCCATCCGTCCCGTGCTCAGGTTGTCGAGCACGGCCACCGGGCGGCCCTCGGCCACCAGGCGATCGACCACGTGGGAGCCGATGAAGCCGGCTCCTCCGGTTACCAGCACCTTCATCAGGAATCCTCTTCGCTTGCGCCGGCGGCGATGTCCCGGCGGAATTGCATGCCCTCGAAGCGTATCCGCGCCACGGCCGCGTAGGCCTGTTGGCGCGCCTCGGCCAGGCTCGGGGCCTGGGCGCTGAGGGCCAGCACGCGGCCGCCGGCCGTCACCAGTTGTCCCCGCTCCAGGGCCGTGCCGGCATGGAAGACACGCGCCGGCAGCTCGCCCTCCAGTCCGTGGATCACGTCGCCCTTGCTCGAGCCGGCGGGATAGCCCCGGCTGGCCAGCACGACGGCCAGCGCCGAGCCGCTGCAGGCGGCCGTCCGGGTCTCGCCCACGGCGCCTCCCGTGGCGATGGCATGCAGGATCTCGAGCAGGTCCTCCTGCAGCAGGGGCAGGACGGCCTGGGTCTCCGGATCCCCGAAGCGGCAATTGTACTCGATGACCTTCGGTCCCTCCGCGGTCAGCATCAGTCCCAGGAACAGGGTGCCGCGGAAAGGGTGGCCTTCCTCGCGCATGCCGCGCAGGGTGGGCAGCAGGATCTCCTCGCGGACACGCTGCAGGATGTCGGCGGTGGCGCGGGGCGTCGGGGCGAAGGCGCCCATGCCGCCCGTGTTCGGTCCGCGGTCGCCCTCGGAAATGCGCTTGTGGTCCTGGGCCGGCGGAAGGCAGATGGCCTCCTGTCCGTCACACAGGGCAAAGAGGCTCACCTCCGGTCCTTCCAGGCGCTCCTCGATGACCAGGCTGCGCCCGGCGTCCCCGAAGGCCTCGCCGGAGAGCATCCCGCGGATCACCGTGTGACACTCCTCCCGGTCGGCGGGCAGGACGACCCCCTTGCCGGCGGCCAGTCCGTCGGCCTTGAGCACGACCGGAAAGCCGCAGCTGTCGCTCCAGGCAATGGCTTCCCCGGGATCCCGGAAGCAACGATGACGCGCGGTGGGAATGCCGTGACGGCCCATGAAGTCCTTGGCCCAGGCCTTGGAGCCTTCGAGCCGGGCCGCGGCGGCCGTGGGTCCGTAGACGGCGATGCCCGCTTCCTGCAGGCGATCCGCCAGGCCCTCGACCAGGGGCTGTTCGGGACCGACCACCACCAGATCGATGGGCTTGCGTTCGCACCAGGAGACCAGAGCCTCCTGGTCGCCCATGGCCAGCCCGGGCACCGCTTCGGCCCAGGGGCTCATGCCCGGATTGCCGGGCAGGACATGCAGCTTGCCCAGCAGGGGGCTGCGGTGCAGGCACCAGGCAAGCGCCGCCTCGCGGCCGCCGCTGCCCAGCAGCAGGACCCGCAAGAGGGATGAGGCCGAGGCAGTCATGGGAGATCAGCCCTCTTCCAGTCCCCTGGCCTTCAGCCAGCGCGCGGGCGACTTGAGGAAGGCCTCGAAGTCCTCGTCCTGGTCCAGGTTGCGGTAGATCTTGTCGGGGGTGAAAATGCCGTAGCCCTCCTCGAGGCGCTTCTTCATGGTCTTGTTGCCCTTGATCGCCCGCGCCAGCCAGACATAGGCCGGTTCCAGCTCCTCGAGGCGGTCGTAGACCTGGCTGCGCTCGAAGGCGTAGATGTGCGGATCCAGGGTATAGCGGCGCTCCATGAAGTCCAGGATGCGCAGGGCCTCGCTGGTGGCGTTGCGCTTGATCAGCAGCTGCACATAAGTCGTGGTGGTCTTCTTCATGCTTTCGCTATCGCGGCGGCTGCGGGTGGAATCGTCCACCTTGAAGGGGCGGAAATAGGCTTCGCGCGCCCGCTCGTACATGCCCTTGCGCTCGGCGACGATCAGCTCGAGCATGCAGACGCGCCACTCGTCCTTGAGCACCTTGTAGGGCTCCAGCTCGCGAGCCAGCTCGGAGGGCTTGCGCTCGAAGGCCGCGGCCTCCAGCTCCTTGCCCACTCCGCCGTTCCACTTCTCGAGCAGCTCGCGCATCTCCTGCGCGTCGGGATGATCGGGCTCCCCGTTGCTGAGGGCCCAGGTCCACCATCCCTTCTGCGCCGCATCCGTGGGGGTAAGGGTCGGCATGTCTCACTCCTTCTTTGCCCGCTGTCCGCGCCATCGGGCCTGTTCGGGTCCGCGCTCAGCTGGAGGGCGGACGCTGCTTGCGCAGCCGTTTCATGGCTCCGGCGGCCTGACGACGGCCGCGGGTCTTCTGTTGCAATCGGGACATTCCCTGCACCGGCAGGGGGCCGCGTTCGCCGCCTTCGCGCAGCTGCATCAGGCGGTCGCGCAGTTCGGCGGCGCGCTCGAAATCGAGGGCAGCGGCGGCGGCCTGCATCAGCGCTTCCAACTGCTCCGGGTCGTCGAGGCTCTCCGCCTCCAGGCCGTAGGGGCTGCGCGCCTCGGCCACCTGGCGCTCCTCGGCCAGGCCGCCCAGGCTCTTCTCGAAATCGCCGATGCGCCGGGCCTCGTCGATGACCGTGGTCGCGGCCTGCACCTCTTCCGTGCTCTTGCGCACGGTGGTCGGCACAATGCCGTGCCGGCGGTTGTGCTCCGCCTGCAGCTCGCGGCGGCGTTCGGTCTCGTCGATGACGGCCTGCATGGCCGCGCTGTGCCGATCGGCGTAGAAGATCACGGTGCCGTTCACGTTGCGCGCCGCGCGGCCGACGATCTGGAAGAGGCTGCGCTCGCTGCGCAGGAAGCCCTCGCGGTCGGCATCGAGCACGGCGACCAGGCTGACCTCCGGCAGGTCGAGGCCCTCGCGCAGCAGGTTGATGCCGACGAGCACGTCGTATACGCCCAGGCGCAGCTCGCGGAGCAGCTCGATGCGCTTGAGGCTCTCGATGTCGCTGTGCAGGTAGCGCACGCGCACCCCGGCCTTGCCCAGGTAGCTGCTCAGGTCCTCAGCCATGCGCTTGGTCAGAGTGGTGACGAGCACCCTTTCGCCGCGTTCCGCGCGGGTATTGATTTCCTCGAGCAGGTCCTCGATCTGCCGCTCCTTGGGGCGCACGTCGATGACAGGATCCAGCAGCCCCGTCGGCCGCAGGATCTGCTCGACGGTCTCGCCTCCCGTGCGCTCCAGTTCATAGTCGCCGGGCGTGGCGCTGACATAGAGGGTCTGCGGACAGAGCCGCTCGAATTCCTCGTAGCGCAGGGGCCGATTGTCCAGGGCGCTGGGCAGGCGGAAGCCGTGATCCACCAGGGTCTGCTTGCGGTTGCGGTCGCCGTTGTACATGGCGCGAATCTGCGGCAGAGTGGCATGGCTCTCGTCAAGGATCACCAGCATGTCGTCGGGAAAGTAGTCCAGCAGGCAGTAGGGCCGGCTGCCGGCCTCGCGGCCGTCCATGTGGCGGCTGTAGTTCTCGATGCCGCTGCAGTAGCCGATCTCCTCCATCATCTCGAGATCGAATTTGGTGCGCTGCGCAAGGCGCTGGGCCTCGAGGGGCTTGAATTTGTGCTCCAGGGCCTTCAGCTGCTCCTCGAGCTCGACGCGGATCGAGGCCGCGGCGCGCTCGAGGCTGGGCCGGGTGGTGACGAAGTGCTTGGCGGGATAGATCAGCGCCGCGTCCTTGTCGGCCAGCTTTTCTCCGCTGGCCGGGTCGAAGACCGTGATGCTCTCCACCTCGTCGCCGAAGGTGTCGATGCGCACGCCGGTCTCCTCGTAGGCCGGATGCACCTCGATCACGTCGCCGCGCACGCGGAAGGTGCCGCGTTCCAGGTCCTCGCCGGCGCGCACGTAGTGGATGTCGACCAGCTTGCGCAGGAAGTCCTCGCGCTCGAAGGGCTGGTGCTTTTCGGCGACGGCCATGCGGGCCTTGTAGTCCTGGGGACGCCCCAGGCCGTAGATCGAGCTGACGCTGCCGACGATGATCACGTCCCGGCGCTCGAGCAGCGAGGTCGTCGCCTTGAGCCGCAAGCGGTCGATCTCGTCGTTGATCGAGCTGTCCTTCTCGATATAGGTGTCGCTGCCCGGCACATAGGCCTCGGGCTGGTAGTAGTCGTAGTAGCTGATGAAGAATTCGACGGCGTTGCGCGGAAAAAAAGAGCGGAACTCGCCGTAGAGCTGGGCCGCCAGGGTCTTGTTGTGTGACAGCACCAGGGTCGGCCGCCCCAGGTTGGCGATCAGGTGCGACATGGTGAAGGTCTTGCCGCTGCCTGTGACCCCCAGCAGGACCGCGGACTCCTCCCCGGCCTCAAAGGCTTCCGTCAGCCGGTCAATGGCTGCCTGCTGGTCTCCCTGGGGGCGGAAGGCGGTGTCTAGTTGGAAGCTCATCGTCTCCGGTGCTGTGATCGGCGGAAGCGATAAAAATACCGATTGAAGCCAAGTTCTGCAAATTCAATGCCTGTCAGGATGGCAGGAGCGGCTTCAGCGCCTCGGGCGCTGCGCCTCTCCCTGGGGGCGGCGTTCTCGCGCCTGGCGCAACTCCTTCGCGTCCCAGATGCCCTCGGGGCAGGGGCGACGGCGGTGATCGAAAATGCAGGGCTGGACCTCCTGCAGGCGATGAACCCATTTCACGATCAGGCCGTCGGGCACTTCGCCCGCCAGGTAGAGGTTGACCGAGTAGAAATTGTCCGCGCCCTGCAGCAGCAGCTGGACGATGGCCGAGTTCTCGCACTCGCTTCCGGCAGGTTTCCGGAAGACCGTCACACGCCGCGGCGTGTCCAGGTCCTCGCGCAGCCAGTGCTTGCGCTGCGTGCCGGGACAGCTGGCTTCAAGGGCCTGGAAGAAGACGCCCTCGGCGGCGTCGAGATCCGTTCGCCAGCTGTTGTGAAAGACGAAAAGCTCCACGCTTTCCGTATGATTGTCATAGGCATCGACAGCGCGACCGAACTCGATCACCTCGATGGGTTCTCCGGGATGGCTTTCGTGATTGAGCAGTTCCCAGTTCTCGCGGGGATCGAGCACGAAGTCGATGCGCTCGCTGCGATCCGGCACCCGCTGGACCGTGTTGTTGCCGTCGCTGTGCTGCACGTCGGCGCCGGCCGGACACCCCAGCAGGACCACGATCGACAGCGTGAATAGAATGTGCTTCACTCGCAGCCCTCGAATTCTTTGCTCCAGCTGCCGCCGAAGCTTCGGTTGAAAATGCCCTGCAGCTGTCCCGGAATCTGCCCTTCTTCGATGACCAGTCCCAGGTTGCGGCCGCTGTGGAAATAGTCGCCTTCCCAGTTGCTGGACCCGATCCAGGCCCGATGGCCGTCGGCCACCAGGTACTTGGCGTGCTCCACGCGGGCGAAGGGGATGGTTCCTGTGTGATGCTCCGGCACCGTGGAAATGCGCAGTCGCAGATTCGGCAGCAGGGCCAGGCTGCGCAGCCAGGGCAGATGCTTTTCCTTCAAAGTCCAGTCGGACAACAATAGTTCCACCCGCACTCCGCGGTGGGCGGCCCGGCGCAGGGCGCGATCCAGCTCGTCCCAGTAGTGGCCGTCGTAGCCTTCCAGCCCATAGGCCAAAGCCTGCACGCAGAGGCTCTCGCGGGCCCCGTCGATCATTTCTATGAGGGCACGGTCGTCGCGACGGCTTTCCGAAGGCAGCCAGCCGGGAGGCGAGGCCACCGGCGCAACCCGCGCCTCGCCGATAGTGACGGGGAAGGGATCCGGATAGAGCGGCACCTTGACCGCGCCGGGCGTCTCTTCCCGGCAGAGCCGCCAGTCCAGGTCGAAGAGCTGCTGGATCCAACCGCCGCAGTACTCGTCGCGGACGACCACGCCCAGTTCGTGAATGTGGGTCAGGGCGCGCCAGTCCCAGTTGGCGCTGCCCACGTAGGCCACCCGGCTGTCAGCGATCATGAACTTGCCGTGCTGGATGCCGCCGCCGAAGCGTCGGAAGTCGAGCACGCGGCATTGGATACCCTCCAGGCTGTCCAGGCGGGCCACTGTATGGGGATACTTGTCCAGAAAAACCTGTTCGACGATCACGCGAACGGCCACTCCTCGGCCCCCCGCTTCCTCGAGGGCCTCGAGCACGGGGGCCAGGGCCTCGCGGCCGGGCGCTCCCTCGGCCTCGTCGCCGACGCGGCCGTCGCTGATGTAGAACTGCTCGACGCAGAGGCTTTCACGCGCGCCGCGAATGATTCCCAGCCAGGCCTCCTCCGTGCTGCGCAGCCCTTCTTCGCCAATAGGCGTGTCCATGGGCACACTTTGCACCAGCTCGAGAGTGGAGGTCCCCGCGAGGGTGTGGGCGGCCGTGAAAAGCAGGAACAGCAGGATCGGTGTCGGGAAGAAAGGCTTCATGAGGCCTTCCCCGCTCCGGGCTGCCAGAGAATCAGCGGATTGCCGTCGGGATCCAGCAGGGTCGCTGCCACCACGCCGGCACCTTCCTCTCCGCTTGCATCGGGCGGCACCTGCAGGATCCCACCGGCGGTGGTGATGCGCCCGATGTCCCGGGCAAGGTCTTCACTGCGAATCGAAAGGGCCGGCACGTCCCCGTACTCCGCGGGCAGGAGCGCCAGGCGCGCAGCTCCCAGTTCCAACTGGCAGAAACGCGGATTGTCCAGCAGAAGGACCGCGCCCAGGCCCATGTAGAAGTCGCGCAGGGCTTCGATGTCTTCCGTATACAGAATGGTCTCGACGAGTTCCATGTCCACCTCAATTGCCATGGGAAAAGAGTACGCCAAGGTACGAATTCCCCTCGCGTGAGAGGCGGATCACGGACTGTGAACTCCCGTCGCACGACCGCCCCCCGCCGCGAGACCGAAGCCCCGCCGCGAGACCGATCCCCCGCCGCGAGACCGAACCCCCAACGCGAGACCGAACCCCCAACGCGAGACCGAACCCCCAACGCGAGACCGAACCCCCAACGCGAGACCGAACCCCCGCCGCGGACTAAAGCCCGCGGCTAGCCGTCTGCGCCCCTGCGGGACGCGGGGTGCGGACAGGACGCCGCATCGCGGCTCAGATAAACGGTCCCGCAGGGGCCGACGACGATAGCCGCGGGCTTCAGTCCGCGGCGGTGGCGGGCACCCCCAGAGAACCCATCCATCGCCGGAACCGGTCCGCGGCGGTGGCGGGCACCCCCAGAGAACCCATCCATCGCCAGCATTTGTCCACGCCCCACCGATGGGCGCGGCCGGTTTCCACCCCCGTCGCGAGACCGATCCCCTATCGCCGACCGAACCCCCGCCGCGGACCAATGCCCGCGGCTAGCCGTCTGCGCCCCTGCGGGGCGCGGGGCGCGGACAGGACGCCGCATCGCGGATCAGATAAACGGTCCCGCAGGGGCCGACGACGATAGCCGCGGGCTTTAGTCCGCGGCGGTGGCGGGCACCCCCAGAGACCGTCCATCGCCGGAACGGGTCCGCGGCGGTGGCGGGCACCCCCAGAGACCATCCATCGCCGGAACCGGTCCGCGGCGGTGGCCGGCACACCCAGAGACCGTCCATCGCCAGCATATGTCCACGCCCCACCGATGGACGCGGCCGGTTTCCACCCCCGTCGCGAGACCGATCCCCTATTGCCGACCGAACCCCCGCCGCGGACTGAAGCCCGCGGCTAGCCGTCTGCGCCCCTGCGGGGCGCGGGGCGCGGCCGGATTGCCGG
>JAUIFJ010000090.1 GCA_030429345.1 bacterium | reverse complement strand
GGGATCGCCCAGGAAGGCGACCAGGCCGGCGGCTCCGTCATCAATCTTCCAGAACTTCCCGCCTTCCTTGTCGTTCTCCTCGAAGCGGCGATTCATGTCGTCAAAGCGTCCCATGTGGGAATCCTCCATTGAAGTGGCTAGTTGATTTCGATTTTGCTCAGCAGGTGTGTGATTGCCGGGTGCTTCCGGATCTCCGCATCCTGGCCCTCGGGCAGGGCTGGTGGGGCGACGGAGTGCAGGCTTTTCTGGTAGGCGTGATCCACGGCCCTGGCCAGGGCCCAGACCGCTTCGTCTTCCAGGCAATGGATGGCGGCGATACCCCCCAGCCGGAGGGTCAGGTCCCGGAAGGCCTGGCGGATCTCCGCCGCGGGTGCGGGTGGCTGGGCAGGCATCGTGGCTTCAGACATGAGTAGGCTCCTTGGTTGGTGCGTTGCCTACTCATGTATGGCTCGAGTAAATCTTCAGATGTGACAGGCCTAGAAACTTTTTTTAGCCCGAAGTGTTTTCAGGATTCGATGCATCCTTTGCCTTAGGGCCGTGGGCTTGATCCCAAGCTGAGATGCAAGCTCCTCATGGCTCTCGTTGTAGATGTATTTACCGATCAGCAAATCCAATTCGTTCTGCGACAGCTGTAGATCCTTTAAAATCGACTCCCGTTCACAGGCTTCCGGCTCCCACCCGGATTCCAACAGCACTTCCAACTCCTGCACAATCTCTGGTTCTCGTATTGAGTTGAACCCCAACTCCTGTCGCACAAGCTTGTTCGTCTCACGGTGCAGATTCTTCAGGATGTAGGGAGTCTGAGGGTCAATCCGATTCACAGTCTCCAGAAAGCACCAGGAAACAGTCTGTAGCAGTTCATCCATATCGCCAGGTCTATTGGATGCCCGGGCTGCAATACCTGCAATCGGATTTCGAAAGATCCAGAGCAACCACAGCTGAAGTGCCTGATACTCACTACCTGAATCCTGATGCTGTGTGACAAGGGTACGCAGGATCTGGTCCTGCTGCACCTGCTGGTCTTTCGCTCTGGATCCCAGGACTTTGAACAGCCCTTCCAGGTCAGGCGGCAACTCCGGCTTCTGCTCCACCAGCTTCTGGTACTCGGCACGGGATTCGGCGGTCAAGACGTGTTCGATGCGCAGGGGGGAAGGCATTGGTGCACTCCGGCATGGTGCCGGCGCCGGGCGTACCTCTCCCTCTGGGCCAAAAACTGGCTCTAGGCCCAGTGGTCAAGAAGACGACTGGGCCGACAGGTGGTTGTGGTGGATGGCTGGTGCTACAGGGCCTGGACACGGGGCACGGGGACAGAGTGGTCCCTGTCAGACAAGGAGAGAGTTCTCCCAAGCCAGGTGATACAGGTCAGGCCGGAATCACATCCGGGTGGCCAACCGCTGGCATCAGCGGCTGTCGGCCCTGGGTTAGCTGGTTCGGAAGGTCGGCCGTTTCAAACGGGACATCCCAGGAAGAGTGGTCGTGCGGGCGGGGGGAAGAGCGAAGCGCATGGGGTTTCTCCATCTGAATTGCCTCCGCAAGGACTGTGTTAGCAACCCCAGGGAGAGTGAAACCGAGCCGTAACAATGCCCGATGGCGGCATCCGGGGCCTCACGACTACCCGCGACTCGGTTTCGATCCCAAGACCAAGCGGGTGACGCAAGCGCAACGGATGTTCGCTAGGACACACGCTCAGTGTGTAAATATGTTCCCGCATACGCAAGAACAAACTTCATTGGCTTTGATTGTCAGCTTTGGCAGGGCGGGGAACCGGGAGCAAAGCCGACCGCTGTGGC
>JAUIFJ010000059.1 GCA_030429345.1 bacterium | reverse complement strand
ACCGTGCGCAAGATCCCCCAGTTCCTGACCGAGGGGGAGGAGCGGCAGCTGCGACAAGTGCTGAAGGGGCGGACGGATCAGCCCTTCCGCGACCGGGACCGGGCGCTCCTGTGCCTGATGCTCGACACGGGATTGCGGGTCGCGGAGGCCGTCGGGCTTTCGGTGGGAGATGTCGACCTGGTGGACAAGCGGGTGCGCCTGCAGACCAAGGGGGGAAAGCTGCGCTCCAAGTTCCTGCCGGCAGAAACCCGGGAGCACCTGGGGCCCATGATTCACAATCGCGAGGCGGATGAACCGCTGTTCGAGGGGCGGGACGGCACCCGGCTATCCGATCGCCAGGTCAGGCGGATCGTCGTCCACTGGACGCGGCTGGCAGGGATTGAGAAGCATGTCCACCCCCATACCCTGCGGCACACCTTTGCCAAGTCAAGTCCTGAATCGTGTGCAAAATCAGCTCGCCTTCCTCGCCTGAATCTGATTCAGTAATGAGGGCTTCAGGTAGCGGTTCGCTGCCTGCCATTCTTCGTCTTGTTCTGCGGCTAGTGCCGTAAGCAACCGCAGAAAGCTCTTCGCATTCGGAAAGATGCGTATCACGCGGAAGCGTCGCCGGAGTTCACCATTGAACCGCTCAAGCAGGTTGTTCGATTTGATTCTGCGCCAGAGTCCCTGCGGGAATTCAGTGAATGCCAGGATCTCGGGAATCGCATCCTCAAGCCAGTTACCCAGTGATTCGCGAATGCCTTGCGCCCAGTGGGCAATCTCACGCAGCTCCTTTTCGGCAGCACTTCGATTCGGTAGTTGCAGCGCACCCTTGACTCGCCCGAGCATTTCCTCGCGATGCCGGGCAGGACACTTTCCTCCCAGATTCCGAAGAAAGTGTACCAGACACCGTTGCCAGGCGGAGCGAGGAAATGCTCGGGCGATGGCGCTTTTCAACCCCGGGTGGGCATCGCTCACGACCAGATCGGCACTACGCAGACCACGCATTTTCAGCTCATCAAACAGCTCGCCGTACTCGGTCTCGTTTTCCTCCGGTACGACAGCGGCCGTCAACACTTCTCGCTTGCCATCCGGCTTCACACCTAAGATCACCAGACCGACCATCTTCCGGACACGGCTTTCCAGGCGAACGCTCATGTACATGCCATCCACGTACAAGACCGAATAATGGGACTCCAGTGGCTTGGTTTTCCAATCCAACAGCTGTTGGTCCAAGTTCTCAACCAGCGTGGAGACCAGGGACTTGGAAACGGAAACTCCACACAGCTCCTCGGTAATCCGCTTCACCTTCCGAGTCGACACCCCCTGGACGTACATCTGCATCAAGGAAAGGACAAAGGCCTTCTCGCTGCGTTGATACCGATCGAAGATCTCCGAAGAGAACTCACCCTTTCGATCCCTGGGAACCCGAAGGGTGATGCTCCCAACGGTCGTGATCAGGTCCCGCTCGTAGTAGCCGCAGCGGTAGCCACGCCTCGTGTCAACCCGCTGGTGAGGTTCAGCACCGATGAAACGGCTGAACTCCCTTTCCAGAAACTGCTGTAGTGACTCTTGAAGCAGGTTGCGCAGGAAATCTGGGTCATCGATCAATGCCTCTTGCAACTGCGCGCTGAGATTGACTTCATGGATCTGGGCCATCGTGTGCTCTCCTTTGTCTTAGGTGGTACTAGACAAGGAAAGCGATGGCCCACTCTATTTCAAGCCATCCTGCTTTTGCACAAAACTACGGACACAACCGCAAAAAGCCCGGCGTGCTGGAGGACAAACACGCCGGGCAGGCATGCAAAAAGGAATCCGAATCCATGCACACCACAATCATCCAATTCATCGAAAGCCTGCAAGCCAGGCATTTATCAGAAAACTCCAGCCGGACCTACAGAAGCGAACTCATGCGTCTAGCGGATTTCCTTGATAAAGAAGGCATCCTCCTGGGCGGCGTTACCCAGCACCACTTGACACGGTATATCGCCCGACATGGAAACGCAAATTCAACCGCAAACCGGCAGCTCGTGATACTCCGCCAGTTCTTCCGTTGGAACCAGCATCCGTGCGGAGATTTCCTCGCTCAAATGAAGGGGCCGCGAGTCACACGGCAAGTCCCTGAATTCCTGAACAACAGCGAAGAGAAGCTCCTACGCAAGACGCTGAAGGACCGCACCGACCAGCGCCACCAGCAGCGCGACCGCGCACTGATCTGCCTGATTCTGAACACAGGCGTCCGCGTGAGTGAAGCCGTCGGCTTGGATGTTACGGATGTGGATCTGGAGAGTAAGCGGATCAAACTGCTGGCTAAAGGCGGGAAGAACAGGAATAAGTTCCTGTCAGCAGATGTTCGTACGCAGCTCGGTAGCCTGTTCGCGAGTTATTCGGAAATAGAAATGCAAGGGCCTGTCTTCCTGTCGTCCAGGAAGTTGCGCCTATCAGACCGCCAGGTCCGCCGGATCGTGAGCCGCTGGTGCCAGCTGGCCGGCATCGACAAAGATGTGCATCCGCACACCCTGCGCCATACCTTCGCCACCAGCCTGCTCGCCAAGAACGGGAACCTGCGCCTGGTCCAGAAAGCCCTGGATCATGAGAATCCGCAGACCACCGCGATCTACACGCATGTGGTCGACGACGAACTGCAGGCAGCAATTGAATCAAGATTACGTTAGACCATGAAAACTGTGCCAACTCTTGCCACTGGCAGGCTTGTAGTAGCAATTACTTATTGATCTTCATTGGCTTTAACAGCTAACAATAACAGACATCGCCCGGCAGTCTACTTGTCCGATAGCAGTTCCGTTCTGCAGACACTTTCCAAAACAGTAACTGCTGTAAATGCTTGGGATTCACTCTGAACAGCGGCACGTCTCGAGTCAAGAAGTTCTTGCTGTGCTAATAGAACCGATACCAGAGTCTCTTTGCCGGCTAAGTAGGAGCTTCTGGTGAGTTCCAGGTTGCGCTCACGTAGTGGAACGATTTGATCATTGTATGCTTTCATCACACTAAGTGCTGTTAATGCACCATGATACGCATCGTACACTTCTTGTCGGACCTGCAGTCTCTGGGCTTCATACAAAGCTCTGACCTGCTGCAACCGATACTTTGCCTTTGAAATCAAAGCCCGGTTCCGATTGAAGATCGGAACTTCCAGTTCTACTCCCGGTCCGTACTCCAGAGAGCCATCTTTGCTTTCAACTGCTAGACTACCTCGAAACTCAGAGATTGTAAGTTGTTTCTGAAGTTTGATATCTGCTTCTGCTGCCTGGACTCGGAATTGCAATTGCCTCAGAATGGGTCGATTAGCTTCGGCTGCAATGATGAGCCGGTCAACATTTATCAATGAATCGAGATCCATATGTACATCTTGTTCGATAGATAAGATATCCTGCTCTAATTTTAGACCAAGAATTGTCTCCAAATGTCTGTGTGTACGATTGACTTCAACGAGCGTTGATTGTAATACAATTTCTTGCTCTATATTTTCTGCTTTTGCACTATTTACTTCGATCGTAGAAGTTGCACCCAATTCTTGCTTGACTAAAACCAATTCTAACAATTGACTGGTAGAAGCCAGATTGATTTCCTCAATCTCCCTTGCTTTGATTGAAGCTATTGCAGAGTTAAATGCTTCTCTTGTATCGGAGATCAACACTGCGATTCTATCAGAGACATCAAGTAGTTTACCTTCATGTCGTGAGTGTTGAATCCTCTTTCTTAAGGGCAAACTCCAAATCTCGCTCAGCGAGAATGATATACTCGCCTCATATGTAGTATTATCATTGTCTCTTGAGTTGAGCATTGTTGCCTCAACTATTGGATTCCCAATCGTTGTTGACTGAACAAGCTCCGCTCTTGAAATCCCAATCTCAAAATACGCCGCCTCAATCTCTTTGTTGTTGAGTACTGCAATCTGTTCAGCTTCGTCCGCTGTTAGACCACCTTCCAACAACTCTGCCACTCTCTGGCTAACAACATCAATTTCATCCGGATCAAATACTGAGTCGTCCGTAACCGGTAGGATACTTTTGTTGTACTCGTATACCTTTTTCAGGTCCTTTTCTGGGTTAAGGCTAGCACAACCCGCAAGAGTAGACAAAACTATAACAAGCAGAAGCCGACTACATTTTAGGCATGCTGATCCAAAACTCATTCTAGTGGATTGATTCAAGCGGCACCTCCTTAACGGTATTTTTCCTTGGCACGGTCAGCATGTATAACACCGGCAGCACAAAAAGTGTCAACAGTGTCGAAGTCAATACCCCGGCAATGACTACCGTAGCTAATGGCCGTTGAACTTCAGCGCCAATTCCCACCGAAGTGGCCATAGGGATGAAACCAACAGCATCCGTGATTGCAGTAGCAAGAACTGGCCGAAGTCGCTGGACAGCAGCACTAGTAACCGATTCCAGTAATGGTTTCCCTTGCGTTAGAAAATGTCGAATTGCAGAGATTAAGATTTGACCATTCAACACTGCGATTCCTATCAGTGCAATAAATCCAATTGCCGCACTAACACTAAATGGGATACCTCTGATCCACAGAGCAAATACACCTCCAATCACAGCAAAAGGAATTCCAGAATAAATGAGGAGGACTTCGCGCAGATTCCTCAAACTGAAAAACAATAGCAGGAATACTAACAGTAACGTCATTGGTACAACAATCAGGAAGCGTGTCTTTGCTCGGGCTAGGTTCTCAAATTGTCCACCCCAATCAATGACATATCCTTCGGGCAGAATCAAATCATCGGATATCTTGCGTTGCGCCTCCTGAACAAAGGATTGAACATCTCGACCACGGACATTGCACTGTACCCTAATCAGTCGCCTACCCCATTCCCTGTTGATTGTGGAGATTCCCTCCTCCTCAGTAATGGTGGTCAGTTCACCTAACGGTAGTTGAAGACCATTCTTTGTTGGAACGATTGTATTCTGTAATACATCAATGTCCTGTCTATGGCGATCGGACAGTCGAACTACCAAGGGAAACCGTCTCTGACTCTCAAAGATCTCACCAACTTGTCGACCACCTACAACCTCGACAATGTCAAGGACATCAGAAGAAGAAATTCCATATCGGGCTAGTGAGTTTGGATCGACACGAATTCGAAGTGTTGGTTGCCCTGTTACTTGGTCCACTGCGATATCCGACTGACCAGGGATGTCAAGAAGTATACGTTGTACTTCATCTCCGATTCGGACCAGCTCATCGAAGTCATCACCAAAAATCTTTATTCCAACATCCGAACGTATTCCGGAAGCCATTTCATTTAATCTCATCTCAATCGGCTGGGTAGCAACTATGTTTAACCCTGGCAGGTCATCCACCAGTTTTTGGATTTCATCCACCAGCTCCGACTGCGATTCTGCTTTTGTCCATTCATCACGAGGATGCAACGCTATGAAGATGTCCGTAAGCTCAAGTCCCATGGGATCGGTTGCCACTTCAGCAGTCCCAATTCTACTCCATATATCTCTCACTTCATCTGGAAAACTTTCTAAAACTAAATTCTCAATTTGCGTGTTATAGCGAACCGATTCTTCTATTGATACTCCAGCCAAGCGAATTGTGTTAAGGACAATTGCCCCTTCACTAAGACGGGGTATAAACTCGCCGCCCATCCGTGTGGCAAGCCCGCCTGCCAGCAGTATGGCAATAGCAGCAACACTGAGAGTAATCCATTTGAACTGCATTGCCATATGCAACGCTCTTGTATACAGTGCTGAGAAGTACTGCGCTATTCGGCTTTCTTTGTGACTAAAATTTCGTGGAAGGAAGTAGTAACTCAGAACAGGAGAGAGTGTCAGAGCAAGAACTAGTGCACCACCTAGGGCAAAGATAAATGTCCAGGCCATAGGTTTGAACATTTTCCCTTCCATACCCTGCAAGGTTAGTACAGGAACAAACACAACCGCAATGATTGCCATGCCAAATGCAATTGGCCTTGCCACCTGGCGTGCCGATTGTAGTACAATCTCTAACCTCTCTTTGTTTGAAAGGCGCCTTCCAAGCAATTTTGCCTGGTCAGCCATTTGTCGCATGTTTGATTCAGTCATCACGACTGATCCGTCTACCAAGATTCCGAAGTCTATCGCACCAAGACTAAGAAGGCTCGCAGCAATCGCGAACTGGTGCATTCCCAGGATGGCAAACAACATCGCAAGCGGGATGACTACAGCAACTAGCAGACCGGCGCGTAGATTTCCGAAGAGCACAAGCAAAACTAAAACGACAAGGACTGCACCAGCAAACAGATTGTGTTCGACTGTTCCAATAACTTCACGCGTTAGCTCAGTACGATCATAGACAATATCAACATTGACATCGTCCGGCAAAGAATTTCGAACTGCTGCTAGGCGCTCTTTTAATCGCTCAGTCACAGCCTTACCGTTCTCGCCCATCAACATGAATGCCAGACCCAGTACCACTTCCCCATCGCCTTGCGCAGTAACTGCACCTCGTCGAATTTCGTGATCAATGCGAATTTCTTCAGACAAATCGCGTACACGGATTGGTACTCCATCAGTCGAGCTGACTACAACATCGCCTATCTGCTCAATTGTGGAAATTCGTCCAATTCCATGGACCAAACGTGCTTGTCCGCCTGTCGTGAGCATCCCACCACCCACATTCTCATTGTTGTGTTCTAGTGCGGTAAACACATCTTCAAGAGTCAACCCATACTTCAGTAATGCTGATGGTGATACAACAACATGGTACTGCTTCTCATGCCCTCCCCAGGAATTCACCTCTGCAACTCCGGCTACTTTACGGAGTTCAGGCTTCACGATCCAGTCGTGCAGAGTACGAAGTTCTTCAAGTGATCGGTCGGGAGAATCTGATCGTACTACATAGTGGAATACTTCGCCCAAGCCAGTTGCAATCGGCCCTAAAACTGGGCGGTCAATTCCTGATGGTAATTCAACTGATGCCAATCGCTCTGAAACATATTGCCGAGCATCGGAAATACTAGTCCCATCATGAAATGTAGCGACGACTTGAGAAAGTCCGAACTTAGATATTGACCTTACATCAGCCAGCCCAGGAAGACCGCCAATGGATAACTCAATAGGTAGTGTGAGTTGCTGTTCAACCTCTTCAGGATTCAATGCTGGTGCAACCGTGTTTACTTGAACCTGAACTGGTGTGGTATCTGGGAATGCATCAACCGTTGTGTGATACATTGTGAAGCCACCGACACCTATCAGCAAGGCAGCCAGCATCAATACAAGTAGACGATTGTTAAGTGAAAAGCGAACAATATGTTCTAACATTTTACGATTTCCTAAGTTCAGTCATCCACACAACCTGCGCCAAGTCGAGATTTTAGAAACTCAGACATGGCAGTAAATGCACCAACTACTACTACTGGTTCCCCAGGATTGAGACCTGCCTTAATCGGGCGATACCCACCAATTGCGCGACCAACTGCTACCCGCCTAAGACCAAATAGGTCCTCTTCATGTTGTACAAATACATAAGGTTGGTTTTCGAACTCCTGGACTGCAGCGGTTGGTACGGATATGACGGGACTACTTTTCTTTAAATGAATTAACGCCTCACCAAACATTCCTTTTCTAAGCTGTTTATCCTTATTCGGTACAATAGCTCTAGCTCTCACCATTCGGCTCCTGGGGTCAATGGAACTGCTAATCCAGGTGAGTTCCCCAATGAGTCCTGAATTCACATGGCCACTAAAAAGTGCTTCGACGTCCAACCCTTCTTGTAGGGGTGTAGCACTATCCTCGGGAATTGAAAGATCGAGCCACATGCTCGACATATCAACTAATGTGAATAACGCATCGCCGGGCTTAACAGATTCACCAATTACTGCATTCCTTTCAATGAGTGTACCATCAAATGGAGCACGAATGAATAGAGAAGCAGATCCGTTATCTGATTCCTCAATAGAATCGATCTCTTCATTCGTTAGACCGTAATTACTCAATCTCTGCCGGTTTCTTTCCAGTGTCAAAGTCGCCGTTCTTTTCTCTGCAGCAACTAGCTCTAGTTCCTGTTCAGATGTTACCCCTCTGTCTGCAAGACTTTTCTCACGCTCGTATTGAATCCTTTTGAGTTCTGCATCGACTACTGCACTTGAGAATGCAGCTTTTGCTTCAGCAATTTCTGATGAATGCAATTCAACCAATGCATCCCCAGCGCGAACATATTTGCCTACATCTGCCAGTACTGTTCGTACAATTCCAGGAGCAAATGGAGTTATCTTGCCGTGTGCATTCCCGTCATATTGAACTTCACATACAGCTTTTACTGATGAAACAGACTCAGAATACTCCGGGACTCCCATTTGGAGCCCAGCCTTTGAAGATGAGTCTTTGGATTCGAATCTGACTTTCAATTCTTCACCAGGCTCTAGTTCAGCAGTCATCTGCGGTTGACAGATTCCGCACTCACGCTCAGGTACTTGATGTTCATTACAGAATAAGCTGGTAGGCTTGTTGGTTTCTGATGGTTGAATACTCCCCGTGTCTTTATTCTTCACTTCAGGGTGACACAGGTGACATTCATCTTCGTACAGGGAATGCTCCACGCAATAAAGGCGTCCTTCTTCTTCTAACTGTGGTTGACAAATCCAACATCTGTCTTCGTATCGAGCGTGTTCACCGCACCACAATCTGCCAGATTCCCGTTTTGAGGGATCACATATGAAACAGGTCTCATCATTGTTTGAATGAGCATGCGCTTGAGTTTGCTGCAAATCGGTGGAAGACGATTGTTGGGCCGGCCTCTCTTTGCTACAGCCACTTCCCAAGAATGCCCAAACGAGCATAAAGAGGAGCACGCCTATGAGATTCCGGTTTTCTTGTGCTGTCATTCGTTCTCCTTTCAGCGCTACAGCCAATTCTTTTCGGCTTAGCGGATTTGTAGATTTCCAGAATAATTATTAATATAAGCACTTATGCGCATATTTGCAACTGTCATTCAACAAGGAAGCCCAATGACTGACTCGAAGACGCTCTGCAGTGCCCTGAAAGCACTATCCGATCCAATTCGCCTGCGAATTTTCAGATTACTAGCTCTGCACTCAACCGAAATCTGTGTTTGTGAGTTTGTGGACAGTTTACAGGAACGGCAGTACACAGTTTCCAAAGGAATCGGCCAATTGCAAAATGCAGGGCTGGTTGTAGGAAATAAAGATGGACGCTGGGTGTACTATTCCCTATCAGAACCATCGAAAAACAGCAACCTTCTTTGCGAGATAGTCAAAGGAATTGACGAGCAAATTCTTGAACAAGATCTCCACCGATTCCATGCGCGTTTGAGCCTAAGAAGTGAAGATAAATGTCGAATTGGCATTGGTGCAGATGATTACAATGATGAAACATCAGAAATCTTGACAACACGCGGAAGCAACAACTAAGCCGCAAAACGAGGTCAATCCACTTAACAAACAGCACCTATATCTGGTAGAACTCCAATCGTCCTTAGACTATTGTAGATCGCGCAAATCTGTTTACGCTTTACCGAATACGATTTGTAATCCATATTCGAGCATGGTGTCACATTATCAATAACAATCTCCTCTTCACATAAAACTACGGAAATCATAAACACTACTAACCAATTCAGGATCTTGTTTGATAATGTCAGCAAAGGTTTTTGAGTAGATAAGTGTAGCTGGTAGTTTCTTGTAGAGTGTGTTGTTATTCCAATCCATTTTTGACAATCCCAATACTGCCGAACAAGTGTCATGCCAACCGCCCTCCCCGGAGAATCTGGTTGAGTCCGTAGATTTGTGCAAAAGCAGCTAAGCCCTTGAAAAAGGAAGGGCCATGGCCTTCTTTAGTGGTGCATAACCAAATCACTAAGGAGGAAAACCATGGCCCAGCAGCATGAAGCCAATT
>JAUIFJ010000058.1 GCA_030429345.1 bacterium | reverse complement strand
TGTGATCTGGGTCAGGATTGGAAGGCATAGTCCGTCGACCGTGCGACGGTGGGCCAGGCGGATTTCACGCCGTGCTTCCTGCAGGGAGATCCGGCCCGTGGCACAGGCGTTGTGCAACAGCTCCAGCAGCATCTGTGCTTCATGGGAATCCACACAAGCCGGCCTGAGCGCCTCCAGCTGGGCCAGGAACTTCTGTGTGGCACGCTGGCCCAGTCGCCGGGGACGAATTGCAATCCAGGTGATGCCGGCACCCAAGAGCATGCAGCCCAGGGCAGCCAGAACGGCATGGGGCGTGGCGATCTCAATCATCGGCCACCTCGTGCGTCCGGCTTTCAATGAAGTCCAGCACGTCAGTCAGCCGGTAGAGCACCTGGCGCCCGAGTTTGGTGACCGGGATTTCGTACCGGCCGGTGCACCGCCACTTGGCCAGCGTCTGCGGCTTCTGCTGCAGGATCTGCGCGGTCTCCACATCGGTCAGGAATACCGGGGGTTGGTCTGGCTTGTGGCCCAGGGCGCGGAGGACCGCCAGCTGCAGTCGCGCCTGCCGGGCTTCAATCTGGATGGAATCCTGCATGTAGGCCTCGAATTCTGGGGGTGCCTACATGGGTATGGCTCGACGAAATCCAGATTTGTGACATGGGACGAAAGAATTTTGCAGAAAAATGGAGGGGTCTAGCAGCAGTAGTGTCGAATAGCATCCAAGTAGGTGGTTCCGGTTTCATCGGATCCAAAAGCCGCCATCATATCCCAGCTGGCTTTCGTGGGGTCATCGCCCATTCGTCCCTGGCGGAGGCGTAGGCCGTGATGCAGACCGATCGCCGTTTCCAGCACCAGGTGTGTGGTGTGACGGGCCAACACCCTACGCAGATCCACTCCATCCATCTCCGTCTTCTGCATCCGCAGATGGTGCATGGAAAGCGCACGCGCACTTTCAAGGAGGGCTGGATCCGTTTCCAGTAGAAGGCGCAGCCGCTGGCCAATCTCGAGCACCTGGTTGCCAGCCAGTTTCAGTAGCTGTTGCATTGACCGCCGGGTCCGCCAGCCCGTGCGGCGCGGCATGTCCCGCCGGATGGACCAGGCGCTGAGCGAAATAGCCTGTGTGGCGTCCTTCAATCGCCGCAAAAGCTGCAGCTTGTTCCACGCCTGCACCAGCAGCTTCATCCGCCGGCGGCGCTGCCTCTCTTCCTTGGCATCCTCGCGCGTGGATCGGTTCATCAGCAGGTACGCGCCGCGGAAGGTCTGGTCCGCGATCCCTGCAGCGTGGGCCAGCAGGTGATCCGCATCGCGCATCTCGTCCAGCAGGTCCATTAAGTCTAGGACCTCGGAAGTTGCCCAGCGGGCAGGCCGCCCGCCGGGCCAGCGATCAATGCGCTCGAAGGGGTCAGACAGCTTGCTGGACACCGGGGTCCTCCTGCTTCGGGGTCTCGATCTCGCCGTCCACGATGTGGATGCCGATCCGTTCGCTGGTCGCGAGCTCCATCAGGACGAAGAACCCGTGCTCCTCGGCCCAGGCCTGGACCCGGGCGCGTGTGCCCTCGTCCATCATCGAGGCTTCCTGCAGGGACAGGAACTTCAGGCGCGGGTGCATCGCCGCCCCCATGGCCAGGCTGATCTCCAGCCTGCGCGCACTGCTTGCCTGCTCGAAAGGCCGGCCCTCGAAGTACACGCCACCATCCTCGCGAATCTCCAGCCCCTCGATCGGCAGTTTGCCACCCGCCAGGACGGTCCGGATCTGGGTATCGATGTCAGACAGATCGTTGGTCAGGCTTTCCGCCCTGGACTCGTGCTCCGCCAGCTCCTCCTTCGCCTCCCGGTATTCCCGGGCCTGCCGGGCCTCCAGGTTCAGCTGGTCGACCTGGGCCAGCCTCTCTTCGATCTCCTGTGTATCCGGTTCGACGAGCGCAGCAATCACTTCCTTCTGGGCCTTCCCATTCTCTTTCACCTGCTGCTGGCGTGACCGCAAGTCCTCGAGGCGGGCCTGCAGCGCGGCCAGCTCTGCCTCTGCGTCCGTGATCTGCTGTCCAAGCTCCGCGTGTTCGGCGTACAGCTGCTGCAGCTTCTCCCGTTGCTCCTCGTTCTGCCGGCGCTGCTCCCGCCTCTGATCCAGCTGGGTCAGCAGCTCCTTCGTGTTCACCTCTTCCACCTGGCCGCCCGGCCGGGGTTGGGGCAGCCGATCCACCGCAGCCTGGGCGTTGCGAACCAGGGTGTTGGCCGCCGTGCGTTCGTCGTACACTTCCTGGCGCTTGTCCTTCAGCTTCTTGACCTGGTCCTCAACGCCGCCCAGCTGGATCACCACCTGCTGCTGCTTCTCAGGCTTCATCCGCAGAAACTCGCTGGGATCGAAGGCCAGGTGGTTGAAGAACTGGTCCAGCAGGGCCTGGGGACTGCGGAACGGATTGGTCCGGCCGTCGGCATAGATCTTCAGCGACCACTTCCCGCCCTGGCTGATGGACCGGCAAACCCGGATCCGGCCCGGGCTATCGAACTGCGGATCCTCCGCCGGCACCAGGTCGACCACCAGCTCCGCGCGCTCCGCGTCATCGCGGACCACTTCTTTGGGCGCGATCTTCGGCCCTCCCAGCGCTACCCAGATGGCCTGCAGGAGGCTCGTCTTCCCCTGCTCATTCTTGCCACTCAGGATCACCATGCTGGAATCGGGGTCGAAACGCACGTTCGCAGTCTTCAGGCGCAGGAAGTTGTCGGCCTGCACGCCGTAGATGCGGTAGCTGTCCGCCAGCTGGGGCTCGGTCTTGTTCTGTTTCTTCGGGGGCATGGAAACTCCTTCCGTACTACAGCGCGGGGTCACGGTGCTGCAGCCTGTACATGATGGACCACACGCGGCTGAGGGCTCGGCCATAAAGGCCATCATGCCTGGGTTGGGCGTGCGCCGCGTTCTTGAAATTGAAATACTGGATGTCGTCACACAGCCGTGCCTGGACGATCTGCACCGTCTCCGGATCGGCGATGATCCGGTATCCGTAGTCGGCAGCCGGGGTTTCGAGAATCGGGCCCAGCATGTCCGTCCCCTCCGCCGTTCGAAGCAGCAGCTTCAGCTCCACCAGGTGCTGCCGGTCCCGTGCGCGGATCTGCAGCTTGTCCGGCTCGTCCCGACTGCGGGTGATGCTGTAGAACCCGTGACGTGTGAAAAGCCACATGGTCGTTCCTTTCTAGAATGGGAGGTCGTCGTTATCAAGCTGAATGGACCCCTGTTCCTGCCGGGCAGGGGGCTGTGCTTCAGCATCCGCAGGTGATTGACGGGAACCCCCATCCTGTGTTTCTTCGGTCTGGCTTGTTGAGCTGGACCCTTCCCCATCCTCAGCTGCATCACCATCACCACGGAGCCTGGAAAGCGCTTCTTGCACGGCTTGCGGGAGGACACACACTGCATATCCCCGAGAAGACCCCTCCTGCTTCTTTTGAATCTGATGGTCCTTGACGATCCCGTTCTTCTTCAAGATCCGGGTCAGCAGGTTGCCAGACAGTTTCTTCTCAAACGGCCAGCTCCCATCATCTGACAGCATGGTGTGGATCTCTGTAGCGAGCTTCGCGCTGTGATACCAACTCGGAAAGTTCATCAACTCGAGACTGATACGTGTATTTCTGTCGTCCAAAATGTCCAACAATGCCTGGAGTACAATGATGTCCAGGTTCTCGCGGCGCTCGCGCTCCTGCTTCTCCTCCAGCTTCACCTTATGGGCCTTGAGTAGCAGCTCAAACAGGGAAGGCATCTTTCCCCCACTTGTCTGGTCGACCAGCTGGGCTATTGTGATCAGGGGAATCCAGACTTCGCGTTCGCGGGCAATCAGGTCGGGCACCATCTTCCGATTCGATGAACGGAAGAGCTGCCGAATCTTGGGGAAATGGGTCAGGGACCAGCAGTGCAGCTGGTCCCGTAGCAGGCGTGTGCGCGCCTGCAGCTCTTCATCCGTCTGCGCGTAATCCAGGCAGGTCAGCGCGTCTTTCTTGCGAATCTTCAGGCAGCGGATCACGATACAGCGATCTCCGAGCACGTGATCGATCTCGTTAATGGACCCGAAGCACTTGGGAGAATAGGTCTCGAAGTACTCCGATCTACCGGTGTCCATGTTGATGCGTGCGGCCGTGGCCCCCCGCTTGTAGCTTCCGTTGAGCAGCAGTCTTTGACTGTGCTCCGGTGTGCCGTTCTTCGGGTAATTGAACTTTTCGGCCTCATCCAGGATCAAGGTCGATCGATTGTTGTGGGCAATGCGGAATAGAACAGCTTCCGTCACGCTCTCAGCCTTCCGGGGGTTGAAGGCCAGGCGCTCCACAAAATCCATGGACAGGGTCTTGCCTGAAGACTTTCCTCCATTGAAGTGCAGGAATCCAACAGCCCCGAAAATGGGGTATACGTAGGTCATCATGATCCATGTGGACACGATGTCGTACTCGTGGTCATCCGGATACCAGATGTACTCGGTCAGCAGCTTTCGCAGCTCCCGATAGAGCTCGCAAGTATTGGGCGTGTTGCCCGCAGGATCGTTGATGAAGCGTGGCACACTGAACGGGTGCTTTTCCCCGATGCTCCAACGGGGCAGGTCATTATCCGGGAACCTGAGCATCTTGGGATCGTCGACCTGCCTGTCCCGATAGGGGGTGATCTGTACACGCGGACCATTCTCAAGGTGCTCACATTCAATCAGGCATTCCTGCAGATCCCCATCTTCATCTTCGCCGGAAAGAAGCGGCCTAAGCCAGAGACCAATGTTTCCGATGGGGCTTGCGTTCTCGAAGTTGAAATCCAGTGCCGCTACCGTACGCCGAACTTCCTTGAAGGCGTAGCCTCCGTCTGGGGCATTCTGCTTTGAGTTGTCGCCTCTGTCCGGGGCCTTGTTTCGGTCACGAATTCGACTGTCCTGTTTCACCAGGTTCGTCATATCCCGGCGCAGGCTTTGCAGGCTGCAGCCCAGGCGCTTTGCCATCTGTTTCAGCGGAAATGCCTGCTGCACTTCAGACAGGCTGGCTACGGCGCGCAGCACATCGTTCAAGTCATTGGTTGTATCACGGGTCAGCCGCT
This sequence comes from bacterium, assembly GCA_030429345.1. Taxonomy (GTDB): domain Bacteria; phylum CAIWAD01; class CAIWAD01; order CAIWAD01; family CAIWAD01; genus JAUIFJ01. The sequence goes on along the minus strand of JAUIFJ010000058.1, from coordinate 4,849 downwards.
CGCCCGCCTGTTCATCGGGCAGCTGGTCGATCATGTACTCCAGTAGGGGCGGAGCTTGGTCGACCAGGGACTGGAACTCTTTGACCGTGTGGCCGGCCTGCGCCCAGTCGTTGATGTCGTTGGCGTCCGGGATGTGCAGGATCCGGACTTCCCCGTCCTGCATCTCGGACTGGATGGCCTGGGCGGTCTTCAGGACGTTCTTCCGGCCCGCCTCGTCGTTGTCCCACACGAGGGTCAGGGTATCGATCCGCTTGAATTTCTTGGCATGCTTGACGGCATGGACGCCCAGGTTCCCGACGGCCGGGACACCCCAGTCCATGAGGGTCCAGCAGTCGGGGACGCCTTCGGTGAGCACGACCTCACGGTGATGCAGGTCGTCCTCGTTGTACAGGCCTGCAGGACCCGGCAGGTGGATGTACTTGGCCCGCTGATCCGGATCCAGGGAGCGGAAGGTCATGCCAACAACGCGCTGGCGGCGCATCAGGGGAATGGAGATCCGCGTGTCGTAGAACAGCCGCCTCCACTCGCCCTTGTCATTCAGCCGGCGCAGGCCCAGCTCGTTGTACTCCTCGGGCTCGTAGCCCGCCAGCCCCGGATGCTTGGGCCGAATGTCATACAGCTTGCGGATCTCGACCAAGCCCAGCAGATGCTGGCGCTGGAAGTCCCGGCCAAAGCCTCGCCTTTCGAGGTAGGCGCGCGCGCCTTGCGCTGCTTCCGTCTCCCCCTGCAGCCAGCCGGCGCACGCACGGGCCACGGTGGTCAGAATGTCTTCCCGGCGGCGCCAGGTCTCCAGCTCCTGCCGTTCTTCCTCCGTCGGCGGTTTGACTTCCAAGCCCAGCATCTGGGCCCCGATCTCCACGGCCGCCCGGAACTCCACCTTTCGCTCGGCCATCAGGTAGTCGAGCACGCTGCCAGCGGACTGGCCGCCCGGGTGGGACCAGCAGATCCAGCTGTTGGTCTCGCGGTAGATGGTGAAGCTGGGTCCCGTGTCCTCGTGGTCGGGCAGCGGACAGCAGATGCTGCGCTTTCCTGCCGCCTCCTTGGGCAGCAGGGACTCGATGGGCAGGTCCCGCTTGATTCGCTCGATCAGGTCGCTGTAGTACGCCATGGTGGCTTTCTATTTCAGGGCCATCTGGAACAGGTCGGTATCACGGGCGGCCAGAACGGTGGCTGCGGCGTCGAACTGGTGCTCGGAGCGTGCTTTCGTCCTATCCCACTGGGCTTCCTTCCAGGGTCGCCCCGTGCGCGAAGCCCCGGCCTTCACCACATCCGCCAGGTGGGCCTTGGTGGCCAGGAGGCTGCCGCCCACACGCTGCTTCACCTCCCCGGGCAGCAGCCACACCGTCGGCACCTCGTGAAAGACCTTTGCTGCACAGGCCAGGGCCTTGGCGTAGGCCAGGCCTTTCAGGGCGTCTGCGCTCTGGGCACCGGAAGACGGTGTCTCGCAGCAGATGACGGCCGGGGGATATTGGGTGAGAAACGAGTGCAGCCCGGCCAGCAGCAGCTCCAGCCGGCGTGTGTCATCGTCGGAGACCCGGAGGCCCAGTTTCTTGTCCGACTTGGCCGTCACGATGGTCTGGATTCCCGCCGGCCACCAGGACGAAAGTTCGATGGCCACCAGGCCGAAGTGGGTAAAACTGGGATCCATACCGACGGCAAAGCGTGTGGTACCCGCCACCTGCGGGCCAAGCCGCGGGGGCTTGAGGATCGGAGCGCCGGCATCGATGGTCAGCTGCGTGCGCGACGCCACGGGCTCGCCCTTGACGATCTCTGCCCGCAGCTTGTGATACGCCTTCTTTCGCTGGTTGTACTGGCGCACAAGCGGCTTGCTGTCCCCGCCCACGTGGACCACGCCGCTATCCACGAAGTCGAATACCTCGCCCCGCTCCTTTCCCGGACAGGCGCGCATCACGCGGCCCACACGTTGTTCCACCCGACTCTCGCTCTTGGCCGGGAAGGTGAGCAGCAGGGTGTTCAGCTCGGGGATGTTGAGCCCCTCGTCGGCCACGGTGCTGGCGAAGAGGACGCGGACCGCTCCGGCGCGCACACTCTTCCTAATCAGCCGCCGGGTGTCTTTCTTGACCTTCCCCACCAGCAGCTCGCCCTGGATTCCGCGTTCAGCAGCGGCCTCGTAGAGCGGTACCAGATGATCCTCCACACGGCCAGAAAGCACGAGGATCACGCGGTCCGGGTCGTTGTACAGCTGGGCCAGCAGGTCCAGGATCTGCTTGTTGCGCGCGGCGTTGCCGGCCAGCGCGTCGGCCAGGGCCTGCCAGTCGGCTGCCCCGCCGTAGGGGAAGGTGAAGGCCGTGTGGATCTCATGGATCCGCGCCGATACCAAGTAGCCCTGGTCCAGCAGCGCCCGCTGATCCGTCTCGTGGATCACGGGTCCAAAGGTGTCGGTCAGTTTCTGGGTCAGGCCATCCGCCCGCTCGGGCGTGGCCGTCAGGGCCAGGCGGTACTTGGCGGGGCACTGGCCGATGATCCGGTCGAAAGTCGTGGCCGGCGCGTGATGTCCTTCATCCAGGATCATGCAGCCAAAGGCGCTGAGGGCGCTTCGCAACACCTCCTCCTCCATGCGCGCCAGGGACTGGACGGTGGCAATCGCCAGGGACTGCCCGGGCTTCATCGCCGGTTTCTTTGCCGACAACTGGGCGACCTCAATCCCCAGCTGCTCCTCAATCGCTTCCGCCCACTGGTCCACCAGGTCCAGCGTGTGGACCAGGATCAGGGTCGGCTGTCCGATTCTTGCGACGGCCGCCAGGGCGGTAAAGGTCTTGCCGCCGCCGGCGGGGATGACCACCACGCCCTGGACACGGTCGACCATGGCGCCGCAGGCTTTCTGCTGGTAGGGCCTGAGCGCCCAGCCCCCGGCCTTGAAGGCCACACGGTCGTGTAACATGCGAAGGTCGCGCACACCCGGCCAGGGATGGATCGATCGCTTGAGCAGCTCGATGGCCCCGCGGGGCACCGTGAGCTCGGTCCGGTCCTCGGTCCAGCCTTCCAGCCTGGGCGGAATCTGCACCCACTTCCCGTCCACCTTCTTCATCGGCCGCTGCTTCCCCCGCCGCTTGGCCCCCAGGTACTCGGGGTTGGGGTAGCTCAGGTTCTTCTGAATCTGCTTGCGGGCCAGGGCGCTTAACAGGCGACTGGGCACACGGATCACGGAATCGACGGTGATCATGGGTTCCTCAACTTCAATGTGCACAGATCACTCGCCCCGCCATGCCGTTTTTCTGATGCAATTCTTTTTCTTTGGCGAGCGGCTTGGCAGGTTGCTAAAGTGACCTCCATCTGCCGGCGCATGGGGTGCTGACAGGACTCAACTGTTGACAGATGGAGGCCGTGATGGAAAAGGTGCATACGGGAGACATGGAGCTTGCCATGAAGTTGACGCACGAAATTCTTGAGACAGTTCGTGCCCTGCAGGGAGCTTCTGCCGAGCCCTACAGAGACAATCCCAGGGACGAGTGCTTTCATGTTTTCAATGAGTGCCTGATCTACATTCAGGACACACGCAATCGGGTAAAAGACCCCGGTCAGAACTGAACACGAGGAAGTCATTGCGGTAGCGCCTCTACTCTACGATCCCGATTGTCTCACGGACCACTTTCTCGGCTGTGATGACACGAATGGTTGCCTTGATCGACTGTTCGATCAGACTCATGCCAGAGCGTCCGCGCAGGACATACTTGATCATCATCTTCCGCAGCAGATCAGGGTTCTCATTGATTGCCCGTATCTCCTGCTCTGTCAGGGTCCAGTGAATCGTGGGTGAAAACTGAGACTGAGGGTAGGCAGCCTGCAGGCGCGCGAACAACGTGCTTGCAGGCTTCTCCATCCCCGCGTTGTCGGATTTCGTGTTTTGCAGTTCGTTGCTCGTCTTGGTTTTGGTGGTGTCTTCCATTTCATCCTCACTGAGTTGGTCCGGGGCCTGCCCGGTGTGCTACGAAGGTCAAGTGCTACGAGAAAGGGTCGTCGTCGTCGGACAGGAAGGACTGGATGGCCTGGATTTCGGTGGACAGCATGCCGCCCGGAATGGCCTTCAGGAACTGCTGACCATAGCGCCTGGTCTTCACGCGCCCGTCCATCAGCAGCATGACCCCTCGGTCCGTATCACGGCGGATCAGCCTGCCGAAAATCTGCTTGAAGGTGATCAGAGAGAGCGGCAGGCTATGGCGGAAGAACCAGCCTTTGGGATCGTGCTCCGCGATCCAGTCCATGACCGGGTCCGCGGGCGAGGGAAAGGGCAGGCGATCCAGCGCAACGAGCGATAGGGCTTCGCCCGGGACATCGATGCCCTGGAAAAAGGTCCGTGTGGCGAACAGGACGCTCGACACGTCGTCCTTGAATCGCTGGATCAGCACCGTGCTGGGCGCGCTGCCCTGGCGGAAGCACCGGTATCCCAGACGGCCGAACTCGGGCTCAAGGGCATGCCAGGCTTCTTGCATCGCGGCATTGGACGTGAAGAGCAGGAGGCTCCGGCCGCCAGCCGCAGGCACCGCCCGAGCCAGCGTGTCGATCATCCGGTCCCGAAAGTCTTCGGCATTCGGTTCCGGCAGCTGGTCGGGCACGACGACCAGTGCGCTGGATCGGAAGTCGAAGGGGCTGGGAAGGATCAGCTGGCGGGTCCGGCCTTCTGGCAAGCCCAGGCGATCGCGAATGAAACTGAAGTCCCCGCGGGTCGTGGTCAGCGTGGCGCTCGTGCCCACGAAGGCCTGCAGCAGGGGAAACAGGTTGGCCGCCAGGTGCTTGGCCACCGACACCGGTTTGCCACACAGCTTGCCCAGCGTGGGCCCCGCCTTCGGCGCCCAGGTCTCCACCCAGTACACCCACTCGGGATCCTCCT
>JAUIFJ010000001.1 GCA_030429345.1 bacterium | reverse complement strand
AAGCTGGCTCGATCCGAGCTGGTCCGAGATCAAAGCCGCAGTTAGGGCCATGCACTGTCGGATCGAGGCGCTACAATGACACGCTATTTGTGGGGATGCATCAGCGCCTGCGCGGGGGCGACTGAATGGTGGGGCGCGGCACTTTTCAACTGTGCCTCTCGCTTCTGTATCAAGCGAATAGCCGCGGTTGGTTGCCCGCGGCTACGGGGCGCGACTCTGCCCCTACCCGCTCACCGTCACCGCTGTTTCGCCCAGCAGGTCCTTGAGGCCCTCCAGCAGGGGATTGCAGATGCCGACCTTGTATTTCTCGCTACGGAAGGCCAGGGGAGGCTGTTCGCCCTTCATCAGGCAGAAGTAGACATCGGCAGGGCCGTTGTACTCGCCCAGCAGGGCTTCCAGGGGATCCAGCAGGGTCGACTGGAACTTGTCGGCCTGCAGGGAAATCGTGAGACGGTTGCCCAGCAGGCTGCTGATGTCCTCCAGCGGGATCACGTCGTCGACCACCACGATCAGGTCGTCGTCGCCGCGGTTGCGCAGGGTGCCCTTGAGGCTGACCATGGCGTCGGCCTGGAAATAGGGCCGGCACTTCGTGAGACACTCGTCGAAGGCCATGAACTTCATGCTGCCGCTGAAGTCCTCCAGGTTGCCCAGCACCATGGGCTTGCCGCGCTTGGTGACGATGTTGCGGCAGTCGCTGATCATGCCGCAAAGGCGCACGGACTGATTGTCGTTCAGTTCGCCCATGCGGTCCAGCGAGCCCGTCGAGAACTGCTGGATGTCGCTGCGGTACTTCTCCAGCGGATGCCCGCTGACATAGAACCCGATCAGCTCCTTTTCGCGGCCCAGGCGGTCGAAGTCGCTCCAGGGCTGGACCTCGCTCAATCGCGGCTTGGGCATTTCCGAGCTTTCCGTGTCACCTCCGCCACCGAAGAGATTCATCTGGTTGCGCGCCGCCTGCTCGGCCAGCTGGCCGGCGTATACGAGCAGCACCTCCACGTTGGCGAAGAGCCGCGCGCGGTTCTCGTCCAGCGAATCCAGCGCGCCGACCTGGATCAGGCTTTCCAGCACCTTGCGGTTGACCAGGCGCGTGTCGACCCGCTCAAGCAGGTCGAAGACATCCTTGTAGGGCCCGCCGGCCTCGCGGCCCGCGATCAGGTTCTCGACGGCGCCGTGTCCCACATTCTTCACCGCGCCCAGGCCGAAACGGATCGCGCCCGTCTCGTCCACCGCCGACTCGTCCTGCGAGAAGTTGATGTCCGGGGGCAGCACCTGGACTCCCGCCTTGCGACAGTCCTCTATGTAGGCCACGACCTTCTTCGTGTCGTCCTTGTCGTTGGTCATCACCGCGGCCATGAACTCGGCGCGGTAGTTGGCCTTCAGGTAGCCCGTCTGGTAGGCCAGCCAGGCATAGGCGGCGCTGTGCGACTTGTTGAAACCGTAGCTGGCGAACTTGAAGAGCAGGTCCCAGATCTGCTGTGTGACATCATCCGGAATGTCCTGCTTCCGCGCGCCCTCGAAGAAGCCGACCTTCATCTGCTCCATCTCGGCCAGCTTCTTCTTGCCCATGGCGCGGCGCATCTGGTCCGCTTGTCCCAGGCTGAAGCCGCCGACGGCCTGGGCGATCTGCATCACCTGCTCCTGGTAGACGATGATCCCGTAGGTCACACGCAGGTATTTTTCCAGGATGCCGTGCAGGTAGCTGATCTCCTCCCGCTCGTGGCGCCGTTCGATGTAGGACGGAATGTTGTCCATCGGCCCGGGGCGGTAGAGGGCGTTCATGGCGATCAAGTCGTCGAGCCGTTCCGGCTGCAGCTTGCGCAGGTATTCGCGCATGCCGGAGGATTCGAACTGGAACACGCCGATGGTCTCGGCGCGGCCGAAGAGCTCGTAGGTCTTCCGGTCGTCCAGCGGGATCTGCTCGATGTCGAAATCGATGCCGCGCCCGGCGAGCTGCTTCTGCGTGTCCTTGATGATGGTCAGCGTGCGCAGCCCGAGGAAGTCCATCTTGAGCAGGCCGATCTCGTCGATCCAGTTGCCGTCCCACTGGGTGGTGACCGCGTCCTCCTGGCCCTTGGCTCCGCGCACGGTCTGCAGGGGCACGAACTGGGTCAGCGCGCCCGGGGTGATCACGACGCCCGCCGGGTGGACGCCGGAGGCGCGGTTCAGGCCCTCGAGCACCTCCGCGTGTTCCCAGACCTGCTCCATGCGCGGATCGCTGGCGATCAGGTCCTGCAGCTCGGGCACGCCCTTGCGGCAATTAGCGAGTGTGATCTTGTCACCGTTGGGCAGGCGGTCGGGGATCAGCTTCGTGAGACGATCCGTTTCGGCGAAGCTCAGGCCGAGCACGCGGCCGACATCCTTGAGCACGGCCTTGGTCTTCAGGCGGCCGAAGGTGATGATCTGTGCGACACAGTCCTTGCCGTACTTCTCGCGCACGTACTCGATGACCTCGGCGCGGTGCTTGTCCTCGAAGTCGATGTCGATATCCGGCATCGAGACGCGCTCCGGATTGAGAAACCTCTCGAAGAGCAGATCGTAGGTCATCGGGTCGATGTTGGTGATGCCCATCACATAGGCCACCATCGATCCCGCCGCGCTGCCGCGCCCCGGCCCGACACGGATGTCCTGCGAACGCGCGTAATCAATGAAGTCCTTGACGATGAGGAAGTAGCCCGAGAAGCCCATCTTGTGGATCACGCCGATCTCGAACTCGAGCCGCTCCCGATATTCCTGTGAGACATCCTCCCCGTAGCGCTCGATCAGCCCTTCGCGACACACTTCGGCGAAGTAGTCGTCCAGGGTCTTCGCCTGGCTGGTTTCCGGAATCGGGAAGGCCGGCAGCTGGCGGCTGCTGAAGTCCAGGTCGACATTGCACTTGTCGGAGATCTCGCGGGTGATCTTGCAGGCGTCCTCGAAGCCGGCCAGCGTGTCGTACATCTGCTGCGCGGACTTGAAGTAGAGTTCGGTGGTGCCGTAGCGCAAATTGCGCGGATCATGCTGCGCCTGGTCGCGGACGCGCACATAGATGTCATGGCTGTTGACATGGGTCGGCTCCAGGTAGTGGCAGTCGTTGGTGCCGACCAGGGGAATCATCAGCTGGTCGCTGACCTGGCGGATGCGCTCGCGGGCCTTGTCCTCCAGCCCGATGCCGTGGTTCTGGACCTCCAGGTAGAAGTCGTCGCCGTAGAGCTGGCGGTAGAACTTCGCCACCTCCAGCGCGATTTCCCATTCGTCATTGACCAGGGCCTGGTTGACCTCGCCGGCGAGGCAGCTCGAGGTGCAGACCAGCCCCTTGTTGTATTTGGCCAGCAGCTCGCGGTCCACGCGGGGCTTGGAATAGAAGCCTTCCGTGAAGCCCAGGCTGGTCAGCTGGAGCAGGTTGCGGTAGCCCTCCATGTTCTTCGCCAAAAGGAGCATGTGGTAGTAGTTCTTCTGCCCGGGCACCTTGCGCTTGGTGTGGCGGGAGCCGTGGGCCACATAGACCTCGCAGCCGATGATCGGCTTGACCTTGGCCGCCCGGCAGGCGCGGTAGAACTCGAGGGCCCCGAAGAGGTTGCCATGGTCGGTAAGGGCAAGGGCATCCATCTCGTTCTCGACGGCCTTGTCCACCAGCCTGGGAATGGTGGCCGCGCCGTCCAGCAGGCTATAGTGGGAGTGGTTGTGCAGGTGGATGAAGTCGGGCATGGAAGTCTTTGTTTTTCAATGTGAGGAACTGCTCGCTGCGGGCAATCGCGGTATGCTGGGAAGGTAGGTTTGGGGAAGGACTCTGGGTAGGGGGGCGAGGGAGATTGTCGTGGATGGGGGGTGGATAAGGGGGGAGTACAAATGGGATTCTGATGCATTTCGAAGTTCCTACACGCTAAAGAAACCCAACTTCTCTTAAGCGGGAAAATGCTCGTATCATCTTATAATTATTAAATATACAACAGCACTCTAATTCTGCTCCGAGGTCAGGATTGCCCATTTGTACTTACGATTCAATCACGCTTAGGAATAGCTTGCTTTACTTAGTTGCAGCAGCTACAATAAGCAAACTTTTGTTTGCTTAGGCTCTTCAGCGTGCGCAACATACCAGAAAAACAAATCTTAGCTCGCCTCTCTAGTGACAACCCCTGGTGGCAAGGGCAAGGACAGCTGCAGGAGATCTATCGACGCTGGCTTCCCCGGCCCTATTTGAAGCGCTTTCAGCCCCTTGTGGAAGATCTGTCCGTTCGGCGAGCCATCGTGTTGATGGGGCCCAGGCGAGTCGGCAAAACCGTACTAATTCACCACAGCATCCAGGAACTGCTTCGCAAAGGGCAAGACCCCAAGAGGATTTGCTTCATAACGGTGGATCATCCCCTTTACAACGGATTGGGGCTGGATGAATTACTAGGTCACTACCAGCGGGCAACCGGGATGGACCTGAAGCAGAGTGCTGGTTTCGTCTTCTTCGACGAAATCCAGTACTTGCGCGATTGGGAGAGGCACCTGAAACTGCTGGTGGACCAGTATCCGAAAGTCAAGTTCATTGTCTCCGGCTCCGCAGCGGCGGCACTGAAGCTCAAGAGCCGGGAATCGGGCGCAGGGCGTCTCACGGACTTTCTGCTGCCGCCTTTGACCTTCTACGAGTACCTGGTCCTTCGCCGGCTGGATTCCCTGATTGAAGAACCCAGTGATACAGATCCTGCTGGTCGCGTACTACAGCTGGACGCATTGAACCAGTCCTTTATCCACTACCTGAACATGGGCGGCTATCCGGAAGTCCTGTTCTCCGAAACGATCCAGGCGGATCCGAACCGCTACATCAAGAGCGATATCATCGACAAGGTACTGCTGCGGGATCTGCCCAGCCTCTATGGCATCCAGGACATCCAGGAACTGAACTCCCTTTTCACGACCCTGGCGTATAACACGGCTCAGGAAGTCTCACTTGAGAAGCTCTCTCAAGGATCGGGCGTTGCCAAGCCAACGATTCGCAAGTATCTGGACTATCTGGAAGCCGCTTTCCTCATCCGGCGGATCTACCGTGTAGACCAGAGCGGTAAGAGGTTCCGCCGTGCCAACTTCTTCAAGGTATACCTGAGCAATCCTTCCATTCGCAGCGCTCTTTTCTCTCCTTTGTCGTCAGAGGATGAGCAAATCGGCGCTCTGGTTGAAACAGGCATTTTCTCTCAGTGGTTTCATACGGACCGTGAGATCCACTACGCCAGATGGAATCATGGCGAAGTGGATCTGGTGGCGTTGGATGATGTCCTGCAACATCCGGAGTGGGCTGTCGAAGTGAAATGGAGCGACAGGCCGATCGAGAAGCAGGAACTGTTAAGGCCATTGGTTCAGTTCGCAACGAAGACCGGCCTTGATTGGGGTCTGTTGACGACACGGAGAGTCTCTTGCAAATTGGAACAACAAGGAATCACGATTGAGTGTATACCTGCCGCGCAATATGCCTATATCGTCGGCTATAACATTCTGAACGACAGGCCATAGGTGAATCCGAAAGAGCTCCCAAGACTCTTTCAGACAAGCCACTTCTACATATCAGACTGTTAATCAATGAATTACTTCGGACATTTAAATCGTCCGATTGCTGAATTATGGCCGTCCAATTGTCAATATGACTCCGTCCATCTGTCAACTGAAGAGGTGGCGCTCACCCCCATGGGACGATCCAGGGATCAGGCCAGGCTTCGGACGGGACTATCGGACTCCTCCTGCAGTACTCCCTAGCTCGCGGCAAACTCCAGTCGATGCGCCATGCGGATCCGGCTCATGGTCGCCTCCGGAACGCCGGCTTGTTCGGCGAAATCCGCCCAGGCATTCACGGCAGTCCGCACTTCATCCAGGAGTGTCTTGTAGCGCCCCTGTTTCAGCCCCGCCGATGTCGCACAAACCTTGAAATCCTCCAGCACGAACTGATCCCGCTTGCCATTGAGGCTCATCTGGTGCACGGAAGTATACGCTCCCTGGGGATTGTAGCTGTAGCACAAATCGTAGGCCGGCGCCAGGGACCACTCGCCCTGCTTGTTCATCAGGAAGGAGATGTTCTTGACATGGTCGTCCTGGTTGCGTGCTACAACATTGAAAAGCATGCGACGGAAGAGCTCTTCCACCGATGCCATCGGCAGTCCGAGTCGCCGGAGCGTCTGCAGGGCTTGTTCACAGGAATGTGCGCCAGCAAGGTGAAAATCCAGATGCGCGATGGCGCACAGGGACTGCATGTGCAGCTTGCGTCCGTCCGGCAGGCGGTCGAAACGGCGCGTCATGAAATGCCGCCGGCCGCCTTCTTCCAGCAAGCGGCAGTCACTCATCCGGATTCCGGCCGCCTTGGCCATCAGCGAGTAGGCGAACTCCGTGGCTCCATAGCCCCGCGGGTCGTCCAGCTCCCTGTCGCGGTTTCCGGCAACCCCGTCGAACTTGAGCAGCCAGTACTCGAAGCCTTCATCGGCCTTGACCTGCCCCGATCGGACTTTCTGTGTGACAGGGTTCCAGGCAATGACGGCTTTCGCGCGCGCGCCGCCGGCCGACGTGCCGACACGAAGGATGTCGCGAAGCGCCTCCGCCTTTCCTGCCTGATCGAAATGGCCCTTCAGGTCCGCCCGATGCCGAAGGACCTCTTCCGCGAGGCGAAGCAGGGCGTCGATCCGCACCGGTTCCGATCGGGAGCTTCTCCCGCCGATCACGGGTTTGTACTCCAGCGCGCCCATGGCCCGGGATCCGGTGTAGCACAAGCGTTCGACAGGGCTGAAGTCAGCGGCATTCCGGCCCTCCGCTGCCAGCCAGGCATCGATCAGGGCATTGCCGAAGGCGTCCGGCAGGGAATCGGCCAACAGGCCCGGAAGTCCATGGAAGGTCTCACGGGCCAGACCGGGAAACTCGTGGACCTTGTCACTCAAAGGCATCATCAGGGGCGAAACCTGGATCCCGCTTCGAATGAAATCGGGGTCATACTCGAACCGTGCGACAGCCCGCGCGCTTTCCTGGCTGACCGCACCAATGCGTCGCCCCCACAGCCGTACTTCGGCAATCATGGATTCTCGTCCCAGGTCCAGGAATCCTCCGTCTTGTCAGACGAGCGCCGCCCGCTGGCCCGCTGCCGTCGCCGCCCCTGTTGCCGCAGGAGCTCCATGGGGCCGGGTTTCGGCTCGGGAAGGAAGTCGTTCAATGCTTCCAGCAGGCCCAGAACGCGGCATACCTGTATGAAGCTCGACAAGCGGGTAGCCGCTGCACCGGATTCCAGGCGCTGGACGGTGCGCAGCCCCAGGCCCGCCTGCTCGGCCACTTCACCTTGCGTGAGGTTGAGCGCGAGGCGACGAGAGCTGATGCGCGAGCCAAGTTCTTGTAGAATGGTCTTGGTTGAAGCGGCTTCATTCATAGCGGCCGTATATGGCGCTTTAAATATGTAAATGCAACTATTGCGTCATATCTGGCTATTTATTCTGCTCAAGCGCAGCGATGGGGGACGCTTCTGCACCCATCCGTTCTCCACCGGAGTCCCTGCCCAGGCAGTCCGCTGTGGAGCGCTGCTTCTGCTTCCGTTTCACAGGAACAGGGACAGCACTTCGAAGTCCTGTGAATTCCCCACAATCAATTCATGGGGCCCACCATGGAAGATGCGAGTGATCGTTTCGATTTTCCGGGGGCGGCGGTAGTGCAGAGCCGCATCCCTGCCATCGGCCATCCAACAACACAATCCGCCCTTCCCCATCGCCATGTAGACGGAACCGTCAGCGTCTACATGGATGTCCTCAATCTTATTCCAATCGGACATGTCTCCGTGCACATTGAAGAAGGTCAGGGAGCGGATCTCCTTGAAATTGCGCCGATTCAACACAGTCACCGTTTGCCCGTGACCGGCCATGCCTGCCGAGGAGGATAATACTGCCAGCACCCGTCCTCCCAGAGCTGCCCGTTCCACATGCATGTAGGTGCCCGCAATCGGCATGTCGTACAACTGCTCGAACCGCAACTGCTCCATCTGAAAACGATAGGTGACAATGAACTTCGGCACGACGATGTTGTCCATGACGATCAGGCGGTCGCCATCCACCAGCAGATCGTCGATGCTGTTGCCGCTGGTTTCGGGTGCGATGTGCGCCTGCTGCCAGTCCGACTCTTCAGCTGCCAGGTCCGCGCAGGACAGAAACATCTCCCAACGATCAGTCCCGTCACTCGACTCCTTGCCGCCAACAATGATCCTGCTCCCATCGACGGTGAAGGCGCTGATACTGCGTTCCTTGGTCGCCGGCAAGCGGAAGACTTCTTGGACTTTAACCCCGGGACTCAACCGGAAAGCGCGCAGCTCACGGAATCCCTCGTTCCACTCGGCTGCGCAGGGAATCCCGCCGACGATCCACTCCTTGCCATCGCTGCGGCAGAAAGCCGTCGTCGGCAAGTCAAGAGCGGCAAGCCGTTCGAGACCTCCGTCGTCGTACAGAAACGCCGCCATGCTGTCGCCGTCCGGCAGGGCCAGCAGTGTTGAAGACGGCTTGCCCGTCATGTCCTTTCCTCCTCGGTCTTCACGAATCCGATGGCTAGCCTGTCCGGGTTTCCTTCAACCAGTCCAGGGCTCCGTCTACAGCTCGCCAGGATCTCCAGGCGTGGAAGACATAGGTCTGCGCTTCGCTCATCTCGCCCGGGCTGTAGTGACCGGGAGACTGTTTCAAGGACTGCGCCGCCAGCAGAAGCGGGACGACATGTTCGTTGTGCCGCTTGGCCAGATCCAGGCGATAGCGGGCCGCCCGGCACTCGCCTTGTGTGACGATTACATGCAGGGTTCGATTGAAGAGCTGACTCGCCGAAGGCTCCTCATCAAAGAGATCTAGATATCGCCCCGCCTTCTTCACGAGGCCCAGCTCCAGCAGCCAGGCCTGCAACCGGCCGCGCACGCCCTGGTTGTCGCCGGGGTTCAGGCGGATCAGCTCTTCGAGCAGTGCGACGGCCTCCCGGGGCTTTTCCATCCAGTAGAGGTTTTCCGCACACATCTCCATGCAGCGCATGAAGGGCCGTGTTTCATGCAGGCCCCAGAAGTGGCCCCGGTTCTGCTTGAGATACTTGCCGCCGAAGCGTTCCCTGCCAATGGCGATGCCCTTCTCGAAAAAGACCAGGGACAGCTGCGGCGACTTCTCGCGTGCGCCCATGTACTCCCAGGCCTCGATGCATTCCGGGTCCAGGTTCAGGGCCTTGATGATCTTCTTCTTGCCGGGTCCGGGCGGGAGCTCCCAGGCTCCGTATACGAGATCCTGGGCGCGTTGTTCGTCGCTCTGCTGCTCCGGCGGAATGGATGGGAGCTCTTTGTCGACAAGGCCGGCCATGAAGTGTTCCAGCTCTTCTTTTGAATTGAACTCCTGACCCTGCAAGAGGCGCTGCAGGTCGAGGTTGGGGTTGCGGTGTTTGGAACTCAATGTGCACCTCGTTCAGACTGAAAATTCGATCCTGCGGCGATGCAGTTGGCCTTACAGAAGAGATCGCCGGAGTTCGTCATCGGCGTCGGCGTTTCTGTCGCAGTCGGGCGCCTTTGGGACATGGCCGGGAATCGTGGCTTCCTCGTCAAGCAGGCTGTCGTTGCAAAACCGGTTCTTCGGGTTTGATTCGCAGCGACCACTCCACGGCTGTTGCAGCAACTTGCAACATATTCAAGACAGGTTGCAAGATGTTTCGTTTGTATGGTTATTAATATCAAAGCCTTAGAACAGGTGGCTGCAAAAGCTTGCAACAACAAGGACAGTCGAGTTGCGTCAGGTTGCAAGATCTGGGCGCGGGCCCGGGTAGTAACGCGCTGCGCTCGTTTTGCCAACGAGGTGGATCCGCCCATCTTCAACTAATTCTCGTAGAAGAACCTGAATTCTGGAGCGAATTAATGCAGGGAGGACTTGGCGAAATTCAGCCATTTTTGCGCCGGTTTCCGAATTGTCTTCGATATGCTTGAGAAGCAGGGCCTTATTGGTTTCGCGATCCAACCCGGCTCTGCGAGTATAGTCGCCGCGTCGGCCGATAGCCGCATACAAATCCCGCGACAGGATGTAACGCGTTCCGCGCCCACGCCCAATGGTCTCCACAGCGCCAGCGGATACCAGGCTCGGAATACGCTCCTGCAGATGTGCAGGCAGGGGTCGTTCGCGTCGCAGATGATCCAGGGTCAAAAAGTCGTAGGTAGAAAAACCCCGTAGTCGCTCTTCGCCAAGCTGCTCCATGTAGCGCACAAAGGCTGGGCTGGCTACAAGG
The DNA here is from genome assembly GCA_030429345.1 of bacterium. Lineage (GTDB taxonomy): Bacteria > CAIWAD01 > CAIWAD01 > CAIWAD01 > CAIWAD01 > JAUIFJ01. The sequence continues at coordinate 336,253 of JAUIFJ010000001.1, read as the reverse complement.
CCATCCAGGGTTACACGGACTTCATGATCCGAAGTCCCTGAAAAACTGGGCAAGGCTTTGCCTTGTCGAATTGCACTCTCATAAATCAGATTCATTCCCTGCCCAGAACGCTCGATCAGCCCACATTTCGCGAGGGCCTCCGCCAGTCGTCGATTGCGCGGATTCTGCTGATCTAGAATGTTCTCTGTCGTAATACCAGGAGGCAAGCCGCCAGGACTGACCACTTCCAGTCTATGGGAATATTGCCTTACGAAAACCGATCCACCTGCTCGATAGTCGCGATGGGCTATTGCATTCAACAGCACTTCCCGAACAGAAACTTCATCGAAAGTGGGCAGGTCGTAGCGGAAAAGTCCTTCTTGATAACTTTGTCTTTGATTTCGCTGGTTGATCCTTTGCCATATCTCGTCGTGCCACAGAAAAAAGCCACGTCGGAACTCAACACGATCAGCGGCCGGGCCGGAGGCTTCCGAAGCACGGAACTCAAAAATCAATTCTGCCTGTCCAAGCAAGCGCCCCAGTGCTGCGTGAGTTCCAAGTAGAATTAATGCGGCGTAGTTCAACCTGCCCTCGACCAGCAGCTCTGCATTGGTCAGGGTTTCTTCCTCTGTCCAGTTCCGTCTGCGCTCATCGCCATCCCGTCGTGCCCAACGAGCACGAAACTCAGCAATTGCCGCGGAATCCAAATCACTCATTCTGGCTGCTGGGCAAGGCTCCGCGCTAAAATCCGGACCCGTCTCTGCAAAGACGACACGAATCTCCACATCGCCCATTGGTACAAGGTCATCTCCGGCTCTCTTGAGATATCGGCCATCAATCTGCCAAAGGGTTCCTGGTAGGCGCCCAGGAACATGCACAATCAGTATTCGTCCTCTGGAGGTATTTACTTCCTCCACAGGTATTCGCTGATGCAGTTTCTGATACAGACCAGCCTCTGTTCGGCCGGGTTCCTGGAACGCCTGAGTACCGACGATTTCGCGCGGTCGTCTATCGGTCACTCCAAGAATTATCTTGCCACCGCCTTCATTGGCAATGGCGACACAGTACTTCGTAAGCTCTTTGAAGTCGAATCTCCGCCTAGCCTCTTTAAACTCTAGACGGGTACCTTCCGGGGCATCTAGCCACTGTTGGAGTTGCTCTTGGGTCGTTTCCATTGTAGAAACTGTCCATCCAATTCAATCATCCGACCTCAGAACTCAAGCTCACTTTGGCCCAGGGAGTAAGTCAGAAGTCCTTGTTCAGGGTGATGTACACGAAGCTTTGAATCCGGATCACCTTGAGTTCTAGCTTCATTGATCAGTTGCGGAAGAGATTTGCCTTCCGTTTCCAGCTCGATGTCATTCGAGATTGGCAAATGCGTCTTTTCAATAAATGCTCGTGTGCTCTTGGGCAATGGGCGATTGACCTGACGCCACACACCATCTAATAATGGCTCAGCAAACTTCTGGTCCAAGTCCGCGTAAGTCATACCGTTTAGACATGCTGGGTTATTCGGTAGTGTAATTGTCAGGCTGACTCGGTTTTCATCCGGGTTGTCTTTAAGACGCCAGGAGAACGGTTTATCATGAGCCGCATACTGCCCCAACGCCGAGTCTTCTACAAGCCGCCACATCAGCTCGTCCCGCTGGGTTTTCGCGATACACTCAGTAACCAGCTTCGGGAAGAGGACCTCCATCTGAGACAAGTTCTCAATCCGCCCTGCTTCTTTTCGCAGGGCAGCGCTTCCTTCGAATTTCTCCAGATGAATCATGATTGCCATGGAAATCCAACTAGACCTGTTGACCCCCGATGGCAGAATAGCGTCGATCCTGAGTAGATCAGCTTCACTGATTCGGAATTGAACAGTCTTCTCTTTTGCCATGTGCTCCTCCGGCAGCGTTCTCACTTCGCAACAGAGTAACATGCGGAAGTATCGTTGTCAATACAATCAACGTACAATCTTTCAATTCGTTACAGCCCGAAATATGGTTTAGCTGTCAGAGATAGACTTCTTACCGTCTTGCTCAATAATACTGCCGGATATACCCATAAGCCCGCTCAAACAGATCCGCATCCTGGTGCAGCTTGTACCGGAACAGGGTCTGCCTCAAGGCCCGTTTGACTTCCCGCTCCCCGGCGTGGGTGCTCTGCCAACCGTCGAAGCGCACTTCGCGCACGATCTTGTCGATGTCCTCCACGATCCGTTCGACAATGATCGGCGTGTCCGTATTGCGCGCTCCTTCGAAGAGTTCCGTCAGTGCCGCCTTGCCACGGTCTTCTTCCTCCAGCGGAGGCACCTCTTTCTCGGTCTGTAGCACATCCGTTGCCAGGTCGAGCAGCTTCTTCAGGAATTCGATGCTGGTCAGCAGCCCGGCCTCGTGCCGATGCCGCAGGTCTTCCAGCCGTTCGGCCAGCGCCTTGAAGCGGGGATCGTGAAGATGTTTTCGCAGGCGTCGCGTGACCTTGATCTCGATCTCCTTGGATTTCCGTTTCGGGTCGGGTGCCCCCAGCACGGCTTCCAGGAGTTCGGCATCCACCACCAGGGTCTCCAGATCGTCGTGGATCTGGTCCACATGGACATTCTCGTGGATCAGCTCGATCGTCTTGGCCCCCAGGCGGTGCCACAGCAATCGCCCGGTTGTCGTCACCGGTTTGACGGACTCGTAGACCTGGCAGATCCAGCGATAGTCCTTCTCATACTCGCCCAGCATGGGATCCGGTGAAATGGCTTCCCAGAGGCGGGACAAGACACTGACATCCGCTGCAAAGCGATCCTTGACATCCACATTGGGCAGGCACTCCTGTGCCGCCATCAGGCCCTCGTATCCCGCCACACTGCGGTCGACTCCGGGGAAGTACTCCAGGCACTTCTGCATGGCACCGGGAAATTGCCCCTTCAGCTCCTCGATGTTCGAGACCACATTTGTGATCCCCTCTTCATCGAACTGGATCGCCTGGGCCACATCGTCGAAGATGCCCAGGTAGTCCACGATCAGGCCGTGTGACTTCTGTTGTCCATAAGGGCGATTCGTACGACAGATGGCCTGCAACAGAGTATGGTCCCGCAGGGGCTTGTCGAGATACATCGTCTGAAGGATCGGCGCATCGAAGCCCGTCAGCAGTTTCGAGGTGACAATGAGGATCTTCAGTGGATCTTTTGGATCACGAAAGCGGTCCAGCAGTTTCTCTTCCGCATCCCGGTCCCGCTTGTAGGGCGCGTACTGGTCCTCCCGGCTATTGACCGACATGACGATGTCGGACATCTCCGGATCCAGGTGCCGGTCCAGTTCCTGCTTGTACAGCAGGCAGCTTTCGCGGTCGAAGGTGACGACCTGTGCTCCAAAACCGTTCGGAGCTACGGTCTGCTGGAAGTGCTGGGCGATGTCCGAGCAGACGGCCTGAATGCGATCCGGCGATTTGAGCAGCACGGCCATGCGTGCGGCCTGCTTGCTGATTTGGTCGCGGTCCTCGTCGCTCAGATCCTGGGTCAGGCGCAGGAAGTCTTCGTCGATCTGCTCCTGGTCCAGGTGCAGGTCCACAAGGCGTGGCTCGAAATGCAGTTCCTTGGTCGCGCCATCGCGAATGCTGTCTTCGAAGCCGTAGCGGCTCATGTAGCCACCGGCATCCTCGACGGCTCCGAAGGCATAGAAGGTGTTCTTGTCAGCGCGGTTGATGGGCGTGCCCGTCAGCCCGAAGAGGAAGGCATTGGGCAGGGCATCGCGCATGGCGCGGCCCAGGTTGCCTTCCTGTGTACGGTGGGCCTCGTCGACGAGCACGATGATGTTGTCCCGCTCGTTGAGCACGCCCTCGGCCTCGCCGAACTTGTGAATCGTGGTGATGATAATCTTGCGCACATCCCGACCCAGCAGTTTCTGCAGGTCCTTGCGGCTCTCGGCTTTGACCAGATTGGGCGCATCGGCGGCGTAGAAGGTGCTCGAGATCTGGCTGTCCAGATCGATGCGGTCGACGACGACCATGACGGTCGGATTCTTCAAGGCCGGATGCAGCCGCAGCTTGCGCGCCGCGAAGAGCATCAGCAGGGACTTGCCCGATCCCTGGAAATGCCAGATCAGCCCTTTCTTCGGAGATCCATCAATCACTCGCTGCACAAGCTTGTTCGCGCCCTCCACCTGCTGGTAGCGGGCGATGATCTTGATGCGCTGCTTTCCTTTGTGTGTGGCATAGGAGGTGAAGTTGGCCAGCAGGTCCAGCAGCACATGGGGCCGCAGCATGGAGCGGACGGCCTGCTCGACCTGCTTCATCGAGGGCAGGGTCTCCTCATCCTCCAGCCGCCAGGGCCCCCAGAACTCGACGGGCATGCGGATCGAGCCGTAGCGGTACTCTTTTCCTTCCGTTGCAACGGAGAACACATTGGGGACGAAGAGCTCGGGAACGTGCACTTCGTAGTCGTCATGCACCTGCACGGCGCCATCCAGCCAGCTCTGGCTGGAGCGCACGGGAGTCTTGGCCTCGATGACGACCAGGGGAATGCCGTTGACCAACAGCACCAGATCCGCCCGCTTCTCGGCCTTCCCGGCACGGAAGGTATACTGCTGTGTCACGACATACTGGTTCTGCTCCGGGTCCTCGAAGTCGATCAGCCTGACTGTGACATGCTCACCGTTCTCCCAGAAGGGCATCGACTTCTCGCCGGTCAGCCAGGCGGCGAACTCCTCATTGGCCTTGACCAGGCCGTCACTGCGCACCCCCATAGTGATCGCCCGCAGGCGATGGAGTACATCGTCCACCCGATCCGGGTTCTCTGCAATGGCTGGATTCAGGCGGATCAGGGATTCGCTGAGATGGCTCTCGACCAGGACTTCCTGGGCTTGGCGGGGGAGGTTCTCATGGGATAGGTAATGCCAGCCAAGACCAGAGAGTTTGCCCGATCGGCTCGCCAGGCCAGGGCCAGCCGCAGAATGGTGTATGACACCACCGCAGAGCAAGTCACGAATGAAGGCTTCGACGGTGTTGGCTTCGTTGAATGTCATTGACAATTTCCTCTAATAGAGGAATTAAGTAACAACTTCATCAACGACATCTGAGATCTAAGACGAATTGCCGAATGACGTATCGCACCGAAGCACTCATCCAAAGTATCACAGAGCTCGTGTGCCACATCAGTGCTTTCTGGATACAGAATCTTTAGTGCACGAATTTTCTGCTGAGAAATGTTCTTCATCGCTCCACCAGTACCAGTTGAAACAGATGTAATCTGTTGACGCAACTCCTGGCTTTGCAAGAGATGCCAAAGTAGGCGCTTATTTACATGTCGAGCCGGAACTAATCGCAGAGTCTTATCACAAAGCATCAGATTCGGATAGTCCTTGTCTACGATACAAGACTCACCAACTAGTGAAGGAGTATTCGCACGAGTCATTAGCAAATCTCCCTTACGAACACAGAAGTCAGGCCTAAAAGCAGAAGGGTCATCTAGCACTTTCGACTCATTCGGATGAAATCCGAGTGGATCCACTGCGCTAACCTTAAGAACGGCGAATTCAAACTCATGAAGGGGGGCATTGCCTCCGGATACACTTCGCCCAGGTACGATGTCCGTAAGTAACTCGCCGACAGAAACAACCCTAAGTCTACGGTCTGTAGGAAGGCTCGCAAGGGTAGACAGCCACAGAACTCTTGAGGTCGTGAACAGCTTGATTAGTTTCTCGTAAGAGGAGTTAGCCGCCTGCAGCACCTCCACAATCCGCCGCTGCTCCTCCAGCGGTGGCAGGGGGAACTGGTACTTCGCTGCATCCGACCAGTTCACGAATAGGTTCACCGAACCGCGGAAGTTGTTCACTAAATGCTGCTGAAACGATTCCGAATGAACAATTGCCTCCATATACGATTGTAGCAGGATGCTCTCATCTTTCGTCCGCAGCACGAAGTTCGTATGCGCTCCAAGGCCTCTGAAGTCCACGCGCGCAACTTTCAACTTCGGGCCTCTTGTGGTACAGAGAATATCGCCAGGCTCGAATATGGTTCTGATTCGCGGACCAAAATCACTGTCACCAACTTCATTCCATGTTGTGATACAACTTTCATCGGCCGGGATGTGCTTGCCAATGATGTATCGGTCGAATCCCTCTGCTACAGGATCCATAGAAACTCGTGTCGAGTTGTTAACGACATCTCCAAACGCAACTGGTTTGTATGAGTTGCTCTTTCTCTTCACTTCACACCCTTGTCGTTAAGCTTATCGAGTGTTTCTACCAATCCACCCATTCTCGACCAAAACTCGGAGCTGCTGCCTTCCAGTTCACTCCAGATATCCGAAACCGATTGCGGACTAATGTTGTTGCTGAGGCTGCGCTTCCTCTCGATGAATAACCGGATAGACAGATTCCCATCATTCTTCAGCAGGTCTTCTACGCTGACAACAGCGGACAAGCTTGGGATATCTCTAAACTGCTTATACGCACGGAGAATCGTCTTCTGATGAAATGGAAGAAGGAAACTCTGTGAGCGATCCTGCGCGATTTCCTTGGATGCGTCAATCAACAGAATGCGCCCTTGCTTCTTCTTCGCTTTCTTGCTTCTGCAAACTATCACGCATGCTTCCATAGGCGAGTTGTAGAACAATCCTTTCCCAAGCCCAAGTACACATTCAATCAGATCTGCTTCGAGAAGCTGCTTACGAATCTCTGCTTCTTCATCTCTAAAGAGAACACCATGAGGAAACAGGATTGCGCATCTCCCAGTCCTGGAGTCCATGCTTGAAAGGATATGTTGGAAGAACGCATAGTCTGCCCGCCCTTGCGGTGGGGTCCCAAATCTGTTGCGCCCCCAGGGATCTGACTGCCATGCCTCACGATTCCATTTCTTGATGGAATAGGGCGGATTGGCCAGTACGACATCAAAGGTCTTCAACCGATCGCCTTCGACCAGAGCCGGTTCATGCAGCGTGTTTCCGCTGCGGATATCAAAGTCGGAAACTCCGTGTAGCACAAGATTCATCCGGGCGATGGCCGCCGTAATGTTGATCAGCTCCTGGCCGTAGAGCCCCATCGTCCGAGTATCCCCGCCCTTGCGCTTCACTTCCGCCAGGCAGGAGATCAGCATGCCTCCCGTACCACAGGTCGGATCGTAGATCGTCTCTCCCGCCTTGGGCTCCAGCATCTGGGCCATCAGGTGCACCAGGGTTCTGTTGGTATAGAACTCCTGCGCCGTATGGCCGCTGTCGTCGGCGAACTGCTTGATGAGGTATTCGTAGCCATTGCCCAGCTCATCCTCGGGGACATTGGCCAGGCTCAAGGTGTGCTGAGAGAAGTGCTCGATCAGGTTCTTGAGGGTCGCATCCGGCAACTGGTCCTTGTCGGTCCATGCAGCGTTGCCGAAGACGCCCTGCAGGCGCTGCGGGTTGTGTTTCTCGATGGCCAGGAAGGCATTCAACAGCACACGCCCAACATTCCGGGAGGCCTTGCGGGCATCCTGCCAGTGGGCGCCATCGGGAATGATGAAACGGTCATTGGCCGTGGCTGTGGCATAGCCTTGGTCCTGGGTCTCCTCGAAGGCATCGCGATAGTCTTCGTCCCAGACATCCGACAGGCGCTTGAAGAAGAGCAAGGGGAAGATGTACTGCTTGTAATCGCTGGCGTCGATGAGGCCGCGAAGCAGGGTGGCGGCGCCCCAGAGGTAGGATTCCAGTTCGCGTTGGGAGAGGTGGGAGTTCACTTCAGCCACCCTCCTTCATTGAGAACCGTTCGCAGATGATCTTCCGCAGCACGTGCCTCCTTCAGCGCCTTCTTGAACTCGGCAATCGCCTCGGGCAAGGGGGGAATGTCCTCCCCGATCGGTGGCAGCACATAGCGGGAGATGTTGAGCGTCCAGTCCTCTTGCTCGATCTCTTCGCGTGACACAACCTTGGCCCGGTCCTCGACATCCTTGAAGGCCTTGAACCACTTGACGATTTGCTTTCCGTGTTCCGGATCCAGGAAGTTCTGGGCGCGACCTTTGCGGAAGAGGCTGGAGGCGTCGATGATCAACACCTTGTTCTTCCTCTTCGGCGGCTTCTTGCGCCGCAGGATCACGACGCAACCGGCCAGGCCTGTCCCGTAGAAGAGGTTCGGCGCCAGGCCGATGACGGCTTCGATCAGGTCTTTCTTGAGCAGGGCCTCGCGGATCTTCCCTTCCGCGCTCTTGCGGAAGAGTGCGCCCTGGGGCAGGACCACAGCCATGCGGCTGTTCCGGTTTGGAGCCATGGAGGCGATCATGTGCTGCACGAAGGCGTAGTCGCCATAGCTGTCCGGTGGCAATCCGAACTGCGCACGACCCCAGGGATCGCTTTCCCAGACCTCGCGCCCCCACTCCTTGAGCGAGAACGGGGGATTGGCAATTACACAATCGAAGGAGGCCAGCCCCCCGGCACCATCGCTGAAGGCGGGGCTGCGCAGGGTGTCTTCGCGGGCGACCTGGAAGTCCTCGATGCCGTGCAGCACCAGGTTCATGCGCGCGACAGAGGAAGTTGTCAGGTTCTTCTCCTGGCCGTAGATCTTGCCAAAAAAGGTGCGCGGATCACCGCCCTTGCGCTCGACATGCTCGATAGCTGCCAGCAGCATGCCGCCTGTGCCACAGGCCGGGTCGTAGATCGATTCGCCCTCCTTGGGGTCGAGGATCTCGACCATCATGCGGACAATGCTGCGCGGGGTGTAGAACTCGCCTGCCTTGTTCCTCCGTGTGACATCGGCGAATTTCGCCACCAGGTACTCGTAGGCGTCACCGAGTACATCGGTGCTGACTGCCTGGTTGCCCAGTTCGATCGCCGAGAATCCTTCCAGCAGATCCTTCAGCAGCTCGTCGCTGAACTTCTCCCGGTTGCCCCAGTCGGCCGAGCCGAAGACACGGTGCAAGGTTTCGTGGTTTGTCCGCTCAATCTCCTGCATGGCCTTCTTCAGGGCCGTGCCGACATTCTTCGATGTCTCCCGGATGTCCTGCCAGTGGCAGCCTTCCGGAATCTGGAAGCGGTGTTCGTCCTCGAACTCCTCCCCGTACTCCTCCAGCATGCGGGCGCGTTCCTCGTCCCATACGTCGGACAGGCGCTTGAAGAAGAGGAGGGGGAGGATGTAGCCTTTCCAGTCCGTACGGTCGACAGCGGAGCCGCGCAGGATGTTGGCGGCGTCCCAGAGGTGGGACTGGAGGGATTTCTCGGTCTTGGGCAAAAGGGAGGGCTCCTGTTCAGATCGGAAGTGGTGCTACAAGCTAAACCTGAAGACGCTGTTTTCCTTGTCGTCGAAGTACATCCAGTAGACGGACCTGATGGACTTCCAACAGGCGCGAGAGCCTTTTCCCATCGTAAATCTCAACCGAGTATTGTTTGGCCAGGTCCCGGGTTCGTTTGGACAAGTGGATCGCACTAGTGGCGACTATTAACCGATTGAACTCTATGCCCCTTGCCTCACCATACTTGACTTTCGACGCAAAAACCTGCTGTACTGCACTGTAGCCATCATACCTTGAAGACTTCGTGTGTTTGCACTGAATAAGGCTACTCCTCACTCCAGCCTCGAGAACGACATCCGCGCCGTAGTCTGAACCTTTCGCTGTCAGCCAGCAATTGTCAGCACCAAACTCCCTGCTGAATACTTCTGCACAGAGAGCTTCGAACTCCTTCCAGTCAAGAACTCCAAGGTCCTCTCCCAGAATCACTTTCGTGTTTGACCAGTCGCGATCGGTGAACCCCTCAGGGGTTGGAATGACCTGTTCCGGTGTTACAACTGCATCCTTGAGCATCGACTTCCTGGAAAGTAACTCATGCAGGTTGACATCAAACGACTCCAGGGAGGGATGGTGCAGAACCGGCCGATAGACATTCACCTGCTTTGTCTGCCCAATGCGATAAACCCTGTCTGTTGCCTGGGCCTCCTTGGCCGGATTCCAATGGCGCTCAAGATGGATGACATTGTTTGCAGCTACGATCGTCAGTCCGACCCCCGCGGCAATGGGCGACATGATCAGGATGTTGAAGCCCGTACTGCACTCGAAGTCATTGATCATGGACTTGCGAGTTGTCGAGCTTGCCGACTTGGAAACCGCCTTTGTCGTTCCATTGATAACAGGGATCAACGGCAAGCTGAACTTTGCCGACAGGGCTACCGAAAGCGTGGATTGCAGTCTTCTGTTGACCACAAATATGATGCACTTCTCTCCTCTGCCACGAATCTCCTCCAGTGTTCGTACAAGGCTTGTGACCTTTCCCGATCCTTCCACAAAGGCATCCGGCTCCAGGTCCTCGATGGAACGACTGGCCCGATCGCCCGCGATCAAGCCTGGATGGAGAGATACATCCCTGAGCTTGTGCAGTGCCGAAAGGGCATCCCTTTTCCCATCAACTCCGACGGACTGGACGACTTTGTTGTATACGTCAAGCTGATCACCTTCCATGGTAGACTTCAAGTCAGGCAGAAATCTGCTATGCACATCCTCAATGCCTGCGAACTCAAGCTTTTTGGGCAACCCATCAAGGTTATCCTCTTTCAGCCTACGCAACATCAATGACCCTACAGTTTCGCGCAGTTGACGTCCGATCTGATCACGAACCTGGTCAACCTCATCTCCAGCAGCTTGCAACAGCGGTGAGATATATGTTGACCTGAACTCCTGGTAGCTGCCCAGATAACCCGGACGGGCAGTATCAACCAGGCACCAGAAATCGGCAAGACTATTCTCGACAGGGGTTCCTGTAGCAAGCAGCATGAAGTCGGTGTTCAATCCCTTTGCCGCGCGGGTTTGAAGCGCATTTGGATTCTTGGTGTTCTGGGCTTCATCCAGAATGACCATCGCCCATTCGATGGAGCCAAGCGAAAACTGATAGTCACGAAGCGTCTGGTACGTAGTGATAACCAAGCGTTCCGGCACATCAAGCCTGTCCAGATCATACTCGCCGCCGGTTTTCAACGAGTATTTGACACTGAAAACACTTTGACTTTGCAAGTCCTGCGCTTTCAATTCGCTGCCCCTCCCTGTGAGGGTGAATTTGCGCAGATCGCCATTCGCCTGAAGCAGTACGATATCCTTGAATGGCGACTTCCTGAACGTCTTCGTGACCTCCTCTTCCCACTCCCTGAGAAGGCTCAAGGGAGCGACGACCAAACAGGGTTTACATGTCTCCCCCGAATCTCTTGTCTTTCGATAGAGGTGTTCAATCGATGCCAGCGCCATGAAAGTTTTGCCAAGTCCCATATCATCAGCAAGCAAACCGCCACGCTGGCCTTCACCGTGATTCATCAACCCGAGTATCCATCGAACACCAGTAATCTGATGGGGAAACGGAGAGCGCTTGTAATTGCTCCAGTCCAACTCATCTTCTGGGCACAACACTGAAGCAAGTCCTGCCTGGACGCTCCGAGAGAACTCAGGCTGGTTCTCATCATTCAATTCGATGTCGAGGACCGCGATCTCCTGATCGGAATCCTTCGGTTCGGGATCATCAGTGATTGGTTCTGTCGGCTCTTCAAAGCTCTTCTGGATTCGGTTCAACTCCACCATGACCTGGTCGTTGTCTGAGACATCGATAACCTTACCATCAAAGAAGACCTCATCGGACCCCGTGCGTATTGCATCATCGAGAAGCTCTCTGAAGCGTCTAAGGTCTTCGCTGTCTTTCAGAACTGCCTTCATCGCTTCCGGCAGAAGCTCCTGGACAGCAGTCGAATCCTTGCCAAACCAATCCAGGCCCGACTCCTCTGTTTCGCCGAAGTAGGCCTGCCTGAATCCGGTAACACCTTTGACCCGCAGCGAAAAACCGTTCTCCAGATCGACAAGACTCGCGTCGATGAAGGCTGTCGGATTCTTGAGAAATTCCTTGGTCATCTTCTTCGGTATGACCCTGCTATTGAGGATTTCCTGAACTCCTTTCAGTCTGGCTTCATCGAGCAGAATAATCTCGTCATCGACACGAACCGATTTAGCGCCCGATTCTCTGATTTGATTGATTACTCTCTGTGTTCGATGGAAATCCGCGGCTTGTCCCATCATCGGACTAAGATGGAGATCACCGTTGTCGTCCAGCTCCGCGCGAAGGGAAATGGATTCCGGCTTGATGATGGGAAGCCGCTTGAAATGCCCCAGTTCAATGTCAGCCCCGTAGTCGCTGGCTTGTTGCAGTACATGCACTAGCTCAAGGTTATCCTGCTCGCTCCTTCGCGACCGCCCATGAGCAGTAACTGCCTCGAAAACCGCGTGCTGTACTCCAGTAAGCAAGTGCAACTCCTGCTCAGAGAAGCGAATCGTGGGGCCCTCCAGTTTGAATCCAGATGTAAGGCGGCCACTCGCGGTACTGCACTTGAGAGTGACATTGAAACTGTCATCCTTAGTCAGTCCTCGGAAATCAACCGCGATTCTTCCACTCCAAAGATCTGGCAGTTGCAGTAAGCTTCGATAGTGGTGATCCAGGCTCAATACTGTAGATGTTGGCACGATGAAACCATTCGGTATCACCTCTGCCAGCTCTTGCTCTACAAGCATTTGCAAGCTGACATGCTGATGCATCGTGAGAGGTGATGCTTCTACATCGCTTAGTTTTGCCTGCTGCCTATTGGATAGATATAGATTCAGCCCCTCTGCATCGAAAGAGCAACTGTATCCAGCATCGGGTGAGCTATTGGTCAGCTTCTTTAGCCAAGTATTAAACTTCATCCCAGACCCCATACAATCTTTTATAGCGTGTATAGTCCATCGGCGTTAGAACTTCCTTGGGATTCAGCTTGATTCCAAATTCTCTTAGAGCGTACATGCACTCCCTTTGCCACTTGAAAGATTCAGGTCGGTGGGTGAATGCATACACGTCATCGATTCCCTTTCGACGCATACTTTCGAACAGGCCTTGAGTGAGCATCTCATATCGAACCTCATCCAGAGCATAGTCGAACACGACAGCCGAGCTGTGTAGTCGTCGATAGACCCACAGCTTACAGCTATGGGAACCCTCTATCATATGCACACTCCCAAGCTGCAAGTGAATGATCGACTTACTAACGCCCTTTACAATGGAATAACTTGGAAGGTGCTCGGGTTTATAGTTCCGCTTCAGAAAGGCCTCTGCCTTAGGCGCCAGGTAGAGTCGTGTTCCCGTCACAAGGTTGCTTTTTAGCAGGCCCTCCATGAAGACCTTCCGGGAGGGGAACATTCGCTGAAGTTCCCGATCACCTGATTGATCCGTGTACTCCTTCATCGCCTTGAGAAACAGGTCCAAGTCCAGTTTCGAAAGCCATCCCTGTACTTTCTGTTTCAAGTCGGGGGCAAGCTGCGACCACCATTTCTGGTACATTCGATTCAGGTTCGATACTCGCGGGTCTCCTGCGATGGCCAACACCACATTCTGCCAGTCCGGGTGTACACCATGCTGTGGAGATCGGCTGATTACGAGTCGAAGGATCTCATGACCAAGAAGCTGATCCTTTCCATAAGGGCAATTGTATACTTCGCTCTTCTGCACTTCATCCAGAATAGGATGAGGCTTCGCAGGATCTATTCGCCGTAGTTCCTCCAGATAATAGATGCTGCGAGCAACCGTAAGAAATCTGCCTCCGACATACTGATCTAGTTTCAGTTCACGGACTACTTCATCGAAGTCTACCTTGTCTTGCCATGCTTTCTTGGCCAACCACTTGGGGCCATCTGCCGACAACAGGTTGCTCCTCCAGGCTGGCAAGATGGATCTTTGGTTCATTGCCCGAACAAGCCATTTCTCCACAGCGCGTGGATACTTGAGGCCATCGAACTGCTTTAAGTATTCTTGAAATACAGTGATCGTTATTAATGAGCTTGGTCTCGGTTGAAGCCTGGTTATTCTTGACAGAAGTTCACTAGAAAGCACGATACGGTCGGCCAAGACGCCTCCAAAAGAGACCGCAAGTGCTCTGATTTTCAATGAGGAATCGAGAGTGCGGACGAGGCTCTGCCTGTTCCTGAGTGCTGCTGCAACTTCCCTTAGTGCTTCTTTGAATGCAGTACTCTCCGTTCCGGCACTATCGGCTAATGAACTCAATTGCTCATTTATTGCACGCATACGGATGACATACTCATCAAGAATATCTGGGGGCAGAGCAAAGTCTAGATTGTCAATACCAAGTTTTATCTGGATAGATACTTCTCCATTTCTTTGCTCCTGGGGCGCTTCACTGTAATTCGAATGTCTATCCTGCGATTTTCACGCCGGTCATCCGGAGTGATTTCCTCTTCATTGGCCCTACGTGTGGCAGCATAGCCGCTAACAGAAAACAACCGTCTATCAGATGAGTTCTTCAGTTCAGAGAACGGTGGATCGACCATCAACGAATCCTCCCAAAACTCCCAAAGGGATATTGCACGGTAGGTCGACAAACCCCAGTTACCTTTAACTCTTGTTGATGGTTGACTATCCGTATGACCTTCAATAAACACTGTATCTAGCAACTCAAAGCGTAGTCGCTTATCCTCACTTCTAGAATCAAATGGACTGGTGATAGCTTCATATAGTACTTGCCCAATCAACCGAATCGACAACTGTGCCGACTCTGAAGCAGGAAGAGTGAAGCTATCAGAGTCAAATGAAAGCGTTTCTTCCGGTATTCGCAGTACTGTTTCATTATCAGCAACTAGAACTTCAATATTGTGCTTAATCAGTCTATCCCGAATCTCAAATAGAATATCATGCCTCGCCCGTTCTGCAGCTAGTATATCTGATTCAATCTTCTGTGCACTTTCCGTAACCTCAATAATCAATGCTACTGCTGCAAGAATGAACACAACAAGAAGCCCAGACATCAAGTCAGAGAATGATATCCAATAGGGATTTGAATCATCTCGTTGATTTCGCTTTGCCATAAATCTGCAGCTTCTTATCGCCTCTGAGACGAGTTCATCTTGGTCTCTATCTCATCTACCACATTAGACAGAACCTGCGCCGCATTATTCATTTTCTCTGAGTAGAGAGTCGTGTGTTTAGCCCACTCCCCCAGGTGAATTCTAGTCTGTTGGTTTGCCTGTTCTGAATATTCCTTCAGGAGTTTCGTCATTTGCCTTGCCAACGATTCAACATTCTCCTGTAGTCCTTTAAGGTATACCTGCTGATGGTTCTCCATATCGCTGAACGTTCTACTCGCTCTATCAATCGTATCTTGCAGCCTGGAAACAACAGTACCCAACTCTGTCACTGTATTTGAAATTCCTTCCTGAACACTCTTGATTACTTTTCCTGCACTGTCATTCTCGATTATTAGCTGCTGTATTCCGTTTCTGGCTTCTCCAACAGACTTTTCAAAACCGGCCAATGACTCTCGGATTCCAGAGCCAAAGGCCTCAATCGAAGTGGCAGACTTCTTCAACTCTTTGGCACTAGAGTTGAGATTTGTCCCTACAGAATTCATTGCGTCGACTGACTGGTCAAAAGCATTTTGAAGTTGGGACCACTTGTCGATCACATGAGTAGACTCATTCACGAAGTTCTTAAACCGCACATCCAGGATGGCAAGTTTCTGCTCAAACTTCAGTTGAAGCTCATCTTGGTGCTGGGCCTGCATTCTTAAGGCTTCTTCATTTGCTGCTGTTCGTTTCTTCAGGTCCTCTTCTGTCATCGTTTGAAGGTACTCAAGGAGCTTCTTGTTCTCGACTGCAAGCCGGTCTTCCCGGTCCTGCTGTTTCTGTGAATGTGCTTCTTGATTTCGCTGAACCTCACCTAGAATCAGATTGACCTTTTCGGCCATCCTCCCATTCAGATACTCGAATCGCTTCATCAATTCTGAATTGGCTTCAGCTTGACTCCTGGAGTGCTCAACATTTGCATCATGGAGTTTTTTGGCTTGCTCACTGACGACAGCAACAATACCCTCGATTTGCTGTTTTCCGCTTGCGGAGAGTTGTGTTACGTATTCTTCGATTGTCTTACTAAGCCTGTTATCTCTGTCATTGCTTGCGGTCTGACTTTCTTTCAATTGCCTTACGTGAGTCGCCAGGCTATCCTTGAAAGAAGAAATGGATGCCTCCAAACCGCTTGTTGTTTGCGCGAGTGCTTCCTTCTGTTGTTTTCCTTCCGCTCCAAACTTCTCGAGGAACCTGCTTATCAAATGCTCGAGGGCTTTTTGGCTGCCATCAGAGGTCTCATTCACTAGTCTGTTTATGGCAGGAGCCATGATCTTGTTCAGGCTTTCTTCAAGACTGTCCTGAATACCGCTTGTGACCTGGGTGATCGACTCCTGCATTTTCTGACCGATCTTCTCCGCCAACCCCTGAAGAGTTTGCCTTGATTGTGATCCATCCTCTGCTATCTGCTGGTAATACTGCTCTGCACTGAAACGAGGGAAAACTCTGTCAATGTGATGTTGTAGTGCTTTGACATTCCTTCGAATTCTCTGTTCTAGAGCTTTCTCAATAAAGTTGAAAACAACGCTAAGTGTGACACCCCAAACAGAAGTAATGAATGCCGTACTCGCTCCACCGATCACCTTTGCGAGACCTTCCTTCATTTCATTTACAGGTACGGCACCACCTATATTTAGTTCTGATAAACCAAGTTGCAAACCCGCAAAAGTACCGATTACACCTATTGCTGTCAGGAATCCTGGTACAGCTGCTAGCATTCTGCTATCGGTGATTTCACTGGCTAGAGTTGCGTCGTTAAAGAAATCTGCCGCGCTATACACATTTTGCAGGCATGGTTTTCCATTGAGGGTAGATTCGACTAGTGTTTCATCGAACTCTTTCCACAAGTGCCCGGCAACGCCACCAGTCTTATCTGCCTGGTCAAGTAGGTTTTGTCTACTGGAAAGGACCGAGGCTGGAGTCTCGTCCTGTACAACATTCATCAGCCCTTTAATCCGGCGACTACTAAGACGAAAAATGTGAATGGACCAGAAAAGGAATCCAATAGCGACAGCGATCAGGAAGGCTATGAAGTATGCGCTTAACTCTTCAGCAGAGTTCGGAATCCCTTCAATAGCACCGAAATCTGGAAGTAATCCTCTAAGGTTGATTCCACTAGTCATGATTGTATCCGTGCAGAATGAGCAACCAGAATCGAACTAAGCCGCGAACTGCATGTTGACAGGGGCTTCATATGGTGGAAGCATGCAACTGGGGTCGGTACTTGTTCTTGATTGCCAGTTTAGATTGGATGCAAGTATAGCACTACAAATTGGGGTTCGGGATTCAGATCGAGTGGCTGATAGAAATCATCACCCGAAACTCAAACACCCCCCCAAAAAACCCTCCCCTTCACCGCCGGACCCACCCGCATCAACCTCGCGCCTCCTCTTCCGACTCCGCCCGAAACAGCACAATCCCGAAAGAGGCCAAATCCACCATCAGCGCCCGCCCCGCCAGCCATACCACGCCCTTTATACATAGCCTTCAGGCGCCCGAAGCACTGCCCCAACAAGGCCTGATCCTTTTCGGACAGACCGTCTGAAACCCCGGCGCCGCCATTCCTCCCCCAACTCAATCCAATAGAACCCCGGCCTTCCCAGATCCACCCCCTCATCCACAAACCACCCCTCCACTGAGCTGCCGATCCACTCGGCCGCGTCCGCCATCCCCCAGGGCTCGTCGCTTCGGTACACCTGCCACAGCCGCTCCTCCGGATCCTCCCACTCGAGCCGGACCGATTGTCCCACGATCCGGATCCGCAGCATGACTCCCGCTGGCTCCCCCAGCTCATCGAGGTAGGCCCGGTGGCTCCCGGAAAACTCCAGCGCGTTGTCCACATCCCAGTTCACGGACCAGGTCATCAGCCCGCGGAAGGAGGGGTACCCTTCCGGCTGCGCCAGGGAGTACGATGACCCCGGTGCCGGCACACCCGTCAGCAGGTGATCCAGCGCGTCGTGCACAATGGCCGGTGTCGTATACCCCGTCCCGGCGGCCTGGGTCGAGGCCGGCAGGCCGATCAGCACCTGGTCGTGTGACAGAGGATCGAAGACATCCCCGTTGGGCAGGGCGAAGCCGGCAAGCAGCATGTCCGCCATGGCCACATGGAAATCGGCCGTGGCCGGCTCGTAGACGACCCCGTCGCGGCCGAACATGGAGCCCGTGTTGTAGCGCTGCACGTGAATGTAGCTCAGCTCTTCCCGCAGGGCATGGATCACGGGCAGGTAGGCGCCCCAGATGCCCCCATAGAAGCTGTAGGCCCCCTGCACATAGGCGGTTTCCGGGGCCATGCTCAGGATCAGCCCCTCCGGGAATGCCCGCAGCAGGGCTTCGATGCCGGCAATGAAGTATACAATGCGAGCCGTCGTCGGATTGCGGTAGTCATTGTCCCCGGCATCCAGGGTCAGCGAGCCGCCTTCCAGGTCGATGTCCACGCCGTCGAAGCCGTACTGCATCACCAGGCCCGCCATCGACTGGGCGAAGAGGGCGGCGTCCTGCTCCGTTTCCACATGGATCGCCGCATTGGCCCCGCCGATGGAAAGCAGCACCTTCTTGCCGGCCGCCTGCAGGGCGGCGAAGTCGTCGATGAAGTCCTGCGGATCCGGGTAGATGCCGGGGTCCGGGTCGAAGGCCATTTCCGCCCCGAAGGCCTCCGTGGGTACGGCGAAGGAGATGTTGATCACATCGTAGGCTTCGGGAAGTACGCTTAACTGCAAGCTGTTGGGACTGAAACCCCAGTTGTGCCAGTAGCCGACCAGCAGCCGGTCACCCAGCTCCTGGCCGATGCCGATGCGCAGGACAAGCAGGATGCCGGCCAGGGCAATGGCGTATTGCCGTGTCATACTGTGTCCTTCTCCTCCTGTGGCAAGGCGATCCCGAAGGGAAAGAGCTCTGCTTGGAACACGCGCCCCTTTCACAGCGGGGTCCTCCCGCATCACCCACAGGA
This sequence comes from bacterium, assembly GCA_030429345.1. Lineage (GTDB taxonomy): Bacteria > CAIWAD01 > CAIWAD01 > CAIWAD01 > CAIWAD01 > JAUIFJ01. The sequence goes on along the minus strand of JAUIFJ010000001.1, from coordinate 317,493 downwards.
CCTGTTCTTCCTCGGTCGGGCCGGCGGAGAGCATGTCATCGCGGACGGGTGGGGTGAGATTGAGCCAGTCGGGCATGGTTCAATCTCCCGCAGATTTACGCTCCTTGCGTAACGCAACATGCGTAACCGGGAAGGCGACCGTCGGTCAGTATGTTCCAACCCCGTGCCCACAAAGTCCAGGAATCACTTGGTCCAGCTTGAGAAAGAGTTGTACGAGTGTGCTCCTCTGTTCTAGTCATCCCGACTACTCCTCCCCTCCTTCCACCACCACCCACCAGAACCCGCCGACCTCGCGCACGTCCGCAGGAATCGCAGCGTACTGGCTGCGCTGCTCGACAAAGACTTCATCCACTTCCTGCCAGAGCACGGCCGAGACACGATAGTCCTGCCGGATCGCCTCCTGTTCCCGGCCTTTCCGCCAGGAGTCAATGCGCTCCATGTAGGCTTTCGAGCAGCGACAGACGATGACCTCCCGTTTGCGCTCCCTGTCCATGTAGACGAAGTGCCTCCCCTTCCGCTGCAGGGGTGCCTTGTCCGGCAAGGTGTGATGCAAACAATCCTGGTGTTCTCGCAGCGAATTCATTCCGCTGGCCCGCCAATCCGGCTCCAGCAGGCAGGATTGAAAGAACAGATCCTGCCCGTCGCGGATGGCCGGCGGACGGGGGCTAAACTTGCCATGCCAGCCCCGCCCCTCCTGCAGCGCGGTTTCCCGATCGCCGATGATCTGCAGCACATGTGTACGCGCACGAGTGATCGCCACATAGCGCAGGCGGCGCTCCTCCTCCAGCTCCTCCTCGTCGCCGGGCAGGTTCAACTCCGAGGAAGGCAGCAGCACCACATCGTACTCCAGGCCCTTGCTGCGGTGGATCGTGCCGACGGTGATCGTCACCGAGTCCGCGTGTTGAGCCTGCCGGATCCGCCCCAGGGTTTCCACCAGGGCTTCCTTCTCGCGGGCATGATCCTCGAACTCGTTCAGCAGGTCCTCTTGTTCGACCTCGTCACGAAAGCTCCGCGCCAGGTCCAGCAGCAGGTGGCGGCCCTGCTGCAGCAAGTAGCCGGAAAGAATCCCCCGCCCCTTCGACAGCACGGTGCGCAGGGCCGTGTTCAGTTCCTCGACACTGAAACGCGCGGGCAGGGGTCGTATGGCCTCCTTCATCGCGCGAAACTCTCTGCTCTGCGCGGCGTGTTGCAGCAGGTGGTCACTGTAGAGTTGCACCCTGCCCATCTGTTTCAGATTGCGTAACCGATCATCCCCACGCAGCTGTCGCAGTATGTTGTCCTGCTCCTGGTTGGTTCGGCAGAGCACGGCGAAGCTCCGCCAGTGGGAAAGCTTTCCCTTGCGTTTCGCTTTCTCGTCCAGCAGCCGGAAGAGGTGATCACATACGGTGCCGGCCTTTTGTGACACGCTCTGTACGGGTTTGATTCCGACCGGCAACAGTTCCGCCTGTGTTCGGGTGGCCTGCAGGCGATAGGGGTTCGGGCGCATTTTCTGTGCTTCATGCAGAATCGCCCCCAGGCTGCGATAATTCTGGCGCAGCAGCCGTTCAGGCAGCTCGCCGCCCTGCTTCGCGAGACGCTGCTCGAGTTGCTCCAGCATGGGCTCGGGTGCCAGCGGGTTCCCGTGCCGCTTGCGTTCGTAGCCGTAGATCGACTGGTCGGGATCCCCGACAGCGACCAGTCGCACAGCCGGATTCTTCAGCAGGGCTGCCAGAAGCCGGATCATCGGGCCGGTCAGGTCCTGGATTTCGTCGATCATCAGGACGGTTCGCGTGTTCCTCTGCGGTGTTTCGGAGAGAAGTTTCGTGGCCAGCGGAATCCACAGTTCAAGCGGCAGTTTCCATCCCCGTTGGGGCGCGCTTCCATCACCTTGCCGGACCGTCGTCGCGAACTTCGGATCCAGCGTATCACGGGAATGCAACAGGTTCATGGACTGCCAGTCATCGATCCAGCGCGGGTACTTCTGGTCGATGTATCGCAACAGCTCCGCGACCTCCTCGGGGCTGCAGTAGGTCACGCGGTCGCCGCAGATGCGCCGGGCGAAGCCGTGGATCGTGTTGACTCTCAACTTCTCGATATAGCCCTGCAGGCCCAGTTCCTTGTAGTACGCTTTCAGGCGTCGCTGCAGCTCGATGCGCACGGCGCGGTTGTAGGCCAACAGCAGGATCTGCGAGGGGTCGACGTTGTGCTTTTCCACCAGCCAGACGGCGCGCTCCATGATCACGCGCGTCTTGCCGGATCCCGGCCCCGCCCGCACGACGCCGCAGCAATCGGGACCGGCTTCGACAATGGCTCGCTGCTCCTTGTTCAGCCGACCGTGGTGATCCTCCAGTCCTTGCTCTTTCAGGACCGACAGGATCTTCTTGACCTGGGGGTCTTCCTCATCGCTCCAATTGCCCTGTGCTACAAGACGATCCAGCAGAATCACGATCTCCTCGGCATTGCCTGCCTTGAAGTAGGCCTCGACCAGCTCACGCCGCTCCCCGTCCGACTTCAGCCAGGCCAACAGCTCCAGGGCCGAGAGGCGGCACTCTTTCAGCCGGGCGTTCTCCTCGAAGTCGGCCGCGACAGTCCGGTCCGGTTCCTTCTCCCCTTCGATGCGGCGATCCGAGAGGAATTTGATTTCGATAGCGCCCGCGAAAAGACTCGATTGCTCCAGCAGATCGCAGCGGTGCAGGAAACCGACGGCAGTCTCAAGCTCTTCCTGCTTGCACTCAAGCTTGTTCAGCCAGTCCACCAGTTCCAGCGGCTCCTTCCCGGGATGCAGCAGATCCCGCAGCAGCTCGACACACAGGTCTCTTAGCCGCGAGACCTGTTGGACGACACCAGGATGTTGCAGCTCGAAGGAGTAACCAATGCCGTAGACAGGGTCGAAACCCGTGCGGATGCGGCAGCCCTCAAAGGCGCGAAACAGGCGGAAGAGCGGCCCCTGCCGCGACACGAAGAGCCGGGTTGTCTGCTGGAGCCAGCTGGCCTGCCGCTCCTGCAGGCGAGTGGCGCTGGCATCCGTCATCCAGTCCGCGGTGACAGCCTCGCTCTCCTCCTCGGCGAAGCGCTGCAACTGTTCCTGCAGCTCCCCGCGGGTGACCTGAAACTCCTGTGATACACTCATGCCGCGCAGGCGCTGCAGCACGAACTGGAAGCGTAGTTCCAGCAGCCAGGGCAGTTTGCCCTCTTCCAGTCGCGTCTCCGCCTCGCTCCGCAACGCCTGCGCCCCCTGGTTTCGCTGTAGCTCCATGTGTACACGTTGGCTGACACGAAACAGGCCGAGGCGGCGCCCCTCTTTCAAGCACTCATACAAAGCATCCATGCTGCCGCAGATGCGCAGCAGGTCGCTGGTCCGGACATGCAGTTGCGCACTCTCGCGCGTTGAGGACCGCAGCGCGGCCTTCTGCTCCAGCAGGAAAGCGTGCAATCGGGCGAGAGGCGTATCCTCTGTCGGCGGCGCCGGCTGCAGCTCGAGGATTCCGATCACGGGAAGGACATAGTAGCCCAGTTCAATCCGATTCAGCCGCTCCAGCCAATGAAAGGCCATGCTCTGGCGCACATCGCCCCAGTCCTTTCCCTTGACGCTCTCGATGTAGTTCAGATTGTAGACGAACTTTCGTTGCCCTTGCTCGCCTCCCCCCGGCCGCGCGAATTGGCCGCGGTAGGCACGCAGCAGTTGCATGTAGTCGCTCAGCTGCGGAAAGGCCAGACGCCCTTTGCGCAGGAAGTTGCGCGCCTCCTCGAACTCCCGTTGGCTGAAGTAGAACAGGCAGGGAATGGGATTGGCGGCATTCAGCCCCAGATTGCGCAGCAGCCTCGGATCCCGGCCGGCTCGGCCGATCTCCTGCAGGTAGTCCTCCAGGGCAGCGGGGCAGTCCAGGTGCGCCAGCAAATGGATGTTGGGTATGTCCATTCCCATGCCGAAGGCCTTGGTGCAGACGAGAATCTTCAGGGGATCGGCCGGATCCTTGAAACGGGAGTAGATGCTTTCCCGCTCTTCGGCAGACAGACCGGCATGAAAGTGGCCGACCTGCATTTCCGTGTCGCCCAGGGAATGCAGCAGCCGTCCAAGAATGCCGGCGTACCAGCTGGTGTTGCGTTGTGTCCGGGCAAAGGCCAGTGCCGTACTCTGCGAGGGATCCAGCCGGGAGCGGATCTGCAAGGCCAGGTGATACAAGCGAAAGAGGATGCGCGGCTTCGCGCTGGCGAATTCCTCGCCGACCAGATCCTTCAGTTCCTGCCGGGAAATGGCGTGCTCCGCGCCGGCCTTCGCGTACCCGTCCTCCAGCCGGTCCTCGCGGACGGGCACGATGCGCAGGTTCTCGCGCTCCGGCGAGAGGGCTTCCCCGGGTTCAAGCAGGCCCATGGCTGCCATAGATGTGTTTGATCTCCTCGCGCACCTGCGAGGTCAGGGTGGCGGAGAAGAACAGAACAGGAGCCTGCTCACCCGGTTCCATGCGACGGATCTCACGAATGTTGTGAGCCGCCGCAAAATAATCCGGTCGGAAGTCGAGGCCCCACTGGCTCAAACAATGTGCCTCGTCGAAGATCCAGTACTCGGCTCGGCCGTCTTCTCGCAGGCGCTCCTCCAGCGCCCTGCGAAAGGCCCTGCTGCGCAGACGCTCCGGCGAGATGTAGATCATCCAGAGTTCCCCGGAGCGCAGCCGCCGATAGATGTCCTCTCGTTCGAAGCGGTCCAGGTCGCCTGTGATCGCCTCGACCACATTGACGAAGCCCAACTCTTCCAGCTGGCGCACCTGGTCCACCATCAGGGCCTTGAGCGGCGCGATCACGATGCTGAGGCGTCCCGTTGCCGCGCCTTTGAGCAGGGCCGGCCCCTGGAAGATCAGCGACTTGCCGCCGCCGGTGGGCAGTGAGACGATCACATCGTGCTCGCCGGCGATGACCGGCTCGAAGTAGGGCAGCTGCTGTTCCCGCAGGCGGCCCGGGCCGCCGTCAGCACCCTTGCCGGCCAGAAAAGCGGATTCGATGTGTTTCTGCCACTGCTGCAGAAGCTCCTGTGAAATATCTTCAGCAAGTGCCTTAGGGCCGAATTGCTCCCTGCAACACGCGGCGACTTGTTTCTGCAGGGGAGCGCTGTCGTGCAATTCGCCGGATAAGGTCTGGATCTGCAGCCGCGGATCGACGGATGGCATGGCTTCGACGCGGGGGTCCATGACAAGCAGGCGGTCGGCCTTCGCGGATCGTGTTGCATGGCACAACGCCCTCAACCAGGGCAGGCTGGCAGCAGACGCGGCGCTCAGCGTCCAGCTAGGGCTGAAATCCGCACCGCTGCCCTCAACCGGATCTTCCTCGGCGGGCTGCAGTACGTCTTCCTGCTCAATCTCGATGGACTGTAGATCGGCCTTGCTGTCCGCGCCTGCGTCCGTGGCCCGGCCGATGTACGAACGGGATTGCTCGGAGAGCAACAGCATGCGCTCCAGAGGCAAGGCCTCCAGTATCACCGTGATCCCCTGCAGGCCGTGACGCGCCAGATCAATGTGCGTGGCGGCGGAAACAAGCGCAATGCTGTGATTCGCCTGCGCAAGCACCCTTAGGCTGGCCGACAAACTTTTGTCCCAAACCACGGACACATCGGGCGGAAGCAGCTGCTGCAGGCACGCGCCCAATGCACTCCGTTCACCCGCAGACTGCAGCAGGAGCAGCGTGCGGGATGGCTTCTGGATCACAACCAGAAGGCGCAGCAGAAACTGTTCCCAATACAGGGCCCGTGCCGGTGCTGCAGGATTCAGCGTCCCGAGAGGATTCGCCTTCGGTTGCAAATCCGTCGGCACGAACTCCGAAATAGAATGGATTACATGCCTGGCTACATTCTGGAAGGTGAAGAAGAATCTCTCTGGTTCACCGGCGGGAAGAGCATCCTTTCCAGGAGCGGCGAAGATAGAAGTGACTCCATCCAGTCGCCGTTCCAACCAATGCACAGCATCCGGAGGGTGCTCGTCGATCCCCAAGCTGCCCAGATCAGCTTCCCGCAACCCCACCAGCCGATGCCCCGGACGCAGTCCCATCAACCAGCCGTGGGGTAATCGCTGTAACACATCCAGCGGCGATCCCAGCCGTTTGACCTCATGGACCCCGAGATAGGACATTGGATAGTCCGCCAATAGCCAGGTTCTTGCGGAATCCACATCCCTGCGGGCCTTCCGCACGGCAGGATGCAACAGCTTCTTCCAGCTGGCCAGTTGCAGGGGGGCGCCTTGCGGATGGCGGGCGCACGAAGTGATCGGGCAATCTGTGCACTCGCGGGTATCTACGGCTCCCATCGTATGAAGATTGTGAACCAACCAGGGATTGAGTGCACGCGGATGGTTGGATCGGCCGGATTCCGAAACATCTCGTATCCAGGGCTGATCGGCGTGAGATGCCTCCGGGTGGATGCAAAGGCTCGATCCTTCTGCGAGCACCGCGGCCGGCAGGAGGGAGGCCAAATCCTGTAGAAGGTGATCCGGACACAGAAGCAGACCCGGGCGATCTTCCGGGGGGCTAGTCCGGTAGGCGCTCACAACCTCTTCCGTCAGTGGGTGAATCCTCTCCGGTCTCAAGAGCTGCTGGTTCCGGCGCCGCCATTCCGTGAGCGGGAGCTGTGATAGCTCCTGTCGTACACGATCAAAGCGCGCATCAGCGGCAAGAGCCCCCAGCGCCAACTGGCTGACAAACAACTCCAGTGCGTCCCGGGCATCCTTGTCCGGAGAGTGGGACGACGACAGCTTCAGGTTCTGCCGAATGGGAGTCAGTCCAGCCTGGAGTTCCAAGGTATCGATCAGTTCGTGATCCGCAAGGGCAAGTTCGGGGAAGCGCTTTTGCAGGATCGGGAGATCCCAGGCACGGAGGTTGTGCCCCACCAGAATGGTCTGCCGGTTTTCCGGCTCATCAAGCCTTCCAAGGAAGTCGCGTATACGCCCTTCGCCGGCCAGGTGGCCGTGTTCGCTGGCCGTCGCCCAGCCGGCTTCGTGGATCACCTTGCCGTCGCTCTCGATGTCGAGGGCCAGCAGCGGCAACCCAGCCAGCACGCGGTTGACGGCTATGCTCATCCGCGCGACCGGACGATGGAGATTGTTTCCAGGAGTTCCCAAAGGACTACGGGGAGAAACCATCGTTTGGAGAAAAGAAGAAGATCAGTCGATGATGCCGGCAACATCTTGTCCTCTGGCCTTGGGGCTTGGATCAACGAGGACAAAAATAGCAAGTCTGCGTTCGCTTTGGAACGCCGGCGTTGATTTCAGGAAATCGCCACCGGATGATCCTGCATCAGGTGCCGGACCGCGTTTTCCTTCGACCTGCAGTCCTTGGCGGCCGCTTGAACAGCGAAGGAGAAAGCGCAGGGGGGTCCCCCTCGATTTCCTCGATGTGAATGCCGAAAACCGCTGAAAGGTCATTCGTCTTCAAGCGGCTCTCAACCTTCAACTCGCCGTATACAAGCGCGCTGTCCGCGGCGCGATCCACCAGCTCGGCAGGATCCACGTCGCGCAGCGTGAACAGCAGTGCGGGATTCTCGTCCAGCCGAGCGCCGACTCCGTAGAGAACGGCGGCTACATGCTTGCACATGTCTGCCCAGTCCGGACAAGTGCACTCCAACTGGATTTCCGAGGGCGACGGAAACAGTCCTGATCCTTCACGTGTTACGATCTGCATCACGGCAGCGCTGATCTCGCCCCTCAAGAGCTCGACCAGGGTTTGAATGCTGCCCCGGCATTGCTCGAGGATCCCTGTCCACTGGTCCGCGTTCAAGGGAGCAATCCGGATATCGACTTCATAGAGGCTGCTTCCCACAACCAGACCCTGCACACGTCCGGTTTCGATGCGGAGATCGATCACAGTCCCGTGTACGACATAGCGCCGTCCGCGGGGAAGGCGGTTCGAAAAGTCGCTGTAGCGTTCCAGGTTCGTGCACCATGCCTTGCCCCAGAAACTGCGAGAGATCGTCCTCCCTTCAATCCGAACCGGTTGCAGTTGCTGCCCCTTCTCCTGCAAGCGCTTGATCTTGCGCTCTGCCTTGGCGCGCAGCTCCGCAACGGTCACGGCATCGCGCCGCGGCCCGTAGTCATACCAGCCCATACGGCCTCTTACATGATAGATCCGCGCACATCATCGCTGGAAAATGCGTCCAACATCCAGGGCTACGAAATCGAGCAACTCATCGTCCCCCATTTCACTCAACGCCTTCTCGGCGCCTTTCTTCAGGATCGCGTCGGAGAGGGAACGTTTGCTGGTCAGCATCTCGTCGATCCGGTCCTCGACCGTCCCCTGGCAAACGAACTTGTGCACCAGGACGTTTCGCTTCTGGCCGATACGGAAGGCGCGGTCGGTGGCCTGGTCTTCGACGGCGGGATTCCACCATCGATCGAAATGGACGACGTGAGACGCCGCCGTCAGGTTCAATCCGCTTCCGCCCGCTTTCAGCGACAGCACCATGTACGGCCTGTGCTCGTCCTCCTGGAAGGCCTGCACCAACTGCTGCCGCTTGCGCACTGAAGTACCCCCGTGCAACACGAATCCTTCGTGTCCGAAAGTCTCCGCCAGTTGGCATGAAAGGGCATTCGTGATCTGCTTGAACTGCGTGAAGACCAGCACCTTCTCCTGCCGCATAGCGATTGTCTCACAGATCTCCCGCAGACGGCCGAACTTGCCGCTGTCCTTTGCCTCGAATTCACCATCGCCCAGCCATTGGGAAGGATGGTTGCAGATCTGTTTGAAGCGCATCAGGTAGGACAGCACCAGTCCTCTGCGCTTGATGCCGGCAACCTTCGACAACTCCTTTTCCAGCTCGCGCACGCTCTGCTCATACAGTGCCGCCTGGCGTCGACTGAGCAAGCAGCTGGCGCGAACTTCCGTCTTGTCCGGCAAATCCTGGATCACGGACTTGTCCGTCTTCAGTCGACGCAGGATGTAGGGCTGAACCAGGCGACGCAGAGGGGCATAGCCCTGATCGCCGCTCTCGAGCCCTTTGCTGAACCGCTTGAAGGCCGCCGCTGAACCCAGCAAACCGGGGTTCAGAAAATCGAAGATTGACCACAGATCCCCCATGCGATTCTCGATCGGCGTGCCGCTCAAGGCAAGGCGCCATTCGGCCTGCAGGGCCTTGACCTGCCTCGTCTGCGCGGAACCCGGATTCTTGATCGCCTGGGCTTCATCCAGGATGAGGTGGCGCCATGGGATGTCATGCATCCAGGGCAATCTCTTGACGGTGGCGTAGCTGGTCAGCACAAGATCGTGAGACAGAACCGTTTTGTGTTTCAGCTTCTCCAGCTCCCTCGAGGGACAGTGTGAGGGATGAGCGATCAGCGCCTTCAAGCCCGGCGCAAAGCGTTCGATCTCGATCCGCCAATTCTCGATCAGTGAGGCAGGCAGCACCAGCAAATCCGTTCCCGGCAGCTTCCGTTTCCGGCAATGGGACAAGAGAGCCAGCACTTGAATCGTCTTTCCAAGGCCCATGTCGTCGGCCAGACAGCCGCCCAGTCTCAGCTGGCGCAATGACTCCAGCCATCGCCAACCCGACTTCTGATAGGGGCGCAATGTCGTGCGCAGCCCCGCATTGCCAGAGTATGCTTTTTCGCCGGCCGGATCACGCAGAGCCTGCAGGCGTTTCCGCAGCCACTTGCCGGCGACGAACTCGGCCCAGCTCTTTGTGTCTTCTTCCGAATGTGTGGAATGCTCCTCCAGCCCCGCACGCGCCAACAATCGCATGGCTTGCGAGAAAGGGATCCCTTCGGAGCGGGCAAGGCAATCGATCTCGCGCCAGTGATTCAGTACGGCCGCAAGACGATCTGCATCCACCTCTACCCAGCGGCCGCGAAGGTGCACAAGTCCTTTTCCCGCTGTAAGCAGCTGACGCAGTTCGGCATCGCGCAGAGGCTGCCCATCCAGGCAGACGCGCACATCGAAATCCAGCAAGGAGGAAAGACCGAGGGTGGCTGGTTTCTTCTCACCAAGGGATACGCGAACGGCTGGATGCACCTTCCGGGTCGTCCACCAGTCCGGCGCGCGAACCAACAGACCGGCTTGTTCATATGCAGACGTATCACGCAGAAAGTCGTGCGCTTTGCTGGATGTCCAGGCCTGAGGTTGATGAATGTGGCCCGATTCGAGCTGGTGGCGAAGAAAGGCGCTTTGCTCTGCGGCCCTGGACAAGGGAGCCAGCAGCGCCAGCAACTTCCCTCTAGCTCCCTTTCCGCGAAACTCCAACATGACGTTCTTCAGCGGGATATGCCGCGGCGTACCGTCATTCGTCAGGCCGCTGATGTAGGTCGCGAGAAAGGCAAAGGGTCGCCTGGCATCCGTCTTGTGCTCAGCCAAATGCAGGCAGACACGGCCGACGGTGTGCCATTGGCTTTTCGTCTTCGACAGCAGGGACGCCAGATCCCGATTGCCGATTGCCGCCCGCAGGGCATCCCCCGTGTCCTTCCACAGCTCTTCGATTCGCGCAGCCGACATCAATTCCGCACCGATCATCGGAGGAACGCCCGCGGCGAATGTCGCACACCAGGCGCCGTCCGCTGCGGGGATACGCAATTCGGTCAGCGCCAGTGGGTCGCTGTGTTGACAGGCTTCGCCAAGGAGCTGCTTGCCCAACCCTCTCCAATAGGCGAGTTGGGCACTCAACGGCGATTCAGCTTCATGCAGCACCAGATGCAGGATTCCGTGACCGTTCCCCCGTTCAAAGGCCCGAGCACGTCGGCGGGAGATCCTGTCGGTCATCGTCGACGAACCCGTCAACTCCAGTCTGCCTGAGGGAGTCAGCCGCAAGTTATCCATTCCAGCGATCCTGATAATTATTCCCTAATACCATTAGGAAATCGCCATCCCAAACTCAAACACCTCCCCCCGAGACACGCGCCCCTTCACCGCCGGATCCTCCCGCATAACCCTCAGCGCCTCTTCCTTCGATTCCGCCCGGAACAGCACGATCCCGAAGGAGGCCGAATCCTCCGTCTGTGTCCGTCCCGCCAGCTGCACCACGCCCTGTTTATGCAGGGTCTTCAAGTACTCGAAATGCTCCGCCACCAGCGCCTGTTCTTCTTCGGTCGGGCCGGCGGAGAGCATGTCGTCGCGGAGGGGTTGGACGCGATAAAGCCAGTTGGGCATGGTTCAGTCTCCCGCAGAATTACGCCCTTTGCGTAACGCAACATGCGTAATAGGACTTGCTAACCCGCAGTTCATATCAGTCTCATTCCGGCCCGGCTAGATCCGGGAGGTACACCTTCTGCCGTCCCCGGTCCTTACCCTACCAGTATGCGCAGCAGCGGTTCATTGATGTAGTAGTTGGACCGCCCCACCTTTTCCTTCCGCAGGAACCCCGCCTCCGTCAGCTGGTTCAGATAGGAGGCCGCCGTCAGCCGGGATACGCGCAAGTCCTGCTGCAGGTACTCGATCCGCGTGTAGGGATAGGAGAACAGGTTGTTGATCAGGTCCTGGCTGTAGAAGCGAAAGCGCTCGCGGATGCGGTGTTTGGCTCCCAGCAGCAGCTCACGAATGGCCTTGACCGTCAGGACACTTTGCCGGGCGGTGGCCTGGACAGCCAGCAACATGTATACCACCCATTCCTCCCATGCATCCGCTTCGCGGACAGCCTGCAGAAGTCTGTAATACTCCGCCTTGTGTTCGACGATGTACCGGCTGAGGTAGAGCACGGGGAAATCCAGCAGGCCCTCCTTGACCAGGTAGAGCACATTCAGGATTCTCCCTGTGCGGCCATTGCCATCATAGAAGGGATGGATGCTCTCGAACTGGTGATGCATCAGGGCCATCTTGATCAAGGGATCTGCATCGAAGAGCTCGGGCCGATGAATGAACTGCTCCAGATCATCCATCAAAGCCAGGATCACAGCCGGCTCTTGCGGAGGTGTGTACACTACACGACCTGTCGGTGTCAGCAGTTTCGTTCCGGGCAGTTTCCGGAATCCCGCGTCATTCTCTTCTAGTACGGCCTGGATGCTCAGAATGTGTTGATTGCTCAGGATGCCGGTTTTCTGTACCGCATCGTAGCCGATCTGAAGCGCCTGGCGATAGCGAGCGACTTCCTTCGCTTCCGGGCTTGTGGCGCGTTCAGGAAACGCCGCATTCCGATAGAGCTCATCGTGGGTTGTAACGATGTTCTCGATTTCCGAGCTGTCCTTGGCTTCCTGAAGACCGAGAGTACTGATCAGAATGCGTTGATTCGGCATGGTCGCCACCACCCCCTTCAACTCGGCGAGTTGACGGCTGGCGGCGTTCAAGGCAAGCATCAGTTCTGGTTGCTTGAATCGACCTGGATTCAGATCTGCAAGAGATTTTAGCGATTGATCCATTCGATATTCCGTTGTTCGAGTTCAATCATGTATAGATAATCACAATTCTCTATACATATCGCGAGGAAAATGCATAGGGTTTCCCGTTTTCTACAGTTTGTTAGAACTGTGGCTTCTCAGGAAATCGCCACCCCAAACTCAAACACCTCTCCCCGAAACACCCTCCCCTTCACCGCCGGATCCTCCCGCATCAACCGCAGCGCCTCTTCCTTCGATTCCGCCTTGAACAGCACAATCCCGAAGGAAGCCGAATCCTCTGTCAATGTCCGTCCCGCCAGCTGCACCACACCCTTCTCGTGCAGGGCCTTCAAGTACTCGAAGTGCTCCGCCACCAGGGCCTGTTCCTCTTCGGTCGGGCCGGCAGAGAGCATGTCGTCGCGGACGGGTTGGATGCGATAGAGCCAGTCGGGCATGGATGAGATCTCCGGGATAGGTAGAAAATGTGGTACACCCCATGGGGCGGCGTCAAGGCAAGCGCTGGAGCCTGTGCTGACGGCTTGGCTGAATCGTAGCGCTTGACATGACACCGATAGTTGGGGCTGCCCACGGGTTGGCTACGCCTATTCTGCCGCCTGGTGATTCCCTTCCAGCAGCCTCCTGGCCGCGGCGAGCTCCTCCGGGCCATCCTTTCCCGCCTGCAGGCGGGCGATGTGGCGCAGGCGCTCCTGCTCGTCCAGGCGGCGGATGGTGATCCGGGTGCGCTTCCCGTCGAAGTCCTTGTCGACGCCCAGCTGCTCCGCGGCGGCGGCGGCGATCTGGGGCAGGTGGGTGATGCAAAGCACCTGCTGGCGCTCCGCCAGGCGGGCCAGCTGGCTGGCGACGGCGCGGGCGGCGCGGCCGGACAGGCCGGTGTCGATCTCGTCAAAGACCTGGCAGCCGCCGGGGCTTTCCTCCCCCAGCACGCTCTGGAAGGCCAGCATGATGCGCGAAAGCTCCCCGCCGCTGGCGATCTCCTCCAGCGGGGCCGGCGCTGTGTCCGGGTTGGTGGCGACGAGGAACCTGGGGCGCTCGGGGCCTTCCTCGGCTTCCGGCTCCTGGGGTTCGAAGGCGATGGAGAGGCCTTCCCCGGTGATGCCCAGTTCGGCCAGCAGGGCGTTGATCCGCCGGCAGAGCTCCGGGGCCTCTGCGCGGCGGGCCTTGGCCAGCGCCTTGGCTTTCTTCAGCAGATCTGTGTGACTACGCTCCTCTTCGCGGCGGGCGGCCTGCAGGCGCTCGGCCAGGTCGTCCTGGCCGGCCAGGCGCTCGGCCAGGCTGGCCTGTTCGCGAAGCAGGTTGTCCAGGGTGCCGCCATACTTGCGGATCATTGCGTCCAGCTCGCCCAGGCGCTCCTCGACCTTGGCCAGCTCGGCGGGGTCGTCCTCGACGCGGTCGGAATGGGCGGAGAGGGCACGGGCGGCCTCCTGGATCTGCAGCTGGGCCTCGCGCAGGCGCTCCAGCGGTTCGGCGAGCTCACGGTCCCAGGCAGCCAGCTTCTCCAGCTCGCGCAGGCGGGCAGCCAGGCGATCCCCCAGGGCTTCTTCGCCCTCCTCCAGCTCCTGGGCCGCCGTGTAGCAACCGGCCTTGATCTCGGCGGTGTGTGACAGAACACTCTGGCGTTCGCTCAGCTCCTCGTCCTCGCCGGGGCGCATGTTCAGCTCCTCCAGCTCGCGGAGCTGGTAGCTCCAGAGCTCACGCTGTTCGCGGCTGCGTTCCAGCTTGCGGGCAAGCTCGGCGGCCTCTTTGACCGCGGCCTGCCAGGCGCTGTGAGCCAGGCGATGCGCCTCGCGCTTCGGCGCCAGGGCGGGGAGCTGGTCCAGCAGGGCGGGGTGCATCTCCGGCTGCAGCAGGCGCAGCTGGTCGCGCTGGCCGTGCAGGCGCAGCAGCCCGCCGGCGAGGGCCTTGATCTCCTTCTGGGTGGCGGCCTCCCCGTTCAGCCGATAGCGGCTGCGGCCATCGGCGCGGATCACGCGCTCGCAGACCGTCTCCGGCGCTTTCCCGTTGCCCCCCGGGCCGCGGAAGGTGCAGCAGAGCACCGTCTCGCCCTGCCCGCGCAGGTGCTCCTTCGGCACCTTCCCGCCCAGGCAGGCGGCGATCGCCGAGAGCAGCATGCTCTTCCCCGCCCCCGTCTCCCCGGTGATCGAGACGAAGCCCCCGGGAAGCTGCAGGTCCAGCAGCTCGATCAAAGCATAGTGGCGGATGTGGATGCGGGTCAGCATGGCTGTTTATAGCAATCGCCAGTGAACATATGGAAGCGATTCGGCGCCCATAGGATCAGTCATGGACATATGGCAGGGATTCTGGACACATATATTCGCTAGTGAGCATATGAGGCGAATCTTAATCTATATGTCCATTTGGAAGATGATGGCGAGGGCGCGGGCCCGAAGCCATCACCCATCGGTCCGACGCGCACCTATCCGACGCATGGGAACCGCGAGGTTCTTCGACCGGCGCGTGAAAAGCAATGCGCCAACATGCTCGGCATGTCCACACCTATTCCGTGCGGTTGCCTTGCGTCGGCACCATCGAGCCAAGGCGAAGTGGTGGATTGCACGAAGCGCTTCCACCTGTCCTCCACACATGATGGGCCCCCGCCTTCGCGGGGGCGACTGAATGGAGGGGCTGGGCGTCTACCCACTTGCGCTACTCGCAGGCGTATCAAGCGAATAGCCGCGGTCGTAAGCCCGCGGCTATGGATTTGGCCCGCAGCTTCTATGCATCCGCGAGCCCTTCGGTGTGCGCTCGGGGTCTCGCGGTCAAGCCAAAGGCCTGCCCCCGCGAAGGCGGGGGGATGACATTGTTGGGGGACGAGAATGGAGGTGTGGCCAATTCCCGCACCGCGTAGCGGTGCTTGCATATAGCCGCAGCAGAATGCTGCGGACACATGCAACACAACCAGCACCCTCGAGCCAACGCGAGGGAGCGAGGCTATTCGATCGTTTCCCTTCGTGCTCCAGGGAAGATGGGCCCCCGGCTGCGCGGGGGTGACGGAAGAGGAGTTGCGATGCAGTTCGGAAACGCTTATTCCCGTATCACCGCCAGCTTCCCGCTGCCGCTGCCGTTGTCGCTGCTGACAAGGATGAGATACACGCCCGTCGGCACCAGGTCGCCGGAGTCGTCGCGGCCGTCCCATCCGTCCTCGGCTTCGCTGAGGCTCAGCCGGCGCAGCAGGATGCCTTCCAGATTGTAGACACTGACTTCCGTCTCCGAACTGTTGGCCAGGCTGCTGGATTCGATGTAGACGCGCTCATGCGTCTCGGGCCGGAAGGGGTTGGGATACAGTGCCGTGTCACCGGCCGGCGAGCTGCCGTGGTTCTGCAGCGGCGTCTGCACGCTGAAGAGCCCGGCGCTGGTGGCCAGGTAGAGCATGCCGCTCTGCTCGTCGAAGCGCATGCGGTTGATGGAAATGTTGTCCTGGGCCGCGAACATGCGGTTGAAGTCCTGCACATAGCCCGGCTCCTCGAAGGCGATGACCACCGGATTGTAGACATTGATCCCGCGTTCGCTTGCGATCCAGACCCGGCCGCGGCTGTCGCTGGTCAGGGTGCTGGCGTTCTCGCTGATCAGGCCGGGCACGAACTGGATGCGGAAGAAGCTTTCCGGGCTGCTCGAGAACAGGCTGCTGTAGTAGATGCCGTTCTCCGTCGAGACCCAGACCGCGCCCTCCGGGTCGACGGCCAGGCCGGTAACCAGGCCGGCGGCGTCCTGCTCCGTGCTGCCGAAGTTGTAGATCGGATCGCTGAGGGTCACGATGGCCTCGTTCCACTCACGCAACAGCTCCAGGCTGCTGTTGGAGCCCGTCGGCCGGTACTGCACCACGGCCTTGTCCGTGTCGCCGGTCTCCTTGCCGCCGACGCCCATCCAGACCTCGTTGCGGCTCACGCTTTCAATGAAATAGGGGTAACTGTCGCGGTCGCCCGCCACGTGGCGGCTGTAGTGCGCGCGGTGGAAGGGCGTGGCGTGATCCATCTGCCAGGTGGAAGGAATCGCCACCAGGAAGGAATCCACGTAGCTGCGGTGGTTGACGAACCAGATGTTGCCGCGCTCGTCCTCGTCCACGTCGCTGACCAGCTCGAAGTTCTCGTCGTTGCCGCCGGGATTGAAGCCGTAGACGCGCTGTCCGGGCTCGCTGGAGTTGCGGTAGTTCCAGGAGGTGTCCGCGGCGACATCGTAATACAACAGTCCGCGGCCCCAGGTGCCGGCCCAGACTCCTCCCTCGCTGTCACAGAGCACGCTCGTCGGGTAGTTGCCGATCCGGTCGAAGGCGAAGCGATGGCTCTTCCACTCCCCGTCGCGCAACTGGTAGAGGCCGTTGCGCTGGGTCTGCTCGGCAACGCCGGCCAGCCAGAGGCTGCCGTCCGGCGCCAGGTCCAGATCGACGAAGCTCTCCGCTCCCGGCACATCGGGGCGAAAGAGATCGAGCGTACCGGCGTTCCGATCCGCGCGCAGCAAACCGCCGTCTGCCGTCTCGGGTCCGAGAGCAGCCCAAAGTACGCCTTCGCTATAGTGAAGGGCTGCGCAGGTACTGCCGTCGAATCGCACCGTGTCGATCTGCGCCAGGGTGATGATCCGGTTGCTGCGGGCGATGGCGAAGTCGTCCTCGCCGGCGGCCAGCGCCGTATACATGACACCGGCCTGCTGTTCCAGGGCATTCCAGGATCCGTCCACCTGCCCCAGGGCGTGGTAGCCGTTGCCCTGTCCGTCGTTCAGCAGGAGCTGGATCACGCCATCCGGGCGCGCTGCCAGGAAGCCGCTCTCGACCTGCCCCGGGAGCCCCTGCAGGGGTATCACATCGAAGAGTCCGCTCAGTTCGGGCCAATCGGAAGCGACCGCCAGCCCGGCGCTGGTCAGCACGTAGAGCCGATTGCCGACGATCTCGCTGGCCAGGGCCGAAACCCCCGCCGGCAGCGTGCCGAACTGGCGGTGGTTGCCTTCGACCAGATATTCGTCCCGGTCCGCCAACAGGCGGAAGACGCTGAGGCCCTGGTCGTGTGATACGATCACGCGCCCGTCACCGCCCTGCAGGTGGTTGATCGAGACGATCTGCGGATGCTCGCGGAACTCGAGAAAGCCGCGGCTCCAGCTCTCGTCCAGGCTCGAACGGCCCGAGAGGGAGGCATCCGCGCCGGCCCAGAAGATCCAGCCTTCGCCGTCTCCCGTGACACAGGCCTGGTCGAGGCTGACCATGTCCCCGGTGATCGAGTAGTGCTCCCAGGTCTCCTGCTGCGGGTCGAAGGACCAGCCGCCGCGGCTGGAGGCGCCCCAGAGCAATCCGTCCTGGAAGACCATCGCCCGCGTCTGCGTGAAATCGGCCGTATGCTCCCAGACGGCGGGCTGGGCCTGCAAGGCCAGTGGAGCAGACAGACAAAGCAGAGCGGCGGCGAAGGAACGACGAAAGAGTCGAGAAATCATGCGGATTCCGTACAGGCTTCGATCGGGAATGTTGCTAGATCCGGGCGCAGAGATCCGCCATCTCGATCGCCGACAGCGCCGCGTCCCAGCCCTTGTTACCGGCCTTGGTGCCCGCGCGTTCCACGGCCTGCTCGATGGTGTCGGTGGTCAGGATGCCGAAGGAGATCGGCATGCGGCTGTCGAGCATGACCTGGGCGATGCCCTTGGTCGCCTCGCCGGCCACGTAGTCGAAGTGGGGCGTCGAGCCGCGAATCACCGCACCCAGGCAGATGATGGCATCGACCTTGGCCTGGTCGGCCAGCTTGCGCACGGCCAGCGGAATCTCGAAGGCTCCGGGCACGCGCAGCAGCTGCACGTCCTTCTCCAGTCCTCCGTGACGCGTGATGCAATCCATCGCTCCCCCCAGCAGCTGGGAGCCGATCATGTCGTTGAAGCGGGCCAGCACGATGGCAAAGCGGCGTCCCTTGGCATTCAGCTGCCCTTCCAGGGTCTTCATGGCAATCTCCTTGTGGATCGGTGAGTCAACACACTGCGACTAGTCGAAGAGGTGGCCCAGCTTGGCCTTCTTCGCGTCCAGGTACTTGCGGTTCTTCTCGTTGGCCGGCAGCATGAGCGGCACGCGTTCCGTGATCTCCAGCTCGAAGCCTTCCAGGCCGACAATCTTGCGCGGGTTGTTGGTCATCAGCCGCAGCCTGCTGATGCCGAGCTCGATCAGGATCTGCGCGCCGATGCCGTACTGCCGCAGATCCGGCGGGAAGCCCAGGGCCTCGTTGGCCTCGACCGTGTCCGCCCCTTCGTCCTGCAGGGCGTAGGCCTTCAGCTTGTTGGCCAGGCCGATGCCCCGCCCTTCCTGCCTCATGTAGACGAGTACGCCGCGGCCCTCCTTCGCGATCGCCGACATGGCGGCGTCCAGCTGCTCGCCGCAGTCGCAGCGCCGGCTGTGGAAGATGTCCCCCGTGAGACATTCGCTGTGCACGCGCACCAGGACGGGCTCGCCGTCCGACACCTCCCCCTTGACCAGCGCCAGGTGGTCGCGCTTGTCGACGGGCGAGTAGAAGTGATGCATGCGGAACTCGCCCCATTCCGTGGGCATGTCGACCACCGTGCGGGCGATGACCTGCTTCTCCTGGTTGGAGCGGTAGGAGATCAGGTCCTGGATGGTGATCATCTTCAGGCCGAAGGTCTCCTTGACCTTGGCCAGGTCGGGCACGCGGGCCATGCTGCCGTCGTCGTTCATGATCTCGCAGATCACGCCGCCGGCCGCGCAGCCGGCCAGCTGGCTCAGGTCGACGGAGGCTTCCGTGTGCCCGGCGCGACGCAGCACGCCGCCGCGCACCGCGATCAGCGGGTGAATGTGTCCCGGGCGCGCCAGGTCCGCCGGCCTGGCCGCCGGATCCATCAGCACCTGGATCGTGCGCGCGCGGTCGGCGGCGCTGATCCCGGTCGTCACGCCCTCCAGGGCGTCGACGCTGACCGTGAAGTTGGTGTGATGCATGCTCGTATTGGCCGGCACCATCTCCACCAGGTCCAGTTCCTTGCAGCGGTCCTTGTTGAGCGCCACGCAGATCATGCCGCGGCCGTACTTGGCCATGAAGTTGATCTTCTCCGCGGTCGCCAGCTCGGCGGCCATGACGAAATCGCCCTCGTTCTCGCGGTCCTCGTCGTCGCAGACGATGATCATCTCGCCGCGCTGGATCGCCTCGATGGCGCTTTCGATGCTGTCGAACAATGGCTTGTGTGCCGCCATGACGACATCCTTTCTGTATTACAAATCCCCGCCGTAGCCCATCCGGCGCAAGGCTGCCTCGTCCAGGCCGCCGGAAGGCCTGCCGTGGGCCAGCACGCCTTCCACGTACTTGGCCAGGCAATCGAATTCCAGGTTGAGCGCGCTTCCGGCCGCCAGCCCCTGCAGGGTCGTCTGGTCCAGCGTATGCGGGATCAGCGCGATCTTCAGGGCGTCGCCCTCGACGGCGGCCACGGTCAGGCTGACGCCTTCGATGGCGACGCTGCCCGTGCGTACGACATAACGCGCGAACTCCCGCGGAAAGGTGATCCAGACCTCGCGGCCCGGATCCGCCGGAGTCAGCGAGCGCACGCGGCCCACGCAGTCCACGTGCCCCTGGACGAAATGCCCGCCCATGCGCGTGGACGGCGTCAGTGCGCGCTCCAGGTTGAGGGCCGCGCCGGCGGACAGCGAACCGATCGTCGTCTTGGACAAGGTCTCACGCACGGCCTGCACCGAGAAGCCGGCGGCGTCCCGCGCGACAACCGTCAGGCAGACGCCGTTGACGGCAATGCTGTCCTCGATCTTCAGGTCCTCGAGCACGCGCGCCGCCCCGATGCGCAGCTGCCGTCCGTCGGCCAGGGGCTCGACGCGCTCCAGGCGGCCGGTCTCTTCAACGATTCCCGTGAACATCGTCCTCTTCTCCCCGAGCCCGCAGCGCCTCCCGCGAGGCCCGCGATTCCAGCGTGATCCACTGGTCGTTCTCGATCTGTTCCTGGCGCAGCACGCCAAAGTCCTTGTGCAGTTCCCGGCGCTCCAGGGCCGGCAGCCCTTTCCCGAGCCAGAGCGGCGCGATGCCCACATGCAGGCGATCCGCCAGGCCGGCCTCCAGGAAGGAGCGCAAGACCTGCGCGCCTCCTTCGACCAGCAGGCCGTCCAGGCCTGCGCGGTCCACTTCGACCAGGAGCGCCTCGAGGGACAGGCCCCCGCTCCCTTGCGGCAGGCGAAGCACTCGCGCGCCGGCCGCCTCCAGCGCCCGGCAGCGCGCCGGTTCCGCATTCTCGGCAACGGCGATCCAGAGCGGCGCCGTATCACAGCTCCGCGCCAGGCGGCTGTCCGGCGCCAGGCGCGCGCCGCCGTCCAGGACAATCCGCAGGGGCTGAGTGCCATCCGCATCACGCACCGTCAGCAGCGGGTCATCGGCCAGCGCTGTGCCGCTTCCCGCCAGGATCGCCGGCAGTTGCGCGCGCAGACCGTGCACGAAGCGCCGGGAAGCCTTGCCCGTCAGGGCCAGCGGACGACCCGGAGCGTCCGTCAGCATGCCGTCCAGGCTCTGGGCCCATTTCAACTCGACACGCGGTCGCCCCTGCAGCTGCCGTGTGACGAAGGTGCGGTTCAGCTCGCGGCATTCGGCCTCGAGCACGCCGACTTCGACCTCGATCCCGTGCTCTCGCAAATGGCAGATGCCGCTCCCCGCGACCCGCGGATTGGGATCCACCATGCCGCAGACAACCCGTGAGACACCCTTGCGCACGAGCAGCTCGCAGCAGGGCGGCGTGCGTCCGTGATGCGAGCAGGGCTCCAGGTTCACGTGCAGCGTCAGGCCGCGCGCGCCGCCGTCCGGAGTCTCACGCAGACAGTCCGCTTCCGCGTGCGCCTTTCCAGGGCCGCGATGCCAGCCTTCGGCCAGGATCTCGCCCTTCCGCGAAAGCACGGCGCCGACCATGGGATTGGGATGCACGGCGCCGCGACCCTGGCTGGCCAGGTCGAGACAGCGCTGCATCAGGTCCGTGTCACACGGCATGGAGCACTCCAGATGAGGGGGCGGAATCCGTAGAGGAAGGCAGAGAGGAGGCCGTCGCGCGAAAACGCAACGAGGAAAGTCCGGGCTCCCGACGTGAAACGCCGGCCCGGTCTTTCAATCAGAATCCATGTTCTACCCGTTCTCTACCATCCGGACTGTCACCGTCGGCCCCTGAGTTTCACAGGATCAGTCCCAGACGGCCAAGCGGCTTGCCGCTAGAGCTGTCCGGGAGTCGCGGGCTTTCACCGCCGATTGGGAATTTCACCCACCCCGAGAACCGGTTCGCCGCAACGCGGCGTCGAAGCTCGTGCTTCAGGGCGGAAGCTAGTGTAGCGGGAAAGAATTGGCAATTCCTTGACCTGTGGCAACTCCGGCTCGCATCCGCAGCACTCATTCCGGGTCCGCAGGCTGTGTATATTGCCCGCAAAGCAGCCAGCAGCGAGGATCTCATGGCACTCTGGGAAGGAACCCTGAAGAAGATGCGCGTCCGGCACGAAACGCCGGTCGCCTACGAACTGGTGGACGCCTTCGACAAGGAACGGCATCCGCTCGCCCTCAACGACCTGCTCGGCAAGCGGATTCGTCTGAAGGCCAGCGGCTCCATCCGCTGCATCCATTGCGGCCAGCCCACCCGCAAAAGCTTCGGCGAGGGAAGCTGCTACGACTGCTTTCGTCGCCTGCCGCAAAACGACATCTGCATCCTCAAGCCGGAACTCTGCCATTTCCACAAGGAAGACGACCCTTGTCGGGATCCGGAGTGGGGACGCAACCACTGCTTCCAGCCGCATTTCCTCTATGTGGCGCTGAGCAGCGGTGCGAAGGTCGGCATCACCCGCCAGGTCAATATTCCGACGCGCTGGATGGACCAGGGCGCTCACGCGGCGATTCCCGTGGCCCGGGTCGCCGACCGCTTCACGGTGGGCAAGCTGGAGCATCACCTGGCGCAGTCCTTCAGCGATCGCACCCAATGGCAGCGCATGCTGAAGAACCTGCGCCCGGAAATCGACCTGGAGGCCCAGGTGGAAACGGTGATCGCCGATTTTCCGGAGGAGTACCGGGAGGCCATTCTGGACGAACGACCCCTGTACACTTTCGACTACCCGAGCCTGCGCTGGCCGGAGAAGGTCAAATCGATCAATCTCGAGAAGGTCTCCGTGGCGGAAGGGGAACTGATCGCCCTCAAGGGACAGTATCTGCTCCTGGATTCGGGCGTGGTCAACATTCGCAAACACAGCGGCTTTCAGGCCGCGCTGGAGGTTCTGTGATCCGTTTCCTGTCAGCCCTGCTGCTGCTCTGGAACAGTTGCGCCCTGGCCGATGTCGGGCCGAAGGTGGCCCTGGCCCTGGGAGGTGGAGCCGCGCTGGGCTTCTCGCACATCGGCGTGCTGCAGGTACTGGAGGAGGAAGGCCTGAAGCCGGACCTGGTGGTCGGCACCTCCATGGGCAGCATCGTCGGCGGGTACTACAGCGCCGGCATGCCGCTGGATTCCATCCGGCTGGAGGCGGACCGGCTGAACATCTTCCGCATGATCGACTGGAAGATCGGCAGCAAGGGCTTCTTCGAATGGAAGAAAGTGCGCAAGCGGCTCGAGAAACGCCTGGACGGCCTTCGCATCGAAGGGCTGCCGATGGAGTACGTCGCCGTGGCGACGGACTTGTATTCGGGAGAACGCGTGATGCTGCGCGACGGCGAGCTGATCCCGGCCATGCTGGCCAGCGCGACCATTCCCGGGCTCTACCAGCCGCTGGAGGTCCAGGGACGCACCCTGGTCGACGGCGGCATGGTCGACGATGTTCCGGTGCTCAGCGCCATTGACGCCGGAGCGGAAGTCGTGATCGCCGTTGACGTATCACACCCCCTGATCTCCGAGGATATCCGCACACCCTTCGACGTGATGCGGCAGGCCTTCTTCATCATCCAGCACCACAATGTGAACCACCGGCGCGAGTTGGCCGATGTGGTCATCCGCCCCGACCTGGACGACATGGAGTATCACCACTTCTCCAAGGTCGAGGAGGCCATTGCCGCCGGTCGCGCCGCCACCCGCGCCGCCCTGCCCGCCATTCGGGCGGCCCTGAAGGACAAGACGAGGACAACCCCTTCTGAAACCGGGAGGCACCATGAGTGACAAGACCCAGAAGCAGACCGAGCTCGAGACGAAGCTGGCCTGGCTGGAGCGCTTCACCCACCAGCTCAACGAGGTCGTCATCGACCAGGAAAAGCGCCTGGAAGCGATGGAGGTCCGGCTGCAGAAGCTGGAGAACGGCCTGGGCGGCGAATGAGCCCTCAGCCGGAGCGGGACCCCGCCGACGAGCCGGAGCGGATCCTGCGTGAGACCTTCGGCCACTCGGAGTTCCGCGGCCCGCAGCGCGAGATCATCGAGCGGGCCCTGCAGGGCGAGCACAGCCTGGTGCTGATGCCCACCGGCATGGGCAAGAGTCTGTGCTACCAGATTCCTCCCCTTGTCTGCCAGGGGCTGTGCCTGGTCGTTTCCCCCCTGATCGCGCTGATGAAGGACCAGGTCGACGGCCTGCAGGCAAAGGGCGTGGCGGCGACATTCATCAACAGTTCGATCCGGGCCCGGGAACGCGAAGCCCGCTTGAAGGCCGTGCTGGAAGGCAGGATCCGGTTGCTGTATGTGACACCGGAGCGCTTCCGCAAGCCGGAGTTCATTGCCGGCATCCGTCGGGCGGAACCGATGCTGCTGGCCATCGATGAGGCCCACTGCCTGAGTGAATGGGGCCACGACTTCCGCCCCGACTACAGCCGCATCGGGAAATTCCGCGAACTGCTGGGCAATCCGCCGACCCTTGCCCTGACCGCCACGGCGACGCCGCGCGTGCAGGAGGACATTCTGCATCACAGCCGGCTGGATCCTGCACAGGTCAAGGTCTTCCACGAAGGCGTGGAGCGGCCGAACCTGTTCCTCGGCGTGAGACAGGTCCACGGCGACTCGGAGAAGCTCGCGGCAATCCAGGAGCTTCTCGAGGCGGGCCGCGGCTCCGCGATTGTCTACTTCGCCCTGGTGAAGACCCTGGAACGGTTCTCCGGCCTGCTGGAAAAAGCCGGCGTCGAACACCTGCGCTACCATGGCCGCCTGTCCGCCTCCGCAAGGCGCGGCCTGCAGGACGCCTTCATGAAGGGCGAGTGCCCGCTGGTGCTGGCGACGAACGCCTTCGGCATGGGCGTGGACAAGGAGGACATCGGCACCATCCTCCATGCCGAGCTGCCGGGCTCGATGGAGGCCTATGCCCAGGAGACGGGCCGCGCCGGACGCGATGGGCTGCCGGCCCGCTGTGAACTGCTGTACGACGAACAGGACCTGTTGATCCAGATGGAGTTCCTCGACTGGGCCAATCCCGGGGCGGACTACCTGGGCCGGCTCGTGGAAGTGATCGACGAGAAGCCGGAGGAGCTCAACAGCCAGGGCCTCGATTGGCTGCGCGCCCAGATGACCTGGAAAAGCAACACGGATTTCCGCCTGGAAACGGCCCTGAACCTGCTGGATCGCTATGGCGTCACACAGGGAGAGCTGGCGCGCCGCGACCTGCGTACGACAAAGAACCTGGGCGGAAAAGACGCCGACGCCCTCTTCGACGATTCCCTGCGCAAGCAGAAGAAGACCCACGACCAGCAGCGCCTCTACCAGCTGGTGCAATACATCAAGCAGGAAGAGTGCCGCCGCAGCTTCCTGCACGCCTACTTCGGCTTCGAGGACCCTCCCTGCGGGAACTGTGATACGTGCATGTCATGATTCTGGCGAGATGGCGGCAGGGTATTGGTTCTTGCCCGAGTCCGCAGCATTCTGCGAGGCTAGAGGCAAGCACCGCGTAGCGGTGCGGGTGTCGTTTTGCTGCATGTGAATGAGCCGAACACAGAGACCCAGAACCTGGAACCGCAGCTTCCCTCCTTCAGTCGCCCCCGCGAAGGCGGGGGCCCATTGTGATCGAGTACCTGGGTAGGTGTCACTTGTGCGCATTATCGCGCATCAACTGTCATGTTGCGACTCTCTTCTTGCATACATAGGCCCCCGCCTTCGCGGGGGCGACTGAATGGTGGGCGGATCAGGATTCCCGCCTGCGCGGGATTGACGTACCTATGCACCGCGTAGCGGTGCCTGCAGAAAGCCGCAGCAGAATGCTGCGGACAAAAAGAAAGCCCCCGGCGATCATCCGCCGGGGGCTTTCTTTCGTTTCGAACAAGGGTTCAGCGCCTAGCGGACCAGGAGCATCTTGCCGCTGGCTACGCGGCCTTCGCTCTGCAGGCGGTAGATGTAGACACCGCTGGCCAGTTCGCCGGCATCGAAGCTGATGCGATGCAGGCCGGCGGGAGTCAGGCCATCGACCAAGGTGCGCACCAGGGCGCCGTCGACGGAGTATACCGCCAGGCGGGCCGGGGCCGTCTCGGCCAGGCTGAACTCGATCAGCGTAGTCGGATTGAAGGGGTTCGGGAAGTTGCCCTTCAGGCCGAACTCGCGCGGCTGGTCTTCCGTGTCGGTCGTTCCTTCGCACTCGTCCGGAATGCCGTTGCCGTTGTCATCCAAGCTGCTGCCGGAGGCGATGTCGCACATGTCCCAGGTGCCGTTGCCGTTGCAGTCGACGTAGCCGTCCTCGCAGCTGTCGATGAGGCCGTTGGCGTCGCAGTCAAGGCTCGTGTCGTCCAGGATGTCGCACATGTCGTGCGTGCCGTTCTGGTTGCAGTCCTCGAACTCACAGTCGTCGGGTGTGCCGTTGCCGTCGCAGTCGGCTTCGCAGTCGTCGGGGATGCCGTCGTTGTCGCAGTCGGCCTCGCACTCGTCCGGAATGCCATTGCCGTTGCAGTCCTGGCTGAAACCGGTGTCGATGTCGCAGTCGTCGGCCACGCCGTTGTTGTTGCAATCGGCCTCGCACTCGTCCGGAATGCCGTTGCCGTTGCAGTCGGCGCTGGCGCCTCCGGCAATGTCGCAGTCGTCTGGCACGCCGTTGCCGTTGCAATCCGTCTCACACTCGTCGGGAATGCCGTTGCCGTTGCAGTCCATGCTGAAGCCCGTGTCGATGTCGCACTGGTCGTCCAGGCCGTTGCCGTTGCAGTCGTTCTCGCATTCGTCGGGAATGCCGTTGCCGTTGCAGTCCTGGCTGACGCCCGACGAGATGTCGCAGAAGTCGGCCGCGCCGTTGTTGTTGCAGTCCGGCAGCTCCTGGCCGCCGTCCTGGGCGCGCAGGATCACAGGCTGTGTCACATCCAGGTCGAAGAAGAGCAGCTCGTCCTGGTTGCAGGGGTCGAAGGTGATGAAGCGCAGGGTGTCCAGACCGGCGTTGAAGGTGTAGTTCAACGTGATCTCGAAGTTGCTCGAATCGGGCAGCTGCCAGGCCGATCCGTCGGTGCAGCAGCTGACCCAGTTGTAGGACGCGTTCCCCGCACCGGTGGCCGGATTGAAGTTGTGGGGGTCCCCGGGATCGTCGTTGACGGCGAGACTGGAACCGATCGGCAGGCCCGTATACGTCAGGCTCACGTTGCCGCCGCCACCGCCGGGTCGATCGAAGACCGTGACCAGGCCGTAGTTGCCCTGGTCATCCAGGGTCAGGTAGATCAGGGCCGTATCGAACTGCTCGAATCCCGTGTTGGCCGAACTGCCGACAGGATTGCCGTAGCTGTAGAAATCGACTACATCGTCCCCGGGATCGAGGAAGTAGGGATCGACATGGACATTGATCACATCCGTGCCGTTGCTGACCGTGTAGCTGGGAACGGCCTGGGCCGTCATCGCCAGCGATCCGAGCAGCAGGCCGCCAAGGGCGACAAAGCTCATCAGTTTCTTCATGGATTCCCCCTGAAAAACAGCGCGGACGGAAGAGAACTCTCCCGGCCTGACAAAGCTGTTCTGGTTGGATTTCACCGTTTGCTTCTTATGGTAGAGCAAGCATGATGCCAGAGGCGACAGAAAGTGCAAACATCTGTTTTGCATGATCTTGGCAGAAGCATAACTGCAGGCCGTCTGTTCAAGCTGTGCAAAATCGTGCGGAGCGCGGGAGTACGGTCACGCTGCGGCCATTCCTCCGACATGGTGGGTGAAACCACTATTCAACGGAGGACATCATGAAGAAATCCAACACCATCCACCTTGCCGGCCTGCTGACGCTGCTCTTCGTCTTCGTGCCGGTGGCCGTTTCGGCCGGCAGCGTGCAGCACCTGGACCAGGAAGCCTGGGAAGCGCTTCACGGAGAGGCCATCGACACCTCCAGCCTGCGCGGGGACGGAGTTCCCTTCGACTACAGCAACATTGCCCCGGAGGATCTGAAGCCCAAGGAGAAGCCGGTTCCGATCACGGTTCCCTACGAGCTGACGATCATGAAGGCGGTGGTCTTCGGCGGCGGGGGCTTCTAGCCACGAAAAGGGCGCCCGTTTCGGCGGGCGCTCTCTCTTCCGTGTCTGCGGACGCTAGTCGCAGTCCCCGAGGATCACGAAGCCGCCCCACTCCAGGGGGCTTTGCAATGGATCACGACCCAGCATCTCCCGCTGGGCCAGGTGCAGGGCGGCGAGCGGACGGTGTCCGGCCGCCAGGCGGGTGTAGAACGATTCCATGAAGCGCGCCGTGATCCGGTCGTCGACGGGCCAGCGTGATGCAACCACCGTCGGTACGCGCGCGCTGAAGAAGGCGCGGCTCAGGCCCAGCACGCCCTCCGCTCCCGCAAGTGGGCCGGAGTGCGTGTTGCAGGCGCTGAGCACCGCCAGGTCGGCGTCGAGCTCGAAGCGCGCGATCTCGCGGGCCTCCAGCAGGCCGTCGTGCTCGCTGTCGGCCTGCAGCAGGATCGCAGAATGGGCGGGGCGCTCGGGATCGATGCGGCAGTGGGCGGCGAAGTGCAGGACGCCATACTCGTCCGCCTGCCGTCGCAGCGCCGTTTCGGTGGCCAGGCTGTCCCGCAGGAAACGGGCGCGACGACCGTAGGCTTGGCGGATCGCCTCCAGCTCCCTGCCCACTCCCGGAAGAAGACCCATCTCCCGTGTCTGTGCTCCGGCGCCGGCCCCCAGCACGAGCAGGTCCTCGCGCCCGCGGGTTCCGGTCAATCGCAACTCGGCGAGAGCACGGAAGCCCGGGGCCGTCGACAACTGCAGATTCTGTGCTACACGACTATCTGTCGTACAGTCATAGAGGGCGTGGAAAGGCATGTCGTGCAGTTCGCGGTCGGGGATCATCAGCAGGTGATCCACGCCCTCCGCCTGTTCCAGGACGGGCAGGAGTAGTCGATCGAAGAGGCGGGCTTCCGCGGAACCCGGCGCGGGAGGGGAGCGCAGGACGGCGGGCAGCGTGGACTGGTCGATCCAGTCCTGCCGCATTTCCTGCATCTGCGAACGCAGTTCCTCCCGCGAGATGCCGATCTCGACAACCCGCAGCTCCGGTGTGGACCGCCCCCTGGATCGCAGGCAGAAGGCCGTGATCCGCTCCTCCTCCACCAGCCAGCTCACGGCGAGCTGGTTTTCCTGCAGCAGACGGGCCATTTCGCGCAGACTCTGTCCGGGAAAAGCGCCGGCGCGGCGGCCGAGCCCCGGCTGCCTCTCGAAGAGCTCCAGGTCAAAGGCCTGCAGATCGCGCCGGGCGCGCTCGAATCGCTCCCGGAAGAGTCGCCGCTCTTCGGCAGCTGTTTCCCCCTGCACCTCGGCACGAAGAAGCTCTCGATGCCGGTGGCCCAGTGCGCGCTCCAGCGCCTGCCGCTCGGCGGCATCCTGCGGGGGAAGCTCCTGCTCCAGCAAGAGCCAGGCCCCTTCCATCTGGTCCAGCAAGGTGCGGGCCTTCATGCCGTCCAGGGTCTCCAGGGCCTGTCCCTCTTCCTGCAGGGAAAGCTGGGCCCGGATGCGTTTCTCCGCGATGCTGCGACGGGACTCGAGAAACACGCGACGGCTGTGATCCAGCTGGATGTCCCGTCTCACGTTCTCGATCACCTCCTGGGCCAGCGCCCAGGTATCACGCGCCTCCTCGATCCGTCCCTGTGCGAAGCGGCTGTCGCCCATCGCCTCCAGCGCGCGCTCGAGCAGGTCCCAGTTCCCGATGCTGTCTGCCCTCGAGGCCGCCTCCCGGTAGGTCGAGATGGCCAGCTCGTATTTGCCCTGGTGTGCATGGAGATCGCCGTGATCCTTCAGGCAGGCAATGCGGAAGTCTTCCCGCCCCAGGCGGATCGACTCTTCGAGCACCTCGCTGAATACCCGCGCCGCCTCCTCGTGGCGGCCCATGTTGTCGAGCACGATGCCGCGGTTCTGCTGCGAGAGCAGCCAGGTATTCGGCGCCTCGTCGAGCCGGATGACCGCCAGGCTGCTGTCGAAGAAGGCCAACTGCCGCTCGAAGGGGCTGCCGACGGCCATCTCCAGGGTCCCGAGATTGTTGTAGCACAGGGCCACCAGCCGACTGCTCCCGCTGGCGTCGGCGTGCGACAGTGCCCGGCGGCAGGATTCGCGCACGCCTTCGAAATCCCGCTTCAGCTTGTGCAGGTTTCCCTGCGCGATGTATATGCGGGCGGCATCCGCGGAAGCCGTTTCCCTGTTCAGCAGGGGATGGAGCAGGCGCTCGGCCCGCCCCGCATGGCCCATCGAGATCGCCAACTCGACCGCTTCGAGCCGGATCGGCACTCGGCGGGGCGGGTCGTGGAGTACGGCCAGGGAGTCGGCCAGCAGAAGCAGGCTGTCGGCGGCCCAGGGGTTCAGGCGGCGCTCTTCCAGGCGGGCCATGTCCAGCAGCAGCCGGGGTACCCGTTCCGGCGATGTGGACACAAAGATCTCCTTCGCCGAGCCGAAGTGGCGCATGGCGGACTCCGTCCGTCCCGCACGGCGGTCTAGAAGACCAAGATTGGCGAGAGCGCGTCCTCGGCGAAGGGTCGGCACGGAGTCGCGTGTCGCATGCAGGAAGGCTTCGTAATACACGGCGGCCGAATCGCCCACTCCCTGCCGCTGCCAGGCCGTTCCGCGCACGAAAAGGCTGTCCGGCGGAAGGGGCTCTGCGAAGGCGGACGAGCCGCAACACGCGCACAGCACAAGCCACTGGAAGAGTCGGAGGGACCACAGGCAGCTACCGGTTCCAACCAGATGTCGTATACGCGCTTGCAAGGTTCTGGACTAGTTCGCAGAGATCTTGAAGGTGGCGCCGATCGGCTTCGCGGGTTTGATCGGCGAACCGGAAGGCGGGGTGTAGGAAACAACTCCCTTGTTCTTCGCCAATTTGACGGAAACAATGGCTAAGGGTTCACTTTGCTGCTGGAACCCGCCATCCGCGTTGCCGACGGATTCCGTGGCCGCATAGCCGGACTTCTCCTGGTCGCTCTTGCAGACGAAGATCTCGTCCGGGCTCCAGAGCAGGCAGCGTTCAAGCTGAACCATGCCTGTCCCGTTCCTGTTCATCTTGTAGGGCAAGGGATCCCCTGCAGGAACGCCAAGCGGGTTCTCCGTGCCGATGCTGCATTGGATGAGAGTCAGATCCGAGTTCCGGACCTCGAAGTAGCCGTCATAGTTTTGGATATGACTGGAGGCACACGAGTCTTCCTTCGCCTGCACGCTTTCGTGCTCAGGAAAGCGGCCATTGTTCCACAAAGCGCCTCCCCGCAGGGTGACTGTGGAGCCATTCGTCAGCAGGCCGATGGAACCGTATTGATCCCTTTTGCCGTTGCCGCTGTGATCCAGAATGCCGTTGCCGCACACCCATGTCAGGTCCAGGTCGACCGTCGAGTTCTCGATGCAGAAGGCTCCTCCCTGGTTGGCCCGGTTCCCTTTCAACCTCAGGGCCCTGCTTTCTACGATGCTGTTCTCGATGAACATGCCGCCGCCGTAGTACATCTCCTCGTCATCCTCGCTGCCTTTTCCTGCATGACCGTTGTTGTCCTCGAGTGCGACGGAATCCAGGAAGACGATGGCGTTGCTGATGCGCAGCCCGGATCCCTCCCGACGAAGTGTGCCACGAATTGTCGAGCTGTCGTAGCGCTGAATGAAATGATCCAATGAAACACTCAGGCCACGATCCAGCATGGCCGAAACGGGGGTTTTCACCAGGCCCTCAAGATCCGCCTGCACGACGTACAAGGGCGTGGCGGCATTTCCCTTTTGAATCCGAAGGTTCTTCAGGGTTACGCGCACTTTTTCGCTTGTCTCCGAAAAGAGGTTGACTGCACTGCTGTCGCCATCCCCCGTAATGACGGGTCGGTCAGTATACACGGAGTACTCGCTTCCCAGCCACAGCGAATCCAGCTGTGGATAGGGGACTACACGAACTCGCGCCTTGTAGAAGTGGCCCTTCCTGTTGAGGATGATCCGGGGATGAGCCAGTCCCTGTTTCCCTGCGGCCTTGAGAGCGCTGCCGATGTCCGGAAAGGGCGTGCACTCGCCACCCAGGCCATTCTGCAAGGTCACAGCATGCGCTTTGGCTTCCTTGCACCCGGAGTCCTGGCTGTGAAGCTCTGTATACGAGAAGACCAGGATGAGCGCCAACAGGCTGTAGAAGCGAATCATCTATCCTCGCAGGGTTGTGTGATCGTGTTTGCCATTGAAAGCGGCGAGATCCTCAAGGAGTCTCCTCCACGAAAGAGGCTCCCTCGCCCTCGCCGGCCACTGTGCTGCCGTCGTCCGAGGTCCAGGAGTCGGCGGACTTGTTCTCGTTCAGCTTGACGCTGCTGTAGACGGTCGGCTCGTGGCCGCTTTCGAAGCCGCTCTTGTCGTTGCTCAGGGTGGACTGCGAACGGAACAGTTCGCCGCCCGCCTGGGGCTTGCAGAGAAAGGGTCCATCCGGATCCGCCAGCAGGCTTTTCTCCAGCTGGACCGTGCTCGTTGCGTCCATGTACATGTGATAGCCCATCGGATCCAGATCCGTGTCCGCCGCGTCGCTTTCCAGTTCCGTTCCAATGCTGCACTGCTCGATCGCGAGCTCCGAGTCGAGCACGTGGAACAGGCCGTCGTGATTCAGGATCAGCATGCGCGCAAGACCTTCGGCGTCTTCGCTCTCGAAGCGACCCTCGCGGAAACGGCCGTTGTCCCACAGGGCTCCCTGCTGAAGGGTGAGCCTCGATTCCATGTCCAGCAGCGCGATCGCGCCGTACTGGTCCCTCTTCCCGGACTCGCTGTGATCCAGCACCCCGTTGTTCTCCACCCAGCGCAGGCCGAAGGTGCAGGCCGAGCTTTCCATGTAGAAGGCCCCGCCCATGTTGGCGCGGTTGCCGCGCAGGCTCAGCCGGTCGCTGCTGACCTCGCTCTTCTGGATGAAGATGCCGCCGCCGTAGTACATCTCCTCGTCGTCTTCGCTGCCCTTGCCGGCATGGCCGTTGTTGTCCTCGATGACCACGTGATCCAGCAGGACCTTGCCGTTGCTGATGCGCAGGCCGGAACCCTCGCGGCGCTTCTTGGGGTCGCCCTCTTCCCCGTAGACCTTGGTGTAGTCCTCCAGGGGAACGCTCAACCCGCGGCGCAGCTGGTCCATGACCTCGCTGGGCTGCTGGTTCTGCAGGTCGGCCTCGTAGACATAGACCGAGTGCAGGGCATTGCCCTTCGTGATCAGCAGGTTCTCCAGGGTCACGCGGATCGGCTCCTCCCAGTCCGAGTCGATGTTGACCGCGCTGAGCGAATCGACCGTTCCCGTGATCCGCGGCAGGTCCTCCTCGTCCTCGAAGCGGCTGCCCAGCCAGAGTGAATCCAGGCTTTCCCAGGGCGAGATCACCACATGCTCCGCATAGGCAATGCGCGCTTCGGTCAAGGTGATCCGCGGATGCTCCATCTTGGCCTTCTGCGCCTCGTCCAGCGCGGACCGGATCGTAGCGTGCTTCTCGGGCTTGCCCTCGCTTCCGTTCTGCAGGGTCACGGTCATTTCCACTGCCGGAAGATCGACGAAGGCCAGATAGCCGACGATCAAGGCCAGGGCGAGGAACAAGGGCAGGAAGAGCTTGCCGAGAGAGATCATGGCAGCACCTCAAAAGGTCGATTCTCGCTTTCCGATCCGGACTCGCCGCTGGTCACGATCTGCAGCGTATACCGTCCGGGCTGCAGCACCGTTTCGCTGCGGTATGCAATTCTTCTGTACTCCACGCCGCCGTCCTCCGGGCGATCCAGGTTCTGCTCGGCCAGCTGGGCTCCGCCGGCGTCCAGCAGCCGGATGCGTGCCCGGTCCATGTCCCGCCACTGCAGCGCCAACAGAAGCTCCAGTCGGCGGCCTTCCTCCTGCAGCCGGATGCTCTCCACGCGATCGTCGCCGCGTGTGACAGGAACCGGCAACAGCAACCGCTCGCTTTGAAGGCCGGGCTGCGGAAGCTCGCCGGGCACCCTCAGCAGGGCCAGCATGAGAGCCGCCGCCGTGGCCAGCCCGGCCCATCCGCCCAGCCACCACCGCGGTCGCGGACGGACCGTTCTCGCCGCCGCCCGCTCTGCAGGCCCGGACAGGTCTTCCGCCGTATACAGCCTTGCTTCCCAGCCCCGGGCCTCCAGCTCGCGGCGCGAGGCCTCGCTGCGCTCCAGGTGTTGTCGTACAAGAGCGCGCGCCATGCCCTTCAACGCCGCGCTGCGCCGGGGCCAGTTCTCGAGCAGCGCATCCGGAAGGCGGTCTTCGCCCTGCGCAGGGTCGGCATCCTCTTCCAGGAAGACTTCCCAGAGCGCGCGACAGGGGGCGTGCTCCAGCAGGGCGTCGAATCGTTCCTGGTCCCCCTCCTGTAGCAGACCCCAGCGTGCGGCGACCATGCGGGAGCGGAACCATTTCAGGTCCTGGGCATTCATGCGGACCCCCTGGCGAAGGCGCCGAACAGCAGGTCGTCCAGGTCTCCGCTGAAGGCTTCCTTCAGCCGGTTCAGGCAGCGGGACCAGCGCTTCTTCAAGGTCTGCGCGCTCGCCCCTTCGCTGGCCGATTCGTCGGCAATGCTCTGCCAGTCATAGCGCTCGAGCACGCGCTCCGCCAGGCGGGCGCACTCCTCCTGTTTGAGGCGATGCAGAAAGAACTCCCGAATGTGAAAGGCCAGCAGGCTGGATCGCTCGCTCTCGCTGTAGAGCAGTTCGCCGGGCTCGCCCTCCGGACCGGCGGGATCAAAACCCTCGCTGCCCGGATCGTGTTCTCGCTCGGCGCGTTTCTGGCGCCTGCGCAAGCGGTCCGTGATACGAAAGCGGGCGATGCTGTAGAGCATGCGGGCCGGGTCCTCGACCTCGCCTTCCTCGACCTTCTGCGCCAGTTCGGCGAGAATGTCGCCTTCCAGGTCATCGAGATCGGCGCGCAGGGACCAGGCGTGCTTCATCAGGTAGGCGCGCAGGCGGCGAATCAGGTCGTTCCAGTCAATGGCCATAGGGGACTCCGGTGGATCCGGGTTGAGGGAAGAACAAGGTCTTCCGACAGGGATGTCGAAGCTGGATCGATATCGTGACCGAAGCGGGGGAGTTGGCTGTGTGCTGTGTGTTGCGGCCGCTTCCGGTCGACTCGTCGAACCTATTAAAAAATCTGTACTCCCATGGGTGCCCATTTGCCGGACAAAGAAAAACCCCCGGCCGCCGAAGCGACCGGGGGTCTCGGGACTTTCGTTCGTGGACTACTTGACGTAGTGGTCGATGACCACTCCATCCACCACTTCCCGGCGCGGCGGCTGCTGGCTCAGGAAGAGATCTTCCTTGCTCTGGCCAACCCGCTTGACGCGGTTGCGCCAGGGGTCAAAGCTGCTCGTGCCGGTAATCAGGTTCTCGCTCGACGAAACGACGAGGAAACCCTCGCCGACGACGGGCAGGCTGAAGGTCGTCTGGTCGGTGCTGCCGATCAGCGCAAATCCGCCGTAGGCGTCCGTGGACTGCAGGACGTCGTAGGAATTGGCTCCCGGAACCGGATTCCAGCTGAGGGTCGCCTGGTTGCCGCCCGGGTTGTAGGAGATGCTGACCACCGGCGGAACCAGTTCCTGGCCCTGGGAACCGGAGACGCAGACATCGTCCACATACCACCACCAGTCATAGATGTCATAGAACTCGAACATGATCTGCACCGTCGATTCACCGGCGGCCCAGGAGCTGATGTCGAAGGTCTCGATGCCCTCGATGTTGATCTCCTCGGGCTCGTTGTCGGCGTGCCACTCGGCCATCAGCTGGTCGAAGTCGACACCGTTGGTGCTGCCGCGGACCCAGGCGTCGGTCACCGCGCCGGTGTAGCCCATGCGCAGGGAATGCCAGAAGCTCAGGTCGACGGTTTCCAGGTTGCTGCAGTCGATGACGGGCGAGATCAGCGCCGCGTGATCCACCTGGCCGCTGGCGCTGTAGGAGATGTAGGCCGTGAAACCCTGGTCGCCGCCGAAGTCGGCCGTGGTCCAGGTGTTGCCCAGGGGATCGTAGGTCTCGACCGTGAAATCGCCCAGCGTTCCGTCGTCGAAGTGCTGGCAGTATACCTGCGCGTAATCCACCACCATGAAGGAATAGATCGGGGAAGTGCCCTCGTTGTTGTTCTCGCTGGCGTCGGTGGCCGTGATACGGTATTCGACCGTGTCCCCGAAGACCAGCGGGCCGGGAATGTTCGCCGTGTAGACGTCACCGGCGGGAATCATCACGACCATGTCCCAGGCGCCGCCGTTGACGCGCCACTCGAGAGTCGCGCCGGCCACGCCGCTGAAGTCGGTGATCGTCGCCGACACCGGCCAGGGGCCCGCGGGATTCGCGGAATCCGGCAGGTTGTCGTGCACGATGCTCGGCGGGAAGGTGTCCTCGCCCTGCTCGATGCCGTTGGGATTGGTCGTCATCAGCAGGCTGATGGAGCCGCCGGCGATCGGGCTGGAGGTTTCGTCGTAGACGCCATCGAAGACATACTGCACGCCGACTGCGCCGGCCGGGTCCTCGATGCCGATCGTCGAGCTGAGGCGATCCTCGGTATTGTAATGCACCAGGAAGGGCGCGTCGCCGGTCGGCGTGGGATAGCTCGAGGGGTCCAGCAGGATGACCTGGAATGTCACCGCGCCGCCGCCGCCATAGTAGGACACGTTGTTGTACTCGACCACGAAGCCGCCGTGCGCCGGGCTGTCCTGCACGTAGATGTTTCCGCCCGCGGAGGGGTTCAGGTCATCCCAGATGCAGGCCACGCGTCCGCGTGCCACACCGGTGGGAATGGGATCGTTGGAGAAGTCCGTGCCGCCATTGGGGCCGGGAACGACGAAGCCGTTGCTGCCCACGGACAGGCTGTTGAAGGTCTGGCCGTAGAAATCGAAGGAGAAGGGCGTGGCCTGCTCGCTGAAGCTGTCGTCCGACAGGATCACCTCGGTACCCGTTCCGGAAATGCTGTCCCACACGTATACGGGAGCTCCCGGGCCGTCGTTCGAATCGAAGATGCGATAGCCGTAGGCATCGGGCGGAGAGGGCGAGAAGGCTGGGTCGGTGGGAAGCATGAAATCAAGGGTCGTCGGACCGTTGATCGTGACGTTCTGAGTCAAACTTCCTTCTCCGGGGGCGCTGGCGTGAACATCCAGAGTAAAGCCATCCTGGACTGTCATGCTGTACTCCCCGGCCGCATTGGTGGAGGCGGGAGGAATTTCGCTGTTGAGGACCTCTATCGTCGCGCCTTCAAGGGGAATCGAGGAGCTGCTTGTAACCACGCCACTCAGGATGGCCGCGGGTAGAACGAAGTCCAGAGTGCCGGAGGCGTTCAGGGTGATGTTCTGGCTCAGGAACAACCCCTCGAAGCTCGCATGGACGGTCCAATTGATACCGGTTTCCACCTCGATCGAATACTCTCCCAGGCCGTTTGTGGTTACCGGCGCATAGGGGCTACCCAGCACTTCGACAGTCGCTCCAGGCAGGACCGCCAGGAAGCTGTTGCTCACGACGCCGGAAAGAGTTGCACGGGGAAGCACAAAATCCAGAGACGTAGGCCCTGCCAGTGTGACACTCTGGCTCTGCTCAAAGAAATCAAGGCTTGCGCGCACGGTCCACTCGATGCCCGTCAATACCTCGATCGCGTACTGGCCGCTGGCGTTCGTGTTTACTGGCGCATATGGACTGTCCAGTACTTCCACAAGGGCTCCGCTCACCGGATTGGAATCGCTGTCTACAACAACGCCGGAAAGCGTCGCCGTGCCTTGCGCGTTCAGCTGGAAGTCCAGCGTCGTTGTCACACCGTCGCTGATGCTGGCATTGTCGGATGCCGGATCATAGCCGAAGGCGCTCGCGTCGACCATGTAGTTGCCCACCGGAAGACCGGTCGAGTAGAAGCCCAGGGCGTTGGTCGTCAGGTCGGCGCCGTTGACGCTGACCGTGGCGCCGGGAATCGGATCGCCGCTGCCGGCTTCGGTGACGGTGCCTTCCAGGGTGCCGGAGGGACCGACGGAGGTGGTTATCAGCAGGGACAGGCCGGGAACGATCTCGCTGGAGTGGACATCGTAGGCCCCGTCGTAGACATACTGGATGCCGTCGTCGCCGGCGGCATTCTCGATGCCCGTCGTGTTGCTCGAGCGGTGATCGCTGTTGTAGTGGATCAGCCACTGCGCGTCGCCCGTGTCCGTGGGATGCATGGCCGGGTCCATCAGGATGATCTGGAAATCCACCGGGTCGCTTGTGCCGTAGAAGGGCACCTGGCTGAACTCGACGACGAACTCGCCGCTGCCCGCGCGGTGCTCGTAATACACGGTTCCGCCGGCGGAGGGATTGAGGTCGTCCCACAATCCGTAGATCGCCCCGTTGGGAGTGCCGGTGCCGGGAATGCCCGTGTTGCTGTAGGTGGTGAAGCCGGAAGGTCCGGGCACC
Organism: bacterium; assembly: GCA_030429345.1. Taxonomy (GTDB): domain Bacteria; phylum CAIWAD01; class CAIWAD01; order CAIWAD01; family CAIWAD01; genus JAUIFJ01. The sequence continues at coordinate 279,602 of JAUIFJ010000001.1, read as the reverse complement.
ACGTAGCCGTTGGAGCAGATGCTGAGGTCCGTGAACGCAGCCCCGTAGAAGTTGAAGGCGAAGGGCGCCGCCACCGCGCTGAAGGCATCATCGCCAAGGCTGACCGCCGTGCCCGTTCCGGAAATGCTGTTCCAGACATGAAGCGGAGCGCCGGCGCCGTCGTTGCTGTCGTAGATCACATAGCCGTAGGCGTCGGGATCGCTGGGCGAGAAACGCGGGTCGCTGGGCAGGTTGAAGTCCAGCGTGGTCGAGCCGCCGAAGAACAGGTTCTGCGTCTGCTCGCCCAGGCCGCCCGCCGTGGCGTGGATGTCATACGAAGCGCCCGTCGGCATGTCAATGGTGTAGAAGCCGGAGCCGTCGCTGTTGACCGGGGCCAGCGGCGTGCCGAGCACGGTCAGCGTGGCGCCGGGGACCGGCATGGCGTCCGGTCCGTAGACAATGCCGCTCAGCGTGCCCGTGGGAGCGCTGGCCAGGTTGGCGTCCTGCTGCACGTCGGCGTCGCCGACAATGCTGACCATGGCCGTCTGCGTCGTGTAGCCGAAGTAGCTGAATTCCAGCGTATACATGGAGTCGCCGGGCATGGCCAGGCTGTAGTCGCCGTTGGCGTCGCACTGCACGCTCTGTGTGCCGCCTACGATGGAGACCGTGGCGGGAATCGGCGAACCGTCGCCGGTCACCGTTCCGTAGATGCTGCCGTAGCCGTTGATCGCCGCCAGCACGCAGAGGTGGGCGTTGATCATGCCGTTGCCGGTGTTGTTGTCGTCACCCGGCGCGTCGATGTCCGTGGCCGTATCCATGATGATCTGCTTGATCGTGATCACGTCCAGGTTGGGATTCGCATTGCGCATGAGAGCGATCACGCCGGCCACGTGGGGCGTGGCCATGGAAGTGCCGCTGAAGGAGCTGCTGTAGCCTCCGCCGGGAATCGTCGAATAGGTGTTGACGCCGGGGGCGCTGATCTCGGGCTTGATCTGCAGAATGGGATCCGCCGAGCAGGTGCTGGGGCCGCGGCTGGAGAAGCTGGCCACGAAGGGGTTCTGCGGGTCGCTGATGTCCAGCGCGCCGACAGCGAAGGTGGAATAGATGCTGGCCGCGCGCGCGGAGGGCGAACGCAGACCGGAGCTTCCCTCGTTGCCAGCGGCGAAGACCACCGCGGCGCCGGCGGCCTCGCAGGCGTCGATGGCCGCATAGTAGGTCGCGTCACACTGGTCGCGGGTGCCCTGGGGTATGCCCCAGGAATTGCTGATCACGTCGGGCACGTCGTCGATGGTGCCCGGGTTCTCGTCGGGGTCGACCGCCCATTCGAAGGCCTCCAGGGCCAGAGCGATGGTGCCTTCGATGCCGCCGCCGCCCGGGTGGTCGATGGTCGCGGAGGCGATCCACTCGGCCCCGAAGGCGACGCCGGTTGTATCCCCCGTGGTTGTCGACATGCCGGTGATCGTGCCCATGGTATGGGTGCCATGACTGCCGGAGTCGTAGGGGAAGGTTTCGTTCTGGACGGGGTCGTGGAAGCACTCGGAAGCCGGGTGGCTGTTGCCGCGCCAACGGGAGCTCAGCGCGCTGTGGGAACCGTCGACGCCGGTGTCGATGTTGCACACCAGCGTCCCCTGGCCCGTGTAGCCCATGGCCCAGACTTCCGGAGCGCCGATGGCGGCCAGGCCGTCGGCCATGAAGCGGGAGGCGTCCTCCCCGGGCTTGACCGGCGTGATGATCGGGCGGTCGTTCTCCACCTTGTGGTTGTAGTACACGTCGCCCACGTCGGCGCGGGCGGCGATCTCGCGCAGTGTGGCCTCGTCGGCGTCCACGCGGATCACATTGGTCAGCCAGTAGGGGCGGTAGTCCTTCAGGCCCGGGCGATCCGTCTTCTGGAGCCAGTCGACCAGGTCTTCCTGGCTGGACTGGGCGAAGTCCTGCAGGCTGGTCACGACCTCGAAATGGCGCTCGGCGCGGGAAACCTGCCGGCGATGCAGGTCCCAGTCCAGTTCGGTGACGGGGAACTGGTCCGCCATGCAGACGAGGGCGCTGACTGATTCATCGGCGGCAACGCGGGTGAACTGGTCCTCCAGGTCATCCGCGATCTTGCCCGCCCAGGCGCCCTGCAGGGCACCCAGGGCCAGCAGGCCGGCAACAGAGTTCAGGAGAGGTCTCATTGCACATCCTTCCCATGGGTTCTTGCTATGTGTGCTGCGGCCCTGTCCGGGCCATTCGATTCCAGGAGGAGCTCAACCCGACTCTCCCTCCGCCATGACTGGCGGGCGGCTTCCGTTTCCGTTTCTCTGTTTGTTGGAGTGGGTCGGGTTGGACTGACGTCATAGAATGGTGAAAGGGGGAAGTCTGAGCAAAGGAAAAACGATCCCCCGGAAATCCGCTTTGCTCAAAGCGGTACGCTGTTTTGTATGCGTCGGAGTCTCACAGCACAATCATTCAAGAGCTGCCTGCCTCGCACCATTGGCAGGCAAGAGCAACATTGGGGAGCATCTGGCAGCAGTCACGGACAGGAAAGACACCGGAAAGACATGGATTCGATCTGCACCATCCGCAGCCTCTCGCAGGATGACTGGAACATGTACCGTGCCCTGCGCCTGAAGGCCCTGGAGGAGTCGCCCGAAGCCTTCCTGACGACCTTGACCGAGGCGCAGAACCGACCGGAGCGCGAATGGCGGGAACGGTTGACCAGCCTGGATCCGAAGTGGGACCTGCCGCTGATCGCCTGGGTCGGCGAGATCCCTGCCGGAATGGCCTGGGGCTATGTGACACGAGACAGGAAAGGCGAGGGCCAGCTGCTGCAGATGTGGGTCGACCCGCGCTTCAGGGGCCGGGGCATCGGCGCAGGGCTTGTCCGGCGCGTCGTGGACTGGGCCCGGAGCCTGGGCCTGCTCTCGCTCAGCCTGGGCGTCAGCGAGACACAACCGGAAGCCCGTCGACTTTATGAGCGCTGCGGCTTCCGAAGCGCCGGAAACGCAGAACAGCAACCGCCAGGAAGCGGACACAGGATCACCCTCATGTCTCTCGCACTGCATCCCGGTGATACAAGGGACAACTAGTGTATACGGAACTGTACTGACCATGATGCCGCTGGACACCGTTCTGCCCTTTGTCGGGGCCGCGATCCTGCTCGACCTGGCGCCGGGGCCGGACAACCTCTTCGTGCTCAGCCAGTCGGCCCTTTATGGACGCCGGGCAGGCTTCAGCGTGACCGCGGGGCTCTGCACGGGACTGCTTGTCCACACAGGCGCAGTGGCCCTGGGGGTGGCCGCCCTGTTGCAGGCCTCCCCGACCGCTTTCCTGGTGCTGAAGGGCATCGGGGCGGCCTACCTGGCCTGGCTCGCCCTGGGCGCCTTCCGGGCGGGAGCGCTGGAACTCCGGTCGGATTCCGCCGATCGCCCCTCCCGGATTCGCCTGTTTACGCAGGGCATCCTGATGAACATCACCAATCCCAAGGTCTCGCTCTTCTTCCTGGCCTTCCTGCCCCAGTTCGTCGATCCGTCTCGCGGTGCGCCCTGGCTGCAGATCCTGCTCCTCGGGGCGCTCTTCATCCTGACGGTGATCCTGGTCTTCGGCGGCATGGCCTGGGCCGGAGGCGGCCTGCGGGGCTGGCTGGGTCGATCTTCCCGCGTGCAGATCCTGCTCAACCGCTTGACCGGCCTGCTCTTCCTGGGACTGGCGCTGAAACTGGCGCTCTTCTGAACTTCGTGATACAATATGGGTGATACGGGGCGTGAATCTTGTCTGCAGGTGAAACCTGCAGCAGGATACCTCTGCCGTTGCACGGCCGCAGGGGGCCTGCCGCCGGGACTCCCGACGTGTACCGACGGGAAATCAGCGCACACGCTGAAACCGGTTCTCGGACCCCAGAGTGCTCGATCGGGGGATGAATACCCGGGTATCCCCCAACCGTGATACGTCTCGAAACCCGCCCCGGTCGCGAACGGCCGGGAAATGCCCTGCAAGTGAATTCTCCAAACACGGCGGAACCTCGAAGTTCTCGTGACAATGGCGAACAGCCATTTTGTGGATTTCTTCCACATCCAAAGAAGAGCGTCCATGTCTACCCCTACACGCCGCAAGGGCTTCAATCGTTGGTTTCACCGTACCCTTGGGCTGTCCATCGCATTCTGGCTGGCCCTGATGGGCGCCAGCGGCGTGCTGGTCAATCATCCGGACTGGATCCGCGATCTGGAAGCGCCTCTCTGGCTGACACCGCCCTCCTATCGGCCCCAGGGCTGGAACCAGGGCACCGCGACGACGCTGGTAGCATCCCGCCTGTTTCCGGGCGAGATCCTGCTCGCCGGCTCGTTCGGTTGCTGGCAGGGCCCGGCAGGGAACTCGCTGCGCGAAGTCCAATCCGGTCTTGGGCAGAGTGGTGCCGCGAGGGCCGTCCGCCAGCTGGCCCTGCTTCCACCATCCGGGGAGGAGCGAAGCGAAACCTGCATCGCGATCAGCGGCCGCGAACTGTATACGAAGGCCTGGAGCGACTCGACCTGGCACCCTCTGGAAACGCCGGAGCCAGCTCCTGTCGCATTCCTGCCCGGGGAAACGGAATCCGCGCTCATCACAGAGGCCGGGGTCTGGAGCTGCGCCAATGACGCACTCGCCGCAGGATCGCCTTTCTGGAAGCACATCGAACTGCGCTCTGAAAAAACCGTCCATCATCTGTCGCACAGCCGCGTCGAACTGTTCTTCGACCTGCATTCGGGCGGCCTGCTCGGCCTGCCCGGACGCCTGCTGATGGACGGGCTCGGCCTGCTGATCGTATTCCTGGCCCTTGGGGCCGTATCGACCTGGTGTGCGATCCGCCTCCATCGACGGCGAAAGCGGAAGCGGGCCGGAATGGCGCTTCCCGGCTGGATCCGTCCCCTGGACCGTTGGCACACACTGCTGGGACTCTACGCCCTGCCCCTGCTGCTGCTTTCCGCGGGGACCGCCTTTTTCCTGCGTCCCCCGACGCTGATCCTGCTGGCCCTGGGAGACTCGGCTGCGCCTCAAGAGGAACGCCCCTTCCCGCCACCGATTCACAAGGCAGCGCCCCTGCCCGGCGACAGCCTGCTCCTCTTCACGGACCAGGGATTGTTTGCTGGACCGCAAAAAGGCAAGGGACTGTTCAGACAGGCCACACTCGAGCTGCCGACACATGTAATGGGCGCAACAGCCGTCGGACTTCGTCCGGATGGAACACCCTTTGTCGGTTCCTTCTCCGGAGGCTTCTCACGTGATGCAGAGGGGCAACTGCTGAACCTGCTGGATGAGCGGCCTGTAGACGAGATTTCTCGCTTCCGCCTGGCCCCGGTCCAGGTCAGCGGCTACTTCCAGCTGCAGGAGCAGGAGATCGTTGCCGGGTGGCACAAGGGCCTGTTGCCCATCACGGGCGAACTGCCCCCGGCCCTGGAACGAATGCCGCCGGAGTTCAAGGACCAATGGCGCATGCCGCTCTGGGACTGGGCCTTCGAAGTCCACAACTGCCGCATCTTCCGGGACTGGATCGGCAATTGGTATAAACTGGCTCCCCCGGCAGGCTCCCTGCTGTTCTTCTGGATCAGTGTCACCGGGCTGGTCCTGTGGTGGCGCAAGAGAAAACGAGGGTAGAAAGGTTGCGGTGGTCGTGGGGGCTGCAGGTGAAACCTGCAGCTGGGGTTGGTCGGCCGTTGCACGGCCGGTTTATGGGATGAGAACCCCGTCCTGTGGTACGTCCATCCATGGCCGTGCAACGGCCGACCAATGATAGCAGCAGGATTCCTCGGCGCTTGCCCGGCTGCAGGGGCCCTGCCGCTATTTGGAGTACAAACCAGGTACAGCGATCACCGCAAAGTATCGGGCAGGAGGCCGTGCCTGGTCTTCGATGAAACAATCGAGCCGCAAATCAACCGGCCGTGCAACGGCCGACCAAAGTTACCTGCAGGTTTCACCTGCAGACACTGACACCCACCACTGCGATCAGATCCCACTCTTCGACAAGGAGTCCGATCCGAATACAACACGAGAGAGAACGGCCGCGAAGACATCGCTTCGCGGCCGTTTTCGTGAATCGTCGGTCAGGGTCTACTTGACCAGCAGCACCTTGCGGCTGGCGGTGCCGAGCTGTTCGCCGGCGAGGCGGACGAAGTAGACTCCGCTGGCCTGGGCCGACAGGTCCAGCGCCAGCTGATGCTGCCCCGCGGCCAGCTGCCCCAGGGACTGCTGCATCACGCGGCGGCCCTGCAGGTTGTAGACGCTCAGCTCCAGGGCCTGCTCGACCGGCAGCTCGAAGGCCAGGGTCGTCGCGGGATTGAAGGGATTGGGCCAGTTGCCCGTAATGCGGAAGCTTTCCGGCGTGGCCGTGTTCTCGTCCACGTCGCTGACCATGAACTGGTGCGTGCCGCCGGCATTGTGATAGATCTCGGCGAACTCCTGCAGGTACTGGTTGGCAATGGCGGCGTCGTGGATCACGACGACGTTCTCGTCGTTGCGCTCGTTGGCGCTGCTGCTGAAATTGAAGGAGCCCGTCCAGACGGCCGGTCCGTACTCGGGATAGTCGGCGTCCACCAGCAGGTACTTGTGATGCAGGATGCCCGAGCCGGCATCCGTGTGGATGTCCGCGCCCCAGCCCTGCATGTCGCTGAACTCGCTGAACTGGTCGCCCTCGTCGTCGAAGACGCCGCGCACGGCGACATCGTCGTCCTCGAAGCGGTCGCGCATGCTGTAGTTGACATCGTTCAGGGTGAAGGCCAGGATGCCGAAGTAGACGCTCTCGTCGGCGGTGTCGATCAGGTTGCGCATCTGCTGGCTGACGAAGTCGCCCTTGCTGAACCACAGATCCACAGGGCGGCCGCCGACGATGAAATGATGCGGCGTGTTGTCGGTCTTGAACTCGCCGAAGCGCGAGTTGGGAGCGCTGGGGTTCATGCCGTCAGAACCCCACATCTCGTTGAATTCGAGCGTATACGCCCGCGCCAGGGCCTGGTCGGCGATCAGGATGCTGTTCTGCTTGGCGTGAATGCCGACGCTGCCCGGGGCGTCGAGCAGGTTGAGACTGCCGGTCCAGACCTTGTCGTTGGAGGGGTCCGCGTCGGCGGCGTCGACAATGAAGAACTTGTTGTGCTGAATGCCCTGCAGGCCGTTCGAGCCGAAGCTGTTGTCAATGACCGTGATGCCGGCATTGGCGATCTGTGCCACCTCGCCCTGGTCGTGATCCGCGTCATAGATGAAGCGCACGGCCACGCCGCGGTCGTGGGCATCGATGATCGCGTCGGCAATATCGAAGATGTTCAGCGAATAGATGGCGCAATCCAGGCTGCTTTCGGCGCCGTCGATCAGGTCGAGCACTTCCTGTACCACATCGTGATCGCCGTTGGCCTCGTTGCCCTCGGTGGCCAGGTCGGTCTCCACGCCCTGCGTGAAGAAGACCTCGATGGTGCCGGGACTGGTGGCAGGCGAAACGGTCGCCACCAGGAAGTCGCTGGTGAAGCTGGCGCCGTTGGCATCCTCGCTGCCGCAGCGCACGTGGTAGATGCTGCCCGGCTCAAGGCCGTCAATCACATAGCCGTGATCCGTCACCGATTCGAAGACTGCGACACTGTCGATCTCGTGGGCATCGGTCGCGCCCCAGGTGACGATCGTGTTGCTCGCCGTGCTGGTGGTCCAGCTCAGGCGCAGACTGGTCCGGGTGCGTTCGGATTCCCAGGGGCCGCCGGTGATGGTCGGACCGCCGGACTGGATCACATCCGAAGCGAAACGCGGCAGGACCTGGTAGCCGCTGGTGTGCGGAGCGCTGAAGTCGTACTGGGCCACATTGACGATCACGTCGAAGGCGTCGCCCGGAATCGGCAGGCCGACCAGGTCGCAGTCGGAGTCGACGCGCAGGGTCGTGCTGCCGGTGCCGTCGGCGATCGTGTAGTTCGTGTTCCCCGCCCAGACGCCGGCGCCCTCCACGGTGATTCCGTTCAGGCGCACAAGCATCCCCTCCCAGGGCTCTCCACCAGCGCCCTGGTCGGCGATGTCGGAGCAGGTCACCACCTCGGGATCGACCTCCACGCCCGTCGCGTGCGTCTCGACGATGGTCGCCGGAGTCAGCTCGGCCAGGCCGTTGAAATGCACGAGGGTGCCGACCACCGTCACATCGTCGCCGATGTCTACGCTCTCTGCAAAGGCCGCGTCATAGGCCACGATGCCGCCGGTCTCGTCCTGCAGGTAGGCGGCAATGCCCAGCTCGTCGGCCAGAGTGACCACGCCGCGTACGACAACAATGTTGCCCAGCAGGTCGGGAATGCCGTCGTTGTCGTTCTCGTGCAGGGCGCTCATCGGCATGGGATCGCCGATGACCTGCACGGTCGGCGGACCCTGGATGATGGCCAGCGTGCCGTCCTCCGTCGCCGTGCGCACCGTGATCTGGAAGATGCCGCTGGCCGTGGGCACCATCAGGCCCTCCAGGGTGAAGGTCCCCGTCACGGCCCCTTCGAGGGACGCTTCCGTAATCGTGATCAGCGAACCGTCGGCGTCGACGACCACTTCGTCGAAGGCCCCGTCGCCATGGTCGTAGCCGGTGTAGGTCCACCCCTCGGGCAGTTCGATCTGCACGCGGGTCAGCAGTGTATCACCCGCCTCGAAAGTGAACTCGAGCTCCTCCGGCCCGGGGGCCATGATCGTCGTCGGGTCGACGGTCACCGTGCCGCTGCCGTCCACCAGGGGCACATCCGGCTCGATGGGGCTGCTGCTGTTCTGCGGATTGGCCGTCGACAGGCCGTCATGTGCGACAAAATCGCTGCTGTTGTCGTCCGAGTCCCAGCTGTTGCCTTCCAGCTCGTCCGCCCCACCGCTTTCCATGCTGGCAGCGGTGCTGTTCTCGAAGGCCTTGCGCTCGAAGCTGCCGCCGCGGGGATGGCTGCCCAGGGCCGTGCCCTCCGGGCTGTCCGCCGCTCCCCAGCCCACGCGGTCGATCTCCTCGTCGCCCGCGTCCAGGAGGCGCACATGACCGCCGCTGTTGCCCAGTCCGACCGAGACGGCGCTCGAAATGTCCGGTGTCACACTGGTCGCCGATCCGCCGAAGAGCATGAAGCCCTTTCCCTGGATCACATGGTTGGCCGTGAAACTGGCCTTGTCCGACCAGTTGACGCCCCCGGAGGACTTGTACTGGATGCGGTAGCCGTTGAGTTCGACCGGGAAATTGGCCGGGTTGTAGATCTCGACGAACTCCTCGTTGACGCCGGAGGTCTCGTAGTAGCGCACCTCGCTGATCACAAGGTGCTCCGCCTGCTGGGCGAAGGCGCTGCCGGCGCTGATCAGCGCAAGCAGCAGGACAAGGCTCTTCATGCAACTTCCTCGATATCTGGGCGCGGCAGGCCGCCGTCGCCGTTCTGCTGTTTGAATCCTGTTCGGAGACCGGCCCTAGTAGCCGATCAGGGTGCCACCATAACCAACTTCGGTCAGAACCTGGTTAATCAGGGCGCGTTTCTCGCGGAAAGGCAGGAAGGCGCTCTTGAAGCCGTTCGTCACCAGTTTGAGCACTTCTTCCCGGTTGAGCCCGAAGGTCTTCGCCACCTGGTAGAGCTCGTCGGTAACCGTCGTGTGACTGATCAGGCGGTTGTCGGTATTGATGGTCACACGCAGGCCCATGTCCAGATAGAACTTGACCGGATGGCCGCGCAGCGACGAGCAGACGCGTGTCTGGACATTGCTTGTAGGACAAGCCTCGATGGGAATGCGGCGATCGTTCATGAAGTTCAGCAGGTCGCCGTCCTCCTTCAGGCGCGTGGCGTGTCCAATGCGATAGGCGCTCAGGTAGTGCAGGGCCTGGTGGATGCTTTCCGGCCCATGCGCCTCGCCGGCGTGTACGGTGCAGTTGATGTTGTTGTTGCGGATCAGGTAGAAGGCTTCGCGGTGGTCCTTGGCCGGGAAGTTGTCCTCCGCGCCCGCCAGGTCGAATCCGACAACGCCCTGGTTCTTGTAGGCCACCGCCGTTTCCGCCAGCCGCAGGCTGGTTTCGGGATTGATGTTGCGGATGCCGCAGACGATCACGCCGCAACGGATCGCGAAATCCCGCTCGGCGCGACGCAGGCCGCGTAGCACGGCGTCCATGACCTGGGGCAGGGCCAGGCCCTGCTCCGTATGCAGCACCGGACTGTAGCGCACCTCCAGCCAGCGCACGTTCTCGCGGGCATTGTCCTCCGCCAGCTCGTAGGCCGTGCGCTCCAGGGCCTCCTCGTCCTGCATCACGCTGAGAGTGTGCTGGAACACGCTCAGGTAGTCGACGAGGTTCTCGAAGTTCGCCCCGAGCCTCAGCTTGGCGAAGAGCTCCTCCTCGTCCATGGACGGCAGCTCGACGGAACGCTCGCGCGCCAGGTCGATCATGGTCGCCAGGCGGATCGAACCGTCCAGGTGCACATGCAGGTCGGTTTTCGGAAAGGCCAGGATCTCGTCCCGGGTCGGAATCATTGTTCCCCCGCTTTCTTCGTGTCCTGCCATCTAGAAATGCTGCAGGCTTCGGTTCAGGTCTTCCAGTTCCTCGTAGCTCTTCTCCAGCTCGCGCTGGGGAATCGCGTCCTTCAGTTCCCGGCGCTCCGGGCTCAGGTCTCCGTCTACATCCAGCAGAAAGGCGCTCAGCCGGTCGTCGACACGGTCGGAGAGCTCGAAGGCGCGGATCAGGGCCAGCAGGCCCTTCAGCTCCTGTTCGCTCAGGTCGATGCGGCTGTCGTCGCGGGTGATCACGCTTTCCCAGCGGATGCGCGGCATGTAGCCCAGCCTCCGCAGCTCCTCGACCACGCGCTCCGAATTGACGCCGGCGGCCATCAGCAGGATTGTATCACGGAATCCGGCCAGCCAGAACTTCTTCAGCGCCGGAACCAGGCTCAGCTCCTTCTGCAGGATGTGATCCTCGCACTTGACCGCGCGCAGCTGGGGATCGACCAGGATGTGGCCGTGACGCGCGGAGGCGTCGGCGAGCATGTAGCGCACGTTCTGCGGGATCTCGCTGCTGGAGGCCTTCTCGAGGAAGCCGACGATCTGCTCCATGTTCAATCCGCTGTCGAAGCCGCGGGAGAGCGACTGGTTGCTGATGCGGAAGCGGCCCTTCTCGAAATCGGCGAAGCGGGCCAGGAACATCACGCCCTCCGGAGGATAGTTCACGGGGGTGAAGACCTCCAGGTTGGACTGGACGATCAGCTTCTCCTCCACCCGGAAGACGGTGTCCAGGTCCTGCGGCAGCTTGCCCTCCAGCAGCAGGGCCCGGCCGCGATCGCTGAGCCGGAACATGATGCCGCCGTCCTCGGGAAGCCGTGATACATCGACCAGGCCCAGCCAGTGCAGCGGGTGCGTGACCAGCTGCCGGATGAAGCCCTCCACCGTCGCCAGGCGGGCCTCGCCTCCTCCGCCCTCGGACTGGATGTAGAGCCAGGCCACATCCTCCGTCGTGATCCAGGCCCGCGCGCTCAGGTGGTTCATCACCCAGAGAGCGCGCACGGCGTCCAGGGTCCGGCCGGATTCGGAGGCGCGGAAACGCGTGATCCACGTGGCCGGCTGGAGGGGATCGGCGTCGAAGTAGAAGAGGAAGAAACGGCAGATCGTGTCGCCCGCGTCGCGGAAGAGCGCCGCCGCCTTGCTGACATCCACGGCCCAGACACGGTTGTTGAGCTTGAGCACGCCGGCATCCTGCAGGAAGTCGACGAGCACGTTGAGCAGGGTGCTGTCCTCCTGCGGCGGCAGCAGCCGGGCGTTGATGCGGCGCGCCTCGCCCTTGTGGATGCCGCCCTTCTGGATGCGTGTCACACGGTGGCTGATCACGTATACAAGCAGCGCCTGCACGTTGTGGAACAGCATCAGCGGGTCGTGGACCACTTTCCAGCTTTCCGGGTTCAGCTCGCCGCTGAATTCGGGGTAGATCTGCCGGGGCGGCGCGGTAAGGCCGAAATTGGTGCGCAACATCTCGTGCGCGTCCTGCACCAGGCGGACCCGCGAATCGATGGCGTAATACTGGTCGCGCTGCGTCAGGTTCTCGCCCCCCGTCGAGAAGACGAGGCCGCTGCTTCGGTAGATGTGGGCCAGGTTGGCCTTCAGGTCGTCATAGCCCATGCCATGACCGAAAAAGCCCAGGTGGCGGCGAAGCTCCTTCAGAGTCAGTCCCTTGGAGTTCATGGCCAGCACCTTGAGCAGCACGCGCTGCGGCATGTCGAAGTGCTCTTCGACGGCGGCGCGGAAAAGCTCCGAGTCCTTGAGCAGGTGCTTGAAGCGCGCCAGCTGCAGCACCGGCCGGTCCGCGTCGGAAAAGGGGGTGGAGGCCGCGTAGAAGTTGTCCGCCATTTGAGCCAGGTGCTCTTCGCGGTGGTCCTGCAGATGATAGCGCAGGCGGCTGCGATAGAAGGCCGGCAGGCGCAGCAGCTGCTCCAGGTCCGGCGCCAGGGCAAGAATGGGCACGACCGAGTCCCCGTTGGGGCAGCGGCGATTGCGCACGAGCCCCGCGCCGCGCAGGCTCTCCAGGATCTCCTCGCCGTTCTGCAGGCCGATCTTCTCCAGTTCTTCCAGCACTTCCGCCCGGGGCACTTCCCCCCCTTCGGCACTCAGGAAGTACAACACTTCCACGTGCTCGACGGAGCTTTCCATGAAGCTGGCCAGATGTTTCAGGGATCGGGTCATGCGGGGCGAAAGGGACTCAGTGGACATGGGCGCGCATCTCGCTAGTGGGCCGCTTCGCGGAAAACGCGTGCAGGGGTTCCGCGGGTGACGGCAAGGGAGTGTGGGAGGGGAGTGGGTCGGCGACGGGATTGCTGTACATTGGCCGCTCTTCCCGTGGAATCCGCAGAGTGTCTGCACCGGCCGATAGGCCGCCCGGGGAACACAAGAAACGGGAGCGATGCACGAAAATCCTGCCTATAAAGGAACAATGGCCCCGATCATCCGTCCCTGACCATTTGTATGGTATGGATCCGTTACGGGGCCGATCAGAGTACCGATTCGCCCAATGAAAAGCAACCGACGCCCCTTTCCGGCCTGGCCGCTGCCCACTCCGCTGAGCCTGCTGCTGCTGCTTCTGCTCAGCGGCTGCATGATCGGTACGGCCTTTCGCCTGCTTCAGTCGCGGGGGCACTTTCTGAAGTTCGACAAGCACTTCCAGTTCCACCCGGCCACGGAAGAGCGTGGCCCGGTGCTGGAATTCCTGGATCCCCTGTTGACCCTGGAGGACATCGAGACCATTGCCAATGGCCGGGCGCCCAGCGTGCTGGACAGCGTAGGCATGGAACAGCGCTGGATCTATCGATGGCAGCGGCAACCGTCCTTCCTGGAACATCCGGTTTCCCTGGAACTGCGCTTCCGCGACGAGAGGCTCTCCAGCCTGAGTCTTGACCGGCGCTTTTCAGAGGTCCTGGGGGACGAACGCATCGAGATGCTGCTGCGCTCCTTCACCAGCCGGATCACCGACCTGGACCTGGGCGAGCGCGTCATTCGCTGCGAAGTCCCGGCCGATTCGTTGGCCGGATTCAGCATCCTGGACAACGCGGACATCCATGCCTGCTTCGGACGCAGCAACTATTTCCGCAGCTCGGACATGCCCGGAGCCCGGCGACAGGTCTTTCGCTACCGCCTGGAGGGCACGGAGGGAAAGAAGGGCCGCATGTCCTTCAGCGCCCATGTGGATCGCCACGACCAGCGGGCCCTGGCCATCTCGGCGAAGATCGGCAGCTTCCGGCTGGTGCTGGACCTGAGCGCCGGCGGCGCACACAGCCGGACCACGATCCGGGAAGCGGATCACGACGACTGACTCTGTCCGTGTGGCACCACGAGGCAGGGTCTGTCACACGGACAGCTTTGTGATGCAGCCCGCGCCGTCTGCCGCAGCCGTTTCGGGGGTCACGCGGTCCGCCGGCTCGTCCAGCTTGACAGGGAGAAGCCTTTTGCTATCTTCGGCGGCATGTACCCGGACCACTCCCTGTCACTGCCCTTCGCCGGGCGAAAGGACATACCCGCGTGAACCGAAAGATTGTCGACCTCCTCGTGCAAGTACTGCAGTGGATCGGCGACGGCCAGCAGGACCAGGCGGATATCCAGGCCATGGTGGAGGATCTGCTGCAGAGCGGCTTCGACCAGAACGACATCCAGATGGTGCTGGGGTGGGTGCAGGAACGCCTGAGCACGGCCAACCTGGTCTATACGGATCAGCCCGTGCATCGGGAAAGCAGCCGGGTGCTGCACAACATGGAATCCAACGGCATTCGGCTGGAACTCTTCCGCTTCCTGCTGGAGCTGAAGCAGCGTCATGTGTTGAATTCCATGGAGTTGGAGTCCCTCATCGACCGGGCGCTGGTGATCAGCTGGCAGGACCGTTCGCTGGAGGAGCTGCAGGATTTCGTCAATCACACGCTGCTGGGCCGCGATCGCCTGGAAGCGCCGCAGCAGCACCGGTTCGTGATGACGCCCGGCACCGGATCAAGCCATTGATCCCCGGGATTTCGGCAACAGTTCGTGGACCGGTGACATACTCACCGGTCTTTTTCGTTTAGGAGGCCCGCGGGATGTCCAAGTCCCTGGTCATTGTCGAGTCGCCCAAGAAGAGTGTCACAATCGGGAAGTATCTCGAAAGCTGGCGCCCCAAGACCTTCAAGGTGGCGAGCAGCGTTGGACACGTCATCGACCTGCCCGAGAAGGAGCTGGGCGTCGACGTGGATCACGACTTCCAGCCGACCTATGTGCCCGCTCCGCGCAAGGGCAAGGTCATCAGCGAACTGAAGAAGCTGGCGCGCCAGGCGGACACGATCCTGCTGGCGACGGACCAGGACCGCGAAGGCGAGGCCATTGCCTGGCACCTGGCCAACCTGCTGAGCGAGGCGGCCAGGAAGCAGGTCACCGTCCAGCGTGTGCGCTTCAACGAGATCACGAAGGACGCGATCATCGAGGCCTTCTCCCACCCGGACTCGATCAACCAGAACCTTGTCGACGCCCAGCAGGCGCGGCGCATCATGGATCGCCTGGTGGGCTACAAGGTCAGCCCGCTCCTGTGGAAGACCATCAGCCGCGGCCTGTCCGCCGGCCGAGTGCAGAGCGTCGCCGTGAGACTCGTCTGCGAGCGCGAGGAGGAGATCGCCGCCTTCGTGCCGCAGGAGTACTGGTCCTTCACCGGCACCTTCCGCTCCCACGCCGACGAGACCTTCGAGGCGCAGCTGCATCACATTGACGGCAAGAAACCCAAGGTCGAGAGCACGGAGGCGGCCAACACGCTGAAGGCCGAGATGGTCGCCCTGGCCGAGCAGTACCGTGTGCGCTCCATCGGCGAGAAGGATGTGCAGCGCAAGCCCTCCGCGCCCTTCATCACCAGCACACTGCAGCAGGACGCCGCGCGCCGCCTGGGTTTCAGTCCCAAGAAGACGATGATGCTGGCCCAGCAGCTCTACGAGGGCGTCGAGCTCGAGAAGGGCGAGAACACGGGCCTGATCACCTACATGCGAACGGACTCGACTCGCCTGAGCCAGACGGCGCTCGACGAGTGCCGCGACTGGATCACGAAGAAGCTGGGCGAGGACTTCCTGCCGAAGAACCCCGTGCAGTACAAGGGCCGCAAGAGCGCGCAGGACGCGCACGAGGCGATTCGCCCCACGAGCTTCGAGCTCGAGCCGGAGCGCCTGAATGCCTGGCTCACGAAGGACCAGAAGCGGCTCTACGAGCTGATCTGGCGGCGGGCGCTGGCCAGCCAGGTCGTGCCGGCCATGTACCGCCAGCGCACCATCGACACGGCGGCGGGACGCTTCGTCTTCCGCACTTCCGGCCGCGTTCTGGTGCACGAGGGCTTCCTGAAGGTATACGCCGACCCCAAGGCGAAGACAACGACCGGTGATACAGGGAACGAATGGGAAAGCGGCGGTCGCTTCATTCCGACCAGGATCCAGGAGGGCGAAGAGGCCCACCTGAAGAAGCTGGATCCGAAACAGCACTTCACCAAGCCGCCGGCCCGGTATACGCAGGAAAGCCTGATCCGCATGCTGGAGGAGCTGGGCATCGGGCGGCCGAGCACCTACGCCTCGATCGTCGACATGATCCTTTCCCGCAACTACGTGGAGATCAAGGAGAAGCGCTTCTACCCGACGGACCTGGGCAAGACCGTGACACGGATCCTCGTGGACAATTTCGCCGGCATCTTCAACGTGGACTTCACCGCGCGCATGGAGACGGACCTGGACAACGTCGAGCAAGGCCGCAACTGGACCCATGTGCTGCAGGAATTCTATGACCCCTTCCAGGACGCCCTGAAGATCGCCGAAGAGAACCGCGGCAAGATCAAGGAATCGATCACGGAAAAAGCGGGCGAGAAATGCCCCGAGTGCGGCGAGGAGCTGATCTACAAATGGGGCCGCCACGGCCGCTTCATCGCCTGCACCAGCTTCCCGACCTGCAAGTACACGCGCAACCTGGAAGACGAGAACCTGCCCGAGATCGATGTCACCTGCGAACTCTGCGGCAAGCCGATGCAGATCAAGACATCGCGCTACGGCAAGTTCCTCGGCTGCTCAGGCTATCCCGACTGCCGCAACACCAAGGCCATGACTACCGGCGTGCGCTGCCCCAAGCCGGACTGCGACGGGGAAATCAGCGAGCGCCGCACCCGCCGCGGCCGGGTCTTCTACGGCTGCACCAAGTATCCCAACTGCGATTTCGCCAGCTGGGACAAGCCGGTGGCCAAGGCCTGTTCGCACTGCAACAACAACTACCTGGTGGAAAAGCGCACCGAATCCAAGGGCGACTTCCTGCGCTGCCCCATCTGCAAGAGCGAGTTCCAGCTGGAGGCCAGCGAGGACAAGGACTAGCCGCCCTGCCGAGTCCTGTCCCTGTCCCGCTTTCACGCCATTTGTGCCGTCGCCGGTTTTCCTTTTGCGGGCCTCCGCGAGACGCTATACTTCGGGTACCTGCAAGGCTGGATCCACCCATCCCGCTGACCGATAGGGGGTGTACCGGCCCGGCGCTTGCCGCCGCGCGGGAAGGAAGGAGCCAATCCCTTCCGGTTTCCACCCCATGAGGCCTGATTGAAGACTGACCCCGCTGCCGCCGCACACCTTCTGGCCGACTTCCTGCGCTACCTGCAGGTCGAGCGCGACTGTTCCGAACATACCTTGTCTGCCTACCGACGCGATTGTCAGCAATACCTGGACTTCCTGGACGGAGGCGACCCCTTCGACCGCCAGGCCCTGAGGCGCTTCCTGGCGGATCGCCAGCGGCGCGGCATCGGCCGGCGCAGCATTGCCCGCCAGAGCGCCGCCCTGCGCGCCTGGTTCCGCTTCCTGATGGAGCGCGAGCAGCTGGATCACAACCCCCTGAAGGCCATGCCCGTCATTCGCCACGAACGGACCCTGCCGTCCTGCCTCGGCGTGGAAGAGCTGGCACAGGCCATCGAGATCATCGGCCGCGACAATTTCTACGATTGCCGCGACCGGCTGATCCTCGAGCTGCTCTACAGCAGCGGCATTCGTCTGGCGGAACTGGTCTCGCTGGATCTGGGCAGCATCCGCCACGATTCGCTGAAGGTCGTCGGCAAGGGCCGCAAGACGCGGATCGTGCCGCTGGGCAAGCCGGCCCTGGAGCTGCTGGAAGCCTGGCGGCCCTTTCGTGAGACACAGCTGGAAGAGAAGCGCCCCGACGAAACAGAAAACGCCCTCCTGCTCAACAACCGCGGGAACCGGCTCGGCCGCCGCGGAGTCCAGGATATTGTGAACCGGCGGCTGCGCCAGGTCTCGCAGCAGCGCAAGCTCTCGCCGCATGTGATCCGCCACTCCTTCGCCACGCACCTGCTGGACCGCGGCGCGGACCTGCGGACGGTGCAGGAACTGCTGGGACACGCTTCGCTGTCGACGACACAGATCTACACGCACCTGGCGGCGGACCGGCTGAAAGAGATTCACCAACAGGCCCATCCCCGGGCCTAGGGATTGTATACGGGCCGGAAACCCGGCCGGACTTATCCAGACCAAGGAGGTTTGCATGAACACTTCCGTCACCTCGAGACACTTCAAGGCTTCCGAGAAGCTGAAAACCTACGCCGCCAACGAAGTCAACGGCCTGAGCCGCTTCGTCGATCATATTCTCGACTGCGACATCGTGCTGTCCTACGATGTGAGACAGAACAAGACGGTCGAGATCAGCCTCCATGTCAAGGGCGATACCCTGGTCGCCAGCGACACCAGCGACAACTTCTACAAGAGCGTGGACAAGGCAACGGAAAAGCTGAAGAAGCAAAGCCTGAAGCTGAAGGACCGCCAACAGGTCAAGCACTAGGCTCCTTCCCATGGAACTACTACAGCCCCCTGCTTCGGCGGGGGGCTTCTCTTTTTCGGGAAACTGGCTGGAAGAAAGAGCTCGCACGGAGGGCACGGAGGTGGATGGAGGGCACGGAGATCCGAATAGATGGTCCCCAACGCTGTCATCCCGCGGCTTGACCGCGGGATCCTGTTCCGCGTCGAAGACAGGAGGGCCTACACATTCCGGGAATGGCAATGGTGGGCGAATGGACGCGATGGTTTCCGCATGTTTCACATGCGTCTGTTATTGGTCGGCCGTTGCACGGCCGTTTTATTAGAAGAACTGCCGGCAGGTAGTAGATGGCGGTGGGCATGAGAAGTCTTTTGCAAACCATGATCTGGCACTGGCGGGGAGCCTGTTGAGGGCAACATGGCAGGCGATGGTTTGTCCAGATCGGGGGTCTGACTTTTGTGGGACTAACGCCGTGTCTCGGTCCTGGATCCCGCTCCTCAGTGGCAGAGTGTCCAAGGGCGCGTCCATTTATCGGGACTGATTTTTGTGGCAATAAAGCCGTGCACTGTGAGTAGGAGCGTGTAAGACCAAATCACAATCCACCCCCATCCACACCCCCATCCACAAATCCGTCCACCCCACCAGACACACCCGCAGATCCACCAGCACAGCCCTGCCTGCACGAGAGCGCCGGCCCAAAAACCACAACCGGCCGCGAAGCGGCCGATGAATCGTAGCCGCATGTGAAAAATACGGTCAAGGGATCCCCAACCAATTGCCCCCCTTTCGCCGCGAAGCGCCGAAAGGAGAGGGGCCGGCAGCGGCGAAGCCGCGGAGGGAGGCGAGATTGCTGCATCGAAGACAGGAGGGAAATGAGTTGCCTGGGTGGCATCGGTCAGCGAACGGGACCGGATGACCCGCTCAAACCGCAAAACAATCCAATCGTCCTCCCCCCCGGACACTCCGCGACCCATTTCCCCGCACCCCCTTTGCCCACCTTGCCTTTGGCCCTGAATTGGGTAAGTTTCCTCGTCCGGGGCGACCCGGCTAGTCCAGGGAAGGATGGTCCATGGAATCCCTTCACATCGGGGAATTCGTCGAACAGGAAGCCAACGAGCTGCAGCTGCGTTCCTTGACGGGCGAGGCGGGCTATGGGCGCGAGATCCGCCAGAAGAATCTGCATCGCCCCGGCCTGGCGCTGGCCGGCTACCTGGACCTCTTCACCTACGACCGCGTGCAGATCCTGGGCAATACGGAAATCAGCTTCCTGGAATCCATCGGCGACAAGAAGACGCGCGCCTCCCTGGAGGCCATGCTGTCCTACGATATTCCCTGTTTCGTCGTCACCAATTCCAATCCCGTGCCGGACCCCCTGCTCGAGCTGGCGAAAGAAAAGGACATCGCCGTCCTCTCCAGCAGCCTGGGCACCACCGAATTCACGCACCTGCTGAGCGATTTCCTGGACGAGTTCTTCGCCCCGACCAGCCAGATGCACGGCACGCTGGTCGATGTATACGGCACCGGCCTGCTGCTGACCGGCAAGAGCGGCATCGGCAAGAGCGAGGTGGCGCTGGACCTGGTCGAACGCGGGCACCGCCTGGTCGCCGACGATGTGGTCACTGTGACACGCAAGGCCGACAACGTGCTCATCGGGCGCGGCAACAAGACCCTCCTGCACCTGATGGAGATCCGCGGCCTGGGCATCATCGACGTCAAGGAGATCTTCGGGGTGCACTCGATCCGCATGCAGAAGCGCATCGAGATGGTCGTCGAGCTGCGCCTCTGGAAGGATCGCGACAACTTCGAGCGCACCGGTCTGGAAAAGGAGACCAAGGACATCCTCGGCATTGATGTGCCACATGTCCAGCTGCCGATTTTCCCGGGCAAGAACATCACCGTGATCTGCGAGACCCTGGCGCTCAACCTGCATCTGCAGGTATACGGCTACGACGCCGCGGAGGAATTCAACCGCCGCCTGCTGCAGAACATGCAGGACAAGCAGCGCCTGCGCAGCTACCTGCGAAGGGACAACGAATGATCCCCGTCCTGCTGGTGTGTCACGGCTCCCTGGCCGAGGGCTTCATCGACGCGGTCTCGAGGATCATGGGCCGGCAGGAGGCGCTGGAGGCCCAGAGCAACGAGGGCCTGTCCCTTGATGGGCTGACGGAACAGGTCGGGCATTGGCTGCGCGCCCAGCAGGGACCGACGGTGATCCTGGTGGATTTTCCCGGCAGCAGCTGCTTTCGCGCCGCCATGCTCGCCACCCGCGCCACCGGGCTGCCGGCAACGATCGTGACCGGAGTGAACCTCGGCATGCTGCTCTCTTTCCTGGGCAAGCGCTCAACGATCGATGCCGGGGAGATTGCCGACACGCTGATACGCGACGGACACCGCGCCATGCAGTGCGGACGTCCGCGAGGAACCTGAGATGACCCACAAGAACTGCCTATTCCGCATTGATGACCGGCTGATCCACGGCCAGGTCGTGATCGGCTGGTGCAAGCCGCTGCAGATCCAGCGGCTGATCCTGTGTGACGACGAGGTCGCCACCAGCGAATTCGAACAGCAGCTCTACGCCTGCTGCCCCGAGGAGGGCCAGGAGCTGTCCTTCCTCGACGCCGATTCCTGCGCCCGGGAGCTGAGCGGCGATCCCGAAAGGAAGACCATCGTCGTGATGCCCGATCCCGGCCAGGCGCGCCGCCTGTGTGACGCGGGCCTGGTGCCCGGGGAGATCACGATCGGCGGCATGCACGACAAGAGCGGGGCGCGGCGCCTGCTGGACTATGTCTACCTGGATGCCGCCGACGAGGAGGCCCTGCGCGAACTGAAGAGCCGCGGCGTCCACCTGACTTGCCGCAGCCTGCCGACGGTCGATCCCGTCGAACTGGACAGCCTGCTGCCATGATCCGGGCCATCATCTTCGACCTGGACAATACTCTTGTCGACTTCATGCGGCTGAAGTACGAGTCGATCTCCGCCGCCGCCCGCGGCATGATCGATGCCGGCCTCGACCGGGACCCG
This sequence comes from bacterium, assembly GCA_030429345.1. GTDB lineage: Bacteria > CAIWAD01 > CAIWAD01 > CAIWAD01 > CAIWAD01 > JAUIFJ01. The sequence continues at coordinate 258,389 of JAUIFJ010000001.1, read as the reverse complement.
GAATCGATCATCCAGGGCCTGTACGACATCTATGATGCCGAGGGCATGGAGTACAAGGGCGTTTTCGACTCCTTCCTGAATGCCGTCGAGGGCAACATCGATCCCAGGATCCTGGCTTGCGGCATTGTCGAGTACCGCCGCGCGCGCACGGCGAACCTCGTGCTCTATCCGCATGTGAAGCACACGCTGATGACGCTGATCCGCAAGGGCTACCGCCTGGCGATCCTCACCGACGCACCGCGGCTCAAGGCCTGGATCCGCCTGGCCAACCTGAACCTGCAGCACTACTTCGATCCGGTGATCACCCATGACGATACGGGGTATCACAAACCACATTCGGCGCCCTTTCAGCGCATGCTCCAGGAGCTGGGCCTTTCGGCCGAGGAGGTGATGATGGTCGGCGACTGGCCCGAGCGGGACATCGAGGGCGCGCGCAAGCTGGGCCTGCACACGGCGCTGGCGGCCTACGGCTCGACGATGGACACCGCCAATCACCGCGCGGATCACGAACTGCCCGACCTGCGCAGCCTGCTCGAGATCCTGGAAACCCTGAACGAGGGCCTGCATCCGGCGTCCTCGGCAGCGGAATGAACCTGCGCCTGCAGTGCCCGCTGGCGGAGTGTCCGCTGGACGAGATCCGCTCTTCCTGGCTGCATCCGCTCGAGCAGGAAGCCCTTTCCCGGCGCCGACGCAGCGAAGGCTCCCTGGGAGCGCGCTGGCTGGCCAAGCGGGCGATTCTGGGCTGGCTGGAAGAGCGGGGCGAATCCTGTGATGCCCGCGAGATCGCGATCCTCGGCGGCGACGAGCCGCCCCGAGTCCACCTGCCTGAGCGCCTGGGCGTGTGCGTCTCCTTGAGCCTGAGTCACAGCAACTCCCGGGTGGCCTGCCTGCTGTGGATCGAAAGCGCCCCCGCGCCCTGCCGACTGAGCGAGGCGCGCCCCTCCTTGCTACCTTGACCGCTTCCTGAAGGCCGCGCGGCCTTCGATCAATGGGGAGACTCTCATGCAGCGCGTGTTGAGCGTCCAGCGGATGCAGGCCATGGACCGGCTGGCGGTCGACCTGGGCCTCTCTTCGCTTTGCCTGATGGAGAACGCCGGAGCCGGCTGCGCCAGGCAGCTGCTGAAGCGGCTGCAGGACAGCGGCGAAATCCGGCTGGCGATCCTCTGCGGCAGCGGCAACAACGGCGGAGACGGCTTCGTCATTGCACGGCACCTGCTCCAGGCGGGGCTCGATCCGCAGGTCTTCGCCATCGGGGTGGCCGCCAAGGCCAGCCCGGACGCCGCCGCCAACCGGGCGATCCTGTCCAACCTGGGCCTGCCGATCCACGAAATTCTCGGCGAGGAAGACCTGCCGGATCTGCGCTCCTTTGACCTGCTGGTCGATTGCCTGCTCGGCACCGGCCTGAAGGGGGCTGCCCGCGGGCTGCCCCTGCGCATGATCCAGCTGGCGGGCGACAGCGGAGTGCCCCTGGTGGCGGTGGACATTCCCTCCGGCGCCGAAGGGGACAGCGGCCGGCTGCCCGGCTGCTTCACCCAGGCCGAGATGACCCTGACGATGGCGGCGCCGAAACGCGGGCTGCTGCTGCAACCGGCGGCGGCGATCTGCGGAGAGCTGCGGGCGGTTTCCATCGGCTACGACCCGGAGTGGTTTTCTAAGCCCGAAGACTGGACCCTGCCGGCGCTGGAGGACCTGGCGGTCGCCCTGCCGGCCCGGCACCCGGGCATCCACAAGAATCGCGCCGGCCGAGTGCTCGTGATCGCCGGCTCCACCGGCATGACCGGGGCGGCCATGTTGGCCTGCAAGACCGCCCTGCGCAGCGGCAGCGGCATGGTCAAGCTGGCCTGTCCGGCCTCGCTGAACGCGGTCTTCGAGATCGCCCTGCCTGAAGTGCTGACCCTGGCCCTGCCCGACGAGGGCGCGGGATTCCTTGGATCACAGCATGCCGAAAGGCTGGCCGAGGAGCTGAAGTGGGCCGATGCGGTCCTGCTGGGCCCGGGCCTGGGACGAGACGAGCAAAGCCTCTCCCTCTGCCGCTCCCTGGCGGCGGCTTGTGATACGAAATTGGTCATCGACGCCGACGCCCTGCACGCCTTCGCCGGTATGGCAGAGGACCTGGCCGAACTGGAATGCGAGATCGTGCTGACGCCCCACGCCGGGGAACTGGCCGTCCTGACCGGCCGGGAAGCGGCGGATCACGCGGAGACCCTCGAGCAGGCCATCGACCTGGCCGATGCCAGTGATACAACAATCCTGATGAAAGGCGCTCCGAGCGCCGTGATCGGCTACGCGGGAGGGGTCACGATCAACGGCAGCGGCAACCCGGGCCTGGCGACGGCGGGCAGCGGGGACGTGCTCGCCGGCCTGATCGCGGGTCTCTGCGCGCAGGGCGTCGCCGCCGAAGACGCCGCCCGGCTGGGCTGCTGGCTGCACGGCCGCGCCGCGGATCGCGTGCGGGACCGGCTGGGAGAGCGCTCGCTGATCGCCGGCGACCTGCTCGAGGAGCTGCCCGCCGCCCTGCAGGAAGCCGCGAAGGCGACGGGCGAGTGAGAGTGCTGGTCGACTGGGGCCCGGCGATCGCCGTCTACCTCCTGGTCTGGATCGGCAGCTCCCTGCCCGGCTCGTCGATGCCGGATCACAGGCTCTTCGAGTTCGACAAGGTGCTGCACCTGGTCGAGTATACCGTGGTCGGCCTGAGCCTGGCCTGGGGCCTGCGTCACCGCCTGGCCAAGGGCTGGAAAAGCTTCGCCGGCGCGCTCCTGCTGATCGGCCTCTGCTGGGCGATCAGCGACGAGACGCACCAGGCATTCGTCGGCCGCGACGCCAGCCTGCTCGACCTGCTGGCCGACCTGGCCGGGCTGCTGACGGCGATCCTGCTGGCGCTGGGTGCTCCCTTGCGGCCCTTGCTACTTCGCCATGCACGCCGGACTGGACACTCCTCCGCCCAGGCCTGAGTGTCCGGCCCCCTGGGCAATTTGGGGAATTCCTTTCCCGCCCCTGCCGAAAAGGACCGCGGACGCCCCGGGATTCCCTAGTTTGGGCATGGCTGAAGAGAGAACAACAGATTTGTATACAGAGGAGAAGACCCATGGTCAACAAGGTCATCCTGATCGGAAACCTGGGAAAGGACCCCGAGTTCCGGACGACACAGAGCGGCATGAGCATGGCCAAGTTCTCGCTGGCCACCAGCGAGAAGCGCAAGAACGCCAATGGAGAGCTGCAGGAAACCACCGAATGGCATCGCCTGGTCTGCTGGGGGCGCCTGGGGGAAGTCGCCCGCGACTACCTGCGCAAGGGCTCGCGCATCTACGCCGAAGGCCGCATCCATTACGACAGCTATGAGAACAAGGAAGGCCAGAAGGTCTACACGACGGAAATCATGGTCAACAACTTCCAGATGCTCTCCTCCCGCGGCGAAGGCGGCGGGGGTGGCGGCGGCGGCTATCAGCGCAACCAGGAAGGCAGCCCGGCCTCTTCCGGCGCCTCGAGCGGCGGCGGTAGCGGCAGCGGCGGAAACACCGGCTTCGACGACGACGACCTGCCCTTCTAGGTTCACCTGTCACACACAAGAGAGCCGCGGTATCCGGATGGAGGCCGCGGCTTCTCTCTCTTCCGCCGACCGTACCGCCGCTCAGTCCAGTTCGGTGAACTGTGTCACCTTTTCTCCAATGCGGAAGAGACCGTCCCCTTCCAGCTGGATCACGCCGCCTGCAGCAGGGTCAAGCGGCAGGCTGGCCGGATCCATTTGCAGCTGGCTGTGCCATGAATCAATGGCGTCACCTCCGCCGCCGCTGGCACGGTTTCCGCTGAAGCGCGTGTCCCGGATCCGCAGCCGGCTCTGGGTCGCCTGGATCGCTCCGCCGTAGCCCTCACAGAAATTGTTGATGAACGAGCAGGCGAGCAGCTCCACCTCGCAGGCATCGACCTGCAGGCCATCTCCCGGGCGGGGCCCGCCCTGCTCCGTTTTGGGGTCAGATGGCACGACACTCCCTCACATATAACGCTGAGCCAGCAAGAATCTAACCGTCATGCAATACCGACACAACACCTTGGGTACATGACGACCTACACCCATTCGGCCAGCGGCCGTTCCCCCGAGGGCTTTCGCGACGAGCTGCGCAGACGCTTCGGCGAATTGCGGCAGCGCGAGGACGCCCGCTTCCCGCAGGACGAGTGCCTGCGGATGGACCTGCACTGCCACGACTACAACAGCGACGTGCCCGACGAGATCGTCGGCCGCATGATCCGCAGCTCGGAGACCTGGGTCAGCAGCGAACAGGTCCTGGAGTGCCAGCGCAACACGGGGATGGATGTATACACCATCACCAACCACAACAACGCGCGCTCCTGCTGGGAGCAGCTGGACAAGGGTCGCGAACTGATGCCCGGCGCGGAGTGGACCTGCACCGTGCCCGAATTCGACACCTCGATCCATGTGCTGGCCTGGGGCTTCGATCCGGAGGACGAGCCCCGGCTGAACCGGCTGCGCCGGAATCTCTACGAGTTCCTGGACTATACGAATGCCCGAGGCATCCCGACCGCCTGGGCGCACCCGCTCTATGTATACGGCCACAACGGCATTCCGCCCCTGCTCTTCTGGGAGAAACTTTCGCTGGTCTTCCAGCGCTTCGAGGTGATCAACGGCCACCGTGACGCCTGGCAGAACCTGCTGCTGGACGCCTGGCTGGATCACCTGGACGCCGAACGCATCGAGCAGCTCTCCCGCGAAACCGGTGTCTCACCGGAATCCTTCTGCGAGAGGCCCTTCGACAAGGACCGTGTCGGTGGATCCGACGATCACATGGCGATGTTCGTCGGCGGCTTCGGCACGCGCCTGCATGTTCCCGGCCACCAGGACCTGTCCGGCGGCGCGCGCATCGAGATGGCACGGCGCGCCCTCTGGAAAGGCCGCACCGCGCCTTTCGGCCGCTACAGCGACGAAGGCCGCATTGCCGGCGCGCTGCTCGACTACTACTGCCAGACGCAGATGCACCTGAAGGACGCCGGACTGGTCCGCCTGCTCCTGCACAAAGGCACGCTGAGCAAGAAGCTCCAGGGCCTGGTCTTCGCCAACCTGATCTTCGAGCTGCGGCGGCACAAGGTGACGACGCGTTTCATCGAAGCGGCTCACGGAGCGCTGCAGGGGCGCTCGCCCGGACTGATCACGAAACTGACCACCAAGAAGGACTACACGCCTCTTCTCCACACGCTGGAGAAGATTGCCGCGGCCCGTCGCAGCAACCTGGTGGACTTCGAGAAAGAGCTGATCGACGGCATTCCTGAGATCTTCCGGGACCTGCTCAAGCTGCTGCTGAAACGACTGCGCGGCCGGGTCGAGTCGCTGTCCTCGCGACAGGGCAACGGAAAGGAGTCTCCCGAGGCCTGGAGGGTGCTGAAACAGATGGAGTTCCCGCTCTACCTGCGCAACCTGATGGGCGGAGAGGACCGCGGCACGGAAGCGCCGGGCGGAATTTCCAGCCTGGGCGGGCTGATGGACGGCCTGCCCTTTCCCGCGCTGGCAGGGGGCTTGATCGGTGCCGGCCAGTTCTCCGCCGCCCGCGCCATGTACGCCAATCGTCCGGTGCTGGACCAGTTCGCGGGACGGCTCGACACGCTGAGGCACCCGCAGCGCGCCCTGTGGCTCACGGATACCCTCTTCGACCGCAACGGTGTCTCACGAAGCCTGGGGCTGAAGCTCAAGGAGGCCCAGCGGCGTGACCTGCCGGTCGACTTCCTCGCCGCCTCCGGGGACCGCCAGTCGATGGAGCACCTGCATGTGATCCGTCCGCTGGAGAAGTTCACCTTCTCTGTCTACCCAGACCAGCCGATGCGCGTCTTCGACCCGATGGAGATCCACAGGATCTTCAAGGAAGGCGGCTACGACCGCATCGTCTGTTCGACCGAGCTGCTGATGGGGCCGATCGCCCTCTACCTGAAGCAGGCCTTCCACGTGCCGGCCTTCTTCTTCGTGCACACGGACTGGATGGAGTTCGCCCGCAAGGCCCTGGATTTCAGCCCGCAAAGGCTGGACCAGCTGCGGCGCCTGCTTCGCGGGTTGTATCACCAGTTCGACGGGATCTTCGTGCTCAACAGCGAACACGAAACCATGCTCAGCGCGCCGGACATGGGGATTCCCGCCTCGCGCATCCATCGCACGGCCCATTGGGCGGACCCGGGCTTCATGCCGGAGAGCACGCCCCGGGAGGCCGTCCTGCCGCAGGCCTCGCCCGAGGATCGACTGCTGCTCTACGCGGGACGGCTGAGCCAGGAGAAGGGAGTGCTGGAGCTGCCGGGAATCCTGAAGCGTATACGGGAAGAGGTTCCGGCCGCCCGTCTTGTCTTCGCCGGCACGGGCCCCGCGGAGTCGGCCCTGCGCGAAGCATGTCCCGACGCGATCTTCCTCGGCTGGACGGACAAGGAACGGCTGGCCCAGGTATACAATGTCTGCGATCTCTGCCTGCTGCCGAGCCGCTTCGACACCTTCTGCTGCACGCTCCTCGAGGCCCAGCACTGCGGCCTGCCCGTCGTAGCCTACTCGGTCATGGGACCGCGGGACCTGGTGCAGGACGGCCGAACGGGCTACCTGGTGGAAGACGGGGAGGAAATGGCGGCGGCGGCGGTCGACATCCTGCTGGATGCCGAGCTGCAAGGCGACATGAAACGCAACGCCGTCGGCTGGGCCGAAGGGTTCCGCGCCGAAACGCTGATGGATGATCTGCTGGCGAAGCTGGGGCTTTCCGGCAAATCTTCGGTATCACGGGAGGACAGTGAATCCGGGCTCAGCGAGAAGAAGGAGAATCTCCGAGCCCCCCTCTAGTCTCGCGACAGGAGCGGAGCAGCTCGCTGCCAAGCTGGTGGAACTCGCGCATGAACATCCGCAACTGCCCGAGCGTCACCCCCTGTCCGGTAATCGCGTGTTCCACTATGCGCTCCTGGGTTCTGCGGTAAAGGTCCTGGAAGGAGTAATGCGCGGAGAGGCCGGCAACCTGGCCGAAATCCATGGTTTCCATGGCACGCGTGTTGAGCGCGGCCTGCCAGCTGGATGCGGTCAGCAGAGCCGGCGCCAGACCGACCCAACCGGGAATCTCCAGGCCCTTGCCATCGGCCTGTTCGCCGTGCACTGTCGCCAGGCTATCGATCACGCCCCCGATGTGCTCGTAGTAGGGCAAGCGGTCCTCGAGCATCCGGATGTTGCCATCGATCTCGCCGGCGAGGGATTGCCTGACGAAAACCGCGCGTTCGCGCAGGGCGGCTTCCTCGCGCCATTCAGCCACGCCCAGCGCCAGCAGCACGCCGAGCACGATCGAAAACACCTCCACCAGCACGGTGAACAGGGGCGTGTGCGACAGATTGCTCTTCAGCAGGCGGGACATGGTTCCCTCCGAAGGGGGTGTGGCTTCCAGCGCAGTCGAGACGGCTAGTCCTCGGCGTCTCCCAGGTCCAGGCGATGCGGCGGCACCTCGTAATCGCTTGCTGCCCGTTCCTGGCGCTCCTCCTCCAGCTGCATCCGCTCGAGCATCTCGCCGATGCGTGATACAAGGCTTTTCACGCGCCGGTTGGCCACGCTGCTGATCAGGAAATCGTACTCCATTTTCAGCTTGCGGCGGCTGGGCGTCGTAATGTCGGCCTTGGTCAGCACGACCAGGCTGGGCCGGCGGGCCAGTTCGGGCGCGTAGGCCTGCAGTTCCCGTCGGAGCACCTCCAGCTCTTCGGCGGGATCTTCCGAGCTCACATCCACCAGGTAGAGCAGCAGCCGGGTGCGCTCCACATGGCGCAGGAACTGGTGGCCCAGGCCCTTGCCTTCATGCGCGCCCTCGATCAGGCCTGGAATATCGGCCATGGCGAAGGACTTGTACTGGGCGTAGGGAACGATGCCCACATTGGGCACCAGCGTGGTGAAAGGATAATCGGCGACCTTGGGCCGCGCCGCGCTGATCACGCTGAGCAGCGTCGACTTGCCGGCATTGGGGAAGCCGACCAGGCCCACATCCGCCAGGATCTTCAGCTCCAGCTGCAGCCGCCGTTCGTGGCCCGGGCCGCCTTCGGTGAATTCGCGGGGCGCCTGGTTGGTGCTCGAGCGGAAGCGGTAGTTGCCCTTGCCTCCGTGGCCGCCATTGAAGAGCACTTCGCGCTGCCCCTCCGCGACCATGTCCAGCAGCAGCTCCCCGCTTTCGGCGTCGCGGATCTGCGTGCCGACGGGCACCTTGATCACGATGTCCTTGCCCCGCCGGCCCTTCATGTTGCGGCCCTTGCCCTGCTGGCCGTTCTCGGCCTCGAAGCTGCGGCTCCACTTGAAGTCCAGCAGATTGCCGCGGCCGGCATCGGTCAGGAAGACCACATCTCCGCCGCGTCCGCCGTCTCCGCCGTCGGGACCTCCCTTGCGGACATACTTTTCCCGGTGGAAGCTGACGCAGCCGTCACCGCCTTTTCCGCTGCGCACCTCGATTTCTACATGATCAATAAACATGGGACCGCTTTCTGAACTGGAACTGTCCAGAAGGTAGGAATCCCCGCCTTGCGGCAAGAGGCGCGAAGGGATGCCGGGCAGGGGCGCTGGCTACTTGCTGAGCAGCGCCTTGCGCACGGCCCGCTGTCCTCCCACCTGCAGGGATACGAAGTAGATCCCGCTGGCCAGCCCCTCGCCGTCAAAGACGACCTGGTGCCTGCCTGAGGCATAGGATCCGCTGCCCAGCCTGGCGACATGCTGTCCCGCCAGGTTGTAGACGGAGAGATCCACTTCGGCTGCCCCTTCCAGGGTGAAGGCGACCCGGGTCGATGGATTGAAGGGATTCGGCGCGCAGGCCTCCAAATGGAAAACTGTCGGTCGTTGCGGTTCTTCCATGCCGACACTGCGTTCCCAGAGCACGGTCGTCTCGTAGGAATCGATCTGCGCGTGATCCAGGGGCAGGACCTCGGTGCCTTCGTAGAGGTAGCGGTAGAGCCTTTCCGTCCCGTTGCTGAAGACCAGGCGGAAGGCCTGCTCGTAGAATGGAAGGCCGCGGTGGCCCACGCTCAGCCGCAAGAGCTGCGCGCGCCAGGCGTGAATCTGGCCGTCCCAGAGGGCGATGTCTTCCAGGTAGTTTTGCCCTTCGCGATCGTATACTTCGATATCGGCGTAGAGCGCACTCTCCTCCGATCCAAGAACATCCGTGACATGGTGGATCACATCCACCCGGTCGAGGGTGATTTGCGTGTCGCTCTCGTTGACCGCCAGCACCCGGTCCAGGGTCTGGATCGTGTCCGGGTGGCCATCGACATAGCTCCAGGTGCGGGAGTAGCTCGACAGTCCCACATGGCCCGCGGCATCCCAGGGCGTCCCGTCGTGGGGCGGAATGTCCCCCACGGGAACACGCATCACGAGGATCGGGTTGACGGTCTCCTCGGATCCGTCGTTCGGCTCGTCGCTTCGCAGGCTGCAGCCGGCATGAAGGTCCAGCAGATAGCTAATGACCAGCTCGCCGTCATGCACCCGCTTAGCAAGGGACACCTCGATTTCGGAGGCGCAGTCTCCCACCTCGCAATCGGGTGTCGGCGTGTTGCTCAGGTTGATCCTGGGACCCCAGGTCAGCCCGCTATCCGCCGAGCAGGCGGCGTAGATCTCGCCGTTGGGCATGCGAAGGCCGTCTTCTCCGGGCAGGCGTGTGTCATCGCTGGAAAACTGGTTCCAGATCGCGTACAGGTACCCGCTCTGCGGATCCACCGCCAGCTGGGGGCGGCAATGGGAGGTCCGCAAGATGCCCGGATCCGCAGCCGCATCCTCTTCCCCGGTCCCCGTCGCCCAGCCGGCGAGGTGCGAGAATTGTCCGCTCCCGTCGCAATAGTGCCAGATGCTGCTACGCTTGTGTGTCACGGGAAACAGGCCACCCCCGGCAAGATGGACTACCGGCGATCCTGGTATCCGGTAAAGGGCGGAATCTGCCACAACCATCGGTGCGGTCCAGGCGATATGCAGATCCGGGCCCTCCCCGTAGGAAAAAGTGGCGTCCAGGTCGGTGAAGGCGAACAGGACATCGGAGAGTGGGGCCGTGCTGTCCTCCTGACGGTATCGCGTGACTGCGACAGGGGCTTCCGTCTCGATCAAATCCACCAGCGACCCGCTGTCCGACCTGTAGTAGAAAATGTCGTGATGCCACTGTCGCGCGGCGCGCTCTCCCGGATTCGCCGCCAACGCATCCTGCATGAACAGGGCCGCGACGGATGCGCCATCAGGTGTAGCACAGACCGCATGGGAAACGACATTGCAGGTATCGGCAATTTCAACCGGCGAGTCCTCGATCGTCCAATCGTTCGCAATGCGCCAGTAGAGAATTCGTCCAGGATCAGGGTAGTATCTCATGTATACAATATGCAGGGTTTCGTCTGCGTCCACGGCAAGACGCAAGAAGGATCGATCGTGGGACGGACCCGGCACCATGCTACGGATAACAGCTAGCGAGCAGGCTGCCAACTCGTTGGCTAGTCGGTTGTAGAAACCAAAAACCGCGCCATTGATCGGCATATCCAATGCTCCGGGTCCATAGACGGCAAGATTGATGAAATCGGGGTAAGGAAACGCGACTGCCCCCTCGTTAGCGACAACCCCTTCCGGGTCGACGCAGAAGTACTTCAGATCATCATATCCGGGTGCTGGAGGATCAGAGTAGCACCCGTGCGCCATGCCCGTCTCGTCGACGGCGATCATCTGGCCCACCGAGCCGAGTTGCTGCAGGTCATAGCGGGTGGATCCCACCTCTTCCTGTGTCTCACGCAGGGGCGCGACCTTGTGCGGAACCGGATTCCCTTCGGTCTTCGATGCCTCGGGCATTCCGTGGATCGTTGTGGCATCCGGCCCTTTCGGGACGGCCCGGAACTCGGCCTGGGCGCACAGAGCGCTGGCAAGCAGCAGGCAGAGCGGCATCAACATGGGCTGGGCCCTCCACTGAAACAGCGACAAGCAGAGACTCTGCCCTTAGCCATTGCAAGAGCCGCGCCAGCTTGATCCGGCTTTGAAGGATCAAGACTACAGATGCGAACAGGCGAAGTTGTTCAGCTTTCAAGACGCTCGGCAGGAGGAATGGCGCTGGATGACAAAGAAAGCCCCCGATCCTTGCGGATCGGGGGCTGGAATTGCCGGATTGGCAATCTGTCGTAGGGACTACTTGCTGAGCAGCATCTTGCGGGTCTCGCTGATGCCGTTGGCGCTCAGGGTGTAGAAGTACAGACCGCTCGACAGCCCGCTGGCGTCGAAGGTCACCTGGTGGCTGCCGGCGGCGAGGTTGCCGTCGACCAGCGTGGCGACCTTCTGGCCCGTCAGGTTGAACACGCTCAGGGTGGCCTGGGCGTTGTTCTCCAGCGAGAAGCTGATCTCGGTGGTCGGGTTGAAGGGATTGGGGAAGTTCTGGCCCAGCTCGAAGCTCACCGGCACAGCGCCTTCGCTGACGTCCGTGTTACGCTGCCAGAGCGTGAAGCTGCTGTAGTTGCCGGGATTGTCCATGTCGAAGGGAACGACCTCGGTCTCGGCGTATACGTAGCGGTACCAGCGCACGGTGCCGTCGCTGAAGGTCAGCTTGAAGGCCTGCTCGGTGACGGGCAGCCCGATGTGGCCGACGCTAAGGCGGATCAGGTTCGTGCTCCAGGCGGGAACGTGGCCGTCCCAGTCATCCGGATTGGCGAAGTAGTCGTTGGCGCCCTCGTTGAAGGCGTCGAACTGCGCGTAGAGCGGATCGCCGAACTCGCCGAAGACGTCGATGGCATCGTGGAAGACCTCGACCATGTCCAGGTATACGCTGCTGTTGCTCTCGTTGAAGATCAGCACGCGGTCCAAGGTCTGGGCCGTGTCGGCGTGGCCGCCGGTGTAGCTCCAGGTACGCTCGTAGGTCGACAGGCCCACATGGCCGTCGGCATCCCAGGGAGTGCCGTCATGGGGAGGAATGTTCTCCACGGGGACGCGCATCACCATCCAGGGATTGACCGTCTCTTCGGAACCGTCGTTGGCGTCGTCGTTGCGGATCGAGGCGCCGGCGTGCAGGTCCAGCATGTAGCTGATGAAGAGCTCGCCGTCGTAGGCCACCTCGGCCACGCTGGCAAAGGTTTCGCTGGCGCAGTCGCCGACATCGCAGCCGGGGGTCTGGGTGTCGGTCAGGTTGACGCGGGGACCCCAGGTCAGGCCGTTGTCGGCCGAGCAGGCGGCGAAGATCTCGCCGTTGGGCATGTTCAGCCCGTCGTCCCAGGCGTCGCGGGTGTCATCGCTGAAGTACTCGTTCCAGATGGCGTAGAGGTAGCCGGTGTCAGGATCCACGGCCAGCTGGACGCGGTCGCTGGCGACACGGAACACACCGGGATCCGGACGGTCGTCGTTCTCGTCGACGCCCGTGGCCCAGCCCGCGATGTGGCCGTACTCGCCCGTATCGGCATTGAAGTGCCACAGGGAGGAGCTCACGTTGACGTTGGCGAAGGTGCCGCCTTCCAGCAGGTAGGTCTCGCCATCCAGCGGATCGATGTAGTACGCCGAATCCATCCAGACCGGGGGAGCGCTCCAGGCGATGTGCAGCTGGGGATCCACCTGGCTGTCGAAGATGGCGTCGACATCGGCATAGGCGAAGACTCCGTCGGACAGCGGGGCGCTGGAATCCGGGTGACGGTAGCGTGTGACATTGACCATGTTGCCGTCGTTGATCTCGGCCTCGATGTCGTTGACGTCGCTGCGGTAGTAGAAAATATCGTGATGCCACTGCGGGGCCAAGTCGCCGATGTCCGTCTCGGCGGGGGCGTCCTGCATGAAGAACACGGCGGCACCGCCGGCGCCGCGGGCGGCGGCGGAGGTCATGGAGAGCACGTTGCTGTTGTCGGTCAGCATGATGAAGCTCTGCTCCCAGCCCAGGCCGTCGGCGGAAGAAGAGTACCAGACAGCATCTTCCAACTCGCCCGTGCTGGCGTCACCGCAGACGATGTGCATGCGGTCGTCGTTATCGACGGCGACATGGGGCCAGATCACATCGACCTGGTTGTGGGTCAGGGCATTGAAGGCCAGGGTGCAGCCGGCGAAGTCGACGGCAACCCAGGACTGGCTGCTGGGAACGCTGGAGTGCATGGCGACCACGCCGGAATTGCCGGCCAGGCCATTGGTCGGGGCTTCGCTGGTCACGGCCGAAGTCGTATACCCGGTGTGCTGGGCCAGCACTTCCGTGGGTCCGGTGACCACGTCGCCTTCGCCGAGGCACCAGGCGACGACACGACGGCCGCTGCTGATGTCCGTACCGCCCATGAAAGCGCCGTGCACGACACCGTCAGCGCTGACGGCCAGCATCTTGCCGTGGGAACCGTTGTGCTGGTAGTCATAGCGGGAAGTACCCACTTCCGTGTCCGTGCGCGGGGAGGCCTTGTAGACCGCGGCGGCATTGCTGGGCTGGGCCGAAATGTTCTTCTGGTGGACGATCGACGGATCGACGCCCTTCCGAATCGCCTGGTGGCTGGAGGTCTGGATCGACGCGAAGGCGGTCGCGACGCCCATGACCAGGGAGCCAAGAATGAGTGCTTTGCGCATTGCTCACCTCTTCGTTTAACTGAAATACACCTTTGTTGGCAGAGTACAGGGTGCGCCCGATTTGCGGAGCGCGCTTCTTCATAACAGCAAATCCCGGGCCATCCCCTGAAAGGGCGCTTCCATGGGGTGCGTGCCAAGGGTTTCGCTGAAAACTGTATGAAAAGTTCCTGTGCCGGACCGCAAGCCATCGAAACAAGCGACAAGCGTATGATTTGTCAGACGATCCGGAGGTTCCAACCGGAACCAAGACAGAATATACAACCGCTTGGCAGGAATCCATAGGCTGGAGGGTTCCTTCACAAAGCCGCGCCCGCCAGCCTTAAAGCAGTTCCCGGCTCAGAATCCACAAATCCATCCCGCTCAGGCGATAGCGCTTTTCTCCCTGGCGGATTTCCACGACCTCCGGCCATTGGCGGCAGGCCAGGTAGGCCCGGGCGCAGCGCGCCAGCAGCTGGCGCAGTTCGGCATCCGGCATGTCTGGCGGAGCCGCCCCGTCCAGAAAGTTGCCCGTACTGCTGAGGACGACGCCCTCCGGCAAGGGACGTGTTCGCAACAGGTCGGAGGGCTGCGCGTCGGGCTGGTGGCGCACCAGCCGTCCTCGACGAGGCAGGGTGCTGCCGGGGCGAGTGGCATGCCATGCCGCGGGATCCATCCATTCCAGGCCCCGTTCGAGAAGCTTCCGAATGGTCCCCGGCTGCTGATCCAAACGAGCGAGCCGAAAGCGGATCGCCGGGTCCAGGGCGTCCAGCCCTTCGATCACCACCTGGCCGTTCTGAATGCTCGCGCGATGCAGGCGCGAGCCCTGTTCCACTTCCAGCACGCTGCCGTCGGGCAAGTCGGCCAACAGGCGAGCTCCGCCGGGATCCGGCAGAATCGCCGCCCCTTTCAGGCGCAGACTGGCTTCCAGCTGGCGAAGGCGCAGATTCTCGACGGCCAGGCGGCATTCCTCCACCAGCTGCCGACGCCGCTCCTCGAAGGCCAGCAGGCTTTCCTCGCGGGTCTGTCCCAGGCGCACCAGGCTGAAGAGATCCTGCACCTGCCGCACGGTCCGGGGGCGCTGCAGGGAATTGAAGGCCTGTTGCAGGCGATTCCAGCCGGACTCCCCTTCGCTGGTCGCCTCCGTGAAATCATCCATGCGCGCCGTCGACAGGTCCTGCTCCTTTTCCTCCGCCGTACGGAGCGACAGGGTCCGGGCGCGGGCTTCCAGCTCTTCCAGGCGGGAACGGAAGGAATTCGGCAGGTCCTTCCAACGGGCGCGCGCCTCCCGGCTGACTCGCTGCAGTTCCTGCTGGAAGGCCTGCAGCACTTCGGGACGATCCGGCGAGTCCTCCAGCATTTCCAGCTGGGATCCGAGGCGCTGGAAGGCGTAGTCCAGCTGCTTGCGTACTTCCTCGGGCACTCCCTCGCTTCGTGTGATCCACCAGCCCGCGGCAAGACAGGCGGCCAGCAGGAGGACTGCCGGGATCCACCGGCGGCGGCGGGGCCGCTCCCCGGGCTCTTCCTGTGGCAGCGCCTCATCGACGGCCAGTTCCTGCAGGTCCTCGCCCTCCTCCAGGACGATCTCCTCGACGTCCTGCTCCCCAGTGCCGGCCACCCGGTCGGCCAGGGGATGGCGCGTGTTCCCTGTGATACGCTCCGGGGCGAGGCGCTCCAGCTTGATGCCCAGGCCCAGGCGCTCCAGGTCCCTCCGCGCCTGGATGCTCTGGGAAAGAGTGCACTCGCGAAGGATCAGGAAGGGCGGGCGCAGAAGGTGCGGGCGCAGCACACCGGCGTCGACGCCGGTCTGCGCGGCAATCCGGCGTATCACACGCGGATCGCGGGTGGGGTCCATGAGGTAGAGGTTGTAGCGCGCCATTCGCCGCTCGCTCAGGGTTTGCGGCGTTCGCCGATGACGACCTGCAGCTCCAGCATCTTGCTGCCTCTCAGGACACGCAGCGCGACGGGTTCGCCAACGGTGAAGGTGCGCAGGGCGAAGGTGTAGTCGAAAATGTTCGTCACCGGATGCTCGCCCAGCGCCAGCAGGCGATCCCCGGCCAGCAATCCGGCCTGCTCGGCAGGACTGCCCGGCGCCACGCGGCTGATTTCCATGCCCTCCCCTTCGCCTCCGTACCCCGGCGTGATCCCCATGGCCACCTTGACCGGAGCCCCTGTCGCACGCCGCGGGGCCTCCCCCTCCAGCTCGAAATGCAGGTCCTGTTCCGCGATCCGGGCGAGACTGTTGACCAGAAGATCCCCGACCTGCGCCAGGCCGCCGTAGTCCAGGCGCTCCGGCGAATCCTCCGGCGTGTTGTACTGCTCGTGCGTGCCACTGAAGAGCATGACCGCCGGAATGCTTGCCTCGACCAGGGAGCTGTGGTCGCTCGGAGTGGCTTCCAGGTCGGCGAAACGAAGCGGAAGATCGCCCGCGGCCTGCTCCAGGACCTCCTGCAGTCCCGGAACACGCCCCGCTCCGAAGACCGACAGCGGACGCCCGTCCAGGCGGCCGACCATGTCCATGTTCAGCGTGAGACGAAGGTCTTCCCACTCCGTGGTGGCGGCGAAATGCCGGCTTCCCTTCAGGCCTTTCTCCTCCCCGTCAAAGGCAAGCAGCAGGAGGCCGCGCAGGGGCGGCCCCTCCGGCCAGCGTTCCTTCAGGCGGCGCAGGGCGGCGAGCATGGCGGCCACGCCGGAGGCGTTGTCGTCGGCTCCCCGGTATACATTCCCTTCCGCGGGAGGCGCTTCGTGATCCACCAGTCCCAGGTGGTCCAGGTGGGCGCTCATCGCCAGCACGCCCTCGCCCCTCCCCGGCCACCAACCGATCACATTGGCGCCGGAGGCCATCTGGTGAGACGGACGACTCTCGATGCGCATGCCGCGATCGGGCAGGTCCAGGTTGAGGCTCTTGCGGGCCCGGTTCATGCGGGAGATCCAGCTGCGCCCCGTGTAGCCCTTCGACTTGAAGATCGAGTCCGCCACCTGGGAGTGGACGAAGAACACCGGGATCGACACCGGCTCCTGGAACAGGCCCCGGTCCACGTTGTCGGCCAGGGGGGCGTCGCTGAAGGGGTCCCGGCAGACCACCAGCGCCGCCGCGCCCATGCGCTCGGCCAGCCGTATACGCTCGGCAAGGTCTGTGCCCTCGCCGGCATCCACTCCGCGGGGAAGGCCTTCCTGGATCACGACGATGCGGTCCCGGCAGTCCAGGTGGGCATAGTCGTCCCAGCGGCCGGGTGGCCCGGTCAGCATGCCGTAGCCGGCGGCCAGCAGGGAGCCTTCCGCGGTTCCCGCCCCGCTCCAGGGCGGCATGTACCACAGATCCTCTTCAAGGGGATCCAGCTCCCGCCGGCCCGGCATGGTCAGGGAGACGCTGCCGGAGCCATCCTCGCCGGAAAGCAGGGAGCGAAAGGCCTGCAGGCGCGACTCGGCTCCGGGCGGAGGCAGCAGGCCTTCGGCTTCGAAGAGGCTGTCCACGACCTGGACTGCCCTGGCTCCGCCTGCCGTGCCGAACTCTCGGCCTTCGAGCTCCAGCGAGGCCAGCCGCTCCACGACTGCGCGGGTATAGCCTGTATCACCGGCCGGCAGGATGGCCGGCGCGATCGCGAGCATCAGGATGACACACGAAAACTTCATTCCTTGTCCTCTTGGGCTTGCCAGACGATTCGATCCGGCTCGTAGTTCGCCGTATAGCGGTCCTGGATCAGTCCCTGCTCCTGCAGGCGCACCGCCGAACTGTCGGCCAGGCTGCGCCCGTCGAACCAGCCGACGCGCACCCTGTACCAGCGACTGTTCTCCCTTGGGCCCTGGACGAAGGCGAAGATGCCTTCGTCGACCAGGCGCCTGGCCTCGCTGACCGCCTGCAGGCTGTCCTTGCTGGCCAGGATCTGGATCGTATAGGCCCGCGCGCCTTCCGGTTCCGGATCCGGCGGGGTCCAGCGAAGCAGGTTCCCGGAAAGGGCCGCCTCTGTGGATGCAGGCTCCTGGCCCGTCGGCAGGAGGCGCACCACCGCGAGGACCAGCAGGATCAGGCCCAGCCAGCCCCCTTTCACAGCCAGTGCGCGGCGATCCTTCAGCAGCTCGGCCAGGCTGCCGAAGGAGGCCCCGCCTTCCGCCTTCTTCTTGCGGGGCGTCGGGTCCTTCGCGGGAACGGCCTTCCCTTCGAGCTGCAGCCGAAGAACCGGAGGCGCGTCCGGATGACGGCGCAGGCGGTTGCCAATGTCTACAGGCAGGCGGACAGCGCGCAGGCCGCCCTCCTTCAACAGGCGCAGCAGCAGGCGATCGGCCCCCTTGTGCTCCTCGCGGATCGAGGAATAGAGCAGGGGCAGGAAACCGCGCAGGCGTCTGGGCAGGGTCTGGCGCGCGCTGCGCTTGTAGAGCTCCTCGAGTTCGGAGGCTTCAGGCCTCACGCCCAGCGCCGAGGCGCGGTTCCACAGGTTGAGCAGGCGTGTGGCATGGAAGGTGGGAATCCGGCCCAGGGCGCGGGCCACCTCCGCCAGGGCCTTCCCGTCCCGCCTAGAGGTCGCAAGGGCCAGCTCGAGCAAGATGCGGATGCTGGTCCGCGTGTGATCCGCGGGATCCAGCGCGCAGAAAGCGCTGCGCAGCCGTTCGCGGTACTCGGCCAGGCCCCGTCCATCGAGCAGCACGGCATCGTTGTCGAGCGCCTCAACCATGGCCAGCAGGTCCTTGCGGCTCTGGCGGTCGGTGCGCGTCCAGCGGCGGTCCAGGCGGCGCAGGGCTCCCCGGCGCAGAAAAAGTCTTACGGGAAGCGCCAGCAGGAAGCCGGCCAGGAAGACCAGCAGCACCTGCAGGGCGCGCGAACCGCCCTCTCCCGGCGGAAGGGCCTTGACCAGAATCGCGTAACACAGCCAGGCCGCCAGCATCGAGGCGAAGAGGAAGTGGCCCAGGGCCTCCAGCCGGACAGTCAGCCGGTTGAGCGTGATGTACAGCGCTCTCAATAGTCGATCATGCGCAGGGCCACGCGTGTGCCTGACGCATCCTCTCGTCCGCTGACGGTGTCCACTTCGCGGAACTCGACCCCCTGGGGCACACGGAAGGCGGCCTCCGTGTTGTACAGCCGATCCAGCTCGCCGACCAGGCCGCGAAAGATCTTCAGCGCTCCTCCGCCTCCGGTCACGCCGCCGATGCCGCCGGGGTAGCGCATGCTGCGGTTGTCCAGATGGCCGATCCAGGAAACGGTGGTCATGTAGGGTGTGACACTGCAGAACCAGCTGTCGCGGTAGTCGTTGGTCGTGCCGGTCTTGCCGCCCAGTTCCCCGCGCCAGGACTGGCTCTTCAGGCTGCGCCCGGTGCCCTGGTCCACGGCGCCCTTGAGCATGTCCAGCACCAGGTAGGACTCGACGGGATCCAGGACGCGCCTCTGTCCCGACTGGAAGGAGAAGACCACGCCACCGCGGCGGTCCTCCACGCGGCGGATCAGCTGCGGTTCCACCCGGATGCCCTCGTTGACGAAGGTGCTGTATACACCGCAGAGCTGCAGAGGGCTGACGGACCCGGCTCCCAGGATCATGGAGGGAACGGCTTCGATGCGCTCCTCGTCGAAGCCGAGGCGGATGGCGTTCTGTCTCACGGATTCCAGCAGTCCCTCGCGATTGCCGGAGGCGATCGTCGAATCCATGCTGAAGAGCATATCCGCCGCCACCAGGTTCAGGCTGTTGGCCATGCCCCTCCAGGCGGTCATCGGCGGCCCTTCGCTCAGGTCCCAGTTGCGCGGCGCCCATTCCTGGCCGAAGCCGATCCCGCGTACACGCATGCTGTCGGCAAAAAGGTCCAGCGGCGACAGGCCTTCCCGCAGCGCCGTGTAGTAGAAAACGGGCTTGAAGGCGCTGCCGGGCTGGCGGTTGCGCCCCGTCGCGCAGTTGAAGGCGCTGCGCGAATGGTCGCGGCCGCCGACCAGGGAAAGGATGTCCCCCGTATACGGGTCCATGGCGACGAAGGCGCCCTCCAGGGGGGAGTCCGCCAGCAGGTTCTCGTCGAGCCGCGAGCACTGGCGCTCGATCTCGCGCCGCGCCAGGTCCTGCACGCGGACATCGATCGTCGTCTGTACGACAAGGCCGCTGTAGGAGACCGCCTCCGCCTCCAGTCCCTGGCGGGCGAACTCCTGGCGCAGCTCGAGCATCACGAGATCGCGCAGGTGGCCGAAACGCGTGCGCGTGGACTCGCGGACGCCCAGCGCGAGGCCTGCCTCCTGGCGCAGCTCCTCTTCCGTGATCCGCCCCTCGGCGAGCAGGTTGGAGAGGATGCGGTTGCGCTTGGCCAGGCAGCGTTCGGGATGCAGGCGGGGATGGTAGCGCCCTGGCGCGTTGAGAATGCCGACCAGCGTCGCCGCCTCGGCCCGGCTCAGGCGGTCCGCCCCCACGCCGAAATATTCGCGGGAGGCGCTTTCGACGCCCAGGCAGCCGGAGCCGAAACTGACCGTGTTGCAGTAGGCCAGCAGGATCTCGTCCTTGCTGTAGCGCTGCTCCATGGCCGCCGCGGTCAGCATCTCTTTCAGCTTGCGGTCGATGCGGCGGTCGAAGTTGTAGAACAGGTTCTTCGCCAGCTGCTGGGTCAGGGTCGAGCCGCCGCCCGCGCGCTCGCGGAGCAGCATGTCGCGCATCACGCGCAAGAGGGCCCGCTTGCTGATGCCCTGGTGCTCGTAGAAGCGGCGATCCTCCGTCGCCAGCAGGGCCTCGATGAAATAGGGGCTGATGCGATCAAGCGTCACACGCTGGCTGCTGCCCACGCGGTCGAGCGTCACGCCGTTGCGGTCCAGGATCAGCGTCTGCTCCGGCGGCGCAAGGGCATCCAGCCGCGCCGGAAGACGGGGCAGGTCGCTGGAGACCAGGCCCATGACGGCCAGCACGGCCAGTCCGGCCAGGGCGCCGGCGGAGACCGTCAGGCCCAGCAGAATGCGCAACAATAGAATCAGCCACCGAACCACGGAAACCTCCAGGGTTCGTCCCCGCCGGCGGCGGGCATGCGGTAGAGGGTATACAGGCTGTCCTCGACGGTCTCCAGGTAGAGTTCGTCTTCGGGCGTACGGTAGAGGCTGCGAATGCGCACTTCCGGGTCCAGCAGCAGGCGGGTCAGGCGATCGTGATACTCGAAGGGCAGCAGGTCCCGGTTCTCCACCCAGCGGTCCGGTTCCAGACTGAGCACGGAGGAGTCCATGCTCGCCGGTTCATAGGAGCTGTCGATCCATTCGAGGTCCCGCAGGCCGCCCTTCAGGCGCGAGGTCAGGAAGCGGCCCTCGTGGACCAGGCGGCCCATGTCGTCCAGCAGGCGCAGGCGGATCGGCCGCTCGCCGGTGGCCGCCTCGCCCTCCCCGGACTCGGCCCAGGCCAGGCGAACGGTTGTCACACGCCCGCTGTAGACGAGGTTGAGCAGCAGCTGGGGATCGATCACGCCCTCGGACTCGACTGTCGGCAGGCTGTTGTACCACAGCAGGAAGAGGCGCAGGCCCAGGTCCGCCTCGCCGTAGCGCTGCAGGTAGCGCCTCAGTTCGCTGATCGTCGACAGCTCGCCCGCCTCGCGCCGGCGGGCATCCAGGCGGGCCTGCAGCTCCCTTGCCTCCTCGGAGGCTTCCTGGTGTAGCCGGCTGCGCTCGTGGGCCCGGCCCTGGTTTTCCCGCGCCCAGTTGTCTTCCCAGCCCAGTTCGCCGATGAGGATCTCCGGCACGGGGCTGGCCGCCAGCAGGCCCAGAAGAGCCAGCAGCACAAGGGACACCAGGAAAGGACGCACGAAAAAGCGCATCAGGCCTGCCGTTTCCTCTTGATCAGGTACTCCATCAGGTTGCGCTCGAAGTCGCGGCCCGTGTCGACCAGCACGTGATCGATGCCTTCCCGGTGACAGGCGCCGCGCACCTTGGCAAGGAACTGTCTCACTTCGCGGTTGACGGCGGCCCCTACCTGGCGCGGGTCGCTGGTGAAGCGCTCGCCGCTTTCAAGGTCGACGAAGTTCTCGCCCTCCAGCAGCCGGAAGTCCAGCTCGGCGGGGTCCAGCACCTGGAAGACGATCACTTCGTGCCCCATGTGCCGGAAGTGCTTCAGCCCGCGGATCACGCCCTCCTCGTCGTCGAAGAAGTCGCTGATCAGGACCACAAGCCCGCGGCGCTTGAGTCCCGCCGCCATCTCGTGCAGGGTGGTCTCGGTGGCCGTGCCTTGCCCTGGCTTCTCGGCCTCCAGGGTGGCAAGAATGCGGTTCAGGTGACTGCGCACGCTGCGCGCCGGCAGCTTGAGACGGGTCTTCTCGTCGTAGAGCACCAGCCCCGCCGCGTCGCGCTGGCGGATCATCATGTAGGCCAGGCTGGCCGCCAGCAGGCTGGCATAGCGGTACTTGGTGGTGCCGGTGGTGCCGAAGGACATGGACGCGCTGCAGTCGAGCAGGATCCAGGCCCGCAGGTTGGTCTCCTCCTCGTACTGCTTGATGTGATACCGGTCGGTGCGGGCGAAGAGCTTCCAGTCGATGTGACGCGTGTCGTCCCCGGGCATGTAGGGGCGGTGCTGGCTGAATTCGACGCTGAAGCCGTGGTAGGGCGAGCGGTGCAGACCGGTAATGAAGCCCTCCACCAGGTAGCGGGCGATCAGGTCCAGGGAATCGAACCGTCCCAGCAGTTCCGCGTCGAGTCGCACAGCCATGGCGGTCTAGGCATCCAGCAGGCGCTGGATCACATCATCGCTGTTCACGCCCTCGGCCTCCGCGGCGAAACTGGTCAGCACGCGATGGCGCAACACGGGCAGGGCAACGGCGCGCAGGTCCTCCTCGTCCGGCGTCGGCCGGCCTTCGAGAATCGCGCGGCACTTGGCGCCCAGTACCAGGTACTGGCTGGCGCGAGGCCCCGCGCCCCAGCTGACCTGCTGGCGCACGAACTCCGGAGCGCGGTCGCCCGCGGGGCGGGTCTGTGCGACAAGCTGTACCGCCTTCTCGACCACGTTGTCGGCGACGGGCGTGCGCCGCACCAGCTGCTGCAGGGCGACGATGTCCTCGGCCTTGAGCAGGATCTCGTGATCCACGGTCGCGCCTCCCGTCGTCGACTTGACGATCTCCAGCTCCTCCTCGTAGGACGGATAATCCAGCCGCAGCATGAACATGAAGCGGTCCAGCTGCGCCTCGGGCAGGGGATAGGTCCCTTCCTGCTCGATGGGATTCTGCGTGGCGAGCACGAAGAAGGGCTCGTCCAGGCGGTAGGTGGTGCCGCTGACGCTGACCTCGTGCTCCTGCATGGCCTGCAGCAGGGCGGCCTGGGTCTTCGGCGGCGTGCGGTTGATCTCGTCGGCCAGCAGGATGTTGGTGAAGACGGGCCCGCGGAAGAACTTGAAGGCCTTGCTTCCGGTGCTGTGATCCTCTTCGATGACCTCCGTTCCCGTGATGTCGCTCGGCATCAGGTCGGGAGTGAACTGGACCCGGTTGAAGCGCAGATCGAGCACGCGGCTCACGGTGCTGATCATCAGCGTCTTGGCCAGGCCCGGCACTCCGACGAGCAGGCAGTGGCCTCCGCAGAGCATGGCCATCAGCACCTGCTCGACGATCTCCTCCTGGCCGATGATCGTGCGGCCGACCTCTTTCTTCAGGCGGCCGTATACCTGGTGCAGACGCTCGACGGATTCCATGCCGCCCTTGAACTCACTCACCCTTGCCTCTCTTCCTGGAATTGCGGGACAGCCAGTGCCCCAGGTATTCGAGCAGCTCGTCGCGGCCATTGCGCGAGCGCGTGCTCGTCGAGACGACCTGCAGCACGGACAGGTCCTTCAGCGAACGGCGTATACGCTGCTGCTGTTCCCGCAGGTCGGCCGCCGAGAGCTTGTCCGCCTTCGTCAGGACGACCACGACGGGAAGCATGTGATGCAGCAGCCACAGCAGGCTCTCGCGATCCAGGCGGGTCATGCCGTGACGGGCGTCGACCAGCTGCAGGATCAGCTTGCGCCTGGGCGCGACCAGGTAGCCCTCGATCAGTTTCGCCCAGTCCTGGCGCATCTCTTCCGGGGTCTTGGCATAGCCGTAGCCGGGCAGATCGACGAAATGGATCTCCCCGTTGACCAGGAAGTAGTTCAGCAAACGCGTCTTGCCCGGCCGGGCGCTGATCTTCGCCAGGGCCTTCCGGCCCAGCAGCAGGTTGATCAGGCTCGACTTGCCGACGTTGGATCGTCCGACGAAGGCCACTTCCGTGCGCGGTGGCTGCGGCAGCTGCTTCAGGCTCGCCGCGCTGATCTCGAAGCGGCTTTCGAGGATCTGCAGCTGCCGATCCCGCTTGACCGGCACGCGAGGAGGGCCTGCGGCGCCGCCTTCGCTCACTTGCCGGTCTGCGCGGCCACAGCGGCGGCGGCGCGGGCGGCCGCCTCCGGATCGCCCAGGTAGTAGTGGCGCAGGGGCGAAAGGTCCTCGTCCAGTTCGTATACGAGCGGGATTCCCGTGGGAATGTTCAGCCCCGTGATCTCCTCGTCGCTGATCCGGTCCAGGTGCTTGACCAGGGCGCGCAGGCTGTTTCCGTGTGCGACAATCAACACGCGCTCGCCCTGGCGGATGCGGGGGGAGATCTCCTCCGTCCAGCAGGGCATGAAGCGCTGGATCGTGTCCTTCAGCGATTCGCTGCGCGGAAGCAGGGCCTCGTCGACGCCGGAATAGCGCCGCTCGTAGCGCGGGAGCCGCACATCGTCGTGTTTCATCGGCGGCGGCGGCGTGTCGAAACTGCGGCGCCAGACCTGCACCTGCTCCGCGCCGTGCTTTTCGACGGTCTCCTTCTTGTCCAGGCCCTGCAGAGCGCCGTAGTGGCGCTCGTTCAGCCGCCAGTCGCGGTGTACCGGCACCCACATGCGGTCCATGGTCTCCATGACCTGCCACAGCGTTCCAATGGCTCTCTTGAGCAGAGAGGTATAGGCGACATCGAAATCCAGGCCTGCTTCGGCAATCAGTTCGCCCGCCTTGCGGGCTTCGGCGGTGCCCTGCTCGGAAAGAGGGACATCCTTCCAGCCGGTGAAACGGTTTTCCTTGTTCCACTCGCTCTGGCCGTGTCGCAGCAGAATCAGCTTGTACATGCGTCATCCCGTTCTGGGCGCGCATCGCGGGTATACGAGCGCGCAGTCCAAGGCTTCGCCGCCGGCCGCGTAATACATGCATCCGGCCGATGCGGCAAATTGAATCTCAAGTTGCCGAGTATAATAATGTAGGCCCAGCCGACAGTCGGCCGGCGCAGCCCTTCGGCTGCCGCGACGCGGAGACCCTATGAGCGACCTTCCGGAAAAACTTCGATCCAACTGGCCGATCCTGCTGGGACTTCTCGCCCTCGCGGCGGCCATGATCCTGCGCCTGCCGCACCTGGCAGGATTGCCGCTCTTCCTCGCCCTTGCCTGGTGGCTGGCCTGGCCCTGGCGGCGGGAAACCAGCGTCAGCCGGCTGCTGTGGATCGTCACCGGGCTCGGGCTGCTGCAGCTCGCGGTGCAAAGCTGGTCCGTGCTCAGCCCCTTCGTCGTGGCCTTTGTCATTTCCTACCTGCTCGAGCCGCTGATCTCCCTGCTGTCCCGGCACATGAAACGGAGCCTGGCCACTGGACTGGTTCTGCTGGTCTTCCTGGTCGTCGTGCTGACCCTGGTTTCGCTGACTCTTCCAGTACTGGTGCGGGAAAGCAGCGATCTGTTGAAGGAAGTGCCGCGCATGGCCCGGGAAGCGGAAACCTGGAGCCGCGCCAGGCTGCCGCAAGTCCTGGAGGCAACCGGCATTTCCCTGGAGGAAGTGAACTCCTTCCTGCAGCAGAAAGGTCCTCAGCTGCTGCGCCGCCTGCTGGACATGGTCGGTTCCGGCAGCCAGGCCCTGGTCAGCTGGATGGTCGGCCTGGGCGGCTCGCTGGTCAACCTCTTCCTGATCCCCTTTCTGGTCTACAGCTTCAGCCTGGGCTCTCCGAGGATCTTGAGGCAGGTTCGGCACAGCCTGAAGCCGGAATGGGAAGAGCCGGTCAAGCACTACGCCTCCCAGGTGGACCGCGTCTTGTCCGGCTATGTGCGCGGGCAGTTGATGGTCAGCTCGATCATCGCCCTGCTGACCTGGCTTGGGCTGTGGCTGACGGGTGTGCCCTATCCCCTGCTGCTTGGGCTGGCAACCGGCCTGCTGAACGTGATTCCCTACATCGGCATCAGCTTCATTTTCCTGGTCAGCCTGACGGTGGCCATGGTGACGATGGATCCCATGGGCGGCGCGCTGCGGGTGGTTTCGGTCTTCGTCGTGGTGCAGAACCTGGAGGGCTTCGTCATCAGTCCGCGGATCCTGGGCAACGCCGTCGGCTTGAGCCCCGTGCTGGCCCTCTTCTGCCTACTCTTCTTCGGCTCGCTCTTCGGCGTGGCCGGCATGATCGTGGCGATTCCGCTGGGAGGAATCCTGTTGTTGATTGCCAGGGACCTGCACCATCATTGGCTGAGCAGGCTGGATCGGGAACCGCTCGAAGACCCCGAATAAGCCACCCTGGGCTTGGCGGCACTGTTATCAGTAGTGCCTGTCGTGGCGGGACTTCCGCCCGATCTGGCGAACTTGCCAGGGGCTCCAGGGCTATTTTTCCCTCAAACAAGCACTTGCAGCTTTGAGAGCCACCCATGTTTGTTTGGCATGAATCTTGTGTTAGACGAACCAGGTGTTTCCAGATCGGCGCTCTGTCCCAATGGGAACCGGTCCTGATGGACGACACTCCGAGCAAGTGAACAGGCTGCGTTTCCCCCTTTTTTCGCAGCCGAGATTGGCAGCACAGGTCGCGATCGCAGGCTCAGCGGCAGCGCGCGACATGCCCATTGGGACAGAGCGCCACTTTGTGAGCACCTCAACACAATGCTTCTGAAAACGGTCGTGGCTCCCCCTGTGCCACGGCCGTTTTCACTTTTTGGACACTGCTGCGCCATACGGAACTGGACCGGGAACCGGATGGCGCTGGCCGCCGTTTTCCCGGACGGGTGTCGGGAGAAATGATTGCGGGGGCAGGAACCTGAAATCGTTGGCCGCCTTCGCCCCGGACGGAGGGCTGATCATCGATTGCGGGGTCGGAACCTGAAATCGTTTGCCGCCTTCGCCCCGGACTGAAGCCCGGGGCTATCGTTCCAAGGCGCTGCGCGCCTTTGGTGGTTGGGGATGATTGTATACGTTGGGACGCGTGTGATTGAATACACAGCGATGGGGAGGATGGATGTCTGTTCGGAATACATTGATTGCGGCGCTTTGCCTGCCGGTGCTTGCGCTGGCCAAGGGGGCGGCGGTGGAGTACAAGGCCGGCGATCTTGGCTGCGAGGGTTATTGGATCTCTCCGACGGTAGACGGGCCGCTTGTCCTGCTGGTGCACGACTGGGACGGGCTGACGGACTATGAAATCGAGCGCTCGAAGATGCTGGCCGCGGAAGGCTATTCGGTCTTCGCCGTCGATCTCTTCGGCAAGGGCGTGCGCCCGGAAGAGACCAGCGAGAAGCAGCGCCTGACCGGCGAACTCTACGCCGACCGCGCGGCAATGCGCGAACGATTGAATGCGGGTCTGGCTGAGGCGGAACGCCAGGGCGCCAACACGGAGAACGCAGTCGCCATGGGCTATTGCTTCGGCGGCAGCGCCATTATGGAACTGGCCCGCTCGGGCGCGGAACTGAAGGGCTTCGCCAGCTTCCACGGCGGGCTCGAACTGCCGGGGGGCCAGGACTACAGCCAGGTCAAGGGCAGCGTGATCGTGTTCCACGGCTCCGCGGACTCCTTCGTGCCGATCAGCCGCTTCGCCGACATGGTGACCGGCCTGGAAGAAGCGGGCGTGTCGCACGAAATGATCACCTACAGTGCCGCACCCCACGCCTTCAGCGTCTTCGGCAGCGAGCGCTACCGCGAAGTCCCGGACAAGAAATCCTGGGCACGGTTCCTGGACTACCTGGACGAGACACTAGGGGATTGATCGAATAGATCCTGTCTCACTGATCGTGTATCACACGCCAAGAAACCAACACCGCTACGCCCGCAAGAGAGCGCCGGCCCAAAAACCACAATCGGCCGCGAAGCGGTGAAAGGAGAGGGGCCGGCAGCGGCGAAGCCGCGGGGGCGAAGGGGTCTCCGCGCCAAAGACCGGTGGCGAACAATGCGTCTGGATGAATCGGTTGGCAAATGGGCGCGACGGTTTCCGCATGTTTCACATGCGGCTGTTATTGGTCGGCCGTTGCACGGCCGTTTGATTTGTAGAGCCGCTGGTGAGTGGTGCTAGGGAGTGTCCAACCCAGGGGACTGATTTTTGTGGCAATAAAGCCGTGCACTGTGAGTAGGAGCGTGTAAGGCTTCTCCCCAATCCACCCCCATCCACATCGCTATCCACAAATCGGTCCACCCCACCTGACACATTCGCAGATCCACCAGGACACCCCCTTCGTCGCGTTCTCCCCTACACCCCCACAGGCCCGCCATCCTCCCGGCGGATTACGACGGTCGTGCTGCGCGGGCGCACTTTCTGCCCCTCGGCGGGTGCTTCGGTGGCATTGTCCGAAACCGGCCAGTTGGCCGGATGCTGCACATTGACGAAGAGGTTGCGGCCGTCGGGGGTCAGGGTCAGGCCCGTCATCTCCGCCCCCAATGGCCCCGTGATGAAGCGCCGCAGCTCGTTCTCGTCCCCGGGCTGCAGGGGGCGTTCGCGGCCTTCTGTATCACGCAGGCGGCCGGGAATCACCGCCAGCACCTGGTCGTTGGTGTAGCGGTCGACGGCTTCCGCGCTGTTGTCCGTCAGCACCCAGAGGATTCCGCGAGGGTCGAAGGTCACCGAATCGGGACTGGCGAACATGTTGGATTCCACCAGGCCCGAGCGGTTGATCTCTGTCGGCGAATCGGCGGAGGAACCGTAGACGAAGACCTCCCAGCGCATGCGGTCTCCGTCCAGTTCGGTCCAGCGCAGGATGTGGCCGTATACATTCCGCAGGCGCGGATTGGCAGGGTTGGTACCCGTCTCCGCGCTGCGCTTCGAGTTGTTGGTCAGGGCCAGGAAGACGCTTCCGTCCTCCGGATTCAGCGCCAGCCATTCGGGGCGATCCATGGGGGTCGCGCCCAGCAGGTCGGCGGCCGCCGGCGTGTTGAGGATCAACTCGCCCAGGTCGGCGAAGTGGTCCGCCAGTCGGCCTCCATCGGTGGTGGGGCTCTCCAGGGTCAGCGGCAGCCATTGGCCGAATCCACCCTCGTCGAAGCGCGCGACGAAGAGTGTTCCGTGATCCATGTACTTGGAGCCGACAGCCATCCGGTCCTTGAGTTTCGCGTCGGCGGGGTCCCAGGGCTCTCGACTGACGAACTTGTAGACATACTCGAAGCGTGCGTCGTGCCCGGTGTAGAAGACGACCGGCCTGCCGGGCTTCAGCTCGCCCAGGGTGGCGCTCTCGTGGCGGAAGCGGCCAAGAGCCGTCCGCTTGGCGGGGCGGCTTTGCGGATCGTGCGGATCCAGCTCGACCACGTAGCCGACGCCGTGGGCCTCGTTGCGCCAGTCTTCCGTAGACGACGCGCCCCGCTCCGTCAGGTCGAAACGGCTGAACTCGCCCTCCTTTTCCGACGGGTGGCCTGCCAGATGATCCCACCCATAGCTCGTTCGCTCCCGGTCCTGGCCGATGCGGAGCTGGTTGGCGGTCTTCTCCCCGTGATTCACATAGTACTCGGGCCAGTTCTCTTCACCGCTCAGGTAGGTGCCCCAGGGCGTGTACCCGCAACCGCAGTTCTGGAAGGTGCCGCGTGTGCGTCGCCCATCCGGCGACCAGGGCGTTCGCAGCGCCTCGTGTCCGCCCAGGGGACCCGTGACATCGAACGGCGTGTACCCCGTGATGCGTCGATTGTGTTCGTCCCCGCGGACTAATTGCCAGCGACCGTCCACCAGGCGGATGCGGATCACGCTCAGCCCGTGGCCGTTCAACTCCTTGCGCGCCTCATCCGCGCTGGTCCGCTGTTCGCTCTGCGGATCGACAGTCGGGCCGTCAGGGTGCAGGGCCCGCACGTCCAGGTACTCGTGATTCACGCAGAGCAGGCCGTCGTCGCTGCGGCCATCCAGTGCGAAAAAATGCTGGCCGTCGTGATGCATCCCCATCGAGTGCGCCTGCTCCTCCGCCGTGTTGCTCCCGTCCGCCTTCCAGTCGACGCCCGCTTCGTCGATCGGCGTGCCCCAGGGAGCCAGCACCTGCGCCGTATACCCTTCCGGCACCCGGATCGCGTTGGCCTTCGATCCGGCAATCGAATCGAAGCCCAGCGGCCGGGGCAGTCCCGCACCCGCGTTGGAGAGCGCTTCTTCCTGGCGGCCGCAAGACAAGAGGCCGAAGCCGGCCGCACCGAAGCCGGCCGCACCGAAACTGCCGACCATCGAGAGCGCCGCCAGGCTGGCGCCACTCTTCAGGAAAGCGCGGCGGCCTGCGTCGGCGCGACGGACTTCGGAATCGATCAGGTCAGACAGATGGCGGTTCCCGCTGCGATTGTGGCGGCGGGGATCAAGAGTTTCGCGGCTCATGGCTTGCCTCGATTGAACGGACTTCCAGCAGATCGCATTCTAGCGAAACAGGGTTAGCCCTTCGTTTGCGGCCGGGGAATTCAGTCCTGAAAGACCTTCGCGCAGGAGAGATAGGTCTTCAGACTCTTCCCTAGCAGCAGCAGCATCCAGCCATTGGCCAGTGCCAGCAGGAACAGCCCCGGCCAGTGGGCGGCGGAGATGAAGGGCGCGAAGGCCAGCAGGCCTGCGCCCGCCGCCTGCAGCCGGATCACCCGCTGTCCCGGCCTTTTGGCGATGAAGGCGTGCATGTGAGGCACTCGGGAAAGCCTCTCGAAGTCGAGGCCGGCCTGATTCTGCAGGTGGGTCCAGGCCAGGAAAGGGACGATCTTGAGCAGCATGCCCAGGATTACCGTCTGGATCACACCGAAGAGCACCAGCAGGGCCGCCGCCAGCTGCAGCTTCATGGAATGCAGCAGGGACAGGGGAGCCATGCTGGAACAGGCGAAGAGAAAGAGGGCGACGAGCAGATACAGAATGGCGATCCGCCAGGCCTCGATGGTCGCGTCGGGAATCTTGCGGGCGCGCTGGGCCAAGAGGTGCAGGGCCTGCAGGCCGAAGCCGGCAAGGGCCAGGGAAAGGAGCAGAGCCCCGGCGTACCAGCACCGCATGCACCCGAGGCTGCCGGAAGACACCAGCAGCAGGCCGGCAAGGGCGAGGGCGTTCAGGACCTGCAAGCGGCGAGGGGGAATCGCCGGTGTGACATGGAACATGGGAATGACCTGGCTGCCGACACCCAGGATCAGCAGGCCGACCCAGCCGCCCAGACCGAGCAGGGCATGGGTGTCCGTCAGATGCAGCGATGTCGCCAGGCGGCCCGGAAGGGCCCTGGCAAGCCCGAGCCAGACACCCAGGCCGACGGTCAGGGCCAGGGCAAAACCGGCCAGGCGCACCGAATGCACGGACCCGCGTCCGCTGCTGCGGCGCAGCAGCGCTCCGCCCAATTGGGCCAGGACCAACAGGAAGGCGGCCGCCAGCAGGGGCAGGGCCGCTTTCAGCAGGCCGCCGCGATGCAGTCCCAGACCGAGGCTTAAGAAGGAAACACCCGCCAGCAACAGCAGATGCACCAGGGGCAGCAGGCGGGCAGCTCCCGGAAGGGGGCGCAGGGCCAAAACGGGTACCACCTGCGCCAGCGCGCCGATCATCGTCATCGCCATCAGGCCCAGGACCTGCAGGTGTGTCACGCCCAGCAGCACGGGATGCCAGCGGGTCAGCCAGACTGCCGGACCCGCCAGCCCCAGCCAGCAGAGAGCGGCCAGGGCAAAGCACAAGGCCGTCAGGAAGAAGCGCATGGGAAGGTGGAAGGCCGGCAGCAGCCCCGCATCGACGCGGGGAAGGCTCATGAAAGGCTCCAGGCCAAGGCCGCTGCCTCGGCGCGCGGATCGTTGCTTCTCCAGATGAGCAGATGGACCCGATCCGGCTCGTCCTCCTTCAGGACGCGCCAGCCGAAGCCGTGGGCTCGCAGGTATTCGAAGAGGGGCACGGGCTCGCGGCGATGCAGCACATGCAGGAACTGATCCTCTTCCAGGGTCGAAATGGCCGTCTGGATTTTCTGGAAGGGTTCCGGACTGGGCAGCAGACGCACATCCAGGAAGGGACTAGCTTCGCGGCACATGCTTCATCCTTTCCAGCACCTCCTGCCCTCCCGGCAGACTGCCGTCGGCCATGGGATAAAGGATCTGTTCTTCCTTCATGTTGTGCTGCTGCAACAAGACCAGCATGGTTTCGCCGTAGCCCAGGAAGGCCTCGCGATCCCGCTCCTTCAGGGCAGCTTCCAGCTGGGAGGCGATGCGCCGCACCTGGTCGTGCTCCATGCGCATCACCTGGGTCGGCCCCATGGGGCTTCCGTGCATGCGCTCCAGCTCCGGAAACAGCACCTGTTCCTCCATGGCGAAGTGGTGCAAGGTGTGCCCATGGAACTCGCTCCAGAGTCCGTCGGCGCGGGTCCAGTCCTCCTGGACGACCGCCTCCTCCGCCTTGGCGTAGAGTTGATCGCAGGTCTTGTGATCGTCGGAGAGATAGTCTTGGATCATGGTGAACCTCATTTGGGGATCGACTCCAGAGGGTACCAAGACCAGCACCGAAGTACTTGACCGTTGTCAATTCCGGAGCACAAATCGGACTATACAGGTTCACTTTTGGGCAAAAAGAAAGCCCCGTCGAAAAGACGGGGCCAACGGTCCGGACGAGACTCGAACTCGCAACTTCCAGCGTGACAGGCTGGCGCTCTAACCAATTGAACTACCGGACCAACAATTCCGTTATGGGCGATACTGGGCTCGAACCAGTGACCCCCTGCTTGTAAGGCAGGTGCTCTGAACCAACTGAGCTAATCGCCCTTCTTCTCGTACAGTATCGCCGCCGGCAGCACCACCACATAGGCGGAGACCAGGAGAATCGGCGATAGTGTCAAAGACAGGAACCCGTCATGGGGCCCCTGGGCGCTCAGCGCGAACCCGGCGATCAACAGCAGGCAACCCAGACCGAAGAGCAGGTAATTCTCTTTGGTAAAAGGGAGGGTCCCGCTTGTCGTTTCGCTTTTCGGCATAACAGACCCCGATTCTAAGGAGATGGCTCCTAAAATCCAACAGCAAAAATGGAAAAGCGGTTTGGGGGTGATCAGCCGAGGCGCATGCCCCGCCGTTCGGGACCGGAAAAGTCCTCGGCCCGGCTGCGTCGGTCTTCGCCTGTGCGGCGATCCGATCCTGCTCGCTGGAAGCTGCGGCGATCGTGTATACGACGCCTTTCGCGCCGTCTTGCGGAACCAATCGTCATATGCTGTCCTCGGGCAAGGTGCGGGGCTGCGGTCCGCACTGTGTCACATTGACTGATAGGGGATTTCACCGTTCGGCGGAACGAGGTCGCGGAGTGCCCTGTCCAGCCGCCACCAAGTAGACAATGCCTCAAGGCAGGCACAACAAAAAAGTCCCTGTCCGAAATCTTTCCCTGACATTTCCCTAGTCGAAGTCCAACACTCCGAATTCCCGGCCTTTTTCGCGGGCCGCGGGCGTCAGGATCATTCCCTTCGTGACACGAATGCGCAGCCCCTTTTCGCGGGCCCTCTGCACATCCGCTTCCCCAACCAGCCGGCCGACGGGCAGCCAGAGTTCAGGGCGATCCTGGTGCAGGCGCGACAGGTTGAGCAGGCTGGCGCGGTCCCCGCAGCGCAGACCTGCTGCTGCGGCGTCGTCCCGGTCCAGATGCAGTTCCAGGTCGTAGTCCGTTCCCACGCTGACTTCGACATCCGAGAAGATGGTGTCACGGGTGGCTTCGCGCCAATCGGTGCGGCGGTGGCTGCGGGCAAGGCAGAGCACGGCGTCTCCCTGCAGCAGGCCGAGGCGGCGCGCGTTTTCCGGTGTCAGGCAAAGACGGCGCATGGGAACCAGCAGGCCCTCTTCCAGATGCAGGTGGCCCGCCGGTCCGATCAGGGTCAGCGAGGGGCAGCCTTCGTAGTCGCCGCTCTGGCGCACCGGAGCCTCGCAGCCAAGCCGCGCGCAAAGGCTGGCCGGCAATTCGGCACCGCAGTGGGAGGCAAGGGGTCCGTGGATCGGCAGATCGTCGATCCGCCCGAGGGCCGTGGAGACGGAGAGGCGCTGACGGCTGAGGAAGCCGCCTTGCGTTCCCACCGCCTCGCCGAATTCCAGGTAGCCGTCTTCGCCGAAAAGGCGCTGAAAGCCGGCTCGATCCAGGAAGACCCGGGGCGGGAGGATCCGTATCCGCGGATCCAGGCTCATGGGTTCTTCTTGAAGTCCTTGATGATGCTCTCGATGTCGGCGTCACTCAAGCGCGACTTGCCGTAGCTGCGGGGAGCGGGCGAGGATCCGGCTGCCTGCGCTTCCTCCCCCTTGGGACGGTAGCGATAGTTCTCGTCGTAGCCCCAGCGGCTGGAGGGTTCCGGGTTGTCCGCGGGATCCAGAGGATTGATCTCGAAGGCCATGCGCTTGATGTTGACCAGATGCAGCGGCCCTACGTTGTCCGTGGTGATGCTGCCGCCCCAGGTGCCCGGACCGAGAGTCATGGCGGGAGGCAGACCGGTGGTGTAGCCGATGGCGCCGTGAGTCGCCGGACTATTCACCACAATGCGGAAGGCCGGCTTGTGCAGGCCGAATTCCAGGATGATGTCCTGGTCGCGGCAATGAATGGCGAAGGTGTGGCCTACGCCGCCGTACTGCAGGACCTCGATGGCCCGTTCGCAGCCCTTCTTCCAGCCATCCTCGACATAGAAGCCCAGCACGGGGCTCAGCTTTTCGCGGCTCAGCGGGTCTTCGCGGCCGACCTTGTCCAGCATCACCAGCAGGCAGCGCGTGCCGCGCGGCACCTTCAGGCCCGCCAAGTCGGCAATGGTCTCCGGCGACTGGCCGACGATGGCCGGATTGAGTCCGCCGCGGCTGTCGATCATGGTCGACTGCAACGCGCGCTTCTCCTCGGCGGTGCAGATGTAGGCTCCCGCCTTGCGCAGCTCCTCGAGCAGCTTGCCCGAAATGGGCCGATCAGCGACGACGCTCTGCTCGGAGGCGCAGACCGTGCCCCAGTCGAAGGACTTGCCGGCGACGATGTCGCGGGCGGCCTTTGCGACATCCGCGCTGCGATCCACATAGGCCGGCACATTGCCCGGGCCGACGCCGTAGGCCGGTTTGCC
Organism: bacterium; assembly: GCA_030429345.1. Classification (GTDB taxonomy): domain Bacteria; phylum CAIWAD01; class CAIWAD01; order CAIWAD01; family CAIWAD01; genus JAUIFJ01. The sequence continues at coordinate 223,760 of JAUIFJ010000001.1, read as the reverse complement.
GGCGCTGTAAGCGGCCTTGACCATCGGTGATCCGCCGGTGGCGAGAATCACGCTGGTCAGCTCGTGCTTCATCAGCTCCTGGGTGCCTTCCAGGGTCGGGGTGGTCATGCACTGGATCAGGTTGCGCGGAGCGCCGACGCTGGCGGCGGCCTCGTTCAGAATGCGCACGCTTTCCAGAATGCTGTTCAGCGCTTTGGGATGAGGGCTGAAGACGATCGCGTTGCGGGCCTTCAGGGCAATGATCGATTTGTAGATCGTTGTGGAGGTGGGATTGGTGCAGGGCACCAGGGCGGCGACGATGCCCATGGGAACGGCGATCTCGACGACCTTGGTCTGCTCGTTGTGATGAACGATGCCGCAGGTCTTGATGCCGCGCACATGCTCCAGCAGATGCCGGCTGGCGAAGACATTCTTGGTGGTCTTGTCCTCGACCCGGCCGTAGCCGGTCTCCTCGCAGGCCATTTCCGCCAGCCGCTTGGCCGCCGCCAGGCTGCGTTCGGCCATGGCCTGGACGATGCGGTCCACCTGATCCTGCGAGAAATTCTTGAACTGGTCGGCTGCTTCGCGCGCCTTGCGCAGCATGTCCCGCACTTCCTGTACGGAGGCCAGATCCTTGTCCATGGGGCGCCTCTGCCTTGCTTCAATGGAAACAGGAAATGTAGGATTATATGGGCGCGGGGCCATCCCGCAAGACCTTGGCGGGGAACCCCGTCAGCTTCGCGGCGTCTGAAACGACTACAGCAAGACACAAGCAGCAATCATAGGGAGGGCGCAGCATGAAGGAATGGATCCATCGCCTGGGGGCGACCACGCACGGGCAGGGCACGGATGTCGGACTGCTCATGCTGAGGCTGGGCACGGGCCTGCTGATGCTTTTCGCCCACGGCATGCCCAAACTGCTGGGCTTCGGCGACAAGGCGGCAGTCTTTCCGGATCCGCTGGGCCTCGGCTCGCCGCTCAGCCTGGCGCTGGCGGTCTTCGCCGAAGTCTTCTGCGCGGCCCTGATCGCCCTGGGTCTCTTCACGCGCCTTGCCGCCGTCCCGCTGGTGATCACCATGCTCGTCGCCGCCTTCATCATCCACGCCGACGACCCCTTCCGCAAGATGGAGTTCGCGCTCGTATACGCGATCCCTTTCCTGACGCTGGCCTTCAGCGGCGCGGGGAGGTTCTCGCTGGACGCGCGGTTCTTCGGGAAGAACTAGTCCGACTCTGACCGATTCCCAAACGGCCCATTTGCTGCCCCGGCAGGAGATGGGCCGTTTCCCGTACTACAAAAAGCGCGCCCCTCCCCGGCCGAAGCCAGGAAGGGGCGCAGGGTGATGCAATTCACCCAGGGGGTTTCTTGACCAGGACCATCTTGCGGCGGGCCCGGTTCTTCTCGCTTTCCGGGCGGTAGTTGTATACACCGCTCGGCAGGTGGGTTGCGCGGCAGAAGGGTTGGCAGCTACTCGGACTCCGCGGAGTCGATCAGAACGACGCGCAGGCTGCGCTCCTCGTCGTGCAAGGTCAGCGAGTCAAGCTTTGACAACGCGGGGACATCGAGCGCCTTCATCCGTGCTTCCGGGCCCGAGGGCACCTCGATTTCCCAGCGGTCCGAAAAGCTCCACCGCGCTTTGGCATACTCGATCGCCTCGGAAAGGGTTGCCAGGTCTTCGCCCAGTACCAGGCGGGCGGCGTGTTCCAGATCGATCTCGTATACGAAGGAAGACTTCCGCCCATCCAGATAGCCTGTGCGCGACCCAATGTACAGGCGACCATCTGCCAGCGCAGTCGAGCCGGCTGGGCGACCCTTGATGCTGGCCGGCCCGAGCGGCATTTGTTCGTGATCCAGAATCACCCAGCGACCCTTCGCGTCCACATACCCCAGATCCGCTCCCTCCTGGACCACGCGCTCGCTGAAAACGAATCCGTCTTTCCAGGGGTATACAGCGCCGAAGTGGTCGATTTGCGGAACATCCTCACGGCGGATCGTGTGAAGCACGTGCCCATCCGTGATCCGCAATACGCGCAGGGCTTCGTAGTCGGTCCAGGCGACGCGATCCCCGTTGACGGCGGCAAGAAGGATCTCCGAGCCGGCATGTTCCGCTCCGGCAAACAACCGGCGGCATTCCAGGATCTCCGTGCCTTCGATGAGTACTCGATACAGGTCGCCATGCCGGATGCGTCGGTTGGCCTCTCTGCTGTGCCAGGCGACTCCGACAATGAATTCCCCATCCCTGCGGCAGGGCACGACGCATTCGACACCTTCCGCCAACTGCAATTCCGGATCGGGCGAGTCGTCGAGGACCGCGCCCTCCTTGCCCGATGCGCTCGTGTAGAACCGGGCAACCCCGTCGAAAAAGCAATCCTGTCCGGATCCGGTCCAGTTCAGCGGGTCGAACCAGACGAGCTGGCCGCGACTCGGATCCCCGCCGAGCACGTCGGGGTTGTCCAGGTATACGGAGGGCGTAGTACAGGAGAGGATGATCTCCCGGCCGGCCTGGTCGCGGGCGGCCAGGAAGTCCCTGAGACGGACATTGATCGCTGGATACCCGCATGGCTTGGCTTTCGGTACGAAGGGCCCCAGGTCTTCGCGCAATCGGCCCTGCTGCAGGCTGAGGCGTGTCCAGGCCGCCCCCCAGTACCCTCCGGCGAAGAGCCGCGCGGTCCCGCCGGGGTCCAGCCAGCCGGTCATGGCGTGATACCCTGGCATCACGGGCAGCGCCTGCCTGTCGCCGTTGCCTGCCAGGTCGACATGCAACAAGCTGCCCTGCCCGCGATAAAACAGATGCTCCCCCAGCGGCGCCAGGCAGCGCACCTCGCTGCCGCCAACGGGCTGGACGCCAGCGAACACGGCTTCCGCCTGCTCGTAGAAGGTGGACAGGATCGAGCCCTCCCAGCCCCTGTGCTCCCGGTCCAGGACACGAAGCTGCTCGTTGTCGTTCTTTCCCTCGGTAAGCCCCAGGTAGCACAGCAGCTTCTGCTCTCCGGTCAGGCGGAATCCCCGGCCGTCCTTCCGGATCGCATGGGCGTGTTGCAGGCGGTTGTCCGTCCAGTCGGTCTCGGCGCGCGCCGCCAGGGTTCTGGACTCGAAGGTCTTCCCGGCGAGATCCAGTCGGACTTCGCGACGGCCGTCGTGCAACACGGCCTTTCCGCCGAAGACGCTCAGGGAATAGCGCCCGTAGCCGTCCTCGAAGCCCCCCTCCCAGCGCCGTTCCTTGCCGTCCGGGAGCGTCAGCTCCCTGATGATGCGGGTCTGGCTGCCCGCGACGCGATTCGAAACCAGCAGAAGGGATTGCCCCTGCCGCTCGAAGAGCGTGTAGGCCGGTGACTGCAGCCCTTCGGGGGACAGCTCGACAACCTTCCGTTCCACCCGCTCCCTCGGCCCGTTGCGGTCCAGGTAGTGATACAGATGCAGCAGGCCCCCGTCCGCCTGATAGGAGAACCAGCCGTCGCCCGTGCGCCCATTCTCGAAACACTCCAGGAAGAAGGGATAGCTCGTACCGTTGTCTTTCTCTCCTCCAAAGAGCCTGTGTACGCTGACTTCCTTCTGGAGCCTTTCACTGCTCAGCGCGCCTCCGGTCCAGTTCCGGCCCTTGTCGAGGCTCAGGTGAAACACTCCCCCCTTCGAGCTGCCGTAGTGGGAGAAGAAATAGTTGCCGTGACGGTCGGCCACGGCGTCCATCACGGGCAGGTGGGGCAGGCTGGAAAGGCGGATGCTGTGCGGATTGCCGAATAGTTCGTCCCTGGCCAACGGGTCGCTCATCGTGAAGTACAGAGCGTCCCCGCCCACATAGCTCACGCACTGCAGCACGGGCCGCGCAACACCCTTTGCGTCGAGGACTCCCCCGATGGCAAGGCAGCGGCTCGCTTCATGGAAAGCCGTTGGCAGCAGTTCCGGGCTGTAGGGAAAACGGCGCAAGCGGGATGGCGCGCGGGCCGCGGGCAGGCTGGAATCCAACTCCATCTCGACGGCAAGAAAATGAAGGTTGGGCTGCGTGTTGCATACCAGGCCCAGCACGCCGTCCAACTCGTATGCCTGGTAGCCGAAATCGTATGCGGGCCATTCGTCCAGGGGGTGGCCCGTGTCGGCTACCACGTTCCAGGCATGGGCCGGAAGGGCGAAAAAGCACAGACACAGCAGACAAGCTTGCAGGAGGCCCCCAGGAAATCCGTTCCGCAAGTCCTTTCTCCTTTCCTTTTCCGGCAGGGAAAAAATGATGCGCCCCTCCCCGGCCGAAGCCAAGAAGGGGCGCAGGGTGATGCAATTCACCCAGGGGGTCACTTGACCAGGACCATCTTGCGGTGGGCCCGGTTGCGTTCGCTTTCCAGGCGGTAGATGTAGACACCGCTCGGCAGGTGCGTCGCCTGGTAGTACAGTTCGTGTTCGCCGCGGTCCAGCAGGCCGTCCAGCAGCTGGGCCACCTTGCGCCCCTGCAGGTCGTATACGGCCAGGCTGACGGAACCGGTCTCGGGCAGCGTGAAGCGGATTGTCGTCCCCGGGTTGAAGGGGTTGGGGAAGTTCTGCTTCAGCTCGAAGGCCAACGGACGCTCGTCGGCATTCGTCGTGCCGTCCTCGTAGACGATGACCAGCAGGTCCTCGCTCGCCGTGTCACGATCGTCGGCCGCTTCGCGTCCCTTGCCGGCCACGGCGTGGCGCAGGGACATTCCGCCCTTGCCGATGCTGGCCAGCATCTGGCCGTCATCCGCGGTGAAGAGCAGCAGCTCTTCGCCGACGAAGCCGTTCGGCGCCTCGATCATCACCAGGCCTTCCGGGCTGATGTCCACGTCCAGCATGGTCTGGCCGCTGACGCTGTAGCTCAGCGGATCGCCGTCCACGTCTTCGAAGATCGTCGACAGGTCGATGGTATTGTCGAAGCCGCCGCTCAGGATCATCAGCGTGTCCAGGCCGGCGACGACCGCGGGTGCGTCGTTTACCGGCAGCACGATGACATTCGTCATGCCCATTGCGGTCTGGCCGTAGTCGTCCTCGACCGTGAAACTCAGCTCTTCGCTGCCATTCCAGTCCGGCGCGGCGCTGAAGGTCACCATCGTGCCGATGATGTCCACGGTCACATTGCTGCCGCTGTTGCCGTAGAGCGTGACGCTTCCGGAATCCATGTCCGTGATGTAGGACAAGAAGTCCACGGTCAGGCTTTCGTCCTCGTTGAAGGAGAAGCTGACCGGCAGATCCAGTTCCGGCGGATCGTTGACCGGGGCGACGACAACCACCAGCGTTCCTGCGGCGGTGTCCAGCAGCGGAGTGTGTTCGCGTTCGCCGCTGCGCGCGACCAGCGGATTGCCTTTCAGGGCGCGGTCACGCTTCTGTGCGCGGCCATCGCCGGCCAGTTCGAGCGCGGCGCGCCGGGAAGCCTTGCCGCCGTCCTGGCGCAGGATCGTGACCGAAGCCAGCGTCGCGCCGTCGTCCGCCGTGATCACCAGGTCGTCCGTCCCGAAGAGGTCGGCCAGCGGCGTGATCTCCAGCATGTCGCCGTCGATCTCCGTCTGCAGGATGCTGGCGCCTTCCACCATGTAACTCAGGTCATCGCCGTCTACATCCGAGAAGTACTGCGACAGGTTCACGCTGGACAAGCCGCTGTCCTCGGCAATGAAGAGCGTGTCCGGCAGGCCGCTGACCATCGGCGCGTCGTTGACCGCGTTGACGGTGACCAGGGTCGTGTCGCTGGACACGGTGCGCACACCGTCGTCCACGCTGAAGACCACCTGCTCACTGCCGTTCCAGTCCGGAGCGGCGCCGAAGGTCACTTCGTGATCCACAATCGAGACGGTCACGTTGTTCTGGCCGCTGGCGCTCAGCGTGAGCGTGGCACTGTCGATGTCCTCGATGAAGGAACTGAAATCCACCACCAGCTCGCCGTCCTCGTCAAAGGAGAAATCCTCCGGAATGTCGATCAGCGGCGCGTCGTTCTCCGGCACCACGATGACGACCAGGTCCTCGTCCGCCGTATCCCGCAGCGCGCCGTTCCGGCTGCGCTTGCCGTGATCCGCTTCCAGGCGGCCCTTGGCGCGGCTGGCCACGTTCAGGACGCGGCGCGCGCTGTCACGGCCGTCGAAGGCGCTCAGGCTGGTGCGCGCCTGCCCGTCGTCCGCGGTGAAGACCAGGGTCTCGCTGCCGCTCCAGTCGGCGACAGGCGTGATGCAGACCACTCCGTCCGTGATCTCGACATCGAGCATGGTGTTGCCGTCGAAGGTGTAGCTCAGCGGGTCGCCGTCTACATCCGTGAAGACATCGTCCAGGTCGATGCTGCAGTCGCTGCCGTCCTCCGGAATCCAGAGGCTGTCCAGGCTGCTGGCGATCATCGGCGCGTCGTTCACGGGGATCACGCTGACGATGGTCGAGGCCATAACGGTCTCGCGGCTGTCGTCGTCACTCAGGGTGAAGGTGACTTCCGCGTCGCCATTCCAGTCGGGCTGCGCGCTGAAGTCGACCATCAGGCCGCTGATATTGACGATCAGTTCGGCAGGCGCGTCCACGCTCAGCGCGTAGTTCTCTTCGAAGCCGCCGCCGGCGTAGGCCGAGAAGTCCTCGCTCAGCATACCGTCCTCGTTGAAGTACAGGCTGTCCGGCAGCTCCAGCGCCAGCGGCAGGTTCCCGCTGATCACCTGGACCGAGGCTTCGGCAGTCGTCTTCAGCGGTTCCGTGTTGCCCACGTTGTCTCTCGCGATCGAGAAGAAGTGGTAGGTGTTGCCGAAGGAGCCGACGAAGACCGTCGAGGTATCACGCAGCTCCACCTGGTAGAGCTCGAAGTTGTTGTTGTCGTTGATACTGCGGTAGACATCCCAGCTCGCCACGCCGGATCCGCCCTCGTCGTCCTCGCCTTCCCAGGCAATGCTGAAGGCCACGGAGTCGCTGACCGCCGGCGCGCTGGTCACCATGCTCGTGCCGCCGAAGGCGTCGATGGTATGGAAGATCAGCGGCGTGTCGATGGGCTCGTTGTCGTCGAAGACGATCCGCGCCTCGCTCTCGATCACGTCCCCGGTCAGGGCGTCGTCTTCGGGATAGATGGAATAGGTCACGAAGCCTTCGCCCGCGCCGGTCGAGTCGTTGACCGCCAGGAAGCCCGCGAAGGGATCCGCCGGGGCCTCGCCGGTTGCCGGGTCAATGGAACTCAGAATCCAGAAGGCGCGATTCTCGACCACGTCCAGGCCGGCCGTGAAGTCCACGTAGATGCCCAGCGAATCGGTCACGTCGAGGCGACTCTGGAAGAAGGAGCGGTTGCTGGGCACATCGAAGTTGAAGGGCCCGAAGCCGAAATCGCCCAGGCGGAAACTGCTCAGGTCCGCGTCCTCGTCGAAGACCTGCTCGATGGTGACGACCTGCGCCGGCGCGGTGGCCAGTTCGGGATCGTTCTCGAAGCGGATCATGAAGTCCATCTTCTGGCTGCGTGCGACAAAGTTCTCGTCTCCGTAGCCGACGGGCCCCAGGATGTCGTTCGGGTCCCGCGAGGCGACGACCGGCGTGTCATCACAGAAGATCTTGGCCAGCAGGCCCGGGTTGTTGGTCAGAATGGCGCCGATGTTCATGCCCAGGCCCAGGCCGCTCAACACGGCGAGCACGGCGCTCGCGCCGAGTGTCACCGGAGCCAGCAGGGCGCCGGTGATGATGCCGACCGCGATGATTCCCAGGCGGCCCAGCAGTTCCAGCCAGTTGAGCACGGTCTCGCAGGTGGTCAGGTCGCGGTTGAGCAGGTTCTGGACTTCCGCCGGCAGCTCGAGCACGGTCTGGATGGCCGCGCTGACCATGGCGGAGGTGACGCCGTCCACATCGCTCTGGTCCAGCAGGCCCAGGTCGACGTATACATCCAGGATCATGGCGCTGAAGTCGTCCGGGAACTCGGCCAGGTCGTAGAACTCGGGCGGGAAGAGGTCCGACTCGTCCTCCAGCACCGCCTGGCGCAGCAGCTCGGCATAGGCCAGCTGGCCCTGGACGAACTCGTCGCGCGTATACCCGTCGACGAAGAACTTCAGCGGGAAGGAATCCCCCTGCACGCCGGAGACGCGCAGGTGCAGGTCGAGTACCTCGCCTACGGCGACATTGGTCGCCACCAGCGGAATGATCCTCCAGCCCTGCTCGTCGAAGTGGTCGCTGATCTCCATCAGGTCGGCCAGGCTGTCCGGCATGAAGAAGCTGTTCGAGTGCAGGCGGTCGCTGTCCAGTGTATACGACGTGCCCTCGGGAATCGCCAGCATGGCGCTCAGGAAGGGAATGTCGTTGTTCGCCGTGTTGACCACGCTGAACTGGTAGAGGCCCGAACCGTTGCGGCGCATGCTGCCCGGCCGCGTATACCCGAAGGAGACGCTGGCGCCGGTGGGCTCCTGCACCGTGAAGCCGGCAGGCAGAATCGTGTCGACGCGCTCGGGATTGCTGACGACCAGGTCGTAGGCGCCCAGCGGCATGTCCGCCGGCAGCTCGAAGGTGGCGCGAATGTGCGAGGCGTCTAGCACTTCCTGCTGGATCAGCTCCGCGTCATGGCCCATGCCGTCGGTCAGCGCCACGCTGCTGTCCTCGTTGAAGCGCGCGCCCTCGATGAGCATGGTCACCTGTCCGCCGCGGCCGCCGTAGTCCGGCTCCACGGAGGTAATGCTGAACTCGACCAGCTCGGCCAGGATCTCGATCTCCTCGCTGCCGGAACCCGTGCCGTAGACCATGACGAAGTAGTCCTCGGAAGTGGTTTCCGGCACCAGGGCCACCTGGTTCAGGCGGTAGGGTTCGGCACCGACTTCATCATAGCTGCTGCGGCTGGGCACCTGGCCGCCGGAGGTATACAGCTCGGAATAGAGGCTGCCTTCCTCTCCGCTGACCGTGATGCGCAGGGTTTCGCCGAGCGGCACATTCACGCGGTAGTGGTAGAAGTCGCCGTCGTTGAGGATGAGCGGCTCCGCGAACCCAAGCGCCAGGGTCGGCATGTCCACGTGGACCGTGCCCAGGCTGACGCCCGTATTGTTGTCCACGTCGCTCTCGTTGATGTTGTTCAGCAGGTCCGTGCGGACGATGACATAGTAGTCGCCCGGCGTCAGGCCCGGCAGCTGGTCGCTGGTCTCGCCCTGCTCGTTGGTGCGGATGCTCTGGCTCACATCGACCTCGGCACTGAACTCGACACGGCCGCCGGGGCTGATGTCGATCACGCGGCAATCGAGGCCGACCTGGGCATCGTTGATGTCCCAGACCGCGTCCGTCGAGAAGTAGACGGCGTCACACATGTAGCCCTGGGCCGGGTTGATGCCCTGGTTGACCAGGGTCCAGCTCAGCGAGAGGGGCTCGCCGGTGATCACGGAATCAGGCGCGGCAATCGCGTCCACGACCAGGTCGGAGGGATCCGGTTGCGTGATCGTCAGCAGCTGCGAGAAGGTGTTGTTGTTCTCGTCGCTCTCGTATTGGCGGTTGTTGCTGTCCGTGCGCAGGATCAGGTAGTAGTTGCCCGCCAGGTAGACGGGAATGTTGACGCTGACCTCGCGCATCAGAGTGCTGTCGACCTCCAGCGTTCCGCCGCTGTTGGTGCCGGCCAGCAGCAGATCCCCGTTGTCCCAGGAGCTGTTGCTGCTCAGGTAGATGTTCTCGTAGAACAGGCCCTGCGTCGCTCCGGCACCCTGGTTGAGGGTCGTCCAGGAGACCTGCAGCGGCTGGCCGGAAGTCGCCCCGGCGCTGGCGTTGAACGCGGAGATCGCCAGGTCGGGCGGCGGCGTGAGACTGATCGTGATCAGCCGCTGGGCCGTGTTGTTGGAGAAGTCGCTTTCCGGGCCATTGTTGTAGCGGTTGCTGACCGCAAAGAGCCAGTAGTCACCGGAAAGACCGTTGGGCAGGGTCGGCGCGCGTTCGTAGGAATAGCTGACCCCGGGCGCCACCAGGCCGTAGTGGGTGAGCTCGTGGATCACCGTATCCTCGGCCAGCGAGAGCACGTCGTCTTCGGAAATCACGATGGTTTCCGACATGTAGTACGGGCTGTTGCCCGCGCCCTGGTTGGTGGAGGTCCAGCTGACGCTGATCGGCTGCCCGGAACCGCCAGTGGCCGGAGCATCGAACTCGCTGACGACCATGTCGTGCGGCTGCACGCCCTGGATGGTCAGGGGAATGGAAGTCAGCAGGTTGTCGTCTTCCTGCGTGTGTTCGTAGATCGCCGAGTTGGCGTCGCACACCAGGTGCAGGTAGTACTGGTCCGCGGCCAGGTTCGGAATGCTGAAGGTCTCGTAGTGCGTGTAGCCGCCTCCGGACTCCAGCATACCGCTGTTGTTGATGCTGCCCACCTGGTAGTTCGGCCCCACCTCGAAATCCGGGTAGAGCGACAGGTAGAAGCGGTCGGTCCAGGTCTCGGTGGAATCGATTTCCCCGGCGCCCGTGTTGTCGGCGTCGTAGAGAATCTCGATCGGGCCGCCGGCGGCCAGGCTTTCCATGTTGAGAATGCTGATCGTGTTCGGCTGCAGGTTGGCCCACGCGCTGAGCAGGATCTCGACGGTGCTGACATTCAGTTCCGAGTTGTTGTCCTCGTCGGTTTCGGCCACGTGATCCGTGGCGTCCGTCAGCAAGTGCAGGTACCAGGTGCCCTGTGCTCCCTCGGGAAGCAGGACGCTCTGGCTGTTGCTGTAGCTGCCTCCAGCCGGAAGCATCGGATTGCTGTTGAAGATGCCGATCGGGGACTGGCCGTCCAGGTCGAGCACCTCGCTGTCCGTCAGGTAGATGGCGTCGGTCCACCATTCCGCGCCGCCGATCACGGCGCCCGGCCCGTTGTTGAACACGGTCCATTCCAGCAGCAGGGGCTCGCCGGACATGGCCGGGCCGCTGATCAGCAGTTCCAGCGGATCCAGGTCGGGACGCAGCACTTCCAGCATGTTGGACTGGCGATTGTTGGCCTCGAAGATGTGCTCGAAGACATGGTTGCCGTGATCCGTGGAAAGCAGGAGGAACCAGGGGCCTTCCAGGTTGTCCGGCAGGTTGACCGTAGTATTCCGTGTATACTCCTCGCCGGGCTGAAGCACGCCGCTGTGCCAGTAGTTGCCGCCCAGGTGGGTGTCGTCCTCGTCGAGGACCGTGTCACTCGAGAGGTAGATCCGGTCATACCAGGAGCCGGTCTCGGTCGGCGCGAAGCCGGCGTTCTCGATGGTCCAGGAAAGCGGCAGGCTTTCGCGGATCGAGGCCGTGTCCGGCGAGGTGAAGGCTGTGATCTCCAGGTCGGCAGGCGGCTGCAGGGTCACGTTGGACGTGCCGCTGAAGTTGCTGTTGTTGCTTTCCCAGGCGTGTTCGAAGACGTTGTTCAGGTAGTCGGTGACCACGATGAAGTGCAGGTCGCCGAAAAGGTTCAGCGGCACCGTGAAGCTGCCGGAGGCGTCGTAGCTGCCGCCGGAGACGAAGGGCGCGCTGTGCTGCACGCGGCCGATGTAGGTGGCCTGGCCGGCGTCCGTGACCGAATCCGGAGCCACGTAGACGGCATCCCACCAGCTTCCGCCGGCCACATCGCCGCTGCCCTGGTTCTCGACCGTCCAGCTGACCAGGAAGTCCTGGCCGCTGAAGCCGCTGCCCGGAGCGTCGACATCGCTGACGATCAGGTCGGGGGGCGGAGTCAAGACGAACTCCATGCTCGTCGTGCTGACGCCCATGTTGTTGGACTCGTCGCCTTCGCTCACGTGGTTGTTGTAGTCGGTGATCACGTGGACGTAGAAGTCGCCCGTCAGGCCCTGGGGAACGGTGAAGGTTCCCGTGTTCAAGTAGCTGTCGCCGGCACCCAGGTAGGAGGCGTTGCTGAACTGGCCCAGGTAGTTCACCGTGGCCCAGGCGAACTCCTGGAACTCGGAGTAGTACAGGCGGTCATTCCAGGCCGGCACGGTCGTCGCGCCGGGCCCGTTGTTGGTGATGGTCCAGCTGACCTCGTATTCCTGCTCCGTGAAGACCTGGTTCGGAACCTGAATGTCTACAACCTCCAGGTCCGGCTGGGTGCGGATCGTGAAGTTCCAGATCGGACCCTCCGACTGGCCGTAGAGATTGCCCGCGTCGACCTTCCAGTTGTAGGTTTCGCCGAAGAGCAGCCCGTTGGCCTGCCAGGAGATGTCACTCACCGTGACCGTGGGGAAATCGGGCACGGGGGAATCCTCGTGCCAGAGGTAGACATTGTAGTACTCCGCCCCATCGGCGGGAAGCCAGCTGAGCACAGGGCTGGTCACCACTTCCAGCTCGCCGTTCGCGGGGAAGGGATTGCTGACGACGCCGGGCAGCAGGTCGTAGTTGCCCGTGACATGCAGGGAGACCGGGATCGTCTCCACCGGGTTCAGCGGATCGTTGCCGCTGACCTGCAGGGCCGCCGTGTCATCGAAGTCGAGCAGGCCCACCGCGTCGAAGGTGACCTCGACCTCGCGGGTCTCGCCCATGGGAACGACACCGCCGGAGGGCAGCACCGTGATCCAGTCCGGCGAGGAGGCGAACTGCACGGCCAGGCCGTTCTGCACGTAGGTCTGGTTGAAGGCCGCCGTCAGGCCCACCGTGCCGTCGGCATTCTCGATGCCGACCGTGGCGCTGGTCAGCACGCCGCTCATCGAGGCGTACTGTGTGACAATGCGTCCGCTGCGGTAGAGGATGATCTGGAAGGTGTAGCTGCCTGTGCCGGAATAGCGCTGCACATCCGAGTACTGCAGGATGAAGCGCTCCTGGGCCACGTCATACAGCGTGTGCGCCCGGCCGGAACTGCGGAAATGCAGGTCGTCCCAGAAGGCGGCCACCACCGCGTTGGGCTGGTTCGCGCTGGGCAGGAACTGGTTTCCGTAGGAGGTCGCGTTGTTGCCGAAGCTGATGTATCCGTTGGTGCTGGCCAGCACCGTCGAGTACTGCGATCCATAGAAGGGGAAGGGGAAGGGCAGCGTGACCTGCGTCTGCGAATCGTCTCCGCCCAGGTTCAGCTGCGTGCCCTGGCTGCGGATGTCCGTCCAGTCGTAGACGACGCCGTTGGGCTCGTCGCTGTCCTTCCAGGAATAGCCGTAGGCGTCCGGCCCGCCGGAGTTGCGCAGGGCGCCCAGGCCCTGACGCGTGTCACGCTCGTCCTTGCCCGGCATGTCGTCCACGCGGGGATCGTAGGGGCGGGGCCGCGCGTTCGCGGCGTTGCGGGCGCGCACCAGGTCGCTGATCACATCGATGTTGTAGACCAGGTCGCTTCCGCCCGCCGTGTTGTCGACGGTCAGGGTCTGCGTCTCGCTTTCCGCGGATTCCAGGTCGCTGGAGAGGCTGTCCGGGTAAACGGCCATGACCGGTACCGGCTCGGATTCGGCGAGCAGGACGATCTGTGTCACCGGGGCCTCGTGACTGTTGCTGGTCAGGACCAGCTCGCTGTCATGGATGGCCGCGTCCGTCGGCGAGAAGGTGATCTCCAGCTCGACGGACTGCTGCGGTTGCAGGCTGAAGTTGTCCGGCGCCACCTCGAAGGAGGCGTCGGCGATGGTCGCCGTGGTGACGGTCAAGAGGGCGCTGCCCGTATTGCTGATGGTCAGGCTCCGCGAGTCGCTGTAGTTCTGGAACACGCTGCCGAAGTCCAGCGTGTCCGTGTTCGCGGCGAGCACGGGAATGCCCTGGACTTCCAGGGTCAGGGGCAGGACCGCTTCCGGGTTGAAGGGGTCATTGGACAGCACCGTGATCGTTCCGCTGTAGCTTCCCGCGTAATCCAGCGTCGATTGCAGGGTGACCAGAATCGAATCGACGCCGCCGGCCTCGACCACGCCCTGGTAGGCGCTGAAGGAGGCCCAGGCCTCGCGGGCCTCGCGGCTGCTGCGGGCCGGGCCCTGCTTGCCGCTGCGGCTGGAGAGCAGAGTCAGGGGACCGGTGTTGTCATCGAACTCGATGGTGTACTCCAGGAAGCTGCCGCCGGTCTCGTTGCCGACCGTCAGCCAGTGTTCCGCGCTCTCGCCCGAGACCAGGCTGTCCTCGATGGCCGCCGGCTGCACCACCATCACCGGCGGATCCTGGCTTTCGCCCAGCAGGGCCACCTGGATCAGTCCCTCGTCGTCATCATCCGAGGTGATGCCCAGGGTGCCGCTGAAGCCTCCCAGGGCGTCCGGATGGAAGACCACTTCCAGGGGGTAGGTCGTCCCAGGTGCGATCACGATGGGGGCGCTCTCGGTGGTGAAGCGCGGATCATCGATATCCAGGGCGCTCAGGGTCAGGTGCCCGGTGCCCAGGTTCTGCACCGGCAACGTGAGCAGGTTGTCCGTGTTCGTATACACGGTTCCGAAATCCAGCTCGGCCACGCCGACCTCGATCTCCGGGAAACCGGCGATCGTCAGGTGGAAGGGCACCAGCGGAGCCGGGTTCAGCGGATCGTTGCTGCCCACCTGGATCAGGGCGTCATAGGCGCCGTCCAGCAGGGAGGTGGCGTCGACGGAGACCGTGATCTCTTCGCTCTCGCCGGGCTCGATGCTTCCGCCGCCGGGCATCACGGCGAGCCAGTTGGGGGCATTCCCCAGGGAAATGGCCAGGCCGTCCTGCACGTAGGGCGCGTTGTATACGACCGGAAGACCATCGGTTCCGCTCGCGTCCTCCAGGCCGATGGTGCAGCTTTCCAGCGTGCCGTTCATGTCCAGATACTGGAAGAGCATGCGCCCGGAGGGGTAGAGGATGGCCTGGAAGGTGTTGTCTCCGCTGCCGTTCAGGTGCCACACCTGGTCCCAGGTGATCACGAAACGATTGTTGTCCGTGTCATGCCAGGTGTAGAAGTCGCCGTTGCTGCCGTTGAGGTCGTCCCAGAAGGGGGCGATGAAGTCGTTGGGAGCAATACTGCTCGGAATCGGGTCATTGGAATAGTCCGTTCCGTCGAAGTCGAATCCCAGGTAGCCGTTGGTGCTGACCTTGACGAAGGTCTTGTCCACTCCATAGAAGGGGAAGGCGAAGGGCAGCTCCACGTTGGCATAGTTGTCGTCGCCGTTCAGGAAGAGGTTCGTGCCCGTGCCGTCCGCGATCTCGACCCAGTCGAAGATCGGTCCGCCGGGTTCGTTGCTGTCGCGCCAGGTGTAGCCGAAACCGTCCGGCCCGCCGGAATCACGACCAGGCGCGTAGCCGGGCCGGGGGTCCGCCTCGCCCTTGGCCAGCTCGAGGCCCGGGTCGACGACGCGTGTACCGCTTTCCAGCGAGCGGCTGCCGTTGAGCAGGCTCAGCGTGTAGTCCAGAACGCCATCGCCGGAGTTCGACAAGGTCAGCGTGTAGTCCTCCTCGCTGCCCGAGGCCAGCCATTCCGTGAAGGATTCGGGGTCCAGCCCCAGCTCCGGAGCCGCCAGGCCGCTGCCCGTCAGGACCAGGTCGAGGATCGGCTGCATGGGATCGTTGCTGATGATGCTGAGCACCGTGCTGCGGTCCCCGCTGGCCTGCGGCGAGAACTCGACCCCCAGGTCGACGGTCTCGCCGGGGGCGAGAGTCGCCATGGTCAGGTCGGGAGTGTAATCCGCCAGGCCGGCGACGACATTGCTGATCACCAGCTCCTCGCTGCCCTGGTTGGCGATTGTGACACCTTCAAGGAGCGTGCTGCCAATGTAGCGCTCGCCGAAATCCATGGCCATCTCGTCGGTGGCGATCACGGGTCGGCCATTGACATTCAGGACCAGCGGAATCGCCAGGTCCCCGAGCTGGGGATCGTTTGTATACAGCATCAGCGTGGCCGTCATCGTTCCCGCGAAGCTGGTCGGCGAGGCAAAGGTCAGCTGGGCCGCATGGCTCTGTCCGGCGGGAACCGAGGCCTCGGAAGGATCGAGCGAGAAGAAGTCGATCTCGTCCACGTCGTCGTCGATCTCCCACAGCTCGCCGCCGTAGTTCGCCAGGAAGAGATTGTCGCCGTTGTGCGCCATGGCGCGGATCCAGCCGATGTAGCCGGTCTCCTGCTCGCGCAGGATCTGCAGCCCGTCGACCTCGGGATTTGTCTGCAGAATGCGCTCGTTGTCGCCGTCATAGATCCAGAGCTCGCCTCCGAAGTGGCCGGGCACCCAGGTGCAGGCTTCCGGGTCGAGGTAGTTTTCGCCCTGGTTGGGGATGGAGGCGACCAGGCTGCCGTCGTAGCCGACGACCTGGAAATCGTTGCCGCTGTCGTCCAGGAACCAGAAATGCTGGCCGTCGAAGGTCATGCAGGTTTCGTAGTAGTCCCAGTTCGGCACCCAGAAATCGCCGATGATGTTGCCTCCCTCGTCATAGCCGGTGACCAGGCCGCTCCAGTCGACGACCCAGAAATTCTCGCCGTCGTAGCACATGCTCTGCGGATAATCGTAGTCGTTCAGTTCGAAGCCGTACTCGATGTCGCCCTCTTCGGAGACTCGCAGCAACATGCCGTAGGTGCCGCTGCCGCCGCCGCCGAACTCCTCGCCGCCGCCGTATCCTTCGATCATCACCCAGAACTCGTCGCCTGCGAAGGCGATGCTCATGGTGCCGTATACGAAATCATCCCAATAGTTGACAATGTCGCCCAGATCGGCCAGGGGGCCGACCGTATCCTCCGCTCCGCTTGGCAGCTGGGGCCGCGGACGGGAAACCTGGGTCTGGTTGTCGGCATGGAAACCGATGGGCCGGCCGCGCGCCATGCTCTGCTCCAGGTCGACGATCTCGCTGTCATACACCAGCTCGCTGCCGCCGAGCAGGTTGTTGATGTTGAGGTCTTCCGTCTGCTGCGCGCCGGCGGAAAGTGTCACATCGAAGGAAAGCGGGCTGACTTCGCCGGCGGGCGGGTCGATCGCCTCCGCGCTCAGCAGCACGAGAGAAGGATTGTCGGGCAGGTCATTGTGCGTCAAGGTCAGCACGTCATCGTAGCTGCCTGTGATCGAAGTGCTGAACTGCACTTCCAGCAGCTGGCCGCTGAAGGGGGCCAGCGCGAATGGCGTCGTGTCGACGCTGAAGTCGCTGCCGCCCAGCGAGGGACTGATCGTCAGCTCGCTGGTGCCGACGTTCTCGACCCACAGGTACAGGCTGGCGGCCTGCTCCACGAAGACCTCGCCGAAGTCGAGGCTTTCATCGCCCAGCTCGATCATCGGGACGCCGGTCACGGTGAAGTTCACCGGGATCATCTGGAAGTCATTGTCCAGGGCGTTGCTTTCCACCTGGATGTTGGCTTCGTATACGCCCTCGGGCAGAGTGGGCAGCGCGTCGGCGAAGACGTTGAGGCCGAGGCTCTGTCCGGCGGGAACCTCGCCGGAATAGCTGTCCAACGAGAGCCAGTCGAAGAGGCTGTTGGGGCTGATGCGGACGGCCTTGCCTTCTTCGGCGTAGTCGTTGTAGAAATCGACCTCCAGGCCGTCGAAGCCATTGGGATCCTCGATGCCGATGCCGACATCGTCGGTCTCGCCGTTCAGCGTCAGATAGTAGAAGAAGATGTCGCCGTTCTCGTGCAACACGGCCTGGTAGGTGTAATCGCCGGACTCGTCGTAGTCCTCGATCTGGTCCCACTGAATGGTGAAGGTGCCGTTGTCCTCGTCGTACCAGATGAAGATCTCGCTGTCGTAGCTGATCTGATCGGTCCAGAAGGGGGCGATCACGCCATTGGGCTCGTCGGGGGTCGGGAAGGGATCCGGGCTGTTGCTTTCGGCATCGTCGCCGAAAGTCAGGAAGCCGTTGGTGCTGATTTCGATGGCCTCGAAGGGTTCCCCGTAGAAGGGAAACTCGAAGGGCAGAAAGATCGTCTCGTCCTCGTCGTCACCGTAGAGGAAAATGGGGTCGCCCAGCTCCGAGATGTCCTGCCAGAGGAACTCGGGGCCGCCGGGCTCGTCGGAATCGATGTAGACATAGCCGAACTCGTCGGGACCGCCGCTGTCGCGGGTCGCGCGCGCGTCCCCGGCGCGGGGGTCCTCGGCGCCCTTGGCCACATCCACATGGCGGCGGGCATTGTATACGGCCTGCGGGGAAGGCTCCGTGGCCGGTTGCGCGCGGGTCTCCTCGACGGGAGGCAGCACTTGCACCTGGTAGACCAGTTCGCTGCCGCCCAGGCTGTTGTCCAGCAGCAGGACGCCATTATCCGACGAACCGGTCTCGGCGGCGAAGTCGAAGAAGGCGGGGCTGAGCTCCATGACCGGCGTATACACCGCCGCGGCATTGAGCGACACATTGAGCACCGGCAGGTCCGGATCATCGCTGAAGACCTGCAGCAGGCTGGAGTGGTCGCCGGCATCCGTCGGGCTGTAGAACACCGTCACCAGGACGGACTGGCCAGGCAGGATGGTGAACTGGTCGCCATCCACGCTGAAGTGGGAAAGCTCGGGAAGAATGGAGCTGACCGTCAGCGTGTCGGTTCCCCCGTTGCGCAGTTCGAGTTCCCGGGCTTCGCTTTGTGTGACGAAGGTTTCCGGGAATTCCAGCACGGGCGGCAGGGCGACAATGTCCGGTTCGCCGTCCAGGGAAAGGTGGAAGGGAATCTGCACATCGTCGAGCAGGTTGCTGCTGACAAGAAGCGTCGCCGTGTAGTCCCCGGCGATCAGGTTCGAGGTGTCGACGAAGAGCTCGATCGTCGCCGTGGTGCCGGCGGTCACCGTGCCGGAAAGGGGAGAAGCCTCCATCCAGTCGCCGCCCCTGGACGCCCAGTCAATGCCGTTGGCCAGCAGCTGGCGCATATTGCCCTCAAGGAAGGGCGCGTAGCCGCTGTAGTTCGCCGCGTGGGAAAACTGCAGCACACGCCCGCCGTGCTCTTCGGAAACCGCGACCGCCGGACCGATGTCCACCATGGAAACCAGGGACTGGCCGAAGTTGAGGTCCATGATGCTGTAGCCCTGAGCCACAGTGAAGGACGAGGCTACGCCTGCGGTGACCGGGTGGCTTGGGCTGTCGACCGTGTAGGTGCGGGTCGCCGTTCCTCCTCCGGTTCTCGCCATCGGCAGAATGGGCGCCAGGGTCTGCAGACGGCCATCAGCGACTTCATAGCCCACCCATTCCGTGACGATGAGGCCGCCCCCGTTGCCGACGAAGTCGACGATTTCCTGCTGGCCGCTCAAGGGCATGTCGGAGCCATAGGCAATGCCGTCCAGGTAGATCACCAGGTCGAAGCCATCCAGCGAAGGATTGTCGCCGTTGTAGAGAGCGTCGTCGGCGACGACGGTCACGCTATAGCCGCCGAGTTCATCGAGCACGCCCTGCACATCGGTCTGGCTGCCCCCGTCCGCCAGCAGCAGCACATTGCCCGTGCGCTCGCCATCGCGCAGGGGAAGTGTCCAGCTTTCCGTCTCGTAAGAGGCTGCCGGAGCCTCGCCGACCGGATGCACCCGCCCGTCGGAAGCGACATAGGCTTGCTGCAGGTTGCTGCCGGGAAGCAGGGGCGCCGGCCCCGTTTCGCCATCGAACTCGAGGGCCAGTTCCCAGGTCAGGTCTTCGAGAACATCGTCGTGAGTGTTTTCGATGTCCAGGGTGAGCGTCAGGGTGTCCCCCGCGCTCAGGGCGACATCGAAACTGGACGGATTGAAGACCGCATCGTAGGTCAAAGGACTGTCGCCGCCGCTGGAAGGACCCTTTCGGCTGTCAATCCCTTGCGCCCCAAGGGAAGCACTCAGGAAAATGGAAGCGCCGAGAGCGCCGAGCAGAGTCCGGGCTGTGTTGCGAAGGACGGGTACCATGATCTCACCCCTGTGATGAATGCCCCCCTGAGCATCAAACAGGAATCGCGTCCACTTCCCGCCGCAGGGAATGACGCCAGCAGGTGCGACCGGTGTGTCCGGCAGAAGTGGCAGAGTGCCGAACAGTGGTGGTCTGGATGTTGATCGTTCAGGAGGGTCTGATTTTGCTAACCATATAAAGAGGCAAGAGCTGTGCCAGCCAGGAAGGAGTGCTAAGCGTTTGTTTTATCGTTCGGTTGCGCCAATAATGTCAAATGTGTTCAAAGCTTGCTGTCGGAGCCGGCGGAAGTTGAACAAGTACAGCTTCGCTGGCGGATGAACAAAGAGTCTACTGGCCGGCTATTCCCAGTTGCCGATGACCGCCGACAGGGTCGCGCTGACGTGGTCCCCGTTGCACAGGCAGCCCTGGTCGCTTTGCACGGGCCGGTCCTCTTCCAGCAGCTGGATGTAGAGCGTGGCTGTGGCGCTGGGTGCCGACGCGTAGACATGCACCGCTTCGCCAATGGTGCCGCTGAAGTCGTGCACGAAGGGCAGGGGCTGACTTTCAAGCACCTGGATACCTTCAGGAGTGTCCAAGTGGATCGTCGCCGCGGCGACCGTTCCCGCCACCTTGACCGTCAACTGGCTGCTCGCCCCTTCTTCCTGGTCGCATCCGCCCAGAACAAGAGCCGAGGCCAGCAGGGGAATCATCAGGATCTTCATTCGCTTCACTCCGGGAAAGGCTTCTGGCTGTCAACTGCCATGTCGACGCGCAGGTTCCAACTCTAGCGAGCTTGCAGCGCATCCGCCAGTATTTTCCGGTCACTGGCCGACATGCCGACTTCGTCCAACTCCTCCTGCTGCACCCAGCGTTCGTTGGGGCCGCTTTCGCGCACGACGCTTCGAGCAATCTCCAGTTTCCAGCTTTCCAATCGCAGCCCGAAATGGGAATACTCGTGCTTCAGGGTGCCAATGAACTCCGGATCCTTTTTCGGGGGGGACCCGGAAAAAACGCTTGCAAGCAACTGCAGGGCGAGGTCCTTTTCGGGAGAAGGCAAGTGCCTGCGCTCCAGGGCTTCGCCGCGCAGCGATGGCAGTTCCCACAAGCCGCCGAGCATGCCCCGGGCCGGCCTGCGGCGCAGCAGGATTCCACCCTGCCCGTTCAGCAGCAGCAGGACGGCCTGACGATAAAAGGGGCGCGGCGCTTTCTTCTTTTTCCGCGGTAATTCCGATTGCCGGCCCGCCTTTCTGGAAAGACAGCCCGCGGACAAGGGACAGACCTCGCAGACCGGGTTGGAGGGAGTGCAGACCAGGGCGCCCAGCTCCATCAGGCTTTCGTTGCACAGTCCCGCGCGCCCGTGCCACAGGCTGCGGTCGGCCAGGGCCTGCAGGGCGCGCTGGACGCTTCCCTGCGAGACATCCTCGTCCAGGTCGAAGAGGCGGCAGAGCACGCGGATCACGTTTCCGTCGAGCACGGCCAGGTCGACTCCCCGGCTCAGGCTGAGCACGGCAGCGGTGGTGTAGGGACCGAAGCCCGGCAGGCGGCGCACGACCGCGGGGTCGGAAGGGAAGCGGCCGCCGTGCTCCTCGCGGATCACGCGGGCGGCCTTGCCCAGGTTCCGCGCCCGGGAGTAGTAGCCCAGGCCCGACCACAGCTGCAGCAGCGTGTCCTCTTCCGCCCGGGATAGGGCGTCCAGGCTGGGCAGCGCTTTCAGGAAGCGCTTGTAGTACGGGATCACCGTCTCGACCCGCGTCTGCTGCAGCATGGCCTCGCTGATCCAGACGCGGTAGGGCGTGCGCCGAGTGCGCCAGGGAAGGTCCCGGGCCTCGCGCTCGAACCATTCGTGCAGAAGGCGCCACTGCCCGCGGCTGATGCAATGGGTGTCGTACATGATTCCCGGAGAGAAAACGCCGCCCGGAAGGCGGCGTATACGGTTCGTTCTGGGTTCAGGAGGCGATTACTTGCCGCCTTCCTTCTCCATCTTCTCCTTGAGCTTCTCCAGGTCCTCTTCGGCCTTGCGGCGCTCGGCGCGGATCTTTTCCAGCTCCAGGTCGATGAAGTCGGCGGACTCGGCATCGCTGCCCAGCCAGTCAATGACCTCCCGCTGGGTCAGCCCCGTCTTGCGGCGCATTTCCCAGTCCCGCTGGCTGTCCTTCTGCACGGAGGCAAAGGTGTCATAGCGGGAGAAGGGGGTCGAAATGTCAGCCTGCAGCTGGAAGTTCAGGCGCCAGCCGGGGTAGTAGTCCGGGAACTCTTTGGTCTGGCGGAACTCGCCGGCGAAGACGCCGGTGGGACGCGTGGCGGCATCGCCGTAGAAGAGTTCCGGACCGGATTCCATAAGCAGAATGTCCGCGCCAATGCCGAGGCTCAGGCCCTGGAAGACCCGATAACGGGCAACGGGCTTGAACCAGAGGGCGTTGGCCCGGCTGAACATTTCGGCGGTCGGCTCCTTCAGGAAGATGTTGCCGAAGAGCTCCGCGCTGTAGATCCAGCGCAGGGTGGGATAGCGGTAGGCCAGGCTGTATTCCAGCTGGTGAGACACATCGCTGAAGATGTTGAGCGCCGATTCGCTGTTGCCGTCGTTGTGGTTGATGTAGCCCAGGTTGAAATGGGCGCTCCAGCTTTCCTGCGGATAGAGCTGGTTGCTGAAGTAGGAGAAGATGCCGCCCAGCATCAGCTCGTTGGCGCCGCCGTTGTAGGGTTCGAGGTAGACGTTGGAAAAGCGCGAACTGTTGACGCGGACACCGGTGTGAATACCCCAGTTGACCACGCGATCGAACATGCGCATGCGGTACTCTGCGAACTTCATGCGGAAATAGAAGTCGTCGGGAACGTTGTAGACGGTGGTCTTCAGGTTCAGGTCCTGGTACATGATCGGGATGATCTCGAATTCCAGGTGCCGCGAAAAGCCGAAGTTGATGGCGAAGGCCTGTGAGACATTCGAGTAGCTGAAGCCCTCGATGGTCTTGGCCCAGGCGCGGGAATGCCAGGTCACGCTCAACCTGCCGGGGTCGAGAATGTGGGCCGAATGCGTATTCGCCAGTGAGTAGCCGCCGAGGAACTGGTTGGAGGCCTGCGCGGGCGGTCCGGCCAACAGGGCCGTTCCGATAAGCAGCAGTAAAGCCGTCCTCATGTGTTACTCCTTTCAGTCGATTCGCTGATAGAGGTAGATGGCGTTCAGAATGACCGCCAGCTGCCCGACCACGCCGATGACACGGCTGACAAGGTTGAAGACGCTGCCCGACACGACAATCGTATCACCCGGATTCAACTCGGGAATCAGGCTGACGTCACCGGTCTTAAGATAACGACGAACATCCACTTCCAATATCTCTTCCCGCTGGTTGTAGCGACGAACGATGCGCACGTTGTCTACACGGGAACGGTCGGTCGGCCCGCCGGCGGCGGACAGTAATGTCAGCAAATCCGTGCCGCTGGGCACGTGGTACTGTCCCGGCTTGAGGACCTGACCCCAGACATTGATCGTGATGTGGATCGCGTTCCGCGCGCCAAGGTAGTACTGGGCCGCCCGGTTCTGGTCCAACATCAGGCCGCCGGCTTCCTGGGCCGCAATGTGCACAGGCATCATCAAGGCTGCCACAAGCAGCAGGATCCGGGCGAAGGGTTCCAGTCGTCGTCTTAGCATGCGGTGTCGATCCTTTATCGTCTAGCGCTGAAAAGAAATCCACTCCGATTCCCCACCCGCCAAGGGACAAAACAAGGGGTTGGAGTCAATGTTTTCCTCATTCGTCGGGCGCGCGAAAATCGCGTCGACCCGCAGGCGGTAGCTGCCGGCCGGCAAGTCCTCCTCCGGCAGGGACCAGGCCCGCTCGTAATCCTGCCCACCGAAGCCGGTCTGCACATCGGCATACCAGGCCAGCTGATCCGCATCGTCCAGGATCAGGATGTGAAAACCCGCCAGGCTGGCGTCCAGCAGATCGTAACCCCAGACCAGCCGCAGGCTGTCTCCGGCGGCATCCAGCGAAAGAACTCGCGGACTGCGCAAAAGTGTGAAGCGGGCCGTATCCGAGGGGGCGCTCAGGTTGCCGGATTGGTCCAGGCCCCTGACGAAGTACCAGTATTCATGGTAGTTGCCATGAATGTCCGGGCTGATGCCCGCGGTCGCATCCAGATGGCGGAAGACCTGCGGCGAACCGATCAGGTATTCCGTCGGATCCGGGCTGATATCCACGAAAGGGCTCAGTGAATCCTGGTTGGTGCTCAGGGCGCGGTAGACGACAAAGCCTTCCAGGTCGGCGGTGGTTTCCGCCAGCAACCATTCCAGCTTGATGCCGGCTCCCGCTGCTTCAGCGTCGATTCCCTCTTCCGGGTATTCCGGCGCCTGGGGGTCGCAGAATTTCTCGACCAACACCGGAGCAGCGGGCGGCGTGGTGTCCTCGTCGCCGGTGTTTTCCCCGCAGGCGAAAAGCAGTGCCGCGAGAAGGGGCAGATAAAGCAGACGGTTCTTCACAGGTCCAGGACCAGGCTGATGCGATGCAGGCGACCCAGGTCGTGGTCAAAGCCCGCGTAGTCGACCTGCACGCGGTGAAAGCGGAAGCCGGCGCCATAGGTCCAGCGATCCTCGGTGCTCTGGTGCCCGGCGCGCAGAAAGACCTTTTCCCGCCAGGCCATTTCCAGGCCGTTGCGCGAAAAGGTCCGATAGCGGTGATCCAGGTCCCGCGCCAGGGAAAGCCGGGTCTCGCCGAATTGCCGGCTCCAGCTCAGGCCCATGACGAAGTTGTAGTTGATGGCGTCGCTGCCGCCATCCCACTTGAGGCCAGTGTTGGTGAAGTTCTCGAAGCGCGCGCCCAGGCCCATGCGGCCCAGGTTCTTCAGGCTGATCAGGTCTTCCAGCTCGAAGAGCACCTGCAGGCCCGCGTCGGCGCCGATGCCGGTGGCGCTCTGGTCGTCGAGGCTGCTGTGGATCAGCTTGAAGTTCGCCCCGATGGGAATCGTCAGCGGCAGTTCGCGGTAGAACCAGCCGAAATTCAGCGTCCACTCGTTGAGCTTGGCGAAGCTGAAGAAGAAGGCCTGGTCCACATTCTGGAAGGTGCCGGAGGGCCGGCCGCCGACTTCCTCGATCAATCGCCGCCGTTCCTCCTGGCTGTAGAGCGCGTCGGGGTAGTCAGGAAAGCGAGGGATCTCGTCCACCTGGAAGCGCAGATAGTTCAGCGCCAGGTTGGCCAGGCCGATGGGCATGGTGAAACCCAGCTGCAGGGACTGCCCCATGGGGTCGGTGATGCTGCCGAACTGCGTGTTGGCCATGCCCGAGACGCTGCGCTGGTCGACAAAGGCCAGCCCGGCGGGGTTCCAATAGAAGGAATAGGGGTCGTCGCTGAGCGCCGTCAGCGCCTGCCCCATGCCCAGACCGCGCGCGCCGACGCCCCGCTCGAGGAATTCGCCGGCGTACTTGCCCGCCAGTGCCGCAGCGGGCATCAGGCAGAGCAGAAGCGCGCTGCCCGCAATCCGGCGGATGCTGGGGAATCGAAAGGTCACGGGTGCTGTTCCAGGCATTGGGTATTCCGAAAGGCGCCTGCTGTGGAGCCATCCTCCCCTCTTATCGACGACGGGGAGGCACGAATCCAGCCAGGTTGCGCGGCTTTGGCGCAATATGGCACAGGGGGGCGTGGAAGCTCAAGGCGAGATGGAAGATATGGTTCGCGAAGCTGCTTCAATTTGCGTGATGCGGTCTGCCCCTGCGCGCTGAGCCTCACCGGGCACACTCCGCTGGCCAATCCGCCACCTTGGAAACGGACCTGGTGCATGCCGGCAGGAAGGGCGTTGACCAGCAGAGTGCGAATGCGTTGTCCCTTCAGATTGTATACATCGGTTCGTGAATAGCCGGGCGGTTCGTTTGGCATTGCGTGTATACAACATGCAAGGGCGGCTTGTATGGGATATGGGGGAACAGTCGTGTGCGCCGAGGGCTGGCGGCAGAACTGTGCGCTGCGGGCTGGCGGCCGCAGCTACCCTGAGCCTCCGCTTCGCGGATTGGGGTTTGGACATGAATGCATGGAAGGAGCAAGGGACCCGGGTGTGGAACACACACGCCAGCAATACCCTGTTCAACCCCTTCAATCCAGTGCTGACAATTGACTTGAGTATTCCTAAAGAGGATCATACTCTGGTCAAGGTCTTTAACCTGCAGGGGCGGCTGGTAACCACCCTCTTCGATGGTGTTCTGGCACCCGGCAGGCACGCCCTGCGTTTTGATGGTGCGGCCTACAGTTCTGGTATGTATTTCGTGCATGCCAGCTCGAATGATGGAGCCGCCTCTATCCGCAAGGTCATGCTGCTCAAGTAGGTCAGCGTGTCTGGTCAACAATAGTTGGGGGGCTTCGGCCCCCCAATTTCGGATGGACAACATGTACTACATATTTCTACACATTCTAGCCGTCTTTGGTGTTAACGCCTCTGTAATTCTGGTGCCGACACAATATCCCAGCATACAAGATGCATTTGATGCAACACAGGAGGGTGATACGGTTCTGGTGTCACAAGGAGTGTTCACCGAGCATTTGGCTAGTCCACCGCACTCATTCAGCCTACTTTCGCACTATCATCAGACCCGGGATTCTGTCGACATTCTAAACACAATCCTGGACGGCGCAGGAGCAGGAACAGTCTTGACACTGAACTCGTCGGTAGCCGCTACCGCAATCATCAATGGGTTTACGATCAGGAACGGCTTCTCAAATGAATCACTTGTTGCGGGTGGCATTCACTTTGATGGGGCCT
Source organism: bacterium (assembly GCA_030429345.1). GTDB lineage: Bacteria > CAIWAD01 > CAIWAD01 > CAIWAD01 > CAIWAD01 > JAUIFJ01. Next base: position 197,506 of record JAUIFJ010000001.1, on the reverse strand, counting down.
TCAGTGCAGATGTGTTGAATTGCGTGCTCCATGGTCATGTCAATGGCTGGCGTGGCAGTGCAATCTGCCGTGTTATGAACGAAGATACTGTAACGGTGGCCATGAGTAATATTGTCTTATATGACAACAACCTGCGTAGTACATTTGAAGAGGCAAACCATTCCTTCCTCTTGTTCCTTAAGGGATCGGTACGACTGCGGAACATCGACTACCGCGCATCCTCATGGGGCTATGAAACTGGCATTAACGTGATTTTGTCGGATACCCTCACCGCAAGAAGCATCCACTTTAATCAGGCGAATGGCGCAGGAATGAGTGTTCTTGCAGATGGACATGTGGAGTTTATGGATGTTGGGGCGTCGGGTGCGGCCTCTGTAGGTATTCAGGCAATCGCCGCAACAACCGTCGCAGATTCAATATTTCTTGACTCCCTTCACGTGCTTGGCAGCGGAAACGCTGGAATCGACCTGAGGGCAACAGAGCGCCTGGAAGTAGGCAAACTGTCCATTACAAACTCTACGCGGCACAGTGGGATCGCTCCTACAACGAACGAGTACCGACTGCTCTACCTGGACTACGACCCCGATGAACCCGGGGAACACCCCTACCCCGTAGTTCGCGACCTGACCTTTCGAAACAATGTGATCGGTGATACAGTACGCGCAGGTGTAGCAAACTGTCGACCCGCCGCAGTCAAGGCGAATAACATTTCTTTTGAAGGTTGCGATTTCAGCAACAATACTATGCATGTCTTCGCCGGAACAAATAATGAGTTGTATTCCGCCGATGGCCCGCTTGCCAGGGCAAACTTCTCCCTGCCGGGAGACACGGCCCGCGTGCGCAACTGTGTATTCGAGGACAACCTGCTTGTGGATCACGATGTCTACACACCCGCAGACGCTCTTGCCAACCCAAACTGGGGCCGCTCACTGCACGTGAGTGTCCCGCTGAACATGCCCGCACAGTTCATAGAAGTAGACCATTTGATCTTCAGAAACAACCGCCAACCCAACCATGTGCCGGAGCGCCCCGGCGACAACCAGTCCGTGGGCTGCGACTTCTTCCTGGACTGCGACGACTCCCTCTTTCCCGACTGGGTATCCGTACACGACATCACAATGGAAGGCATTGATGATGGAGGGATGTACTACACAAGCAGGGCCACGCTAAATCATGTATACAATTTGCATCTGACAGATGTCCGTCGCATGGGCGTTCGTGTCTTCAATCTGTACGCCAATCCCGAAGATGTTGTAAGTAATATTTACATTCGCGGAGTTCGTGAACAGGACAACTTTCGCGCTCCCGACGACGGCTGGGCAATGCAGAGAGCTCTTCACTACAGTTCCGAACTGGGAAATACACCGGTGAACTGCGTCATCGAGGGCTGTAGCCTAGCCGTATTGACCAGCCTTGCAAGGGGGCTAAAAAATAGCATCGCATGGAACAACCAATATGAATACTTCAACAGCCCCTACTTCCCATTCCCTGAGTGGCAAGTCTTCAGCTACAACTACACGGACATTGCCCTCGAGGGCGAAGGGAATATACAGGGCACGGACCCCCTCTTCGACGAAGAGCTGGGAGCGCCCTACCTTTCGCCCGCCTCACCCTGCATCGATGCGGGTGATCCGGACGAGGTCTACAACGATCCCCCGGACACGGACAACCCGGAACTGGCGGCCTGGCCCGCCCAGGGACTGCTGCGGAACGACATCGGCTACTTCGGCGGCCCGCGCGCTGCAGTGACGGACACGAACTGGGTTTCCCTTCCGTGGCCGAAGACCGAAGGCCAGGTATTGCCCTCCGGCATTTCCCTGCTGCCGCCCTACCCCAATCCCTTCAACCCGCAGACAATTCTTCCCCTGGTCCTTTCCCGTCCGGCGCATGCGGCGCTGCGCGTATACAACCTGCAGGGACAACTGGTGCAGCTACTTGTCGACCAGCAACTACCCGCCGGGCGGCATGAGTTCCGCTTCCATGGTGGCGGATTGGCCAGCGGTGTATACATCGTCGAGCTGGAGGCGGGCGAAGTGCGGGAATGCCGGAAGGTGTTGCTGTTGAAGTGATGCGACGGCAGGCATGGCGCGCTGCGGGCTGGCGGCAGAAACTTGCGCTGCGGGCTGGCGGCTGCAGCTACCCTGAGCCTCCGCTTCGCGGATTGGGGTGATGGTGGAATACGGGCTTTCCCATGCAATGAGTTGCGCTTACAGCCTTGGCCCACTACTGTTGGCTGCGGCGTTCCCACAAGGAGGCGAATCAACGAACTCCATCCCCTCGCCCCAGATTGGATTGCGGCAGGCACCCTTGCACCGGACTGAAGCCCGGGGCTGTCGGCGTGGCCCCTGCGGGAGGCTGCTCTCCGGGCTTGGGAAGTGTGTGATGGACCAATAGCGATTCGATGGCCGCTCCGTCCTCGGAAGTCGTCTGCCGTGCAGGAGTGACTGCCCCGAAGGGGCGGCTCAGGGTAGCTGCGGCCGCCAGCCCGCAGCGCACGCGCCCGCAGCGGCTGAACAGTGAATCCAACAAATCGCCCCTGCCTAGGGGCGCACTGGATATACCCGGACTGAAGCCCGGGGCTGTCTGCGTGGCCCCAGCTGGGGGGATAGTCTCCGGGCCAGGGAAAGGTGTGATGGACCAATAGCGATTCGATGGCCGCTCCGTCCTCGGAAGTCGTCTGCCGTGCAGGAGTGACTGCCCCGAAGGGGCGGCTCAGGGTAGCTGCGGCCGACAGCCCGCAGCGCACGCGCCCGCAGCGGCTGAACAGTGAATCCAACAAATCGCCCCTGCCCAGGGGCGCACTGGATAGTCCCGGGCTTCAGTCCGAGGCTGTCGGCGTGGCCCCTGCGGAGGGCTGCTCTGCGGGTCAGGGAAGGGTGTGATGCACCAATAGCGATTCGATGGCGGCTCCGTTCTCGGAAGTCGTCTGTAGTGCAGGAGTGACTGCCCCGAAGGGGCGGCTCAGGGTAGCTGCGGCCGACAGCCCGCAGCACACGCGCCCGCAGCGGCTGAACAGTGAATCCGACAAATCGCCCCTGCTCAGGGGCGCACTGGATTGCCCCGGGCTTCAGTCCGAGGCGGCAGATCAACGGCCATCCCGGAAAGACCCCCTTACTTCAGCTTCGCCAGTTTCCCTCTTCGCGTGATCTCCCCGCGGCCGCCGGTGGCCTTGAAGAGGTAGAAGTAGACCCCGTTGGCGATCACGGCGCCGCCTTCATCGCGGCCGTCCCAGTAGATCTCGTCGTAGTTGATCACCGGTCCTTCGCGGAGCAGGGTGCGGATCTTCCGGCCGGAGACGGTGTAGATGCGCACCTCGACCCGGTCGGCGACGCCGCTCAGGTTGTAGACGAAGCGCGTGTCGTTCTTGAAGGGCGTGGGGTAGGCGCCCAGGTATTGCAGGCCGAAGCGATCGCTGGCGGTGAAGGACACGTCCTCGGAAGCGGGATTCCCGGCGGCGTCGCTGAAGGACAGGGCCAGGTTGCGTTCCTCGCCGTCCTGTTCCAGCTCGGGGGCGAAACGCAGCAGCAGGTTGTTGCCCTGGCCCACCGGCTCCAGGCTGAAGGCGCTGCTGTCCACGGGCGCGCCATCGAGGCTCAGCGCGAGGCTGCGCGAGTCGATGCCGTTGGCGTCCAGCAGCAGCCAGCTGAAGGCCGGCCGGTCGGGCACATAGTCGCCGCTGCGGAAGACCTGGTTCTCGACGCTCAATTCGGCCGCCGGGCTTTCGCTGTCCGCGAGACGCCCCAGGCCGATGCCCGCCGCCGGCTGCTCCGGGTATACAAGAAAGCCGGATTCGTATACGGGAACGGAGGACAGCGGAAGAGCCAGGGCCAGCAGCGGATCCCGATCCAGCCGTGTCCACACGCCGGGGTCCGTCGGCACACGGCTTGTGTCGACAGCCAGGCCGAGGCCCTGCAAGGAGCCTTCGTATACATCCGCGGCAAGCAGGGCCGTGTGCAGCTGCAGCCCCGGCTGGCGTTCCAGGGCATGGACGGAAAGGTCGCGCAGGCGGATGCGTGTTCCCTCCGTGCCTGTTACACGCAGCTCCAGACCCGGCAGGACTTCCCTCCGCCGCTCGCCCTGCCCGGAGGGAATCTCCAGGGCCAGCTCGGCGAGCTGCAGGTCGAAGGTGCCGGCGGTGGCACTGTCGCTCTGGGCAAAGCCCGGATCCACCTGCAGGCGGACCGTCTCGCCCAGGCGCCCCGCGCCCAGGTGGAAGCTGCTGTCCAGGGCCTCGCCTGCCGCGAGCGGACCGGCGAACCAGCTGTCCAGCGAGTCGCCAGCGGCATTCAGCAGCCTGAGCTCGACGCTGGCCAGGTCCCCCCGTCCGCGATTGCGCAGGCGCAGGGCGACGCGGCCCTCTTCGCTTTCCCCATGGCCCAGCAGCTCGCCGACGATCTGCGCTCGGCGCTCTTCGACGCGGAACCAGGTCGGGTTGGAGGCCTGCGCTTCCCCGGCACTGTAGAGCGTATAGATCACCCGCAGGTCCGTTTCGTCAGGGAAAGGGCCGATGGTCGTTTCTGCCTTCCAGCGCACCGGGTTTTCCTGCTGCTGCAGAAAGTGGCGGTCCAGGTCCAGCGAATCGCCGTCCGCCGTATACGCCCGAATGGCGGCGGACAGGCTGTCCACGCCCTCCGGTGCAGCGGCCGTGATCCACAGCTCGATGGCTTCGCCCGCCTGGGGAAACTCGGGCACCAGCACCGCGTCGCTCATCCAGCCGGTCTGCAGGCTGTCGCCATAGAAAAGGGTGGACGAGCCGCGCTCGGCCTGCTCATCGTCGTAGACGAGCACACGCGCCGTCGACCAGAGCCCGAGCGGATACAGGGTCGAGGGCGCTTCCGCCTCCAGCGACCAGTTGCCCGCCGCGTCGGTCTGGAAGGCGTAGCCCTGGATCCCGTCAATGAAATCGCCCCCCTCGACCACGGGGTGAGACAACGAGGAGTAGAATTCCAGCCGCCCTTGTGCATCGGCCAGGCTGCTCTGCCCCTGCAGGGACAGGCTCGCGCCGGCCTGTGTTTCGGCCGAGGGCGGAGTTACCTGCGCTCCGCTTCTGGCAATCCTCAGGCGCTGGCTCGGGTCGCCGAGGAACTGTGTCAGGCGGATCACCGTGTCGGCAATGTCGAGGGTCAGCGAATCGTTGCTGAAGGAAAGCCGGTCGACGCGGAACTGGTCCTCCGCCAGGCGCAGGGCCCCTGCCACCGGCAGTTCGGGATTGGCGAGCTGGAAATCGTAGTACAGGCGGATCAGCTCCATGCTGGCATAGAAGAAGCTCAGCCCCGAGGCGCCGAGCACGCCGATCGCGCCCATCGGCCCGGCGTTGAGCAGGGCCTTGCCCAGCGCGTCCTCCAGTTCGATGGAGGCTATGTGGCAGGTCGTGTTGGTGATCAGCGGCAGGACCTGGTCGTTGTTGAAACGTGAGACATCGTCGCTGCGCAGCAGGTTGAAGTCGTACCACACGGCCCCGCCGCCATGCCCGAAATAGTTGCAGAGCACGGCGCCGCGATCGAACTGGCGGATCAACTCGGTCGTCAGGCCGTCGTAGGGGCTGTCCTGCAGGCCGACATCCAGCCGTCTCACGAAGATGTCTTCGGGAATGTTCTGGTTGACCAGGCTTTCACGCTGTTCGATGAAAATGTCGCCCTCGCTGACGCGGCTCGCAGAGATGAAATAGGTGCTGTTCATCCATTCGCCTGCCGGAGCCTGGTCGTAGGCCAGGCGCTTGGCGACCATGTTCTGCAGCTCTTCCGGGCTCTTGACCGGCCAGCGGGAGATCAGCGCCGCGCTTTCCACGCCGCCGCTGCCGGACACATACCACGTGTCGTTGGCCGCCGCCCCCCAGCGATAGACCTGCTCGAACTGAATGGGCAGAACGGGCAGCGACTCGCGGCGAATCGCGTGCTGCTCGAGTGCGCCGTCCCCCAGCAGCAGGATCTTTCCGGGCGGCGTCGGCCAGGCGCTTTCCACGTGTCTCAGGTAGGCGCGGATCGCCGAAGGGTTGACCCGGCCGTCGCCGAACTGGTCATAGATCCAGTAGTCGCTCAGAATGCGCGCGCCGCCGGCATCCCGCTGCCAGAGCGGCTGCAGGGGGTCCAGCAATGCGGCGCCGTTCTCGCGCAGCAGGCTGTCGGCCACGATCACCAGCAGACCCTCGTCACCCGGCGCGCGCAGGTCCCGTGGCTCCCAGGCCTCGACGCGCAGGGGGGTCTTTTTCGCTGTCTCACGCAAGGCAATGTAGCGGTCGCCGCTCGCCGGCACGTCCTGCAGGCGCAGGCGGAAGCCTCCGCTTTCCGGGCGCACCAGGCCGCCGAACATGCGGCTCTGGCCGATCTTGTAGAGCTGGATGTCCTCCCCGCCGAAGCCGCTGATCGTCAGGTCGACGAGCTGCCCCGTATACTCCGGATCGACGGAAAAGACCAGCTGTTCCTCGTCGGCGCGGTAGCTGCGTTTGTACTCCACGTCGAACCAGTTGAGCATGGCGTTGCTGAAGGCGTTCGCCGGAGGCAGTTCCAGGCCGACGATCGTCAGCGTGTTCTCCGTCTGGAAGCCCTGGTGGTCCGGAAAGCTCTCTTCGCCGAAGGACTGGATCACGAGTTCCTGGTTCTGCCAGCTGCCGTCGGCGCCGATATCCAGCGCCTGGGCCGAACTGCCGTTGACATAGGCCTGGACACGCTGGCTGTAGGGATCCCCGGAAGAAGGGGCGGAGCCGCCGCGAAGGCAGAGGGTCAGGCGCACCGGATCCGTCGAGCGGGTATCGATTCCCGGTGTGACAAAAGGAAAACTGCGCAGCTGGCCCGCGCGGATCGAGATGTCCCAGAAGAAATGATCCGGCCTTTCTTCGCCGAGCACGAAGCCGAGCTGACTGTGGAAGAGGTCTTCCTCGAAATGGGCGCTGGAGTAGAAGGCGCGCGGATTCCGGTACTGGCCGGGGTCCGTCTCGACGATCGCCGCGCTCTCCTGGCCCATGCGTAATCCGGGCGTGGCGGCGGCGGCCAGGAAGTAGCACCATTCGTCCGACCATGGATCACGGCGCGTATCGGGGCCGAAGCCTTCGCCGGCGGGTCCAGGATTCCCGGCCCAGAACTCGAGCTGGTCGCCGGGGTCCCAGCTGCCGTCGCTTTCCCCCGTGATCCGCAGCGGGACCTCCTCGTTTCCCAGGAAGAGCTTGAGCCGGCGCGGGTCTCCCAGTCCGGCGGGCGTAAGACCGTCCCCGACGGCCAACAGGTCCGTGTAGCCCAGGCGGTAGAGGCCTTCGCTGTCTACGGAAATGCGCAGGCGATAGTTCTGCACTTCCGGGCGCGGCGCCTGCCGCAGGCTGGCGGACTCGCGCGGCTGCACGGGAGGACCTTCTTCCCTGAGCTGCAGCCCCTCCTGCAAAAGGGCCTCGGGAACTTCCAGCGCGACACGCCGCAGGTTGCGCTTGCGCCAGAGCTCGCGTTCGGTGGTCTTGACCGGCCGCCCCTGCAGGTCGGTCGCCACCAGCCGCGAAAGCCGGCAGTCCACGAGAATCTGCTCGCTGCTGGCCCTGGACACCTCCCGCGCCGAGCGGATTCGAAGTCCATCGACGCCGGATTCGATTTGAAGACGGCTGTTCTGCGCCACCTCGAGCGCCTGGGCCGGAAGACCGGTACTCGCAATGAGAAACAGGCCGGCCAGCAGGGGGGCGCGGTCCTGGATTCGTCTGAAGGAGGGAAACACTCCGAATATCCTTTCCGCCTGGTGGCGGGCCGCGGGGGGACGGCCGGTTTCGCTGGCAAGCGGTGCCCGCTGGCACCGAACCGGACCAAGATAGTGGAGCGCGCGCTTTGGCGGGGCGTTGCTCGGCCTGGTCCCGGGAAACCGGGAAGGAGAAGGGGGAACACCTCCTGGAAGAAGGATGCGGAGATCGCGCAGGGCCCGTCTACCTGGTTCTGCCTGTGGGCCCGGCGGTCACTTGACCAGCAGCATCTGCCGGGCCTGGGCATGGCTTCCGGCAGTGAAGCGGGCGATGTAGTACCCGCTGGCCAGACTGGAGCCATCGAAGTCAACCTGGTGCCACCCCGCCTCCAGGCGGCTCCCCCGCAGGGGTACGGCCACTTCCCGCCCCAGGGCATCGTAAACGCGGATTTCGGCGCGTTCGGCCACCGGTAAATGAAAGCGCAATGTGGTCTGCGGATTGAAGGGATTGGGGTGATTGGGGGCCAGGAAGAACTGGTCCGGAGCAGGCTCCGGCTCCCGCACCGAGGTCTGGGCATCGATGCCGATGGTGAAGCTCCCGTCGTAGCCGCCGGTGTCCGTGTTCGCTTCGCATACGGCCATCAACTGTTCGATGTCCACTCCGCCGAAGACCCCGTCGGATGCGTTGGAGGTCGTGTTCTGTCCCCGCTCCGAGTACAGCGGCGTCTCGTATACGGCCTGATTGATCGCCTCGTCGAATGCGAACTGGCTGGTAACATAGCTGAAGGCGTCGAGCCGGGCCTTGAAGTGGATGTGCGTCGCACGACCGGGGTACCAGCCCGGATAGCTGGTGATAAACTGCACTCGACCCTGCGCGTCGGTAACCTGCGTCCCGCGCATGAAGTTCTGTCCGGTCGTGTTGCCCTCGGGCTGCACATAGCCCGAGTACAGGCCGTCCGTATCACAGTGCCAGATGTCGACCAGGATACCCGGAATCGGCTCGCAGTCGCTGTTGACTACAGAGATCGTCAGCGAAAGCGGCAGGCCGTCATGGAAATCCCCGGACTCGCTGTCGGTGCGGATATCCTGGCGCAGGAAGCCCGGGTCGAAATAGAAGGGGCCTTCCGTGGTCTGCGGGGAGAGGAAGCAGTCACGCGCCGTCCGGCGCTCTTTCGACAGAGTGAAGGCGCCCGTTCCGGCGGGCAGGACGGCGCCCAGTCCCAGCAGGCCCAGTTTCTTCAGGGAGTCGCGGCGATCCATGGTGTTCCTTCCGGAGTTCGGTCCGTGTGCGGAAGGCAACAAGGCAGAGAGGGGGCTGCGCCGCAAGAGGAATCCGCCGGGCTATTCGAAACTGCGGATCTCGTAGCGGTAGCCCTGCTCGGTGAGGAAGAGCTGGCGGTTCATGGCGAATTCCTGGTCGATGGTGTCCCGTGTGACAAGGGTGTAGAACCAGGCCTGGTTGCTGCCGCTCTTCGGCCGCAGCACGCGGCCCAGGCGCTGGGCCTCCTCCTGGCGGCTGCCGAAGGTGCCCGAGACCTGGATCGCCACGCTGGCTTCCGGCAGGTCGATGGCGAAATTGGCCACCTTGCTGACGACGAGCACGCGCAGTTCGCCGCTGCGGAAGCGGTTGTAGAGTTCGTCGCGCAGGTTGTTGCGCACACTGCCGGTGATCAGCGGGGCGTCGAGCACCTTGGCGATGGTTTTCAGCTGGTCGATGAACTGCCCGATAATCAGCACCTGGTCGTTGGGGTGCTTCTCCAGCAGGTGGTCGATCACCTCCATCTTGGCCGGGTTGGTGCTGGCCACCGTATACTTGCGACGCGTCTCGGCCAGGGCGTACTCCAGCCGCAGGTCGGCGTCCATGGAAAGCCTGTACTCCACGCAGTTGGCGGTGGCGATCCAGCCCTGGCGCTCGAGCTCCTTCCAGGGCACGTCGATCTTCTTGGGACCGATCAGGCTGAAGACATCGTCTTCCTTGTTGTCCTCGCGCACTAGGGTCGCCGTCAGCCCCAGGCGGCGCCGGCTCTGGATCTCGGCGACCGCGCGGAAGATCGGCGCCGGCAGCAGATGCACCTCGTCGTAGATGATCAGGCCCCAGTTGTGCTTGTTGAAGATGTCGAAGTGCAGGAATGGGCTCTTCTTGTTCTTGCGGTAGGTGATGATCTGGTAGGTGGCGATGGTAACCGGCGCGATCTCCTTGGACTCGCCGCTGTACTCGGCAATGTCGTTCTCCGTGAGTTCCGTCTTGTCCAGGATCTCGCTGCGCCACTGCCGCAGGGCGGTCACATTGGTCGTCAAGACGAGCGTGTGCATGCCGACCTTCGCCATGGCCCCGATGCCGATCACGGTCTTGCCGGCCCCGCAGGGCAGCACCAGCACGCCGCTGCCGCCGCGGCTCTCGCCCCCGGCCCAGTATACATCGACGGCATCCTGCTGGTAGCTGCGCAGGCCGAAGTTCATGCCGCCCAGCGTTCGCTGTCTCAGCGGGATCTCCAGCCGGTCGCCGTCCGTATACCCGGCCAGGTCCTCGACGGGGAAGCCGATCTTGATCAGCGCCTGCTTCAGGTGTCCGCGATTGCCGGGCTGGACGCGGAAGCGCGTCTCGTCGATCTGCTGCGAAAGCAGGGGGGCGACGGTCTTGTGGCGCGAGAGCTCGATCATCAGCGTCGGGTTGTCACACATGAGCACCAGCGCGTGCTCGTCCAGGCGGTCGAGCTTGACGCGGCCGTAGCGTGACACATAATCGCGGATGTCGGCCACCACGTTGGTCGGCACCATGTACTTCGAGAAGCGGTTCAGGATGTTGATGATGTCCCCACTGGCCATGCCGCTGGAGGCGGCGTTCCACAGGCTCAGGGGGGAGAGGCGGTAGGTGTGGAGGTGTTCCGGACTCTTCTCGAGCTCGGCGAAGCGCGCCAGCTCGTCGCGGGCGTCCTCGAACTGCGGATTGGCGGTTTCCAGGAAGATCGTCCGGTCGGACTGGACGATCAGCGGATTGTTGGGATTATACAAGGAAACACTCCAGCTGCGGGCGCTGCGGCCGTGCGCGCTTCATCCACTTCGACCCCGCCGGGCCGCGTGTCGCCCGTGCCGCCGAGGGGCGGTCCGGGCCGAAAAACTGGCGGAGGAGCAAAGGTGGCATTTACAAGGCATTGTAGCAGGGCCGCGAGGCGCGAAGCGCTGCAATCGCTCTTCACTAGCTTGGCCGCATGAAGACGGACCAAGACCACAGCCCGACCTTCCTGCAGTGGACCCACCATCCCCTGGCCGCCAATCCCTCTCGCGCCGCGCTGGTCTTGCTGCTGCTGCTGATCCTGGCCAGCCTGGTGGTCTACTGGCTGGGAGGAAGCGCGGTCAGCGCCGCGCTGATCGTGGCCCTGGTCTTCAGCCTGCGCGACTTCTTCTTTCCTTCCAGCTGCCTGCTCGACGAGGCGGGCTTCAGCCTTTCCGCCCCCCTGACCGGGACGCGGCGCGAAGGCTGGGAATCCGTGGAACGCTGGTACCAGGGGCAGCGGGAACTGAAGCTGCACCTCAAGGGGGGCGGCAGCCTGAAGCTCCCACCCGCGGAAAGCCGCGAAGACCTGGCAAAGATCCACCACTTTCTGGACGCCCATGTTGGAACACCGCCCCCCGACGGCTCCGACGAGCTTTGACGAGCGGGAACGGCAGCTCTGTTTGAGCTTCGCCCGCGGAGTCGTTCAGCGTCGTCTGACCGCGGCGGCCATCTTCTTCCTGGAGAGCATGCGCCCGATGAACTTTGTCGCGAGCCAGGGAATGGCCTTCTTTTCGCCGATCGTAAACCTGATATTCTCTTCCGAAAGCTGGGATGAGGTGCAATCGCTCTTGGAGAAGCGCGAGGCCCTCCCATATATTGTTGACTTGATCGATTATCTCGAATACCGAGGGTTGGACGGGATCGATGAAGATCTCGTCTGAGGCCCGGCCGGAAACATCCGGCAGGGGCGACATCCAAGTTCGGAGGCATCTGGAAACCCGCGATGGGATCGTTCCGGGACGCAAGCGCCCGGGATCATTCCGAATCGGACAGTTGAGCAGGATCCCCTGGCGGCACGGTCTGCCTGCGGATTCGGCCCCGGGGAATGGGGACTTCAACCCCTTGCCCAGACTGACGGCAGACTTCTTCCGATCCGTCCGAACCGCCCGCGAAGCCCAGCATTAACAGACCCGGATGAACGAGATTCGATCCATTCTCGCCACAGACTGCGGCAGCACAACCACCAAGTGCATCCTGATCGAAAAGGTCGGCGATTCCTATCGCCAGACCATTCGAGGCGAAGCTCCGACCACCGTGGAAGCGCCCTTCGAGGACGTCACCATGGGCGTCATCAATGGCGCGATGGAGGTCGAGGAGCTGAGCCACCAGGACCTGCCTCTCAGCGATGGCAGCATCCGCAAGGCCACTCCGAACCGGAAATTCCTGCGCAAGGTCGAGAAGGAAGACGGCTCGAGCGCCTGGGAGATCATCGTCCCCCAGCAGGGCGACGAGGGCGTCGATGCCTACATCTCGACCAGCTCCGCCGGCGGCGGCCTGCAGATGATGGTCGCCGGCCTGGTGGAAAGCATGAGCGGCGAATCGGCCCAGCGCGCGGCGCTCGGCGCGGGAGCCATCGTGCTCGACGTGCTGGCCGCCAATGACGGCCGCCTGCCGCATCAGAAGATCGACCAGATCCGCAAGCTGCGCCCGGACATGATCCTGCAGGCCGGAGGCACGGACCAGGGCAACGATCACCTGCCGCTCGAAATGGCCGAGATGATCGCCGCCGCCAAGCCGCGGCCGCGTTTGGGGTCCGGCTTCAATCTGCCGATCATCTACGCCGGCAATGCCGACCTGGGCAAGGAGATCGAGGAGATCCTGGGCGATGTCAGCGCCCTGACCGTCGTCGAGAACCTGCGTCCCCAGCTGGAAAACGAGAACCTCAACCCCGCCCGCGACCGCATCCACGACCTCTTCATGGAGCACGTGATGCAGCAGGCTCCGGGCTACGACCGCCTGATGACCATGTGTCGCACGGGCGAGAACGGCACCGTGCGCAACGTGCCGATCATGCCCACCCCTGGCGCCGTGGGCCGGATCATCGAGACCATCGCCCGGCTCAACCAGATCAACGTGGTCGGCGTGGACATCGGCGGCGCGACGACGGACGTCTTCAGCGTCTTCGGCGGCATCTTCAACCGCACGGTCTCGGCCAACCTGGGCATGAGCTACAGCGTCTCCAACGTGCTGGCGGAAGCCGGCATCGACAATGTGAGACGCTGGGTCGGCGGGGACATCGAGGAGAACGACCTGCGCAACCGCATCGGCAACAAGATGATCCGCCCGACGACGATCCCCCAGACCCTGGAGGAGCTGATGATCGAGCAGGCCATCGCCCGCGAGGCCCTGCGCCTGTCCTTCGTGCAGCACAAGAACTTCGCCGTCGAGCTGAAGGGCGTGCAGCAGGAGCGCACGATCTCCGATGCTTTCGAGCAGGACGACAGCCGGACCCTGGTCAAGATGATGGAACTCGACCTGCTGGTCGGTTCCGGCGGCGTGTTGTCTCACGCTCCCGAACGCGTGCAGACCGCGCAAATGCTGATCGACTCCTTCCTGCCGGAAGGGATCACGCGCCTGGCGGTCGACAGCATCTTCATGATGCCGCACCTGGGCGTGCTTTCCAGCCTGCACGAGGAAGCGGCGACCCAGGTCTTCGACAAGGACTGCATGATCTACCTGGGCACCTGCATCGCGCCCCGCGGAAAGCCGGGCCGCCGGACGCGCCCCTGCCTGAAGGTCAGCGGCACCCTTCCCGGCGGACAGCATCTGGACGAGAACCTGCAGACCGGCGAACTGCGCCTCTTCCCCCTTGGACTGGGGGAAAGCTGCGAACTGCACCTGCAGCCGGCACGGGGCTTCGACCTGGGCGCCGGCCCCGGCAAGTCGGTGACACAAACCATTCATGGCGGCGTGGTCGGCCTGGTGCTGGACACGCGCGGGCGCCCCTTCGAGCTGGCGCCGGACACGCCGGGCAGGCTGGAGAACCTGCAGCGCTGGGACCTGGTCGAACAGGCCCGGCAACAGAACCTGATCTAGAGGGTCGCGCGCGGTGCGCGGCCATGCATACGCCGGGATCGCGGGCGTTTTCGCGATCACAGTTGGAAAGTGGAAGAATGAACATCTATGTGGGCAACCTGCCCTACCGCATCAGCGAAGACGAGCTCCGTGACGCATTCGGCGCCTATGGCGAGGTGTCCCGGGCGACCATCATCATGGACCGCGAGACGGGTCGTTCCAAGGGCTTCGGCTTTGTCGAGATGCCGAACGACGCCGAAGGCAATGCCGCCATCGAGGGTCTGAACGAGACCGAACTCGCCGGCCGCAACGTCCGCGTCAACGAGGCTCGCCCCCGCGAGCCGCGTCCGGGCGGTTTCCGCCGGGACTAGTCCCGCTCCGTCTCCCGGCGGCGGAGCCCTTCCGCCGCCGGGTTTTTTCCTGGGCCGCGATTCCCGCGGCACACGCGCCGGGTACGCCCTGTTCCCGGCGAGGCGCGTCACAACCGGAGGAGTCGCCGTGGCTACATCCTTCACGCCCGGGCTGCGAGTTGCCGAGAACACGATGATCGTCAAGGAGCGCAAGCTCCCGCTGAAGGGCGACATCGTGGTCAAGATCGGGGACCGGGTGTGCCACGACCAGATCGTGGCACGCACCGAACTGCCCGGAGCCACCTACCCGGTCCAGGTCGCGCACGCCCTGGGCGTAGAGCCCTCCGAGCTCTCGGGAGCCATGTCCAAGGCCGAGTCCGACCGTGTGACACAGGGCGAGGTGATCGCCCAGACCTCCTCCTTCTTCGGCATCTTCACATCGGAGTGTCACAGCCCCATCGAGGGCTTCGTCGAATCCGTTTCCCTGCGAACCGGCCAGGTCAACCTGCAGAAGGATCCGGTGCCCGTGGAGGTCAATGCCTTCATAGACGGCGAGATCGTCGCCCTGCACGAGAACGAAGGGGTGACGGTCCGCTCGAAGGGCGCCTATATCCAGGGAATCTTCGGAATCGGCGGCGAGGCCTTCGGCACGCTCCGGGTCGTCTGCTCCGGCCCCGACCAGCCCCTGGAAGCCTCGGCAATCACGCCCGACATGAAGGGCTGCGTGATCGTCGGGGGCTGCTCCGTATCACGGGAAGCGCTTTTCGCCGCCCGGGACGCGGGCGTCGCCGCGGTTGTCGCCGGGGCCTTCGACAAGGGGGAGCTCAAGTCGATCCTAGGCTATGACCTGGGCGTGGCCATCACGGGAAGCGAGGACATCGGCATTTCGCTGATCCTCACGGAAGGCTTCGGCCGGATCCCGATGACCCGCCGCACCTGGGAGCTGCTGGGCTCGCTGCAGGGCCGGCTGGCCTCGATCAACGGCGCTACACAGATCCGCGCCGGCGTGATCCGTCCCGAGATTGTCGTACCGCGCCCCGAGGAGGACGTGGTGGAGGAGAAGCGCGCCACGGGCGAGCTGACCGTCGGCAGCGAGGTGAGGATCATTCGCGAGCCGAGTTTCGGCCAGACCGGGCGTGTGACAGAACTTCCTCCCGAACCGCGCCGCGTCGAGAGCGGCGCCATGGTCCGGGTGCTGGAAGTGGAACTTTCCGAAGGCAACCGGGTCACACTGCCCAGGGCAAACATCGAACTGATCGAAAAGTGACGACGGGCCTCTCCGAACAGATGCCCGTCTGACAAGCAATACGGGAGAGGACCGGATGAATCGTCTAAGCGCCCTCGTTGCGGGCGGCCTGCTGGCATGCGCCTCGCTGGCCCAGGCACAAGCCATGAAGACCCTGCCGATCAACCGCCTGATCGACAACCCCACCGCCGGCATTCTCAGCAAAGGCACCTTCGGCTTCGAGATGAACCTCTACCAGAATGGCGGAGTGCTCATCGGTTTCGATGTCGGCCTGCTGGACCGCCTGAACATGGGTGCCTCCTTTGGCGGCAGCAAGATCATCTCCGACACCAGCCCCGACTGGAACGAGCGTCCCGAACTGAAGCTCAAGTATCGCCTGGTCGACGAAACCAATGTCTGGCCCGCCATCAGCCTGGGCTACGACGGCCAGGGACACGGCCAGTGGATCACCGACAACCCGCAGGATGAAGACCTGCTGGCCAAAGCCGTTCCGGCCGAAAGCCGCAGCCGCTACCAGATCAAGGCCAAAGGCTTCTACGCCACTGCCGGCAAGAACTACATCCTGCAGGGCTTCGGCCGCATGGGCGTCCATTTCGGCCTGAACGTCAACCCCATCGAGAACGATGACGATCAGGGCCTCAATTTCTGGCTTGGGCTGGACAAGGAAATCAACGACGAACTGTCCGTCGTCGCCGAATACGATTTCGCCCGCGACGATGTGCGAACCGGCTTGAGTCGCAGCAAGGGCTTCATGAACCTGGGGGCCCGCTGGACCTTCGCCGAGCGCCTTTCCCTGGAGGTGGACTTCAAGGACATCTTCAAGAACCGCAAAGGCGACGGCATTACGGATACGAGCATCAGCCGCGAGATCAAGATCACCTACATGGAAAGCTTCTGATCCCGGCAAGCCCAAGTCGTACCGCAGAACGCCCGCCCGGATGTGGCGGGCGTTTTTTCTCCGCCGCGCGCCAAGGAACCGGCGGGGCGGCGCATCGGTACTTCCTGTGAAAGGAGTAGCCATGAAGGTCCTGCACAGAGCCGCGCTTCTCGCTCCCGGCCTGCTCCTGCTGGTCGGGTGCTATACGGTTTTGCAGCATCCCGTAGTGCAGGACGGCCCGACCCGGCAACAGGTGGATCAGGCCTTCAACTGCGCCGCCTGCCACGACACGGGACACGAAAGCGGCAATTTTCGCGCGCCGGTCGTCTTTCACGCGGATATTCAGCGCGGCGGCTACGCCTATTTCCAGGACTATCCCTGGTGGTGGGCCGAACCGGCGACCCTCAAATACGTGATTCCCGACAGCAGCCGCGCCCTTCTTCCGGACAGCCTGGCCGGCCAGACCACCAGCGGCGGCTACCAGGTCTTCCAGCGCCTGCGTTCCTCCCAGGGCGGCTCTTCCGGGGGCGAGACGGGCGGCCTGACGACCGACTCCTCCGACGACAAGAAGAAGCAGGAAGAGAAAAAGAAGAAGCCCCGGGTGATGAAACGGAAACGCCGATGAGAACCTTGTCCGGCCTGGCGCTCCTGGGCGTCCTGGCTTCCACCGCTTTTTCCGCCGCGGAGGCGGATCTGTTTTCGCTGACACCCTCCTTTCCGGGCGCTCGCGCCGCCGGCCTGGCGGGTGCCTACGAAGCCGTCGCCGATGACGGGACCGCCCTCTGGTGGAACCCCGCGGCGCTGTCCCGGCTCAAGCGGGTCGAGTTCGCCGGCGGCATGCATCACATGGCCTTCAGCAACCGCAGCGTGCTGGCCTCCGACGGCCGGCCATCGGAACTGGATGTGAGACGCAATCCGCTGGATCACATCAGCATTGCCCTTCCCGTCCCGACCTACCGGGGCAGCCTGGTCTGGGCTCTTGGCTGGGCGCGCGTGCAGGACTTCAACCTGCCCTATCGTATACGAGACGGGGAATCGACCTTCGAGGTCAGCGAAAGCGGCTCCGCTGGAATCTTCTCGCTGGGCGGCGCCGCGCAGCTTAGCCGCATCTTCCACGGCGGTGCGAGCCTCCAGTTCTGGTCCGGCAAGGACGACTACTACTGGACCTCCACCGGTTCCGAGGGCCGGGAAGAAGGCTACGACAAGTTGCGCTTCAAGGGGGTCGGAGTGAAGCTGGGCGGAATGGTCCAGCCCTTCAGGCAGCTGAGACTGGGCTTTACGCTGTCGACTCCGGTGAAGCTCGACCAGAGCTACGACGGCAGCGACTATTCCTTCACCCTGCCCCTGGCCTTCGCGGCCGGAGTCAGCTGGCAGGAGAGGGCCTGGCTGCTGTCTGCCTCCATGGAACACAGGGACTGGTCAACGGCCGGCTACGACGACCTGCCTTTCGGGCAGGACCAGTTCTACAACCGGGAACTGGCCCGCGGCTATGGATCACAGACCCGCTACTCCCTTGGCGGAGAAATGACCGTGATCGGTCTGCCGCTGCGTCTTCGCGGCGGCCTCTTCCTGCGCAACCTGGCGCAGACGGGGAGCGTGCTCGACGACGACGGCCTGAGCTACGGCGCTTTCCGCGAAGAGGACCCCTTCCTGGGCTACTCGGTGGGAGCGGGCTGGCTCTTCGACGAGGTGGTCTCGCTGGATCTCTCCTTCAGCGCGGAAAGCGGCCGCTTCTCCTACCTGGACCGCTCGGAGAGCGCGAATCCGCCCCGCATCGAGGAAGAGCACAGGCGGCGGCGCCTGACGCTGAGTCTGTATTACAGAATGTAGAAAGAGGGCCGCTTGCGCGGCCCTCTTCGTTTGTTCCATGCATTCGGCTAGTGGATCGGGCGGATGCGCCCCTGGCTGAACTCCGTCAGGAAAACGCGATCCATGCCCTGGTTGTCGCCCGGCCCGTATTCCAGGCTGACCCCGCCCAGGTTGAAGGGTTCCCCGGAATAGATCGTCGCGAGCAGGCTTTCCCGGGTCGGCGGGCCCTGTATACGCTCCAGGGCCATGCAGAAGAAGCGCGCCGCCATGTAGCCTTCCAGGGTCGTGAAGCCGATCTGGTCTTTCTGGCCGACCTTGTTCATGTCGCGGTGGAATTCTCGAACCAGCGGCAGCCGGCTGTCCCACGGAAAGGGCACGACCTGTGATGTAATACATCCTTCCTGCTGTTCGCCCAGCTCTTCCTGCAGGGCGAGAGTGCCGACGAAGCTGATGTTGCAGAAGGTGGAGTTGGCCAGGCTGGAATTCTGCCTGGCCATCTTGATGAATGTCGCACAGGGCTTGTACGCTCCCACCATGATGACGGCATGGGGCTTGCCGGCGGCGATCGCCTCCAGGCCGTTCGCCACGTCCACCGTGTTCCGCGGATAGGTGCCTGTCGCACAAAGCTCGAGTTTCCTTGCCTGCAGGGCCTTCTCGATGCCGGCCAGGCCGGCCCGCCCGTAGCCGTCCGCCTGGTAGAAGCAGGCGATCCGGGTGAGGCCTTTCTTGTCTACCAGGTACTCGGCCAGCCGCTCCATCTCCTGGTAGTAGCTGCCTCGCACGTTGATTACGAAGTCCTTGTCGGCATTGCGCAGGAACTCGGCTCCCGTGAAGGGGGCCAAAAAGGGAACCCGCTGTTCGCCGGCGACGGGGACCGCCATCTTCGAGGTGGGAGTGCCCACCTCGCCGATCAGCGCGAAGACATTGTGCTCCTCGATCAGGGAGCGCGTGTTGGCTTCCGCGCGATCCGGCTCATAGCCGTCGTCCCGGGTAATGAGGCGGATCTGCCGCCCGTGGATTCCGCCCTTGCCGTTCACTTCATTGAAATAGACTTCCATTCCCAGCTTCATGCCCTGGCCGAGGGCTTCTGCCGGCCCGCTCTGGGCGGCGGACTGTCCAAGAATGATTTCCGTGCTGCTGATTCCAGGTTCAGCCTGCAGCGGCAGGACGCCCAGGCAAAGCAGGAGGCATGCGAGAAGTGTGCGTCGAATCATGATCTGTCCTTCCTGTTGGATATACAGGAACTCAATCGACGCATTGCGGGGGCAACTCAAGCGCCCGCCGGAAAGAACCGTGTTACTGGTCCGGCATTTCAGACGCTCTTCTGCAGCTCCGGCAGGAAGAGGGTCTCCCCTTCGCTGCGGGCAATGACGGCGGCACCGCAACTGTCAGACCAGACATTGACCGTTGTGCGGCACATGTCCAGCACCCGATCCAGCACGATGACGAGAGCAATCCCTTCTTCGGGCAGGCCCACCGCGGCAAGAATGATTGGGATCAGGGCAATGCTGGCCATGGGAATGCCTGCGGCGGCGACACTGGTCATCAGACAAGTCAGCACGAGCAGCATCTGCTGGGCCAGTCCAAGCTCCAGGCCGTAGTACTGGGCAATGAACAGGGCGACCCCGCATTCGTAGAGCGCCGTCCCATCCATATTGATGGTCGCGCCAAGCGGCAGGACGAAAGACCCGACCCGGTTGCTGACTCCGGCCCTTTCCTCGGCGCAGGAGATGCTGACGGGCAGGGTCGCGCTGGAAGAGCTGGTCGAAAAAGCCATGATCAGGGCCGGACTCATGGCCGCGCCGTATCGGCGGGGACTGATGCCCCCCACCAGGCGCAGCAGCAAAGGCAATACCAGCAAGGAGTGAAGCAGCAAGGCGCCCAGCACGGTGAAGAAATAGGGGACCAGGTCGCGGAACAGCTCCAGGCCCAGTTGAGACACGGCCTTCCCGACCAGGCAAAGAATCCCGATCGGCGCCAGGGCAATCACCCAATGTGTCACCTGCATCATGGCATCCAATAGTGCATTGGATCCGCGTTCGATGAGTTCTCGCGGAGAATCCTGCAGGCGCGTCGCCGCAATGGCAAAGACAACGGCAAAGAAAATGACGGCCAGCGTATCCCCGCTGCCCATAGCCTGGATCACATTGGTCGGCACCATGCGCAGCAGAATGTCACCGATGGTGGCATCCGTTGCCGGGCTGAAATCGGGCAGGCTGTTCCCCCCGGCATTGGCCCCTGCGCCGGGCCGCACCAGGTTGAAGAGCAGGAGCGCGCTCAGAACGGCGAGCAGGCTGGTTCCCAGATACCAGGCCAGGGTCTTGGCGCCCAGGCGGCCAAGCGAGGATCCGCCCGCGTTGAGAATGCCGCAAAGAATCGAACTGAAGATCAAGGGAATGATGACCATCTTCAGAAGACGAATGAACAAGGTGCCTCCCCAGACGAAGAAGTCATGGAGGGGCTGGAATGGAATCATGCCGCCGACAATGCCAAGAACGATGGCCGCCAGAATCCACTGTGTCTGTCGTCGGTTTTCCATTCGATCCTCCTGGGGGTCGCGGGGGGTCAGCGCTGCCGCCTACAAAAAAAGGCACCCATGGTGCCTTTTCAATCGTTCAATGCGGTTCGTCTACTTTTCGTCGCTGTCCAGTTCATCCAGCGGAATCCGCAGGGCTTCCTTCAGCAGCTTCCCAGGCCGGAAATGTGTTTTGCGGCGCGGGGGAACGTAGACGATTTCATTGGTTTTGGGATTGCGCGCCTTTGGCTTGGCCTTTGTGCGCTTGACTTCGAAAACTCCGAAATCCCTGACTTCGATGCGGCATTCGGGATCGGCTCCGGCCATGATTTCCCGTAATACAGTGAAGAGGGCATCCACGGTACGCGCGGTCTCGGGCTGTTTCAAGCCCGTGCGCTCCATGGTCAGCTCAACGATGTCTTTCTTGATGAAGGTCTTCATTGCCGACCCCTTTTACCAGATCCATGACCTGTTCCGACTTCCCCGTGAAAGGGACTCGATTCGTCTTATCGGCAGAAGTCAATGTAAATCAAGGAATTGGTGGAAACAACATGAAAAGATCGACGGAATCTCCTGTTTCCTCTGCAACTACTCGTCCATCCCTCACCACCCGGTACCATATTAGATGCGAACAGATCTCCAACATGCACGGATTGAAGTCTCAAGATCCTGGCCAATTGATCGATGGTTCGATTGGATATGTCATAATTCAGAACAATTAAAGAATAGATGAATTGTGGCCTTATACTGTGTATAAGTATCTGGGTCCACTGTTGGAGTGCCCCTCCCTGGATCCTTTAGCGCAGGAAAGAAGAGGGACCGAAAAAATCAAGGTAAAAATCAGTCTTTGTTTGCCGCAAGATGGTTACTGATTTAAGATCTTGTAAATTTGTGTCTTAGAAAACAATTCTTAAAAGATTCCAGAAATCTTCTCTGCGCTTTCTTCTTTCCTTGCCTGCGGTCTGGACCTGCGGTATATTGGATTCCCGCTCGAAAGAGCACCCCACTTGGCTCGTGTATAACCTGTGGACAACTTTTGTGAACCCGTCACCCGAACCCCTGGACAATCTCTCCACCGCGGAAAGAGTCTGGAATACCTTTGTCGAAGCCCTGATCAAGAGGGATACGACCGGCAGACTGAAAGAAATCTGGACCGGGAAGCTGATTCCCCTGTCCTTCATGGATCATACTCTTCGCGTCAAGGCGCCGACGGCCTTTTTTGCCGAGTACTGGTTGACCAAGCACAAGGGCCTCGTGGATGAATGCATGCGTGAAGCAGCAGGGGTCGAGGCCCGGTTGGACATTGTGCGCGATCCTCCTTCGGAGGACGAGAAGCCCCAGGAGCTCGCCCTGCAACATGCAGGCACTCCAGCTCTCGTGGATGCTCACCTGCGCAGCAACCTGAATCCCAAGTACCATTTCGAGAACTATGTGGAAGGGGATTCCAACCGCTTTGCCCTGGCCGCCGCCCGATCCATTGCCGAATCTCCCTTGACGACCCCCTTCAATCCCTACTTCGTCTACGGGGGAAGCGGCTTCGGCAAAACACACCTGATCCAGGCCATCGGAAATTTCTGCATTGAACAGGGCACCCTGAACCGTGTGGTATACATTACCAGCGAACAGTTCATCAACCAGTTCATCGAAAGCATCAAGAAAAAGAACACGACGGACTTCGCCCACGCCTTCCGCAACGTGGATATGCTGATCCTGGATGACATCCAGTTCATCATGGGCAAGGAACGGACACAGACCGAGTTCTTCCACACCTTCAATACGCTCTACCAGACCGGCAAGAAGATCATTCTGAGCTCGGACCGCCCTCCGAAAGACCTGGATGATCTGGACAACCGCCTCACCAGCCGCTTCTCATCGGGGTTGGTTACGGAACTGACTCTTCCGGACTATGAAACGCGCGTTGCCATTCTGGCCAAGCGCGCCGAAGAACAGCGCATCGAACTGACCAGCGAAGTGATCGACTACATTGCCGGACAGGTGACGACCAATGTGCGGGACCTGGAAGGAGCCCTGATCCAGCTGATTGCCCAGAGCAGTCTGTTGAATCAGCCGATCCAGATGGATCTTGTGAAACAGATCGTGCGCGGAATCGCGCCGCGAAAGCGGTTCTCTGTGTCCCTGGAGGATATTGCCGAAACCACTGCCGCACACTACGGCATCCCCCTTTCCGACTTGAAGGACCGCAGCCGCAAGAAGGAGATCGCCAGCGCTCGCCAGGTGGCCATGTACATCTGCCACAAGTTGACACGCCATTCCTTGCGTGTGATCGCATTGCATTTCGGCCGCAGGGATCACAGCACCGTGATTCACGCCGTCAAGACCGTCGAAGACAACATGAACCGGGACAACGGCTTCCGCATGGACGTGGAAGAAATCCTGCATGACATCGATCTGAGGCAGTAGTACATGCAGGGGGAAGGACACCTCCCCCGAAAAGAGCAGAAATTTTTGACCAGGCAACGGACGGGGCGTAGAACTCTGTCCGTTTTTTTATCCACAGGCCCTCGTGCATATGTGTGGATCTACGGTGCAGAAAAAGGGCAGAAGCCTTCCCCTGTCCACAAAGCGGCTTCCAGATTGAAAAAGCGCACAAGCTTCATTAATTTTTCCGGTCAGTCATCCACAGGCGCCCGCATGCGAAATGCTTTTGCAGACGACTGTTTCTTAAAGGGTTTCGCCACAGGTCGCAGAGCTTATCGACAAATCCACGCTACTACGACTACGACGAAGTATCTCTTTAACTCTACTCACCCTAGTAAGGACGCGACATGAAATTCACCGTACCCCAGAAGGACTTCCTTGGCATTCTGCAGAAGCTCTTCGCGGTCGTCCCTTCCAAGACCACTCATCCCATTCTCAATAGCATCCTTTTCAGCCTGCAGGGGGACACCCTTTCGCTGACCACCACGGATCTGGAGATCTCCCTGGCGGTCTCCCTGAAGGTCACCGGTGAGGCGGACGGAGAGCTGGCCATTCCCGCCAAGCGCCTGCTGGACATTGTCAAGGAGCTGGATGAAGGCGCGGTGATGCTGCAGACCTCCAAGGGAAACCAGGTGGAGCTGCGTTCCGGCAGTTCGAACTTCAACATTCCCTCCGATCCCGCCGAGCAGTTCCCGGAACTGCCCAAGATCAATGTGGATACGGAACTGGAAATGAACGGTGATCGGCTGAAAAGCCACATCGACCGTCTGGCTTTCGCCGTTTCCAGCGATGAATTGCGGCCTGTCCTGACCGGCGTGTATTTCGAGTTCGGCGAGAGCTGTCTGACACTGGTCGCCACCGATGGACACCGCCTGGTTCGCATTCGCGACGAACAGACGGGCGGCCACCAGGCGCTGGGCAGCGTGATCGTCCCGGTCAAGGCCCTGAACCTGTTGGCCAAGAGCGTGAGCGGCGACACGATCGTTTTCGGAATGGCCCGCAATCACATTGTCTTCCGCATGGGGGACGATGTGCTCTACTCGCGGCTCATCGAAGGCAAGTACCCTGCCGTCGAGGGAGTGATTCCCCAGGATAATTCGAACATCCTGCAGGGCAACCGGGCCGGCATCCAGCGCATGATCAAGCAGGTCTCGCATTGCGCGAACACGATCACCCGCCAGATCAACCTGGCCCTGGAAGAGAACAAGCTGACGGTCAGCGCGGAAGACAGTGAAGTCGGCAGCCGCGGCCGCAGCGAGATGGATGTGGATTACAACGGGGATTCCATCGAGATCGCCTTCAACTCGAGCTATCTCGAGCAGCTGATGAAACACGTGGGCACCGAGGATGTCGTGATGAAATTCGGCACTCCCGATCGCGCCGCGCTGATCCTGCCGGAAGTCAACGCCGAGCAGGAGGAAACCCTGATGCTGCTGATGCCCGTTCGCCTGATGCGTTGAAGCAGCCATGCGGATTCGCCGGCTTGCGCTGACCGCCTTCCGAAACCTGGCTCCGGCACGGCTGGAGTTCGACCAACCTCGCACGGTGATCCTTGGATCCAACGGGCAGGGGAAAACGAACCTGCTGGAGGCCGTACACCTGCTTTGTGTGACGCGCTCCTTCCGGCGCGCCCGCAACGAACAGTTCGTGCGGACCGGAGAACGCGCCTTCCAGGTGGAGGCGGAATTCGACAGCGATCTGCGGGGCAGGCGCCTGGCTTCCGTCAGCGGTGGCCGTGGCGGCTTGAGTTTCGAGCTGGATCGGGAAAAGGTCCGCGGACTGGGAAGCTATTTCGGGCAACTGCCCGTTGTCGTGTTGAGTCCCGAGCAGGCGGTTGTGACACATGGCGGTCCCGATCAGCGCCGCCGCTACCTGGACCGGCTGATCTCGGCGCAGAGTCCGCTGTACCTGGAAGCCCTGTTCCGCTACCAGCGTGCGCTGCGCCAGCGAAATGCCCTGTTGGCCCGAGGCGAGGCGAAGGATCCGCAGTGCGATGTCTGGGAGGCCGAGCTGGCCCGCAGCGGACTGGACCTGCTGGAGCGTCGCCGCGCATTCATCGACGACTGGCTGGCCGAGTTCAAGGAGGTCTATTCGAAGGCCCTGTCCCAGGATCTTCCCGTGGACATGAAGTACCGCTGCACGCTGGGAACCGGCGCCTTGCCTCCCGAAGAGCAGGTGCGCGAGACGCTGCGGGAACGAAGGCAGCGTGATGCATTGCGCGGCGGAACCTCCATCGGCCCCCACCGGGACCAGCTGGAGTTCAGCCTGGACGGGTTGCCCCTGAGGGATTTCGGCAGCCAGGGGCAGCACAAGCTCTTCCTGCTGGCCTTGATCCTTGTGGAAAGCCGCATGCTGCAGGCCCGGACGGGAGAAGTGCCGCTGCTGCTGCTGGATGACCTCTTCGGAGTGCTCGACGACGAGCGGATCCGGCTGATCGGGGAGTCGGTCGATCGTGAAAGCCAGCTGCTGGTGACGACAACCAGCGAAAGACACCTGGAGGTCCTCGGGCGGGACAATACCCAGGTTCTGCACATGGAAGGGGGCGTGATCCGCCATGGCTGATGACCGGCAGGAAGGATCCTGGGGACGACGCCCCTCCCGGCATCGCCGACCGACTGTGAAGGGCCGGCGGGATTTCGAGGATGTCGACCGGGTCGTCGGCAGGCTCTTCGACAAGCGGACACGGGAACAACTCAACAACAGCATGCTGCTCACGCGCTGGAAGGAGATCGTCGGATCCAGCATTGCCGAACACACCCAGCCATTGAGTGTCGAGGCGGGAGTTCTCCTGATCCAGGTGAAGCACCCGGTCTGGCGCAGTGAACTGATGAGCATGAAACAGCAATTGATCGAGCGGGTCAACGAGGCCGCAGGCCGACAGGCGATCCGCGACATCCGCTTCAGATAGGACGGGGAATGAGCAAGGAATCCTATGGCGCGCAGTCGATCCAGGTCCTGAAGGGACTGGAAGCCGTCCGCAAGCGCCCCGCCATGTACATTGGCGATGTGACCGGGCGCGGCCTGCACCACCTGGTGCAGGAGATCGTCGACAACAGCGTCGACGAGGCGATGGCCGGACACTGTGATACAATCGAACTCACGCTGCACCTGGACGGCAGCATTACGGTGATCGACAACGGCCGCGGCATTCCCGTGGAACAGCACGCCAGCGAGGGAAAGAGCGCGCTGGAAGTCGTCATGACCGTCCTGCATGCCGGCGGCAAGTTCGACAAGGACAGCTACAAGGTCTCCGGCGGCCTGCACGGCGTCGGCGTCTCGGTGGTCAACGCGCTCAGCGAGTGGCTCAAGGTGGATGTCCACCGCGACGGGAAGATCTACACGCAATCCTACAGGCGCGGCGTTCCCGACGGCCCGGTCAGCGTGACCGGCAAGACGAAGAAGCACGGGACCTTCACAACCTTCCTTCCCGATTCCGAGATCTTCACCGAGACGGTGTTCAACTTCGACACCCTCGGCCAGCGCCTGAGGGAGTTGTCCTACCTGAACAAGGGCCTCAAGATCACCCTGGAGGACGACCGCAGCGAGGAGAAGCGCCGCGAGGAGTACTACGCGAAGGGCGGCCTGGCCAGTTTCGTGGATCACCTGGACAAGTCGCGCACTCGCCTGTTCTCCAAGCCCGTATACATCGAGGGCGAGCGCGACGGCGTGCCGGTGGAGATCGCGCTGGCCTACAACAGCTCCTTCAACGAGACGGTGCTGACCTTCACCAACAACATCAACACCATCGAGGGCGGAACGCACCTGACAGGCCTGCGCACGGGCCTGACGCGCACGCTCAACAAGTTCTTCGGCGACAATCCCTCCTTCCGCAAGGAGAAGTTCACCCTGAGCGGCAATGACGTGCGCGAGGGCCTGACCTGCGTGATCAGCGTCAAGGTCGCCGAGCCGCAGTTCGAGGGGCAGACCAAGACCAAGCTGGGCAACGGCGAGGTCAAGAGCATCGTCGAAGCGCTTGTATACGAAAAGCTCTGCGACTACTTCGAGCAGAATCCGCGCCTGATCAAGGCGATCCTCGAGAAGTGCGTCTCGACCCACCGGGCCCATGACGCGGCCCGCAAGGCCCGCGACCTGGTGCGCCGCAAGAGCGCGCTGGAATCGGGCAGCCTGCCCGGAAAGCTGGCCGACTGCAGCCTGAAGGACCCGCAGCACTGCGAGATCTACCTGGTGGAGGGCGACTCGGCCGGCGGCAGCGCCAAGATGGGGCGCGACCGCCGCTTCCAGGCCATCCTGCCCCTTCGCGGGAAGATCCTCAACGTGGAAAAGGCCCGCGTAGACAAGATCCTCGCCAACGAGGAGATCAAGACCATGGTGCAGGCGCTGGGAACGGGCCTGTCCACGGAGGATTTCGAACTCGAGAAGCTGAGGTATCACAAGATCATCATCATGACGGACGCCGACGTCGACGGCAGCCATATCCGCACGCTGCTGTTGACCTTCTTCTTCCGCCACATGAACGAGCTGATCCGCCAGGGATTCGTATACATCGCCCAGCCGCCGCTCTACAAGATCGGCACCGGCAAGAACGAGCGCTACGTGGCAAACGACGACGAGCTGAAGGAGCTGACGCTGAACAACTCCTTCAAGAAGGCCCGTGTGCGCATCGGCAAGAAACTGGCGAGCCGCTCGGAAGCGGTGCGCGTGATCGACTTGTCTCACCGCATCGACTCCGTGCTCTACCGCTTCTTCCGCGAAGTGCGCCCCTTTCGCCTGGTGGATGGATTCGTCGACGCGCTCTTCGATCCGGAGACCCACAAGGACCTGCAGGCTTTTGCCGCGCAGCACGCCAAGGCCCTGGAGCTGGAGGAGACCTTCGAACCCGGAGAGTTCGAGTCCAAGTCGAAGGAAAGCGCGGAAGAGAAGCGCCTCTGCAAGAAGCTGGGCATTCAGCTGGAGGCCCTTCGCGCAGCCAATGTGCACGAGTTCCACGAACTGATGAGCCTGAGCGGCAAGCTCCACGACGTCCTGAAGGGCGAGTCCTTGAGCCTTTCGATCGGGTCCGAGAACAGCAAGGACAACGAGATCCGCGAGGTCCCCAGTCCGTTGGAGCTCTACGAATCCTTCATGGATTTCGGGCGCAAGGGCAGCAACATGCAGCGCTACAAAGGTCTGGGCGAGATGAACCCGGACCAGCTCTGGACCACGACCATGGATCCGGAAAAGCGCAACCTGGTCCGGGTGACGATGGGCGACGCCATGGTGGCCGATGAAGTCTTCACGACCCTGATGGGAGACGAAGTCGAACCGCGACGCAAGTTCATCGAGACCAACGCCAAGTATGTCAAGAACCTGGACATCTAGGGTCCGGGCTGTGGATAACTTGTTGCCAGTGGTGGGCAAGAGGGTCCGGACAAGGACGAAGAGCTCGTTGCCAACATCTGGTGACAGAATTAATCCACAAAGAAACAGACACTTAATTCTTTTCCAGTCCAGAAGGACTGCCTGATTTCGATCAGGGTATCAGACTCGGGCTTGTGCATAAGAGGCTAGCCCGCGCAGAGAGGATGACAGCACGATGATCGGAGACGGCCAGAGCATCGTCAACGTGAACATCGAAGAGGAAATGAAGACCTCGTACCTGGACTATTCCATGTCGGTAATCGTCCAGCGAGCCCTTCCAGATGTCCGTGACGGCCTGAAGCCTGTCCACCGCCGCATCCTGTTCGGGATGAACGAGCTGGGCATGGCGTCCAACAAGGCGTACAAGAAGAGCGCCCGCATTGTGGGCGAGGTGATGGGCAAGTACCATCCCCACGGCGACGGCGCGATCTATGATTCCGTGGTCCGCATGGTGCAGGATTTCAGCCTGCGCTACCCGCTGATCGACGGCCAGGGCAATTTCGGTTCGATCGACGGCGACGGCGCAGCCGCCATGCGTTACACCGAGGCGCGCCTGAAGAATACCGCCGAAGAGATCCTGATCGACATCGAGCGGGACACGGTGGACTACGCGCCCAACTACGACGACAGCCTGAAGGAGCCGACGGTCCTGCCCGCCCGGCTGCCCAACCTGCTGATCAATGGCAGCTCGGGCATCGCCGTGGGCATGGCGACCAACTTTCCGCCGCACAACCTGCGGGAAGTGACCGCCGGCATGAAGGCCCTGATCGACAATCCCGAGATCACGATTCCCGAGCTGATGGAACACGTGAAGGGGCCGGACTTTCCGACCGGCGCCTTCATCTACGGACGCGAGGGCATCAAGAGCGCCTACGAGACCGGCCGCGGCCGCGTTGTCGTACGCGCGCGGGCCCAGATCGAGACCGGCCGCGGCAACAAGGACTCGATCATCGTCAGCGAGATTCCCTACCAGGTCAACAAGACCAAGCTGATCGAGAAGATCGTCGCCCTGGTGAGAGACAAGAAGATCACCGGCATCAGCGACATCCGCGATGAATCGGACCGCGACGGCATGCGCCTCGTGATCGAGCTGAAGCGCGACGCGGTCGGCAAGGTGGTCCTGAACCAGCTCTACAAGCACACCCAGATGCAGAACACCTTCGGGGTGATCATGCTGGCGCTGGTCAAGGGACAGCCGCGCGTGCTCAACCTGAAGCAGGTCATGGAGCAGTTCGTGCTCCATCGCCTGGAAGTGATCGTCCGTCGTACGCGCTTCGACCTGGACAAGGCGGAAAAGCGGGCCCACATCCTGGAAGGCCTGCAGATCGCGCTGGACAACATCGACGAAGTGGTCGCGCTGATCCGCAAGAGCAAGACCACCGACCAGGCCCGCGAAGGCCTGATGAAGAAGTTCAAGCTCAGCGAGGTCCAGGCCAAGGCGATTCTCGAGATGCGCCTGCAGCGTCTCACGGGCCTCGAGCGCGAGAAGCTGGCCCAGGAGCTGAAGGCCCTGCGCGAGCTGATCGTCGAGCTGAAGGGAATCCTGGCCGACGAGGGCAAGCAGCGCACGATCATCAAGGAGGAGCTGGAAGAGATTACCGAGCGCTACGGCGACGCGCGTCGCACGGAGATCCTTTCGTCCACGGAAGAGTTCACCATCGAGGACATGATCGCCGAGGAGGACGTGGTCGTCACCATCTCCAAGGACGGCTTCATCAAGCGCTTCCCGGTCAGCGGATTCCGCAAGCAGAACCGCGGCGGCCGCGGCTCGACGGGCGCCGGCACGCGTGATACAGATTACATCGAGCACCTCTTCATTGCCTCGACGCACAACTACATGCTGTTCTTCACCGAGAACGGGCAGTGCTACTGGCTCAAGGTGCACGAGATCCCCACCGCCGGAAAGGCCAGCAAGGGGCGGGCGATCGTCAACCTGCTCGAGAAGCCGCGGGACGAGAAGATTTCCGCCGTGCTCAACGTGCGCAAGTTCGAGGACGAGCACTACATCGTCATGTGTACGGAACGCGGCGTGATCAAGAAGACCGCGCTGGAGGCCTACAGCCGTCCGCGGCGCGCCGGCATCCGCGCGATCAACATCAACGACAACGACCGCCTGATCGACGTCAAGCTGACCGGCGGGGAGCACGAGATCGTCATCGGCACGGACGAGGGCAAGGCGATCCGCTTCCACGAGAGCGAGATCCGCGCCATGGGCCGCACCGCTGCCGGCGTCCGCGGCGTGAACCTGCCCGAGGACGCCAAGGTGGTCGACCTGGTGGTTACGGCCAACAAGGAGGCGCAGATCCTGGTCGTCACCGAAAAGGGCCTGGGCAAGCGCAGCCCGCTGGCCGACTACCGTGTGACAAAGCGCGGTGGCAAGGGCGTGATGACGATGAAAGTCACCGAGAAGACCGGCGCGATGATCGCCATGAAGGAAGTCACTGACGAGCTGGATCTGATGATCATCAGCGAGAAGGGCGTGCTGATCCGCCAGAGCTGCAGCCAGATCCGTGTGATCGGCCGGGCCACCCAGGGCGTGCGCCTGATCAAGCTCGACGAGGGAGACCGCATCGCCAGCGTGGACAGGGTGGTGCAGGAAGACAGCGAGGACATCATCGACGCGGCCGAGGGCGAGGAAAGCTAGGTTTCATCCGGCATGCAACCGAAAAGCCCGCGGAAAGCAATTGCCGCGGGCTTTTTCTTTTTGTCTAGCGGGGAGGACGGGTTGGTTTGCAGCCTTGAACCGGGGAACGTTTCCACGAAATCATCCACAAGCAGGAGTACGGCCGGCCAGGTTCGCCACCCGATTTCTTGCAAATCGCAAGTTCAACTTTAGATTTGCAAGGACTCACGGAACCCGCGAAAGGAGCTCCGCCATGAAAACCATCCAGGTCACCGCCCACGGAGGGCCCGAGGTCCTGAAGATCGTCGACCTGCCGATTCCCGAGCCCGCCCCCCACGAAGTGCGGCTGAAGGTCAAGGCCGCCGCGCTGAACCACCTGGACATCTGGGTGCGCAAGGGGCACCCGGGGCTCAAGGTGCCCCTGCCCTTCACGCCGGGCAGCGACCTGGCGGGCATCGTCGACGCGGTCGGCGCAGGTGTCACACGGCATGCTCCAGGAGACGCGCGCGTCGTCTACCCGGCGACCTTCTGCGGCCAGTGCGAGGAATGCCTGGCAGGGCGGGAGAACCTTTGTCCCGAGTATCACATCTTCGGCGAGAACCGGCCCGGCGGCATGGCCGAGTACGCCATCGTTCCCGAAGCCTGCCTCTTTCCGAAACCCCGTGACATGGGCTGGCACGAGGCGGCGGCTTTTCCGCTGAGCTGGCTCACGAGCTGGCACATGCTCATCGACAAGGTGAGTCACAAGCTGGACGACTGGGTCCTGGTCCAGGCGGCAGCCTCCGGCACCGGCATTGCCGCGGTGCAGATCGCGCAGATGCACGGTCTACGCGTGATCGCCACCGCCGGCAGCGAGCAGAAGTGCGCCGCCTTGCGGGAAATGGGCGTGAAGGTCGTGCTCAACTACCGCAAGGACGACTTGAAGAAGAGCGTGCGCGAGGCCACGGAAGGCAAGGGTGTCCGCATTGCCGTGGATCACGTGGGAGAAGCGACCTTCCGCCAGAGCCTTGGCGCCCTGGCGAAGGACGGCAGCCTGGTGACCTGCGGCGGCAGCAGCGGGCCGAAGCTGAGTTTCGATGTGCGACATCTTTTCATCAAGCACCAGCGCATCATCGGCAGCACCATGGGAACCATACCGGATTTCAAAGGAGTGCTGGAAGGCATGAACAGCGGAGTGCTGCAGCCGGTGGTGCACAAGGTCTTCGCACCCGAAGACATCGCGGAGGCGCACCGGGAAGTCGAAGAGCGCCGCGTGATCGGCAAGGTCGTCGTCGCCTTCTAGCGGGATTTGAAGGCGCTGCCCCCGAGTTGCGGAAAGGGAGGAGCGGCCAGGGCCGGATCGATCTGGCGCAGGTGGTGCCGCATGTGATTCATGTAATCCCGGATGAAGAAGGCCAGAGTGGCCGGCTTTCCGGGGGGCGGGACTTCCCAGGCGATCTCGTGCAGGTTGTGTTCGGCGACTCCGCGCTGAAGCACTTCGTCGGGCAGGCCCGAGACAGCCCGGGCCAGCACCAGGTTGATTCCCCGCCACGCTTCAAGCAGATCCGCCCACGGCATGCCTTCGACTTGCTGCAGCTGGACCCAGCGGTCCTGGTCGTAGCCTTCGAAACACATTCGGCCATACAGGGCGGCGCGCAGGAAGCGCTGGTGGTTGATGATCGCGCTGTCGAGAAGGTGGCCGATCACCTGCGCCGGCGACCACTTGCCAGGAGCCGGGGCTGCACGGACATCCGCCTTCGCCAAAGACTCCAGCTTCGCGCCGGCTTCCTGGACCAGGTCTCGCAGGGCGGAAGCGAGGCGCGAGGGCCGGCTTACTTCGGATCCCGGCTTCATCAGTACATCGTGTTCCCATTGAGGGAGTCGTCCGGAATCTGCTGCAGCGCGTCCCAGTGTTCGACGATTTTCCCGTTCTCGTCGAAACGGAAGAAGTCCATCGTGACGTACTCGTCGCCGCCGGGCCATTCCTGGTGGGTGTGCAGGGCAACCAGGTCATTCTGTGCCACGGCACGGACGAAGTGGATCCGTTTGTCCGGATATTCCCTGGCCATGCGAAGGAAGTAGTCGATGAAGGGCTGCTTGCCATTGCCGACGAGAGGATTGTGCTGGATGTACTCCGATCCGACATACTGTAGTACAGCCTTCTCCGGGTCGCCCAGGTATGCCGTCCGGTAGAATGCGATGGCGTTGGCCTTGTTCGCTTCCGGGTCCTGCTTCATGAATTCTCCAGCTTGTCGTTGGCCGCTCGTGCGCCGCCTTCAGTCCTTTTCCGGAAAGGCCAGGCGGACCGCGTCCGGGTTCACCTGGACCGGGAAGCTCTTTTCCGCCTTCTGCCGCCACTCGCGCACCAGGCGCTCGCCCTCTTCCCGCTCGAGCCTGTAGCGAATGGATGTGGACGCCTGGTCGAGGGGCTTGGGCCGGGGCGGCACCTTTTCGAGCATCTGGATCACACTGAAGCGCCGCCCCATTTCGTAGGGGCCGCCCAGTTCTCCGGGTTCCATGGTGAAGGCCGCGTCCCCCATGGCTCCATAGCGCCCGCGGGGGAAGCTTTCCAGGACGCCCTTGTCCCGCTTCTTGCCGGGGCGGGTCGTGTAGTCGCCTGCGAGCTCGCCGAAATCCTCCCCGTTGCGCACACGGTTGAGCAGCATGGTGGCCAGGTCCTCGTCGTCTACAAGAATCTCCTGGACGCGGACGTGCTCTTCGAAATAGTATTCGTCCTGGTGGGCCTCGTAGTGGTGCTCGATGTCCTCGTCTGTAATACGAATCGGCTCCTTGAAGGCCTCGTCCTTGTAGGCCGAAAGAATGCTGCGCTCGAGCCGATCCTGGACCTGGGCCTGGATCTCCGGGTCGTCCTGCAGGTTCAGTTCCCGCCCCTTGCGCGCCAGCACACGGGGAAGCATCATGTCCTTCATGCCGCGCACCAGGCGCTCGACGCTCAACTGGTCATTGACCGGAATGTATCTCGTTTCCACGTACTCCCTCAGCTCCTCCAGCCCCACGTCGCCGCCGATCCAGTGGACCAGGGTCTTGCCGCTCCAGTCCGAACGGAGGCTGTCGATCAGGACGGCGAAGCTCATTTCCGGCTTGCGCGTGCGCTCGATGAGCCGGTAGAGTTCCGCCACGGCCTCTTCGCGGACTTCCAGGGAGTATTCCCGATGCAGGCTGTCCAGGTAGGCCAGGCCGAAGGCCACCAGCTGGTCGCGCAGGGCATTCATGGTCGAGCGCCGCAGCTCCTCTTTGCTTTCCTCGAAGCCGGGGCGGACCTGGACCGCGCGCCGGTCCTGGACCTCGATCAGGTGGACGCCGAATTCGGTTTCCACCGGACTGGAGACCTCGCCGACGGGCAGGTCCCAGGCGGCCCGCTGGAAAGCGGGTGTCATGCCCCCCCAGGTGAACCAGTCGAGTTCTCCCGCCCGCTGCTGTCCTCCGCGTTCTTCGGTATACCTGGCCGCGGCGTCCCCGAAATCCAGGCCATCCCGAATTTCATTGTATACGCGGCGGGCCTCGCTCCGCGCCCTGCTGCTGTCCTGGACGCTTTCGCCCCAGCGGAAGAGAATGTGCGCGGACTTGATCTCCGTGCCCTGGCGGTTCCAGGTGTCGGCCAGCAGGGAGTCGTTGACCACGCGGCCGGCGACTTTCAGCTCGTAGATCTCCCGCTCGATGTATTCGTTCTCGTAGTCCTGGCGCATCTTGACGAACTGGGGGCGGTCGTTCCAGCCCTCTTTCCACGCTTGTTGTATCACAAGATGATCCAGGACCAGGTCCTGCAGGCGCTCGTCCAGAGCAGCCCCGGTCTGCGCCGCGGCCTGGCGCTCGCCGCGATAGTAGGCGGCCGCGGCCTCGCGGAACTCCTCCATGTCCACCGTGCGGTCGCCGATCACCGCCGCCAC
Source organism: bacterium (assembly GCA_030429345.1). Taxonomy (GTDB): domain Bacteria; phylum CAIWAD01; class CAIWAD01; order CAIWAD01; family CAIWAD01; genus JAUIFJ01. The sequence goes on along the minus strand of JAUIFJ010000001.1, from coordinate 162,682 downwards.
CTGGGGGTCCATCCGGCCGCAGGCGGCAAACAGTGTGATACATGCCAGGGCGCTCAGTCCCGGGAAAAGGCTCTTCATTCTGCGGCTTCCTTTGTTGTGTGTTCTTTGCCGGTTTCCATGGCCTCGACCAGCGCCCGCAGCAGGCGCTTGGCCTGGTCGAGGCGCGAGGTCATCGGCATGTTCTTCTGGACCAGGGCCAGTTGTAGGTGGGGGTCCGCCTCCAGGGCAATGTCCCACTGTTTGTCCAGCCCCTTCAGGCTCTTCAGCAGCCGAGCCTCGCTTTCCGCTTCGCGACCGGCTTCGCGCCAGGGGCGCAGCACCAGGCGGCGATTGCTCAATTTGACCTGTTCAACTCCGGCCCGCTGGCCAAGTTTCTGCAGCTCGATCATCTGGAAGAGCATCAGCGCGTCCGTCGGCAGGGTGCCGAAACGGTCGGCCATTTCGACCCGCAGCTCCTGCAGCTCCGCGCCCTCCCTCGCCTGCAGCAAGCGCCGGTAGAGATTCATGCGCTCGCCGCTGTCTTCAATGTATGACTCGGGCAGCAAGGCATTGACGGGCAGGTCGACCTTGGTTTCGAAGCTTGGCGGTGCCGCGCCCTCGTCACGATGGCGGATTTCCAGGATCGCCTCTTCGAGCAGCTTGTTGTAGAGATCGTAGCCCACGGTGGAAATGAATCCGGACTGTTCCTTGCCCAGGATGTTGCCCGCGCCGCGGATTTCCAGGTCCCGCATGGCAATCTTGAAGCCGCTGCCCAGGTCGGTGAACTCGCCAATGGTGTGCAGGCGCTTCTTCGCCACCTGGGTCATGTCGAAGGCCGGCGGCGTCAGCAGGTAGGCGTAGGCCTGGCGATCGCTGCGGCCGATGCGCCCCCGCAACTGGTAGAGCTGCGCCAGGCCGAAACAGTCGGCGCGGTTGACGATCATCGTGTTGACGTTAGGAATGTCCAGGCCGGACTCGATGATCATCGTGCTGATCAGCACGTCGAATTCGCGGTGCATGAAGGCCAGCATCACCTTTTCCAGCTGGCCGTCGGGCATCTGGCCGTGGGCAACGGCGAAGCGCACATCCGGCAGCAGGTCTTCCAGCATGCCGCGCATGGTGTCAATGGTCTGCACCCGGTTGTGGACGAAATAGACCTGGCCGTCGCGGTCCAGTTCGCGGAGGATCGCGGTGGAAATGGTCTTCTTGTTGAAGGCGACAATTTCCGTTTCGATGGGCAGGCGATTGGCCGGAGGCTGGTTGACCAGACTCAGGTCCTTGATGCCCAGCATGGCCATGTCCAGGGTGCGCGGAATCGGGGTCGCCGTCAGGGTGATCACATCCAGGTTGGTCTTGAGCTCCTTGATGCGCTCCTTGTGCTTCACGCCGAAGCGCTGCTCCTCGTCGACGACGAGCAGTCCCAGATCCTTGAACTGCACGTCCTTCGAGAGCAGGCGGTGCGTGCCGATGATCACGTCGGTGGTGCCGGCCTGCACTTCGCCCAGGGTCTGCTGGATCTCCTTTCGCGTGCGGAAGCGCGAGAGCACGTCCACCTGGGCCGGGTATTCGGCGAAGCGGTTGGAAAAGGTCTGGTAGTGCTGCTGGGCCAGGATCGTCGTCGGCACGAGCACGGCGGCCTGCTTGCCGTCACACACGGCCTTGAAGACCGCGCGGACGGCGACCTCCGTCTTGCCGAAGCCCACGTCGCCGCAGATCAGGCGATCCATGGGAAAGCCCTGCTCCATGTCGCCCTTCACGTCGGTGATCGCCTTGAGCTGGTCCCTGGTTTCCTCGAACTCGAAGGCGGCCTCCATCTCCCGCTGCCAGACCGTGTCCGCGGTGAAGCGGTGTCCGGGAGCCATGCGCCTGCGGGCATAGAGCTCGACCAGTTCCTGGGCGATCTTCTGGATGCTCTTGCGCGTCCGCTTCTTGGCGCGTTCCCACTCTCCGCTGCCCAGCTTGCTCAGCGCGGGCTCGAAGCCCTCCTGGGCGGCGTACTTCTCGACGTCCTTGAAGTTCTCCAGGTTGACGAAGACGAAGTTGTCTCCGTGGTAGCGGATCTTGAGCACTTCGCGCTCGACGCCGTTGACCGTGATCCGTGTCAGCCCCTCGAAGAGGCCGATGCCGAAGCGGATGTGTACGACGTGATCGCCCGGCTCCAGGTTGTCGATCTTGCGCAGCAGGGTGGCCCGCTTGAAGCGTCGCGGGCTGCGTCGGGCTCGGGGACGGTTGAAGATCTCGTGGTCGGTGTAGACGGAGAGTTTCGTGTCACGGCTGATGAAGCCTTCCTGGAGCGATCCGACCACGACGCGCACCACCTCCGGACGCACCCCGTGCTCCTCGAGGATCTCCTCGAGGCGGTCGCGCTGCCCGCCGTTGTCACACAGGAGCAGCAGGGTATAGCCCTCGTCGCGCAGCTCGAGCAGCTGGTCCGACAGCAGTTGGATGTTCCGCAGGAAGCTGTCCTGGCTGCGCGCATTGAAATGGATGCGGGCGGGGGTCCGGCCTTCCGGGGTCCGGCCATCCGGGGTCCGGCCCTCCGGCGAGGAGGCCTCGGGCACTCTGCCGGAGTACTCCTCTACCTGGATGAAGTCCTCCAGGCCGTCGAGAATCTCTTCGGGCGAGAGATATTTCTCCGAGGGCGGGCTCTCCCGCTCGCGCTCTTCGCCCAGGTTGCCCCAGTTGCGCTTCGCCTCGTCGGCCTGGAACTCGAGCAGGCCCTTCATGTGCTCGACGGGAGGATGGATCACAAGCGCATCTTCGCGCAGCAGACGAAAGAGCGGCAGGTCGTGGTCATCGCTGCCGCTGGAGGTGATGATCGAGACGGCCGGCAGTTGCCTTGTACTGGTTTGCGTGTCCGGGTCGAAGCTGCGGATGGACTCGATCTCGTCGCCAAAGAACTCGATGCGAATCGGGAACTCGATGCCCCAGGGGTATACATCGAGAATGCCGCCGCGCACGCTGAACTGGGCGATGTCCTCCACGGCCTGTTCGCGACGGAATCCGGCCGTGGCCAGTTCCTCGACGAACTCGTCGCGGTCCATGCACATGCCCACTTCCAGGTGGTAGATGCCGCGATCAATGGATTTCGCTGCCGGAAAGCGCTCGGCCAGGGAGCGCAGGTTGGCAATCAGCAGGATCGGCTCGCCCAGGCGCAGCTTGCGCAGGATCTCCATCAATTCGCTGCGCTTGTCCAGGGGCAGGGACTTGCGGTCGTAGGGCATCAACTCCCGGGGAGGAAGCAGAAAGACCTGGTCCTTTCCCAGCAATCTTTGCAGATCGTCCCGGATCAGTTCGGCGTCGTTGAGATTCTCGATCAGTAGCAGGGTCTGCCGATTCTCTGCCAGAATGGCCTGCAGCAACTGGCGCTGGCTTCCCGCCATGCCACCAACCTGGAAATGCCGTTGACCCTTGTTCAGGCCCGCGAAGAGCTCTTGGGCTGCGGGCTCCTGCCGGCAGTGCTCGAGAAGTTGTGCAAAATGTTGATAATTATTCATTTAAGAGTCTTTTGCATAGTGCCAGACGACCTTTTGTCCCGATAGGGTGTGCACTTTGAGCAGGCTGTATCCCGTCAATGTCTTCGAAGGCTTTTCCTCGTGTCCTTTGATCAACAGGAGCTGTCCTCCACCTGTCTGCAGAGGGAAGGCCAGTCGGGCGCATTGCTCAGCGTCGGCCAGAAAGCGGGCGCAGACCAGATCCACGGACGCATCCGACCTTAGGTTCTCGATACGGTCCGCATGCACGGAGACATGCTGCAGCTTGAGTTTGTTCACGACGCGCCGCAGGAACTCCGCTTTCTTCTGAATCGACTCTGCCAGGCAGATCCGGGCCTTCGTGTTGAGAATAGCGACCGGGATTCCGGGCAGTCCGCCACCGGAGCCCATATCCACAATCGATTTCGCCATCAGGACAGGCTCCAGGCGGGCGAAATCTACGCATGGCTGCAGGTGCCGCTCTCGAAAAGCTCCGACATCCTGCCTGGAAATCAGATTGAGGCGAGGGTTGACCCTTAGCAGCATCTCTTCGTAGTCCAGAAGAGGCTGTTCCACGTGGAACATCAGCAGGACTCCTTTTATGCGGTGCGTTCATCTACTTCTTGCCACTTCACGCAATGTGGCGTGAATCAGATTGCCCACCGTCTTTGCTCAGGCAGTGTCATTGCTTCGATTTGCCTTCTGCACATGAATCCACAGGGCCGTCAGGTCCGCAGGGCGCACCCCGCTGATGCGTGAAGCCTGGCCGAAGTTGGCAGGCCGAATCTGATCCAGCCGCTGCCGGCTTTCCGTAGAAAGGGTCTCGATGCCCAGGAAGTCGATTCCTTCCGGGATCGGCGAGTCCTCGTTTCTGGCAAACTGCCGCAGAGCCTCCTCTTGGCGCTGGACATAACCTTCGTATTTCAGGTCAAATTCGATCTGCAGCAGGGTTTCGGGACTGTAGGAATCGACGAAATCCGAGCCTTTCCAGCTGCAGAGCATCTCCCGAAGAGTCGCCTCCGGGCGCTTGAGCAGCTTTGCCAGCTCCTGCTTTTCCGTGCTCTTGGACGCGAAGCCCAGCTCCGCGGGTCTGCAGCGTGTGCTGAGCAACAGGCTTCGCAACTCTTCCTTCTGCTTTTTGCGCTTGAGCATTTCTTCATAGCGCCACTGCTCCAGCGTCCCCAGCCCCTTCCCAAGGGTCATCAGCCGTTCATCGGCGTTGTCCTGTCTTAGCAGCAGGCGGAATTCTGCGCGAGAGGTGAACATGCGATAGGGCTCGAGGCAGTCCTTGCTGACCAGGTCATCGATCATCACGCCCAGATAGCCCTGGTCGCGTCGGATCTGAAAGCCCTCCGGCTCCCTGTTCAGATATGCGCGGGCATTGGCCGCCGCCAGGAAACCCTGACTTGCTGCCTCCTCATAGCCGGAGGTGCCGTTGATCTGGCCCGCCAGGAAGAGATTTGGAAAGCGGGTGCTTTGCAGGCGATGGTTGATCTGCCAGGAGGGAAAGTAGTCGTACTCGATGGCATAGCCCGGCCGGGTCAGGCGAACCTCCTCGAAACCGGGCACCGTACGCAAAGCCGCCCATTGGACCTCCTCGGGCATGCTCGTCGAGAAGCCGTTGACATACATCTCGCGCGAGGTCAGGCTTTCCGGTTCCAGGAAGATCTGGTGCTTCCCCTTGTCCGCGAAGCGCACGACCTTGTCTTCGATGCTGGGGCAATAGCGCGGGCCTTCGCTTTCGATCTGCCCGCTATACATGGGGGAAAGATCCAGGCTTCCGCGTAACAGGTCGTGGCAGGACTCGTCTGTCCAGGCCAGCCAACAGCTTTGCTGAGGCAGGGAGACCAGATTCTCGTAGTAGCGGAAAGGTTGCGGAACCTCATCGCCGGGCTGCTCTTCAAGTGCCGAAAAATCAATGCTTGCGCGGTCCACTCGAGGTGGCGTGCCCGTCTTGAACCGCCGCACCTCGACCCCCTCGCGGGCCAGGGCCTGGCTCAACCCGACCGCTGGTGGCTCGCCGGCGCGGCCACTTTGCTCCTGCTGCCGCCCCACGTGGATCATGCCGTTGAGGAAGGTGCCGTTGCACAGCACCAGAGTCCGGCAGGGAATGCGAGTCCCGTTCCCCAGAACCACCGCCGCGATTTGGCCGCCCCGAACCTCAATGTCGACGACCATTCCCTGACGCAGGTCGAGTCCCTCTTGATCCATCAGGCGGATTGTCATTTCCTGGGCGTAGAGCTGCTTGTCCGCTTGTGCCCGTGGCGACCAGACGGCAGCCCCCTTGCTGCGGTTCAACAGGCGGAACTGAATTCCGGTCCTGTCGATGCAGCGCGCCATTTCTCCGCCCAGGGCGTCCAGCTCGCGAACAAGATGGCCCTTTCCAAGCCCTCCGATCGCCGGATTGCAGGACATTTGTCCAATGGTCTGCAGGGACATGGTCAGCAGAACTGTTCGCATGCCCATGCGCGCTCCCGCCAGCGCCGCTTCAATGCCCGCGTGCCCGGCCCCAACAACGGCCAGGTCGTAGGCCGGGCCGGGGATGTTCCACGTGGAACGGTCCATCACTTGCCTATACAGAATCTTGAGAAGATGCCATCCAGCACTTCCTCCAGGTCGAAGCCGCCGACAATCTGCCCCAGGGCCTCGGCGGCGGGCCTCAGGTCGCTGGCCACCAGGCTGCGATCAAGATCCGCCTGCAGGGCTTCCGCCGCGCGCTGCAGCCCCTCCAGCGCGGCTTCGAGCAGCTGACGGTGGCGCGCTTGTGATACAACCATGTCGTCGCCGACATCGTGTATCACAAGCTCCTCTTCGATGCGCTTCAGCAGTTCCGGGATTCCCCGGCCGCTCAGCGCCGACAAGGCTACTGGCCTGGGGCCGCTTCCAGAGCTGCCCGAGGGCGTGCGGGCCCCTTCCTGGTCCATCTTGGTGTAGACGGGAACCGCGTTCGTGGCCCCCGGCTCCTCGAGGCCGGGTTCGTTCCACGGCTGCAGGGCCAGGACCAGGTCCGCGCGTTCCAGGAGTTCGCGCGTGTGACGCATGCCCATGTGCTCGATGTCGCCGCCCCCGTCGCGCAGGCCGGCCGTGTCCCACAGGCGCACTTCCAGCGGACCGATGCTCAGGCTTTGGCTGATGGAATCGCGGGTCGTGCCGGGTTCGGCACTCACGATGACCCGCTCCTCGCCCAGCAGTGCGTTCATCAGGGTCGACTTGCCTGCATTGGGAGGTCCCGCCAGGACCACATCGGCCCCATCGACCAGGCGCCCCAGCCGGTAGCTCGAGATCCAGCGCTCCAGGGTCTCCTGCATGCTGCCCACTTCCGCCAGGAGGTCTTCCGCGGGATGCGGCTCGATCTCCTCCTGCGAGAAATCCAGTTCGGCCTCAATGAGCGAGAGCAGGCGCAGTATACGGCCGCGCATCTGCTCGACGCGGGAAGAGATCTCGCCCCGCAAGGCGCGCTGCGCCAGGTCATGGGCGATGGCCGAACGGGCCGAAATCAGCGATTCGACGCCTTCGGCCTGGGCTAGATCCAGCTTGCCGTTCTGCAGGGCGCGTCGCGTGAATTCGCCGGGATCCGCGGCGCGGGCCCGCCTGCAGAAAAGAGAGATCGCCCTTTCGACCAGCCAGGGACTGCCGTGCAGATGCACTTCGCAGAGCGCTTCGCCGGTATAACTTCGCGGCGCGAAGAAGGGAAGCACCAGCACCTGGTCCAGGACCTTTTCCCCGTCCTCCAGCAGCACGCCCAGCCGCGCTCTCGCATGGCGGAAGGCCTTAGCCTTCCCGGCGAAACGGACATGGTCGGCCACTATGGCGTGGGCATCCGGACCGCTCAGGCGGACCATGGCCACCGCCGCCTTTCCGGGCGCCGTGCTTAGGGCGACAATGGTGTCTGTGGCATTCAGTTCCATAGGTCTGCGATCCAACACGAAAAGACCCGGAGGGCCGGGTCGGCTTGTTCACGATTCGCTGTGCCCCCGCGCGCCCATGGGCTCAGGCCGCGGAAGAGGCTTCCACTTCTGCCCGGTTCGGCGCGACCGGCACGTCCTTGTCGATTCAACGCCTCTTTCGGGAAAGGGGCGCGGGACAGATCTAGCTGGCGCGGCGCGGCTTGCGACGCTTTCCGCCGCCCTTGCCGCTCGAGGCCTTGGCGGGCACCGGCTTGGGCTGGATCGGCGTCGAGTCCAGCATGCCCTTGGAATAGTGCTGCTGCAGGGCCGAGAGCAGGTTGAAGAGCGTGTAGTACAGCGTCAGGCCGGAGGGGAAGTTGTTGAAGAGGACCAGCATCACGAAGGGCATGGTCTTCATCATCATCTGCTGCGCCGGTTCGCCGCTCGAGGTCATGCGCGTCATCAGGTAGCTGCTGATGGCCATCAGGATCGGCAGCAGGCCGACCGTGTTGCCGTAGAGCGGAATCGTGAAGGGCAGGTGGAAGATCGCGTCGGGCACGCTCAGGTCATTGATCCACCAGACGAAGGAGGCACCGCGCAGGTCGAAGGCGCTGCGGAACACGAAGAACAGCGCGAAGAACAGCGGCATCTGCAGCAGCATCGGCAGGCAGGACCCCAGGGGATTGACCTTGTGCTCCCGGTAGAGCGCCATGGTCTCTTCCTGCATCTTCTTGGGATTGTCCTTGTACTTGGCGCGCACCTCGTCCATGAGCGGCTTGATGCGCTGCATCTCCTTCATGCTCTTGTAGCTCTTGTGAGTCAAGGGGAAGACGACAATCTTCACCAGCACGCTGAAGACGATGATCACGATGCCGTAGTTGGCGATGAAGCCGTGCAGGAAGTTGAAGACCACGCGGATCAGGTCGGCGAAGGGGCGTATCACGGGCCACATGAAACCCATCATGCCCAGGCTGGTGCGGGTCATGATCGCCTTTTCCAGTTCCGGCTCGACGGAGTGCATGTAGTCGGAATGCAGCGGGCCCAGGTAGAGTGTATACCGGTCGCGAATCCCGTCCGAGCTGGCCAGCGGCAGTTCCATTTCCCAGCCGAAGGACTTGATCGGCTTCCCGGACCCGGCCATTTCCGTGGTGCCCGCCAGCGCCACCTGGTTGCCCGGGCGGCCGCGGGGGACGACGGAGACGCCGAAATACTTGTTGCGGACCGTGATCCAGTTCAGGCTTCCGTTCCGCGTTTCGTTTGCCGTGTCCTCTTTCATGCCCGAGGAGAAGTTCTGCACTTCCGAGCCCAGGCTGAGCACGACTTCCGCGTAGGTCGCGTCCTGCAGCGTGTCCAGTTCCGTCACCTGCAGGGGCGTGTCCCAGCCGATGGTGTAGCCGGCATTGCGCAGGCGCTCCTTCAGGCCGCCGACGGCAAGATCCAGCTCCATGCCGTAGCTGCCGCCCTGCAGCGTGTAGGTCTTCTCGATGAAGCGGCCGCCGGCGTCTTCGTATACGAACTGCAGCTCGCGACTTTCCTCGCCGGTCAGGCGAATCGTGTCGCCCGCCTTGCTCTCGTAGGTCAGCTCCGAGCCGTCGACCAGCAGGCCGTCCAGGTTGAAGCTCGGGCTAAGGTTTCCGCCGCCGTTCTCGAAAAGCACGATGTGCTCGTCGTAGTAGGACTTGAAGCCCTTCATCTCCAGCCGGCTCAGGCTGGCGCCCTTCGTGGTGAACCAGGCGATGTACTGGTCGGTTTCCACGCGGATTTCCCGTGATACACCTCTGCTCGCGGCGAAGGGCAGCGTGGAGACGGGCACTTCCGCGGAAAGCTCCTCCTGTGTGACGCTTCGGGTTTCCTCGGGGTCCCCCCGCGTCTCGGCCAGGGTCTCCAGCCGGCCCTCGGGGCTGGGGTCGGGGGCCTCCCGGTTCTCATCGATCTGTTGAGGCACCGCTTCCAGTTCGCCTTCCAGCGGAATGCCCGCCAGGCGTTTGTAGTGGTCGGTGCTCATATAAAGGATGACCAGGCTGATCAGGACAAAAGCCAGTACGGTCCGTCGATCCATGAAGGAATCCTCTTCCTGTTCCTTGCCGCGGTTCAGGGCGCCTGCTGCGCCCGCGTGCTGAAGCCTGCGGCCAGTCCGCGGTCTGTGCGGACAGAGCGAAAGCCCGGACGGCCGCAGGGCCGAACCAGGCAATTGGCAACAAACCTGTCAAAGTCGCACAAGCACCCCGGAAAGAGAAACGGAGGCATCGGGGGGAGTTGGCTGCAGACTTTCGCCCGCTGCAATGGAGGATGTGTGCGCTTCGCGCCCTTTTCTGGGAAGCGGCAGAACCGCAATTGGCCATATCGGGCCGGTCCCGGAAGAGGTCCTCCGCCTGGGCGCGAAGCGCACACATTCCCCTGGCTGAGGGCGCAAGCCCTCAGCCCCCAAAAATACCTACGGATGATCCACTCCCCCGTGGGACCAGGGATTGCAGCGCAGGATGCGCCAGCAGCTCTTGGCCAGGGCCTTGAAGAAGGAGTATTTGCGGAAACACTCCAGGGCATACTCCGAGCAGCTGGGATAATATTTGCAGCGCGCAGGAAAGAGCGGGGAAATCCCCCGCTGGTAGCCTCGGATCAGCAAGCGAACCAGGGCCTTCACCGGGACGACTCCTTTGCGGCGATGGCTCGCCTGATCCTGCGCAGAACCGTGCGGAGATCGTCCAGGAACTGCTGATAGTCCGCCAACCCCTGGCGGGCGCGGATGAGAATCACCAGGTCCTGATCCTCGGGAATCCAGTCCGGGTGCTGTCGATAGATTTCCCGCAGGCGGCGCTTCTGCTGGTTGCGCTCGTGGGCCTTGCCGTATTTCCGGGGAATGACGAAGGCAACCTTGGCCGGCGTGGCGGGCATGGCATAAACGGTCAAGTAGCGGCCATGGCGGCGGATTCCCTGCTGAAAGAGCTCCGTAATGCGCGCCGAGCTTTTCAGCATGCGCGAGCGCGGCAGGCCCAGGCGGCGGCCCGTGGAAGGCTCTGTCGTGTTCTGCATGGACTCCGGGTTCACCCTTTCACCCTTCAGAGAAAAAACGCCGAGCAAGGGCTCGGCGGATTCAACCAGAGTGCGGCCGGAACGGTCGCGATGGGCGCGCTAGATCTTCGGATCGCTGACCGTCAGACGCTTGCGGCCTTTGCGGCGGCGAGCGGCAATCACATTGCGACCACCGGGGGTGGCCATGCGGGCGCGGAATCCGTGCTTGTTGCGGCGCTTCCGGTTGCTGGGCTGAAAGGTGCGCTTCATGTTGACTCCTGCCTGCGCGTTTGTTTCTTGGAAAGCCGATGATAATAGCAAGTCAAGGAACACTTTGCAAGATCTGCGCGTGCACACCTTGCGAGCCTTGGAACCATACTCTATTATTTGCTTCTCTGCGCGCCGGGCGCAAGGGCCCTTCCCGTGGCCGCCCCGGGCGCCGTTGAAGAAGGAGAACCCGAGATGATGAACCCGGCGTCCGGAACCCCGCCCGCTGGACTGGATCAACGAGAGGCGCAGATCCTGCGCCACGTGATCCATACGTTTATCATGACCGCGCGTCCCGTGGGCAGCCGGACCCTGTCCAAGCTGCCTGACCTGGGCTACAGCGCCGCCACCATCCGCAATGTGATGGCCGACCTGGAAGAAAAGGGCTACCTGGCCCATCCGCATACCAGCGCCGGCCGCATTCCGACGGATCTCGGCTACCGCCTCTACGTCAACTATCTCATGGACCAGGAAAACCTGAGCGACCATGAGCAGAACCTTCTGCAGAGCAACATGCAGGAGCTGATGCCCGACATCCAGGCCATCATGGACCGCACGGCGCAAATGCTGTCGGTGATCAGCAGCAACCTGGGCCTGGTGCTTTCACCGAGCTTCGAGGAAGGCCGCCTGGAGCGGCTGGACCTGGTGCCGCTGGGAAACCATCGGCTGCTGGTGGTGGTAACCGTCGCCTCCGGATTGGCGCGGACCGTGACCCTGGAAATCGAAAGCGAAGTCGACCCCGAGGACCTGCCTTTCATTTCCCGTTTCATCCAGCAGCGCCTGGTGGGGCTGACCTTTCGGGAAATCAAGGAGACGATCCAGGACCGTCTGGCGGACATGCCGGACAAGGGGCGAGCGGTGGCGCGGCTGTTCATTCAGTCCACCAACCGCCTGTTCACAACCGTGCCCCGAGACTCGATCTACGTCCAGGGCACTGGAAACCTGCCCGACATTCCCGAGTTCAGGGAGGACGGCTTCCGCAGCGTGATCGAGATCATCGAAGACCACGAGATGATCATGCACCTGGTGGGACCGCATTTGGAGAAAGAGCGCTCGATCAGCATCGGATCGGAAAACGAGCTTGATCGCGCCAGCAACTACAGCCTGGTCACCGCCCGCTTCCACGTGGGCAACCTGCCGGGCATGCTGGGCGTCATTGGGCCGCGGCGCATGAACTACAGCAGGCTCAGCAGCCTGGTCCAGTATACGGCCCGGCTCCTGAGCAAGGGATTTTCCGGATCCTGATCCGGTCAAAGAATCATGGAGAGTGAGAGCATGTCCAGGAGTGCCGAACCGGCCCCCGACAAGAAGAAGACGGCGGAAGAGGAAACACCCGTCGAAACCCTCGACCAGCAGGAAGAGGCGGCCGCCGAAGAGGCACAGGCCGCGGAAAAGCAAAACGGCGAAGAGGAGGCGCAGGAATCGGAGACGGACGCCCTCCGGCGCCAGGTCGAGGAATTGAACGACAGCCTGCTGAGAGCCCGCGCCGAGTTCGACAACTTCCGCAAGCGCACACAGCAGGAAAAGGCGATCTGGAACGGTGTCGCGCAGGAGCGCGTCGCGCTGGCTCTGTTGCCGGCGAAAGACGACCTAGAGCGGATCCTCGAGCAGCCCGTCGACGCCCAGAATGTAGACACGCTGCTGCAGGGCCTGCAGCTTGTGGTCGGCAAGTTCGACAAGGGCCTGGCCGAATTCGGCGTACAGCCTTTCGAGAGCAAGGGAACCCCCTTCAACGAGGAGCTGCATGACGCTCTGACCACCATGAGCGACCCCGGGCAGGACGAGGACATCGTATTGGTTGAACACCAGAAGGGCTACAAGATGGGCGACCGCGTGATCCGCCACGCCCAGGTGATCGTCAACAAGCCCGAACAGGACTCCTAAGGAAGGCGGCATGTCGAAACGCGACTACTACGAAGTCCTGGGCGTATCACGCGAGGCGGACAAGAGCGAGATCAAGAAGGCCTACCGCAAGCTCGCGCTGAAGTATCACCCGGACAAGAACAAGGAAGAGGGCGCCGAAGAGACCTTCAAGGAGGTTTCCGAGGCCTATTCCGTGCTCTCCGACGACCAGAAGCGCGCCCGCTATGACCAGATGGGACACGCCGGCGTCGACGGCAATTTCGGCGGCGCGGGAGGCATGGGCGACTTCGATTTCGACATCAACGATGCCCTGCGGACCTTCATGTCGGGCTTCGGGGATTTGGGAGACCTCTTCGGCGGCGCCGCCGGCGGCCGTGGCCGCCGGGGCGGGAAACCCGCCGGGCGGGACATCCAGATCACCCTCAAGCTCAGCCTGGAAGAAATCGCGAATGGCGCGGACAAGAAGCTCAAGGTCAAGATCCAGGTGCCCTGCGGCAGCTGCGGAGGCAGCGGCGGCAAGGCCGGCAGCCGGCCGACGGCCTGCAGCGTCTGCAACGGCGCCGGCCGTGTGAGACAGGTCAGCCGCAGCTTTTTCGGCATGGTCGAGAACATTGCCACCTGCCGCAACTGCAACGGGGAAGGCACGGTCATCTCCGACCCTTGTACTACATGCGGCGGCCAGGGCGTCGAGCGCGGCGAGACCTCGATCAAGGTCCACATTCCTTCGGGTGTGCACGCCGGCAACTTCATGCGCCTGCGCGGCCAGGGAAATCACGGCCCGCGCGGCGGCCCCCAGGGAGACCTGATCCTGGTCTTCGAGGAGCAGGAGCACGAGTACTTCGAGCGCCACGAGGACGACGTGCTCTATTTCCTGAAGGTCTCCATGCCCCAGGCGGTTCTCGGTGCCGAACTGACGGTTCCCGTCCTGGGCGGCGAGGCCCGCGTCACGGTGCCCGCCGGCACCCAGTCGGGAAGCCTGCTGCGCCTGAAGGGCAAGGGAATCCGCAACAACCGCAGCGGTCGCGCCGGCGACCAGCTGATCCGGGTGATGGTGTATACGCCGACGCACGTTTGTGGCGAAACCCGCAAACTGTTCGAGAAACTGGGCAAGCAGGATGATACACTGCCCGAGTCGGGCGAAAAGGGTTTTTTCCAGAAGCTGAAGAACCACCTTTTCAACTGAGCCGACCCGCAGAATGCTGTAGCACGAAATCGCCGCGCGGTCCACAGGTCGCGCGGCGTTCTTTCTCCTGCAGGACGCGGGCTTGGCGGACTTTTGCCATAGCTCGGGGTTTGATAGTTTTTGAGCTTCAAGCTGACGCCTCAAGAGCGACGCCTAGTTGTTGGATTTTCGGGACTTGTGTTAGCAGGCTATGTGCTGCTTTTCATCGAGTCCCGCTGGGCGGCGCTGGATCACCTGGATCTGGACAGTCTGGACGCGGTTTTCTTCCACAAGGCTGTGGAAATGCGGCAGGCAACGGCCGCGGTCGTGGAGGAGGTGTCCGGCCCGCTTGTGCTCAACGAGGCGCAAGCAAGGGATCTGGAGCGATTGCCGGGCATTGGCCCTTCCCGCTCGCGGGCAATCATCGCCTTGCGTGACAGCCTGGGCGGGTTCACGTCGACAAGTCAACTCCTCATGGTCCGGGGCATCGGTCCGAAAACCCTGGCGCGCATGAGCGATCAACTCCTGCTGGACAGCCCCGCGGAAGCGGATTCCGGCAGAACATCCACAGGTCGGGAGAACCACCATGGCCGGTAAGCAAACGGGCGGCGGCAGCATCCTGCTCAAGATTCTGATCGCGGTCCTGATCGTCGTGCTGTACTTCGCGGTGGAGATCCCCTCCCGCCAGTGGGAGCAGCAGGAAGCGGATCAGATTCTTGCCCGCAAGCGCCTGACCAACCTGAACACGGCTACGCTGCAGTACCTGTTCTTCAACCGCAAGTTCCCCGACACCTTCGAGGACCTGAAGGCCAGCCTGGACACTTGCCGACTGCATGTCCCGCCGCTCCACTTCATTGCCGACCAGAAGCAGATGAACCCGGATGCCGCCCGCGATTCGATCCTGATTTCCGCCGAAGACACCATGCGCGTCGAAGCCTTCACCATTCAGGGTGGCGGCCGCGGTCTTTCCCCGGAAGGCATGGAACGTTACCACACACGCATCTGGGCGAAAATGAAACCCCAGTACGATGCCCTGGGCACGGATACCCTGCATCTCTGGTCCGATTCGGAAATCAAGGCCTGGCCGCGCGAGTACGGTGAAATGGATTTCAGCCTGTGGGCCTCCTCCCCGAGTCGCTTCGAGCGCTATTTCACTCCCGGGGATTCCGCCTACGTGGAAGTGACCCGCCACAGTTTCGCCCTGCCCTTCGAGACGATCTTCACTTGCCCCAGCACGGGCAAGCCCTTTGAAATGCAGCACGTAGCCAAGTACAGCTACTCCGGCGAGTACCTTTTCGAGCTGGAGGGCGAGGAAGGCGAGAGCGTCTCCACAGTGGCCCGCCAGCAGGCCTTCTTCGAGGCCGCCCGCACCCAGGTGGCAAACGGGATTGCCGAGCGCTTCCAGGCCCTGACCGATTCGGCCAAGGCGGCCGGCAACGCCCAGTTCCAGGTGCCCGAGGCGGAGAAAAACAAGATTGTCGTCGAAGAGGTCAGCACCTGGCTGGCGAAGATGGAACCCGGCCAGAAGCTGGCCCACTCCTCCGAGCGCAGCCATACGGCGCGCGCCGATTCCGCCTCCTTCTACACCGCGGACCGCTTCGTGGAGGATACCCTTTTCCCCGAAGCCACGCTGGGCAGCCGCGCCCGACAGCATGAAAGCCTGATGGCCCTTCCCGCGGTATCGCAACTCGTCAGCGCCCTGCGCGTCGGCAGCGAGCTCGACTCTGTTCGCATCGACACGGTCGGCACCGCGCTCTACAGCCCGATCGAAGGGGACGAGGTCTACATGGA
Organism: bacterium; assembly: GCA_030429345.1. Classification (GTDB taxonomy): domain Bacteria; phylum CAIWAD01; class CAIWAD01; order CAIWAD01; family CAIWAD01; genus JAUIFJ01. Next base: position 147,251 of record JAUIFJ010000001.1, on the reverse strand, counting down.
AGGGTTCATGCGTATTTTCGAGGTGGATCCCCCGGAAAACCATGGCTACATCTATAACGGAACGACTTCCTGGGAATAGATTCCGGCCGCATTCACTGGCCGATCGCAAGGATCCCAGCCGCCTGATCCGATAAGGCGGGAATGCGGGTGCGCGGCTGCACCCCTTTCGGAACGGAGACCCGATGGCCAAGTACCCTACCCTGGTCTTTCAATTTGACGCCCAGACTCTGAGGGTTCTGGAGGACGACCGGGAGCTCTCCGTCGATCTGCCCTACCTGCTGCGCCAGGAGCTGCTCTTCAAGCCGGAAGTCGCCGAGACCTTCACCCAGGCCCTGGCAGAACGGCTGCCCGAGGAGGTCCGGCCGGCCGACGTCATCGTGCGCTTGCCCATCGAATGGGGCAGCATGCTGCTTGAGCTTCCCCTTGCCGGCCTGTCCCAGATCGAAAACCCCCTGAGCCACCTGCAGTGGGAGCTGGACACCAATTCTCCGGAAGACGGGCTCAATTACCGTTTCGATTACGAGGAAAGCCCGGAGCGTGTCCGACTGACGGCGATTCGCCGCCCGGTCGAAGAGTTTCTCAGCCGGGTCGTCCTGGGCCTGGGTTTTCGTCCCGCCTTTTTCGAGGTGCTGGACCAGCGCGGACGTCTTTGGCGCTATGATCCCCTGCGCGCCCGTCAGCTGGAAGAGGCCCTGGAATCCGAAAAATGGAAGAACCCCTCCAGCCTTCCCTGGGTTCTGCCTGTGATTGCCGCCCTGGTGCTTGGAGCATGGCTGGTTTCCGGCTGGGTGGGGCAGAAAATGCAGACAAGCCCCGAGGACCTGGCCGGGAGCTACCAGCAACTGGATCCCGTCGAGGAACCGGCAGTCGATCGCCGCACAGCGGATGAGACGATTCCTCCGGTGGATTCGCCGGCCCTCGACCGCGTGGAGCAGTCATCGCCGCCGCAAGAGGCCGCGGAAACACCCGCGACGGGCGATCCCGCCGGGGAAGCGAGTGCGCCCCTGTCGAGGGTACAGCTTCTGCAGGCGCTTTCTGCCGCCGAGTCCCGCCTCCCTGGCTACCTGCTGCTGGATGGAAAAGGCTTGCTGGTAGATGGCAGCGCGGATATGGCCGAGCTCCTTGCGCCGATACCGTTGCGCGCCTTGCGCAGCAGCGGCAGCTACCGCTGGTTCCGGCTGGAAGGCCTTGAAGACGCGCCCCTTGAAACACTGGACAGCAAGCGGACCATGGTCGGCGACCTGTCGGGGCTTGCCGACACCTACAGCGCTCCCGGCCGCCTGCTCCTGATCCGGACGGAGTCGGGGTGGAGCATCAGCTCCGGATTCTAGGGCCTGCCTTCTGCGAGTACTCTTCGGAGCATACAAGGGCCGGGTGCTCAAGGTGCCGGCAGGCTTGGAAGTGCGTCCCACGACCGGCCGCATGCGCGACTGGATCTGCAATGTGCTGCGTTCGGACTTCGAGGGGCGCAGCGTGCTGGACCTTTTTGCCGGCAGCGGCTCGTTGGGCATTCACGCCCTCAGCCTGGGCGCTCGCCATGCCACCTTCCTCGACATTTCCCCGCGCGCACTCAAAGCCCTGGGCATGAACCTGCAACACCTTGGCATCGGCGAGGACAAGGCCCTTGTGCAGCGCCGCGACGCGCTCCGATTTCTGCGCGATGCCAAGGGTGGCGTAAAGGTGGATCTGGTTTTTGTCGATCCTCCATATGACAGCGGGGTACTGGATGAACTCCTGCCGATTCTTGACCAGGCCCGCCCCCTGACGCCCGGCGGCCTGCTCGTGTTGGAGCATCCGACGGGCCGTCCTCTCGCGCCGGAAGGCCTGACCTTGTACAGGGAAAAGGCTTTTGGGCGCAGCACCATCCGGATTTACCGCGATGAACGAGATCAAGGCAACGGATCCACAGCTGCTGCTGGATCGCATTGAGGACATTCCCGCCCTCTCTCCCGTTGTATCCCGCGTACTCGGCCTGCTCGACGAGGACGACTCCACCGCGCGCCAGATCGCGGACCTGATCCAGAACGACACCGCCCTTTCCAGCCGCATCCTGAAGGCTGTCAACTCCGCCTACTACGGCTTCACGAGCCGTGTGACAACGGTCAGCCAGGCCGTCGTCCTGCTGGGACTCGACACCATCAAGTCGATCGTGCTCTCGACCAATGTCATCGAGATGATGGTCGACAACACGGGAACCATCGAGGACCTGCACCGCCTGTGGGAGAGGTCGCTCTTCGCCGCCGTCGCCGGCCGCAAGATGGCCCGCATGATCAAGCACGAGACGCCGGAAGAAGTCTTCATGGCCTGCCTGATGATGGACGTCGGCATGCTGGTGCAGCTCCGTATACATGGAGCGGACTACGAGGGGATCCTGGCGGACGATGTGAGACACGGCGAGGACATTGTCGTCTCCGAGACCAGCCGCCTGGAATTCAGCCACGAGGAAATGGGAGAAGCCATCCTGCGGCGCTGGGAGCTGCCCGAGTTCCTGGTGCGGCCGATCGTGCATCACCACGATCTGCGGGGCATCGAGAGCGAGGATCCGGCGATCCAGCGGATCTCCCGCCTGGTGCACATGGCGCGCCTGGCCGGAAGGATCTTCTTCTCGCCGGGCGTCGGCGTGGCGCTGCGCGACTTCCGCAATGAATCACGGCAGCAGTTCCGCATGAGTCCCGACGAGGTGGACGAGTTCTTCAGAGGCATCAAGGAGGAAGTGCTGGAGGTGGCGGCGCAGTACGGCTTCTCCAACATGAGCCTGCCGAGCTACACGGAGCTGCTCGACGAGGCCAACCAGGAGCTGGAAGACCTGAACGCCACCTACGAGCGGATGAACCGCGAACTGAAGGCGGCGAAGCAGAAGGCGGAGGAGCTGGCGCTCAAGCTGCGCGAGGCCAACGAGATCCTGCAGCGGATGGCCAACCACGACACGCTGACCGGACTCTACAACCGGCGCTATTTCGACGATTTCATCGAACGGGAATTCGAGCGCAGCCGCCGATACAGGCGCACGATCTCCCTCATTATCCTGGACATCGACCACTTCAAATCGGTCAACGACAACTACGGCCACCAGCAGGGCGATACGATCCTTTCCGAGACGGGCGAATTGCTGCGCCAGCTGACCCGCACCTCCGACATGGCGGCGCGCTACGGCGGCGAGGAAATGGTGATCATCCTTCCGGAAACCACGCTCTACGCGGCCCGCATTGCCGCGGAGAAGATCCGGCGCGCCATCGAGAGCTACGAATACAGCTACCGCCCCAAGGAACCGATGCACATCACGGTCAGCATGGGCATAGCCAGCCTGGCCGAGGACAGCGAGATCTCCAGCCCCAAGGAGCTGATCGCCAAGGCCGACGCCTGCCTTTATCGCGCCAAGGAAGAGGGGCGCAACCGCATCTGTTTCTAGTCGGCGCTCCTTTTGACTCGACAGAATCTTCCATCCGGTTTGTTGTCCCCGTTCCGCTTCTGATATTGAGCGGGTTCAATCCGGGAGCTCTCCAATGATTCAGCGACTCGTCCTTTTTTCACTGCTGGCCCTTCTCCTTTCCTGCAGCACGGTCCCGATTACGGGACGCAACCAGCTCAACCTGATTCCGGTGGAAAGCCTGAACCAGATGAGCCTGCAGCAGTACAACGAGGTGCTTTCCGAAGCGACCCTGAGCGCGAACAGGCAGCAGACGGCCATGGTGCGCCGCGTCGGCGAGCGTATACAGGCGGCCGTCGAGCGCTACTTCGCCTCCATGGGCCTGTCCGGCGAACTGCGCGGCTATGACTGGACCTTCAACCTGGTGGAGGACGAGCAGCTCAATGCCTGGTGCATGCCCGGCGGGAGAGTCGTCGTCTACACCGGCCTGCTGCCTGTCACACAGAGCGAGGCCGGGTTGGCCGTGGTCATGGGACACGAGATCGCCCACGCCATTGCCCAGCACGGCAACGAGCGCATGAGCCAGCAGATGGTAATGCAGTTCGGCGGCATGGCCCTGCAGAAGGCGATCGAGGAGGAGCCCGAACAGACGCAGGGCCTGTTCATGACCGCCTATGGAGTCGGCGGCACCCTGGGCATGCTGAAGTACAGCCGGGATCACGAAAGCGAGGCCGACCGCCTGGGCCTGATCTTCATGACGATGGCCGGCTATGACCCCAACGAGGCCATCCCCTTCTGGGAGCGCATGAGCGCCATGAAAGGCGGCGCTGCGCCGCCGGAATTCCTCAGCACGCACCCTTCGGACGCGACACGCATCCGCAATATCCGCAAGCTGCTGCCGGAGGCCCTGGGCTACGAGGGGAAGTAGCCGCCAAGACCATCACGCAGAGACGCGGAGATGGTTCCGCGAATCGGATGATCCTGTATTACAAGGCAAAGCGAAACGGGTCCGCCACGCGATTGTGGCGGACCCGTTTGTCTCCTTCGGTTCCGGTGGTGGATTGATGCCAGGCACCACCGTGTCTCTGCGTCTCTGCGCGAGAACCCTAGTCCTCCAGCAGGCTTTCCAGCATCCAGCCGGTCTTTTCATGGACGCTGATCCGGTCGAGCAGCAGGTCGACGGTGACATCGTCGCCCATCTTCTCGAAGGGATCCACCAGGGCTTTGGCATTGGCGATGAGGGTCCGGTTGTCGGCGAGCAGGTTGCGGACCATGTCCTTGGCGGCGGTGCCGGGCGAGGCGTCCTCGATGGAGGTCAGGCCGGCGAAGGCCTTGAAGCCGCCCGGGGCGTAGGCGCCAATGGTGCGCACACGCTCGGCGATCTCGTCGATCGCGGCGGCCAGTTCCGTGTACTGCTCCTCGAAGAGGTCGTGCAGGCTCTTGAACCAGGGACCGGTCACATTCCAGTGGTAGTTCTGGGTCTTCAGGTAGATGGCATAGCTGTCGGCCAGCAGACGGTCGAGGCCATGGGGGGTCGAAGTGCTCATGCTTGAATCCTTTCGGTTTTGAGTCAAGGATAGCGTTGGCGGATTAATTAAGAAAATCAAACGAAATGATGGATCCGATAGTGAAAGGCGATTGATCGCGGGTCCATCGGCTCCAGAATGGGATTCGCCGGGAAGCGTGTTCTTGACCCTTGCCAAGCCCTACCCGGTTGGTGCGCACTTCCGCGCCGGCACCCGGTCGTCTGCCCCTTGCCGGGCAGGACGGCTGCTGGAGAGTGAGGGTGGCCGCTTCAGGCCGGAAACAGTGGGTTCTTTAATCGAGGGAGGAAGAGAGGGCCTCTTCCAGGGCGAGTTTCAGGCCGCTCAGCGAGAAGGGTTTTTCCAGGAATCCGTCCAGCCCCATGTCCGCGAAGCGCCGTGAAGAGTCGTGTTCGGTGTAGCCGCTGCAGAGAAGGATCGGGACCTTGCTGTCGTTCTCCCGGATCTTCCGGAATACCTCGTCCCCGCTCAGGCGGGGCATGGTCAGGTCCAGCAGCACCAGGCGGACTCTGTCTCTGTGCTCCAGGTACAGGTCGAAGGCCTCTTTTCCGTCACACGCTGGCAGGACCTCATAGCCCAGGCGGCGCAGCATGTGGGTGCCGACTTCGCGCACCATGGTCTCGTCGTCGGCGAAGAGGACCAGGCCGCCATTCGCGGAATCGGAATTCTGTGTTACAGCAGGCGCAGGGTCGGCGGCAGCTGACGCATTCTCCAGTACGGGCAGATAGACCCTGAAGGTCGTGCCCCTGCCGGGAGCGCTCTTCAGCTTGACCAGGCCCCGATGTCCGCGAATGATTCCCAATACCGCAGACAGTCCAAGTCCCCTGCCGGTGAACTTGGTCGTGAAGAAGGGGTCGAAGATGCGCTCGATGGTCTTGGCATCCATGCCTTCCCCGGTATCCGAGATCTCGAAGAACAGGTACGTGCCTTCCACCAGCTCGACGCCGGCGCCCTGGCCGAAGTTCTCGGCGACTTTGCGCAGAAAGGAACGATCACAGTGCTTCAGTCCGGTGCGGAGACGAATTCTGCCTTCTGCATCACCGATCGCCTCGGAGGCATTCGTGATCAGGTTCATCACGACCTGGCGAATCTGTGTCACATCCCCCTCGAAAGCGGGCAGGTCCTCGGCCAGGTCCAGTTCCAGCGTGGCCTTTTTTGAGACACTGACACCCAGGAGTTCCGCCATCTCGCGGATCAGCTCGTTGGCGTTGATCGCCTCGGTGACGAAGCGGCCCTTGCCCGAATAGGCCAGCATCTGGCGCGCCAGGTCCGCGGCGCGACGCGAGGCGCGTTCGATCTCGTTCAGGTGGCCCGCAACCTCGCTGTCTTCGGCGACCCTGCCGCGCGCCAGGTCCGCGTTCCCCATGATCGACATCAGCAGGTTGTTGAAATCGTGCGCGATGCCGCCGGCCATCACGCCCAGGCTTTCCAGCTTCTGCGCGTGTTGCACCTGGCGCTCGAGCTGGAGGCGCTCCTCTTCCATCTGCAGGCGGCTGCTGATGTCGTACACGCTTCCCCGAAGCAGCGTCCTGGAGGAATGCGGCAGGCGCACCAGGTGGACTTCGCAGGGAATCGACTCGCCTGTGTCCAGGTTCATGTGGGTCCACAGGAAAGAAGGGGCCTTGCCAGACGCCGCGGTGGCGATCTTGGCGCTTGCCTTGATCATGGAGGGCTGGCCGTCGGGCTGGAACTCGGGGCTGACATCGCCCGGCCCGATCTTGAGCAGCTCCTCCCGTGGAATACCGTAGAGTTTTTCCGCCTGCGAGTTGACATCGACAAAGCAGCCCGTGTCCGCGTCCAGCAGGACGATGGCCTCCACCGAGTTCTCGACTAAGGCCCGGAAGCGGGCTTCCGAATCGTTGAGCGCCTGCTGCGCCCTTTTGCGCTCGCTGATATCCTGGCTGTTGAGGATGAACCCGGTCAGCCCCTCTTTTCCTTCCAGCGGGGCAATGCGCACTTCGTAGAGCCGGGTTCCTCCGGGAAGAGTCTTGTCGGCGAACTCATAGCTGTGTACTTCACCATCCGCGCGCACCCGCGCCAGGCAGCAGTGCAGCCCCTTGGCGCCTTCATCGTTGAGCAGCTCGCCCAGGTTCTGCCCTACGAGCTGTTCCGGCTGCAGACGGCGGATTCTCCGGTTGCTGAAACGTATTACACCGTCGACATCAAGGTGCACGACGTGATCCGGCGAATGCTCGGCCAGGGAGCGCCAGAGGTTGGTGCTTGCCTGCAGCTCGATCTGCATGCGGTAGCTGTCCAGGGTGTCCGCCAGGCGCGAGCCGATTCCCTGGAGGGTCTGCGAATCCTCTTCGCTCCAGTCCCTTTCTGTTGTGCAACAGTGCAGGCTCAGGATCCAGGGGGGGCCGTTGCGCGGCTTGACCGCCACCGCGAGCGCCGAGCGGATGCCATAGAGTTCGGCGATCGTCCCGTCCAGGGGGGGCGTGCTGTGGCCGTTCAGGGCGAGAGGCGTGTCACGCTCGAAAAGGCTCGCCATGACCCGCCGGGCCGAAGCCGGCATGGTGTCCGTGTTGCCCAGCAGCGCACGCGGTTCGCAGCCCTCGCGGAAGCGGATCACAGGATCCAGCCAGGAAGTAGAGTCGCTCTTGCGCCCGGGCGCATGCAGCAATGCGCGATCGGAATCGAAGAACTCCAGCGTTGCCTCCAGCACCCGTTCCAGCGTGTCCTTCAGCTCGCTGGAACGGCGCAGAATGCGATCGACCCGGGCCATGCGGCTCATGTAGAGCAGGTTGCGCTGCAGTTCCTGTTCCTTTTCGCGCAGCGATCCGATATCGCGGCAGGTGCCAAGGACGCTGTATACACCCTGCTCGTCCCGCAGGAAGCGGAAGGTGATCTCGAGCAGCTTCTCCCGCTCGCCCAGGTGTATACGGGCTTCGCTGGCAAAATAGGGCGTGCGGCCGGCAGGATGCAGAGACTGTTCGATCAGGCCCAGCAGGCGGGTGCGGTCTGCGGGATGCAAGACCTGGGTCAGGTGCTGGAACAGGTCTTTGCGCTCGACACGGTCCAGTTCGAAGATCTCGTACATCCGGTCATCCCAGTGGAGGCGGCCCTCGCGGGGAGACCAGTCGAACATGCCCGGCTGGGTGTCGCCCACTTTGGGGAGTTCAAGGTCACCAGTGATCATGGGATTTGAGTGCGCCAGGCCTTGTCAGCCGGACAATGGAACCTTCGCTTGGGGGAAGTACTCGTCAGGTGTCGCCATCGGCCGCCAGCAGGATTTCTGCCAGAGTACTGGACAATTGTTCAAGAGAATAGGGTTTCTGCAGGTAGCCTGCCGGAGCGCTTTCACGGAAGCTGCTCTCGAGGTCCTCCCGGCTGTACCCGCTGCAGATCACGACTCGACAATCCTGCCGTATGCTCCTCATTCGTTCGAAGACCTCCTTGCCGTCCATTCCGGGCATCATCATGTCCAGCAGGACACACTGGATCTCTCTGTTCGCGCGAAAGAGGTCCAGAGCGCGCTGGCCGGAAGGCGCAATAAGAGTATTGTACTGAAGCATTTCCAGCATTTGACGGGTTACTTCGCGTACCGGGGCTTCATCATCCACAAGCAGGATCGTCGGGTGCTTCGCGTCCCTTCCGTGGGGCTTCGGCTCCGGAATGTCGACGGGCTTCTGCTCCTCCGACTCCAGCGGCAGATAGACCTCGAACAGGCTGCCCGCGCCGGGACGGCTGCGTACCCGCAGCGCGCCTCCGTGTCCCTGGATGATGCCGTAGACGGCCGCCAGTCCAAGACCCCGGCCCGTGAAGTTCGTTGTGTAGAAGGGTTCGAAGATGCGATCCAGGACCTGTTGTTCCATGCCGCAGCCATTGTCGCGGACGCTCAGGCGGACGGCAGCGCGCCCTCGCAGGTTGTCTTCGCCGACCAAACCCGTTTCAAGCGCGTCTTCCAGCGTGGGATCGCCTTCCAGATCCTCCTGCGCCAAACGAACCTGGATCAGGCCGGGATCTTCGCCGATCGCTTCCCGCGCGTTCTCGACCAGGTTGGCCAGAAGCTGCTGCAACTGCTTCTCGTCCCCTCGCACTCGCAGCGCCTCGTTGCCAGGGTCCAGGTCCAGCTGGATCGCGGGAGGCAGCCGGTCCCGCAGCGTTTGGCCGCATGCAACCAGCAGGTGATCCAGCCGCAAGGGACGGTTCAGACTGGCTGCATGCCCGGAAAAGGCGAGAATCTGCTCCGTGAGGCGGGTTGCCCTTTGCGTCGATTCCAGGATGCGGTCGATCTGTTCACGGCCTTGCGCCTGGCCGGACTGGATGTGCCGCGCCACCTCCGCATTTCCCTGGATCGCCATCAGCAGATTGTTGAAGTCGTGCGCAATGCCGCCCGCCATGCGGCTCAGGCTTTCGAACTTGTCGGCCTTCTGGATCTGCCAGTTCAGCATTTCCCGCTCGTTGTTCAGCGACACCTCGTCGCTGATGTCTGTCCAGGTGCCGACGCATTCGAGCACGTCCCCCTCACCCGCCGCAGGGGGCGAATATGATCCCGGACCCAGATCCTTCCGCCATCATCCTTTCGCAGGCGGAACTCGAGCGTCGGGTGCTTCGCGAGGCGCTCTTCCATGGGAAGGCCGCAGGGGTTGATGTCTTCCCTGTATACGCCATCGTGCCAAAAGTCCTCGCTGACCATGCGATCCGGGGAAAAGCCCAGCATCTTCCTGGCGTTTTCGCTGATGTGCGTGAAGGTCCAGTGTTTTCCCTCGCGGCTGCGCCGGTATACGACGACCGGCACATTGTCCAGGTAGAGGCGCAGTTCGGCTTCCCGGTTGTGCAGCTCCTGCTCGAGGTCCTCAAGGCGCTGCTTGCCGAGTAGCGCCTGTGTCCTGGCCGCCTTCGCCTCGATCCGCTGGACCACGGCGCGTTTCGCCGCGAACCAGGACAGTGTATACACGAACAGCAGGAACAGCAGAAGCGGCGGCAGTGACCCGAGAAGCGCCTGCAACCAGAGGCCGCGCAGCTCATCGGCTCCCAGGCGTGATACAAGAAGCAGGGCAGGGGGCGACCCGTCCGGATCCCCGTTGTCGGCGGCCTTTCGAAGGGGGACGTCCCGGACACCGTACCAGCCCTTCCCTGTTTGTATGCGGGGCTTCCCGCCGGCGCCGATCGCCGCCCAGGCCGCAGGATCCTCCGCGTCGAAGCGCCAGTCCCGGCCCTCGTCGTACATGAACCCCCAGCAGCGCCCGGGACGGGGAGCCATCAGCCAATAGCCCTCCTCGTCCAGCAGGGACAGGGACCCGCAGGACAGGCCGGAGGACAGCGCGGCCAGTTCCTCCAGCAGCAGGTTGCCCATGTAGTTCAGGATAACGACACACAGCAGCCGGCCCGCCTCGTCCCGAATGGGACTGGCCAGGCGGATCATCGGCTTGTGCGGTTCCTCGATCCGGCCCTGCTCGATGTTCAGGTCGAATCGTGATACATAGACTTCGCCGTCTTCCAGCTGGATCGTCTCGAGATAGTAGTAGCGGTTGCTCTTGTCCTGCAGGTTCTGTTCCGGCACCGCGATCATTCCGGAAGAGGAATAGTTGACGCGGATGAGCTCCGTCCCGGAGGCGTCGAGCAGGCGGATCTGGTCATAGATTTCCAGGGTCGTGAGACCCAGGAAGGATTCCAGGATCGCCGAGCGGTGTCGCGGATCGAGGCTGCCGTCTTCATGCCAGCCGCTGCGAAGCAACGGCAGATGAACCAGGTGGTTCAGGTCATGCCGAGCGTGATCCAGGCGGGTTCGTGTTTTCTGCTCGGCGAGGGCAAGCGAGACCTCGAGGGTCTCCAGGGTGTCTTCCAGGAGCCGGTTCTTTTGTGATCCAAGCAGAAAGGCCCACAGCAGGACGGCGGAAACGGCGACAGGCAGGAAGGCAACCAGGCTGCGCAGAGTGATCCGCCGGTAGAGCCTTTTCACACCGCGGGTCCGAGTATTTCCGGTCTTCGACACGAAAAGCCTCCCGACAACCTGAAGCCGAGTCTCGCAACAGCTCTGACATCCTTTTCCGGAGCCTGCTTCACTATACAGTATTATCGGCGAAAGAGTTGTTCAATTCAGCCATTTCCTTGTCACCGCCGACCCGGTTGCGAACGGCACGATACGGGGAGCCGAACTCCCTTCGGCGATTCGTGTCTGGTTGATCCCCTGGAAGGCAAAAACCCCCTGACGATTCCGCCAGGGGGCCTTCGCATTTCATTGTTCAGGCATCTAGTCCTGGCAGCAGTCCGGACCGCAGCAACCTTGTCCTCCCGGCTTGACGGCCTGGATCGTCGCCGAGGTGACGATGTCTTCCAGGCCCATGCCGGGTGCCCATTGTTTGATCAGTTTCTCGCTGCTCTGCTTCGGGATCACGCGGACCTGCTCGAAGCCGGAGGCTTCCAGCAACTCGCCCAGTTCGTTCATATGCATGGCTCCGCTGACACAGGCGCTGTACATCTGCGAGTTCTCGCGGATCTCGTCGGGAATCTCGGCGGTGGCGACCACATCGCTGATCGCCAGGCGGCCGCCGGGCTTCAGCACGCGCAGGGCCTCGCGGAAGACCTGGGCCTTGTCGGGGCTCAGGTTGATCACGCAATTGGACAGGATCACATCCACCGTGGCATCGGCAACGGGCAGGTGCTCGATCTCTCCCAGGCGGAAATCCACCATGGGATAGTCGCCCTGCTCCTTGTTGCGACGGGACTTGCTGACCATTTCCGGAGTCATGTCGACGCCGATGACCGCTCCTTCCCTGCCGACTTTCAAAGCGGCAAGAAAGCAGTCCACCCCGCCGCCGGCTCCCAGGTCGAGCACGGTTTCCCCGGGCTTCAGGTCGGCGATGGCCTGCGGATTGCCGCAGCCCAGCCCCATGTTGGCGCCTTCCGGCAGCTTGGCCAGGTCTTCCTCGCTGTAGCCCATCAGGCTGCTCATTTCGGCGGTCAGCTGCAGTCCGCCGTCGCCGCAGCAGGTATTGGGGCCGCAGCCGCAGTCGGAGTCGCCCTTGACGGCGACGGTGGAATAACTGTCTCGTACGCTCTGGCGGATCTTGTCCGCCTGGATGTCCAGTTTCATGGCGTTTCCTTTTGGGTTTCGGGAAGGCAACAGGCCAGGCGGCGATCCTGGAAGAAGCGGGCCAGGGCGTCGACAACCCCGGGCTCGATCCAGCATTCCACCTGTCGGCCCTTGCGTTCCATTTGCACCAGGCCTGCCTGGCGCAATTCCTTCAAATGATGGCTGACCGTCGAGGGGGCCAGGTCCATGCTTTCGCTGATCGCTCCGACGCAGACGGCGATGCCGTCTTCCCCTGCTCGCCAACGGGTTCCTGGTGGGCAGCAGTTCAGCTGTTCCTGGAAGATGCGCAGGCGATGCGGATTGGAGAGGGCGCGAAAACAGGCCGCGAGCTCCTCGGAAGTCAATGTTTGATTGTTCGACATGTGTCGAATAATAGAATCCGCCAGGGAAATCGCAAGACCTGCCTGGAGAATCGTCGATTTTTTGCAGGCCGTCTGACGATCCGAACAAGCAGGGCTCTCTTCTGCCTTCTCGAAGCGGGATGGCGCGGAGATCAAGGCTACATCAAGTGGCCGCAGAATTGCAGAAACTTGACGGGGATCCACTGGATCAAGGAGGCTGTAATGATCCCGCTTCTGACGATGCTGATACTCCTGGCCGGTCCTTTGTACGCGGCCCTGGAAGAGGGCGGCTCCTGGAGTCTGTCGGAAGAGCGCCATTGCCAGTTGCTGGAGGGGCGGGCCATCGTGGGCCATGGCCGGCGGCTGGAGGTCCTGGGCCAGTCAGGTGGCGCTCTTGAAGAAGACTATGTGATCCAGTTGCCGAACCGGATTCGCGCCCTGGGCACCTGGGAAGAGCTTCTGCTCTGCGCGACAACACATGAGATACACTGTTTGCAGTTGTCGGCGGATTCCGCGCAGACCCTCTGGACCCTGCCGGCTCCGGAAGGGGCCAACCAGCTCCTGGCCTGGCAGTCGACGCTGATCCTGCTGGCCGACCAGGGCTCCCGCTACTACGACATGGCCCAGCCCGAAGAAGCCCCGGCGCTGGTTGCCTCGGGAGCAGGCAGCATACAAGGCAGCATTCGCGGGGATGAATTCTATCACGTTTATCTCGGTACCTGGGGCTGGGAACCCAGTGGACTCGTCTTCCAAGTGGATCTTTCGACCATCGGGCCTGAACTCGTGGAGGAGGTTCTTACGGGCCAGGAGGCCGCGCCGCTCTATGCGGTCATTGCCGACTCCCTGCATCTGCGCGTCTGCGGCGGGGAATGGATGAGCGTTTCCTATGAGGACCCTGAAACCTATGAATTCCAGGCTCTGGACTGCAGCCCCCTGCCACCGGTGGAAGCGGAGGACCTGTACTTTTGCCGTGGCTGGAGCGGAGGCGAACTGGCGATCCAGGTATACGAGCGCAGCGCGGCGGAAGAGATGATCCCGGTGGGGGAATGGAACCTGCCCGGTCGACGATTCTGTATCCGTGATTCACTGATTCTCGTCACCGGCCCGCAGGGAGATGCCCTGGCCCGCTTCGACGAGTCATTGCAAGTCGAATTGCTGGCCGAGCGCGCGGGGCGCGGGACCCTGCAAAGCTTCGCGCTGAGCGAGGAAACGCTGGTCGCACGAAGCGAACTCGGCCTGCACGCCCTGCCTCGCGCACAGTTCGGCGAGCAGGAGGGGACATTCCTGGCCCTTCCCGACTGCCAGGCCCTGGCAACGGACAACACGCTGGTCGTCGCTTACAGGGAAGAAAGCGTCTACATTCTGGAACTTCAGCCGGAAGGGCTGGCGGTACTGGATTCCCTGCCGATGGAAGGCCCTGTCGGCCTGCATCTGCATGAGGACCGCCTGGCCTGTGTGAGACAATCGGAAGTGCGGATCTATGACTTGTCCACACCGGAGGATCCCGTGCTGCTGGAGACCTTTCCCCTGCCGACGATCACGGAACTTCTGGCCAGGGGCGGGCTGGTATACCTGCAGAGCGGGGTGGAGTATCGCCTGCTGCGCCTGCGTCCGGGGCAGGCGAGCCAGCTGGGGCCTTCTCGGGAAGCCTACGGCTCCGTGGCCCTGACAGGAGATCGCCTGGGCCGGCGGGTGCAGGGGGAGCACTACTGGCAGGACACCTTGCGGGTCTACAGCGTCACGGAAGGGCTGGACGAGATTCCGCTGGCCGAGGCAAGGCAGGATGGCGACATCTTCAGCTCCTTCCTGATGGAGGGCAATCGTGTCTACACACGACATCACGACTACCTGCACGGCGAACCGATTCTGCGCTCCTGGACCGTGGAGAACGGCGGGTTCTCGTACTCGGACAGTTACGGAGACTCGGAAACGACCAGTCTGCAGGTCCTGGGCGAAGAGCTCTTCTTCCGCAAGGAGGGGGCGATCCACCGGCTTCGGGACACGGCAGTCGGCGTCCCCGCGAGGAAGGCTATTCCAGCGGCGTTTTTCCTGTCCGTTTCGCCCAATCCATTCAATCCGATGACCCGGATCACACTGCACTTGCCGCGCGCCGCTCCAGCCACGGTGGACGTATACAACCTTTACGGGCAGCGTGTAAGACAGCTTCATGCCGGACGTCTCGAAGGAGGCGCGTCGTACATTCCCTTCAATGCCGCCGGCCTGGCCGGCGGATGTTACCTGGTCCGCGCCGAGGTCGGCGCAAGCGTGGTCGTCGGCAAGGCCCTTTTGCTGAAGTAGCTCGCGCGACTGGGGCGGTCAGCGGCGGCTGAAGCCGTCTTCCTGCTGCAGGAACTCCAGCCGATTGCCGAAGGGGTCGTCGCAATAGAAGCGCCTGCGATCCGGCAGCCGGTCGTCCGGCTTGACCCTGCATCCCGCCTCTTCCAGGCGCGCGCGCAAGGCCTCCAGATCCGGCACCAGGAAAGCCGGGTGACCCTTTCGCTGGGGGCGGAAGTCTTTGTCGATCCCGATGTGCAGCTCGATTCCCGGTCCACGGAACCAGCAGCCGCCGTTGGCGGCCAGGGCCGCAGGCTTTGCGATTTCCTCCAGGCCGAGGAGCTCCCCGAGGAATTGACGAGCACGGTTCTCGCCGCCCGGCGGGATGGCAAGCTGCAGGTGATCCAGTCCGCTGAGCAGGCACTTCATCGCAGGAGGCTCAAACGGCCGCTGCTCGCGGATCCCGGCAGGACGAGGCGATAGATGTATACGCCGCTCGAGACCGGCCTGCCCTCGATACTGGTTCCGTTCCAGACCAGGCTGTGTTCACCCGCCGGCAGGGGCGGAGTCGATTCCTGGTGGCAGAGGCGACCAAGCAGATCGTGGATCACGAGCCCTGCCGTGCCGGGGCGACGCTGCGTCCAGCGGATCCGCGTCTGTGGATTGAAGGGGTTCGGGTATACTTCGACCAACGCAGAAGTCTCCGGAAGAGGTAAGACATCCGTTTCCCCCAGCGCGGCCACAGCCTGATCCGCAATGCCCCGATAAAAGCCCGCCAACGAAGGAGACAGGCTGCCATTCCAGCTCCAGCCTGAAACCTCCATTCCACTGAGGGTTGCCGCGATGGTCGCGGCGGCCAGGTAGCTGCCCTCCGCGCTGGGGTGGCTGTTGTCCGCGGTCCACAAGACCAGGTCCGGATTCTCCTGAAGGGCCAGGGCAAAGGCCATTCCCACCGGCGCGACCGGCGCGTCGAACTCCGCTCCCAGCGCCAGATGGGAGGCGCTCAGGCTGTCCTGCATGTGGAAGAAATCGGCGAAGTCCGCACTGCAGTGCTGGCCGATGCACTGCTGCCCCCCGTAGCGCCTGCCCCAGGTCATATAGAATGCCGTCTGTGAGCCCTGTGCCGCAATCAGCGAATCCAGGCCTTGCGCCGCTGGCCGCGTGTGATGCTCGCGATACCAGGGAATGACCGGCATCTGGCTCTGTTCCTGGAGCAGAACGTAATCCCAGCCCTCCGGATCCGCGATCGCGTCCAGCGTGTTCGCGTGCTCCAGGTGCTGCGACAGGCTGAAGCCGCCGGGAGTGCTCTGTCCGGCGAAGAGGAAATGTCCACCGGCCTCCACCAGCGAGGAGACCTGGTCGGGGAGGCTGTTGTAGTAGGTGTAGCTGTTGCCGACGAAGAGCACACGGAAGGTTTGCTGTGCGAAGGCACAGGATGACAGAAGGAGGGACAGGATCAGGATGCATGAATAGGCCATGGGGCCTCCGATTCCTTTTCGCGTGATGAAGGTGCGCCTTCAGGCAGTCTATGAATTCGGATGGAGTCCGGCCACTCGCCGGAAATATGAGTGAAGTCGGACGCCGCGAGCCACCACGTGGGGCGGAGCAATCATGCCGCCACAGTGTCCACGGGACCGGTCAGGCGTCAGCGGAGGATTCGGACACAAGGGTCAAGACACGAATCCTGTCTAGAGGGCAAGACAAATGGGCTTTTTGTGTTAGCGACTTTTGTGGCGATAAAGCCGTGCACTGTGAGTAGGAGCGTGCAGAAACCAGCCCCATCGCGTCCCCGAACTACTTCCCGACGCACAGCGTTGGCTTCGCACGCACACCTGGAAACGGTTGCTTTTCGAGGCATTCTATTCATCTGTCTACAGACCTGGACACTCCGTGACCCGTTCCCCGTTGGCTACCGGATTCTTCGTGATTCAATCATTGCGGATTCCAAGTTTCAACGAAAAGGAGGTCGCCATGGCTGATCGAAAGAGAAACATTGAAGAGCACAAGCTGTATCACATCACGCATCGAGGCGATGCCCATAGACCGATCTTTTTCACGGATGAGCATCGTTCACAATACCTGACCTATCTAAGAGGCGCAGCAGTCAGGTATGAATGCCGAATACACGGCTGGGTCCTGATGGACAATCATATTCACCTTGTAGGCAGTACGAATCACAGCGAGGGGATTTCCAGGATGATGCGCCTGGTTCAGGGGAGCTATGGGCGATTCTTCAATCGAAGTCATCACAGTGAAGGCAAGGTCTGGGGTGGGCGATTCTTCTCCGGTCCGCCACTGGATGAGGCCCATTTCCTGTCCTGCCTGGCCTACATGGACCTGAATCCGGTCCGTGCAAGACTATGCCACAAACCAGATGAATGGAACTGGTCCAGCCACCGGTTTCTGGCCTATGGCGAACCGGACAACCTGACGGAAGAGCACCCGGTCTATCTGGATCTCTCTTCCGTCTCGGCACGCCGGCGCAGCCTATACAGGAAGTTTGTGGAGGAGACTAGACAGAAAGGGCTGGATTTCTGAAGTGTCCAGGGGCCCGTACGAATCGGGAAATTGTGTTAGTGACTTTTGTGGCAACAAAGCTGTGCACTGTGAGTAGGAGCGTGCAGAATTACCCTCTGAACCACCCCCGACACCATCCTCTCACTCCCTACTCCACATCGAAGCCGTGCTCCTTGCACCACTCCTCGTTGTAGAACTTGGACAGGTAGCGCTCGCCGTTGTCGCAGATCATCGTCACCAGGACCTGGTCCTCGCGCATGGTGGCGGCGTGCGCCAGGGCGGCGCAAAGGATCGTTCCCGAGCTTCCCCCGGCCAGAATGCCTTCGAGGCGCGCCAGCCTGCGGGCCATCTTGAAGCTCTCGTTGTCGTCGATGTAATACATCTTGTCCACGTTGTCGAAGCTCAGGGTCTCGGGCATGAAGTCCTCGCCGATTCCCTCCACGTGGTAGAACTCGCCCTCGCGCATCTCGCCCGTGTCGAAGAGGTGCTTCAGGCTGCTGCCCACCGGATCGGCGCCGATCATCACCACGTCCGGATTCCGCTCCTTGAGGTACTTGCCGACTCCGGTGATCGTGCCGCCGGTTCCCATGCCGGCCACGAAGGCGTCCACTCGTCCGCCGGTGGCCTCCCAGATCTCCTCGGCGGTCGTCTTGTAGTGGATCTCGGGATTGACCTGGTTGTAGAACTGGTTCAGCATGACGGCTCCGGGCGTCTCTTTCGTAATACGCCGCGCCGTGTTGAGGAAGCTTTCCGGGTGGTCCCAGGGAATGTCCGAACGGGTCCGCACGACCTTGCCGCCGAAGGCGCGGATGATCCACTCGCGCTCCATCGACATCTTGTCGGGCATCACGATGATGCAGCCGTAGCCCTTGGCCGCGCAGGCCATGGCCACGCCTACGCCCATGTTGCCGCTGGTGGCCTCGACCACCAGGCCGCCGGGCTTCAGCTCGCCGCGCTCCTCCATGTCCTCGACAATCGCCTTCGAGACCCGTTCCTTGACGCTGCCCGCCGGATTGAAGCGTTCGACCTTTCCGTATACGGTGGGCGGCAGGTCCGCCGCGACACGGTTGAGTCGCACAAGCGGCGTGTTGCCGATGGTCTGCAGGATGTTGTCGTAGATCTTGTTCATGCCCGTTTCCCGGTTTGATTCGAGGCCGCTTCCATCGTGCTCAGGAAGGTGCCCGGATAATAGTGTTCAAGTATTCGAGCCGCGCTGTGTCCCGCGGCAGCCATGCGCGTCGCCCCCAGCTGGCACATCCCGACGCCGTGTCCCCAGCCCTTGCCCCGAATGACCAGCGTGTCGCCTTCCCAGTCGAAGGCGATCAGCGCGCTGTAGAGATGGCTCTCGGAGAGCGCCTTGCGTATCACAAGCTCCTTGCCGATGCGGAAGCGCCCCCGGTCGGTGAGCACATCCAGCCGGATCAGCCGCCCCGACGCGCCGCGCTCGACCGGCTCCAGGTCCAGCAGGGTCTCGAAGTCCAGCCCGCAGGCCCGGCGGATGTGACCCGCGGCCTCTTCCCGGCTCATGCGCACCTGCCAGCGGTAGAGGCCCTCGCAGTGTTCCAGGCCGGCGGGCAGGGAGTCGTGATCCGTATTGCACCAGGCCTCCCGCTCGTCTTCTTCGAGGAAGGCGCGCCACTCGTCCTCTCCGCGCGAAGGGGGCCGGCCTCCTGTCGGAGTATCACAGAGAGCGGTCATGTAGCCGACCGGCGTGTCTTCCCAGACGTTCTCGTAGGCCTCGACGATCCCGCCGCAGCTCTTGCTGTAGCGCGCGTCACAGACGGCGGCTTTCCCGTCAAGGTCGTGACACAGCAGCATGCCTGCCGCTTCGGAAACCGCCAGCCTGGAGGCCTCGGCAATGGTCTCCTCGCCGCGGTAGCACTGGCAATGGTCATCGGCGCAAATGTCGAAGGCCTCGCCGAAGTGGTGCCGGCCGCGCGTGGCCAGCAGCGTGCTGCGCGCGGCGATCGTCTGGGCCTTGAGCAGTTCCGGCGGACAATCCGCGGTCATTTCCGAGCTGTTGACGCTGCAAAGGTAGTGGTCGAGCTCCAGCTCGTTGGCCAGGCCCAGCCGGCCTTCGTGATTCAAAAAAATCCGCAGCCGATCCGGATAGCGCAGCGGCCGACGGTGTTCCCAGTGAAAGCCGATGCCGATTTCCACCTCGTCCACTTCGGCGCATTCGCCGGGCGGCAGGTCGATCTGGAGCCCGGGCAGGGCTTCTTCCAGGACTCCGTCCTCCAGGTTCAGGCGAACGCGGGCTTCGGCCGGCTTTTCCGCTTGGAAGACATCAGGCAGGCTGCCCTGGTGCCACAGGTCGCCATGCCGGCTTGTGGCCTGATGCCGATCCAGCTCGGCGCCGTCCAGGCTGCGCTTCTCCAACGCCAGCAGCCAGGTGGAGGGCACGAATACGCGGCCATCGTCGTAGCCGGGCGCGAAGGGAAGCAGCCGGCAGGCATGGCCCTTTCGGGTCAGATCGTCCGCAATTCGTTCCAGCCACTCCTGCCGCGGACTTTCCAGCAGCTTGAACAGGTTCCTCCCCCTGGCGGGACGGCTTTCGAGCAAGCGGATCTCCAGCCTTCCGGATAGCGGGCGAAGCAGCTCTCCCTGGCGAAACAGCCGGCTGCCCGGTGGAAGGTCCAGCTTCAACCGGTTCCGGTCATGAATGAATCCGATTGTCACACGCAAGAAATACTCCGCAGAGGAACGAAGGCCAAGGGGCCGATTTCGGCCGCCGCTCAAGATAGGGTTCGCCCGACGGGGATGCATCTCCACCCCCCATGTACGCGTTTCCCGTGGCGGCGATCTTCTTTATGTTTGTCTACAATGCCGGGGCGAATCGAATCAGCGGCCCCGGCCGGAGGATGCATGAATTCACTGCACGAACGCTGCCGGGCCTTTGGCGAAGAGCGCATCGAGGCCCTGGCCCGCTGCAAGGAGCCGGGCGATTTCCAGAAACTGTGGCCCGCCGGCAAGGCGGACTGGCCCTTCACATGGGGCGAGTGCTGGAAGGCGGTCCCGATCATTCACCTGGAAGACTATGCCGCCGAGCTGGGTTTCTTCGTGGATGTGCTTGGTTTTCAGTCCTTTGCAACCTGGGAGGGCGGCTGTTTCCTGGCCGCGCCCGAGTCCGAGTTCAAACTGGGGCTGGCCGATACCCGCGAGGGAACGGCCGTGGATCCGGCCTCTTTTCAGCTGGATCTGATGGTCGGCAACATCGAAGAAGCGGCGGCAACCCTTGTTGAGCGCGGAGTGATCGAGAGGGCGGATCTGCATCCAGAATGGGGCGAAGAACAGCGCATGCGTACCCTGTGCCTGAAAAGCCCCAATGGAATCTCCCTCAAACTCTGGGGCAACCTGGCCGGCGAGGCTCCCTCCGGGGATACCGCCGGGAAAGGATAGCGGCAGGCCGATGGCTGTGGAAAAGATCTGCGCCCGCTGCGGCAGGAAGCTCGTCTGCCGGTCGGAAGACGTCGCCAACTGCGCCTGCAGCCGCTTCACCCTTTCGCCCGAACAGCAGCGGGCGATCGCCGGGATCTGGAAGGAGTGCCTTTGTCCTTCCTGCCTAGATGAATTGCAGCACGTAGATGCGGAGAAGATCCATGACTGAAAGCGACATCAAACTGGTCAACGCGAGTGTTCTCGACGCCCGCGAGCTGGCGCAAATGCACATCCAGGCCTGGCGCGAATCCTACCGCGGCCTGTTGCCCGACCAGATGCTGGATGAACTGGACATCGAAAGCCGCGCCCGCATGTGGAGACGCCTGCTCTCCGACGTGCAGTCGGATGTGCTCCTGATGCGGGATCGCGGCAAACTCTTCGGCTTTGTCGACTATGGCCCCTGCCGGGATGTGGACCGGATCGACGGCGACACCGGCGAGCTGCGGGCGATCTATGTGCTCAAGGACTGGCAGGGGCAGGGGCACGGCGAAACCATGATCCGGGCCTGCCACGAGGAGCTTACCCGCCGCGGCTACAGCCGCAGCAGCCTGTGGGTGCTGGAGGGCAACCAGGGAGCCGTGGACTTCTACAAGCGGAACGGCTACCGGCCGGACGGGGCCAGCAAGGAAGTAATGAACCTGCCGCACCTGCGGATGATTGCCGAGCTGGGCCGCCGTGACACAGAATAGACGAGTCGTCCTGGCCGGAGGCTCCGGCTTCCTGGGCCTGGCCCTGGCGGACGCGCTTGCCGCAAATGGCTGGCAGCCGCTGATCCTCAGCCGCTCCCGCCCCACGGGCGAACGGGACTGGCAGGAATGGGACGGCCGCAAGCGCGGAGACTGGGAAGCCTGCCTGGAGGGCGCCGCGGCCCTGGTCAACCTCTGCGGCAGCCGGATCGATGTGCGTCTCACGGAAGCCAACCGGCTGCTCCTGCGCTCCTCGCGCCTCCAGCCCACGGCGCTGCTGGGAAAAGCGCTGGCCGACTGTTCCTCTCCTCCGCGCAGCTGGCTCCAGGCCAGCGCGATCGGCTATTACGGGGACCCCGGAGCGACCCGTGTCACGGAAGACAGCGAGCCGGGCGGAAACTTCTACGCCCGCCTGTGCCAGGACTGGGAAGAGACCTTCCGCCGCGCCCGTCCGGAAGGCATTCGCGGCATTACGCTGCGGATTGCGGTCGTGCTCGGAAAGGAAGATGGCGCCCTGCCGAGGCTTTCCGCCATTACACGGGCTTTCCTGGGCGGCACGCTGGGCAGCGGCCGGCAGGGCATGTCCTGGATCTCCGTGGACGACCTGTGCGACATGGCCTGCCGCCTTCTCGAGGGAGAGGCGGAAGGCGTATACAACGCCAGCTCCCCTCAGCCCCTGGCCAACCGCGAGTTCATGCGCGAACTGCGCCGCCACTTCGGCCGGCCCTGGATTCCTCCCGCCCCCCCCTTCGCCCTGCGCCTGATGGCGCCCCTGCTGGGTCTGGAGGCGGACCTGCTGCTGGGCGGCTCCTTCGTGGAGCCCGCCCGCTGGCTCCGCGAAGGCGGCCGCTTCCGCCACGAGGCCCTGGCAAGCTGCCTGCAGGAGTATTACCCGAAACGATAGGCCCTGATCGCCCGGCCATTTCCGATTCAGCCGCGGAACTCGCGCAGCCGGATCAGCAGCCAGATGGCTCCCGGAAGACCGAGGAGCAGCGGAGTCCCCGGGCCTCCCGCGCCCATTGCGTGGATCCAGTCCAGCAGCGGGTGTTCCGGACGCTGCAGGACCAGCAGCGCAATGCCGTTGTTGGCCGCGTGTACCACGATCGCCGGCCAGAGACTGCGTGAGACGATTCGAAGCACGGCCAGCAGCAGCCCCAATAGCAGCAGGGCCGGGAAGTGCCAGGGGTTCAGATGAAGCAGGGCGAAGAAGAGCGCGCTGCCGAAGACCGCGAAGAGGGGCCCGCGCAGCCGCTCCAGCTGCGTATACAGGAAGCCGCGGAAGAAGAGCTCTTCCATCAGGGGCGCTGCCAGAAGAACGCCGCAGACCAGCAGGGCCTGCTCGAGCGCCGACTCGACACGGAAGGAGTCGGCCATGCGCAGGGCCCGTTCCAGCGGCAGCGGCCACAGCCGATCGAGCCAGCCGAAGACTCCCTGCAATCCGACGGCAAGTGAAAGCAGGGGAAGCAGGGAGGCCAGCGGCGGTGCCTGCAGGGGATAGAGTTCGCGGCGTTCCGCACCGGAACTGAGCAGCCAGCCGGGCAGGCCGATCAGGAGCGCCACCCCGATGGCCGCCAGGCGCGCGGCAATGCCTCCATGCTCGCCCACGGGGACGAAGAGGATCGCGGCTACCGGAATCCAGAGCGAAAGGCGGAGCAGCTCGCGACTCACGCCCAGGGACCGAGTTGTCTCACGCGTTCCCAGGCGGCCATCGCGAAGGCGTGTCCCACGTTGAGGCTCTCGACGCCCGCCCCTCCCGGGATCGCCAGGCGCACCAGGGCCCAGTTTCCCGGCAGGCTGCTGCCGTGGCTTTCGCTGCCCAGGGCCAGCATGTCTCCTTCATGGAAACGGAAGGACTCCAGGCTTTCGTCGCCCTCGCCGTCCAGCAGGACCAGGCGCCGCTTCGCACTCAACCTTTCCAGGTCCGGGTCCTCGATGCCGGCCAGCCTGCGCATGCGGAACAGCGTGCCCATGGAGGAGCGCACGGCCCGCGGCGAGTCCGGAGCGCAACCGCCTCGTCGTGCAATGCGCGTTACGCCGAACCAGGCGGCGCTGCGCAGGATCGCGCCCAGGTTGCCCGGGTCGCTCAATCCGTCCAGCAGCAGCTGGGGCGCGGATGGATCTTCCCAGGCGCCCTCGAAGACCGACGGCGGCCTCTCGACCAGCGCGATCACGCCCTCCGCAGTGCTCTGCCCCGCCAGTTTGGCCGCTTCGCTGTCGCGGACAAGCATCGGCGCATCCGTTGTGCAACGCTCCGGCAGGGCCTGCGCGATCGAATCCGCGCCGGCTTCCGTGAAAAGCAGTTGTCTCACGGACCAGTCGCTCAGCAGGACCTCGCGGACACACTTGATGCCCGGCACGAGCAGCAGTCCCCGCTCGCGCCGCTTCCCCTGGGATGAGAGGTCCAGCAGGCCGCGGTAGTCGGCCCGGCTCAGGCGATCCATGGTGCGTGTTTCATTGCTTCGGCCGCCCGTGGTTCAAATGGGGCCGTGATGACCCATGCCGTATACGGAGGCGATCGGCAGGGCGACGAGCAGCCCGTTGCCCGGTTCGGAGACCGGTCCGACCACTTCCTCGAAGACATGGACGATGGGTTCCACCTGCTCGTCCTGCACGACGGTCAGGATGGTCTTGTTGTGCGGCCGGTTGCCGGACAGCAGGCCCTTCAGCCCGGCGAAAATGGGGATGTCGTGACTCAGGATGCGCCCCATGCCCACGCTGTCCACGATGGTCGCTCCGCGCACGTCGACCTCGAGGAAGGCCTGGATCAGGTCATCCAGCAGTTCCTCCTTGTTGAGGACGATCAGCAGCAGTTTCATGGGGCTCTTTCGATTTCCGTGTGACAGGGGCGGGGGGCGGCGCTAGATGTCGAGGAAGTCCCTTTCGCAGGCCTCGACGACCTCCAGGACTTTCGCGGGATCCTTCTGGTCCTTGAGGCGCGCCGCCAGGTCGTGCTTCGCCAGGCGGCTGATGCGCGCCAGCAGCTTGAGATGCGTGGAGGTCATTTCCGCGGAAGTCAGCAGGAGAATGATCACCGTGGCGCGGTCGCCCTCGGGGCTGCCGAAATCCAGCCCCTGGTCGAAAAGGCCCAGGGCCAGCACCGGGCGGTCCGTCTGCCAGGTGTTGGCGTGGGGAATGGCCACCCCTCCGCCGATCCCCGTGGGGTATTCGTTCTCGCGCTCCATGACCAGGCTCAGGGCCAGGTCCGTGTCGGAGACGAGGTCCTGCTCGCCCAGGTGCTTCACCAGAAGGCGAATCGCCTCCTGCTTGCTGTCGACGGTCTGTCCCGTCAGCACATGCCGTTCATCCAGCAGGTCGAGAAATCTCATAGGTCCATCCAGCTCTTCCGCTCCGGGCGGGTTCCGGCGGTGGCAGGGCGCACAAAGGCGCATCGGGGCAGAAAATAGGGTATCCGCTTTCCGTGGACAAGTCGAAAGCTCCGCGCCCGCTCAGAGCTCCTGCAGGGGGCGCGGCGGTCCCGGGTGTCCCGCCTCAAGGGCTTTCAGCAGCGCCTCGGCGGTGGAGAGGGCGGTGGTATACGGCAGCTGGGCCTTGAGCGCCGCCTCCCGTATCACATGGCTGTCGCGGATCGCCGGACCGCCGCCGGTAGTGTTGATCAGGAAGCCCACGTCCCCGCTCTCGATCACGTCGACAATGTGCCGGCCTCCCTCGTTGACTTTGGGAATCGCACGGCAGGGAATGCCGCTGCGACACAGCGCATTGGCCGTTCCGCGGGTCGCCAGCAGTTCATAGCCCAGTTCCATCAGGCGCGCGGCAAGAGGCAGGACGCGCACCTTGTCCTCGTCGCGGACGCTGATGAAGATGTTCCCGGATGCCGGCAGGCGTGTTCCTCCGCCCAGCGCAGCGGCCAGGAAGGCCCGCGGAAAGTTCTCTCCGCGGCCCATGACCTCGCCTGTGGACTTCATTTCCGGTCCCAACAGGGGATCCGCGCCGGGGAAGCGGCCGAAGGGGAACACCGGCTGTTTGACGCTGACCGGCAAGCCTTCCTCGGCTGGAAAGGCCTCGGCCTCGGCCAGGGGCTGCCCCAGCATGCAGGCCAGGCCCAGTTCGGCCAGGGCAATGCCGCGGGCCTTCTCGATGAAGGGCACGGTGCGCGAGGCGCGCGGATTGACTTCAAGCACCAGCAGGCGGCCGTGATCCAGGACGAACTGGGCGTTCATCAGGCCGACGACGCCCAGCTCTAGGGCCAGGCAAGAGGCGAGGGCCTCGATCTCTTCGCGGGTCCTGCGGTCGATGGCGACCGGCGGATAGCAGCAGGCGCTGTCCCCTGAATGGATGCCCGCCTCTTCGATGTGATGCAGAATGCCGGCGCAGCGTGTCGTCTTCCCGTCACAGACCAGGTCCACGTCCAGTTCCTGCGCTCCCTCCAGGTAGCGGTCCAGGAGCACGGGCCCGGAGGCTCCTTCCCGGTGATTGTGCGACATCCAGTCCTGCAGCTCCTCGTCGGACTGGATCACGGCCATCGCCTGGCCGCCGAGCACATAGGAGGGGCGGACCATCAGCGGGAATCCCAGTTCTCCGGCAAGCACCCGGGCCTCGTCCGGGGTGTTGGCGCTGCCGCCCGCCGGCTGTGCGACGCCCATGCCCTGCAGCAGGGCGTGGAAACGGTCCCGGTCCTCGCAGAGGTCGATCACCTCCGGATCGGTGCCCAGCACGGGAATGCCGGCCTCCTTCAGCTCGCGCGCCATCTTCAGCGGGGTCTGGCCGCCGTACTGGATCAGCAAGCCCTCGGGCTGTTCTACGCGGACGATCTCCAGCACTTCCTCCAGGCGCAGGGGCTCGAAGTAGAGCCGGTCGGAGGTATCCACGTCCGTGCTGACCGTTTCGGGATTGCAGTTGACCAGCAGGCTGCCGATGCCGGCCTTGCGCAGCGCCTGGGCCGCGTGGACGCAGCAGGTGTCGAACTCGACTCCCTGGCCGATGCGGTTGGGTCCGCTGCCCAAGATCAGCACCTTGCGGCCCTTCTCGGGGTTCGCCTCGCATTCCTCGGCCCAGGTGGAGTACAGGTAGGCGGTCTCGGTGGGGAACTCGGCGGCGCAGGTGTCGACCCGCTTGTAGACGGGATGCAGGCCGTGCTTTTCGCGCAGCTTCCGGATCACACTCTCGCTGCATCCGGCCAGGGCAGCCAGACTGCTGTCGCTGAAGCCCTGGGCCTTCCAGGCGCGCAGCCTCTCCGGATCACGACGAAGCCCCTCCTCGCCCGCCTCGCGTATGCGCTGTTCTTCGCGGGCCAGCCCCTCCAGCTGGTCGAGGAACCAGGGGTCGATCTCCGTCTGAAGGGCCACTTCCTCGAGCGGCCAGCCTTCGCGGAAGGCCTGTGTCACATAGAGAATCCGCTCGGGTCCCGGAGTGGCCATGCGGCGGGCCAGCTTCTCGCGCGGCCACTCGCCTCCGCCCCTCCAGGGGCGGGCATCCAGCCCGTCGAGGCCATTCTCCAGGCTGCGTAGGGCCTTCTGCAGGGCTTCCTGGAAGGACCCCCCCAGGGCCATGGCCTCGCCGACGGATTTCATCTGGGTGGTCAAGACGGCCTCGCTGCGGGGGAACTTCTCGAAGGCGAAGCGCGGGGCCTTGACGACCACGTAGTCCAGCGCCGGCTCGAAGGAGGCCGGGGTCCGTCCGCCCGTGAGCTGGTTGCGCAGTTCGTCCAGCGTATACCCGACGGCCAGCTTGGCCGCGATGCGCGCAATCGGAAAACCCGTCGCCTTGCTGGCCAGGGCGCTGGAGCGTGAGACACGCGGGTTCATCTCGATCACGAGCACGCGCCCGTCCCGTGGATTGACGGCGAACTGGACATTGCTTCCGCCCGTGTCTACGCCGATCCGCCGGAGCACGGCGATCGCCGCGTCGCGCAGTTCCTGCAGTTCGCGATCGGTCAGCGTCATCGGCGGGGCGACGGTGATGCTGTCGCCGGTGTGCACGCCCATCGGATCCAGGTTCTCGATGGCGCAGACGATGATCGCGTTGTCGGCGCGGTCGCGCACGACCTCCAGCTCGTA
This sequence comes from bacterium, assembly GCA_030429345.1. GTDB lineage: Bacteria > CAIWAD01 > CAIWAD01 > CAIWAD01 > CAIWAD01 > JAUIFJ01. The sequence continues at coordinate 120,031 of JAUIFJ010000001.1, read as the reverse complement.
CTCTTTCCAGCCGAGCAGGCTTTCCTCGATCAGCAGCTCGCTGGTCGGGCTGAGGCGCAGGCCCTGCGTGCAGATGCGGCGGAACTCCTGCTTGTCGTGTGCGACACCGCCCCCGCTGCCGCCCAGTGTGAAGGAAGGGCGGATTACGCAGGGCAGGCCGATCTGCTCGAGCACGCGCTCGGCCTCCGGCAGGCTGCGGGCAATGCGCGAGCGCGGGCTTTCCAGGCCGATTTCGTCCATGGCCGTCCGGAAGGCCTCGCGGTCCTCGGCGCAGCGGATGGCGTCGGGCGTGGCACCGATCAACTCGCAGCCGTGCATGGCGAGCACGCCGCGTTCATCCAGCTCCAGGGCCAGGTTCAGCGCGGTCTGGCCGCCCATGGTCGGCAGCAGGGCGTCCGGCTTCTCCTTGCGGATGATCTCCTCGACACGCCTCCAGGTCAGCGGTTCCACATAGGTCGCGTCGGCCTCGCAGGGGTCTGTCATGATCGTCGCCGGATTGCTGTTGACGAGGATCACACGGTAGCCTTCCTCCTTCAGCGCGCGAATGGCCTGCGTGCCGCTGTAGTCGAACTCGCAGGCCTGGCCGATCACGATGGGACCGGCGCCGATCAGCAGGATGCTGCGGATGTCGGTGCGGGCGGGCATCAGCGGTTCTCCTTGCGGTTTGTCTCACACATGCGGATGAAGCCGGCGAAGAGCCCCTTCGCGTCGTGCGGCCCGGGGCCGGCTTCCGGGTGTCCCTGGAAACCGAAGACGGGCAGATCGCGGTGGCGGATTCCCTGGATGCTGTTGTCGAAGAGGCTGCGATGTGTGACGACCAGCTCGTCAGGCAGGTCCTCGCGCACGGCGAAGCCATGGTTCTGGCTGGTGATCCAGACGCGTCCGCCGGCAAGCTCCTGCACCGGATGATTGGCGCCGTGGTGGCCGAAGGGCATCTTCCAGGTGCCGGCTCCGCAGGCCAGCGCCAGCAGCTGGTGCCCCAGGCAGATGCCGAAGAGCGGCCGGCGGGCGGCAAACAGTTCGCGGATCGTGTCGACGATCTCCGGCAGGGCCGCCGGGTCGCCGGGGCCGTTGGACAGCAGGAAGCCGTCGGCCTTCAGAGCCAGCAGGGTGGCGGCATCCGTGCCGCCCGGAACCGTTGTCACACGGCAGCCGGCATCCACCAGCAGGCGGCAGATATTGGCCTTGGCGCCGAAGTCCAGCACGACGATGTGTGGTCCTCCGCCTTCGCCCTTCGCCTGCGGCGGCCAGGGCGTCGGTTCGCGCCACTGCAGGGCCAGGGGGCGACCGGCATTACGCGCCAGGCCCTGACCGGCCAGGCCGCTCCAGGCACGCGCCCTTTCGAAGGCTTCTTCCGGTGGCAGGTCTTCCCCGCAGACGAGACAGGCCTTCAGGCTGCCCTGCTCGCGCAGGCGCCGGGTCAGGGCGCGGGTGTCGACTCCCGTCAGGCAGGGCAGGTCATGCTGCTTGAGCCAGTCGGGCAGCGATTGCCGACTGCGCCAGCTGCTGACCCGCGGGCTGGCGTGACGCATCACGGCCCCGGCGATCAGCGGCCGGTCGCTTTCGTGGTCTTCCGGATTGATGCCCGTATTGCCGATGTGCGGAAAGGTGAAACACAGGACTTGCCCGCTGTAGGACGGGTCGCTGAGGATCTCCTGGTAGCCGCTCATCGCCGTGTTGAACACGGCCTCCCCGCAGCGTATGCCGGCGGCTCCCAGAGAAAAGCCCCGGAACAGACTGCCGTCTTCCAGGGCCAGGTAGGATCGATGGTGCATGTGCTCTCCGGTTTTGTACCGGAAGGGTAAAGTATACATCCGGGCAGCGTGAGATACAAGGAGGAATGCACATCCACCCCACGCACCCTCCAATCCGCCTCTTCCCGCACCCCCCTTTCCGTAACCCCCGCACCCCATTTTTCCGCCCCCCGCGCCCACCAGTTCCGTCGCCCCCGCGAAGGCGGGGGCCCATCTTGGATCAGGATTGGATCCTTGTATTCGGCCCGCTGTGGGCCGATTCCTGCCCGGTCCATTGACTACCTTGTCCGCCAGGTAAATCAGGAGGGGCCGATGACATCCGAACTGGTGCTGGTGCTGACGACAGCGGCGGACGCGAAGGCGGCGCGGCAGCTGGCGGAGAAGCTCGTCCGGGAACGGTTGGCGGCCTGCGTCAACCTTTTGCCGGGCATGACCTCCCTATATGTATGGGACGGCAAGCTGCAGGAAGAGCAGGAATGCCAGCTGCTGATGAAGTCCACTCCGGATCGCCTGGAGAAGCTGGAATCCCGCCTGCACGAGCTGCACGACTACGATCTGCCCGAGTTCATTGTCCTTCCCGTGCGGGAAGCCGGCAAGGCCTACGAGCAGTGGGTCTTCGAACAGACGGAGACACAGCCATGAAGGACTGGACCGTGGCTTACATGCGTTGGGCCAAGCGCTTTCCCCAGGTGCGCTACAACCTGGCCCAGTCGGGCATGCCGGCTTTGGATGTGCTGGCCGAAGGGCTGATCGACGAGCAGCCGAACTTCCTTGGCAGCCCCGCCGAGCACAATGTGGACCGCTACCCGCGCCTGCAGGCCGCGATTGCCGCCTGGACCGGCGCAAGGCCCGAAGGCGTGCTGACGGGCCTGGGCACCAGCGGCATCAACCTGCTGGCCCTGCGCGCCATGGTCGAGGCGGGCGACCGCGTGCTGGTCGAAACCCCCGTCTACGAACCGCTGCGCAAGCTGCCCGAGCTGCTGGGCTGCCTGGTGCAGCGGATTCCGCGCGACGCGTTTTCCACCGAAAGCCTGCCGCTCGATCGGCTGCGCGACGAAGCGCGCAAGGGAGCGAAGGCGGCGGTGCTGAGCAATCTCTACAACCCCGGGGGCAACCGGCTGAGCGAGGCCGAGCTTTCGGGCCTGGTCGAGATCATCGAAGAGACGGGCCTGCAGGTGCTGATGGATGAAGTCTACATGCCCTTCTGCCCCGCCGGCCAGCGTGAACTGAGCTTCCTCAAGCATCCGGGAATTGCCACCACGCTCAGCCTGACGAAGGCCTGGGGACTGAACACTTTGCGAGCCGGCATTCTGCTCAGCCAGGACGCGGATTTCGTTTCCCGGGCGGATCGCATCAACGACCTGGTCAACGTGGTCGCCCCCTTCGTGACCGAAAATGCCATGCGCCAGGTGATCGAAGAGCCCGAGCGCCTGGACGCCATCCTGGACCCGGTGCGGCCGCGCATGGAGGCGAACTGGCAGCGCCTTTCCAGTTGGGCGGATCACACGGGGCTGGGCCGCCTCTCCCTGCGCAGCGCCGGCCTTTGCTGCCAGTTCGAAGTCCGGGGTCGGCCGGATCTTGCCGACACCTGTCGCCGGTTGGAAGAGGAGCACAGCCTGCTGGTCGTCGACGGCGCTTTCTTCGAGGCGCCGGGAAGCCTGCGCATCGGCCTGGGCGCGCCGGAGGCGGACTTCGCCGAAGCCCTGGAGCTGCTCGGCGCGGAGCTGGGCCGCCTGGTCCCCTAGCGGCGGCAGGGCAGGCTTTGTCTCACATCGGCTGCCTTGGGTTCCCTTGCGGCAGGTCCGTCGAAACAGGTCCGTCGAAGAGGCCTCCCTGTTCACGATCGGTCATGCAGGACGAGTGTGACACATTTCCTTTTTCGCTTGCCTCTCTGTCGAGCCTTGTCCTACATTTCGGGCCTTGCTGCCAATCCAGGAACGGGGGACGAATGGGCCTGAAAGATCTCACCATCAGCAATTTCGACGAAGAGACATCCAAGGGTCTGGTTCTTGTAGACTTCTGGGCCGAGTGGTGCGGTCCCTGCAAGGCGCTGACCCCGGTGCTGGAAGAAATCAGCCAGGACTCCTCCCTTCCCCTGCGCATCGGCAAGGTGGACGTGGACAACAACCGCGACCTGGCCATGCGCTTCAACGTGCGCAGCATTCCCACCCTGATCTACTTCAAGGACGGCCGCCCCATCGAGCAGAGCATGGGCCTGCAGAGCAAGGAACAGCTCCTGGCCAAGGTCCGCCAGCTGGCGGGGTAGGTTCTTTCGGCCGGGTTTCCCTCCGGCCTCAGCGAATCAGCATCACCTTGCCGGTGGCAACCGATCCGCCGGATTCCAAGCGCAGCAGATACAGGCCGCTGCCCAGCTCTCCGGCGTCGAAGAGCAGGGAATGCTCTCCGGCCTGCAGCTCGGCATGAAGCAGTTGGCGAACCCGTTGCCCCCGCAGATTGTAGACATCCAGCTGCACATCTGTCGATTGGGGAAGATGGAAGCGCAGCCAAGTCGCCGGGTTGAAGGGATTGGGCGCGGCAGGTTCCAGGCGCAGGCTCGACGGACGCAATGGGGTTTCCGCTGCGGGTTCTTCCACCGCCACCAGATGATCCAGCCCTTGGGCCCAGGGACCGCCCGTGAAGCCGATATCATTGCGCAGCCCACCCTGGCTGGGCCAGAGGGCGATGCCAGGATTCTCCGGATCCTCCCGGTCGTTGCGCTCGGAGTCCGGATCCCCCGCATCGACGCAGGGAGAGACCGAAGCCAGCCAGGGCGCGCCCAGCTCCTGATGGAAGAGCGGATCCTCGCCAACGAGATTGTCCTCCCCGACGGGGACCTCCTCGGGCAGCAGGCAATAGCGGAACAGGGCCGGCAGGTCTTCTTCCGGATCCCCGACGGCGGCCTGGATCTGCTGGTAGGTGTTGCCCCGGAAGAGGCTGTTTTCAATGAGGGTCTGCGGACTGGGCTGGTAGTTGGCGTGGACGAGGGATTCCGTCTCGTTCCCGGTCACGGTCACATTGCGGATGACCGGCGGGTGCGGCTGGGTGAATTGCAGGATCGGCGCCTGCTTGCTGGGCAGGAATGTATTGGTGATGTCCTGCGCCACGGTGCCGCTGACGCTCACATTGTGGATCTGCGAGCGGTTGCCGGCCAGGTACAGGCCGTAGCGGGCATTGTCCCGGAAGATGCTGTTGCGCACGAGAGTCGTGCCGAGCTGGTAGGTTTGCAGGCCGCCGTCGTCGTTGTCCGTGAAGGAGCAGTCCTCGACGATCAGCGTGGCTGTGCCGACCATCATGTGTGCGTATACGGTGGCGCCCAGGCTGTAGAAGTAGTCCGTTTCCGGGCAATGCTGGTTCTGGCGGTTATCATGGAAGACGCAGTTGCGAAGAGTCAGTGGGGCACTCTCAGAGAAATGGATGTAAAGTGCCCGACCGAAATTTCCCCCGATTTGCTCAAGCGGGAGCGTGGAGTAGTCATCGAAATCCAGCATGAGATTGTTGCTGAATTCGGTGTTCTCGATGGTGACGGTGTCGTTTTCCTGTTGCCAGAAAAATAGGGCGCCCCCTCGGGCGTACCATCCTGATCCGGGCTGCGTGATCGGCAGGACGGAGAGGTTGTTCTGGAAGAAGCTGTTACGGATGTCGCAGCGCCAGATCTCGGCCAGCCGGCCGTTCCAGCCCATGTCGTAATTCACGGAATCCCCCGCCTGGTTGTCTCGGAAGATCAAATTGTTGACGATGCCGGGCGGATTCTGAAGTGCGCCGTCCTGGGATTGCTGGATGGACAAAATGCCTTCGATAGCCGTTTTATTGCGCTCTACGATCAATGTGTCGATGTCGATATGGGCAGCGCTCAGTTGCAGAGAGATCTCGTCGCGATCGTCACTTATGTTTCTTTCCAACCTGTTGTCTGTAAACTTCAGGTTCCGGATTCGTAACGTTCCCTCCGAACTGCCAAGTGAGGCAATACGCCCAGAACGGGACACATTATTCTGAACTACGAGTCTATCGACTTGAGCGAAGTGGAATCCGCCAACCCTGAACTTCCCGTATTGTTCCAAGAGGAAGTCCTCAACGTGTATACTTGAGCAAGAAACAGAGTCCGCACTGAATCCGCCAGGGTCACCCGTCAATCCGTTGCCATAAAATGAAACCGAATCGATCAGTGCCAACTCGGACAAGGTGGATACCAAAGACAGATTGCCGAACTCGGGATTAACGAACACCAAGTTATTCAACACCAGGCTTCTTGTGTTTCCAGAAACATGAAGCGCTCCAGTAGTCCAACCGTGAGATACGTTCTCTGAGAACATGACAGACTCAAGTTGGATCCTACAGCCAATCTCGTCTTCCTGGCAAGCGCAGTGAACGCCCCCCGCCTGTTCAGATCCGCTGCCATTTCTCACAACGAAGCCCTTCAATCGAAACCACTCTCCTTGCGTTGTCTCAATTTCAAGGGCAGTTCCAGTGCTGCCGCCATCTAGGACAGTGCTCAACCAGTCGCTGGAATCCCGAGTCATTGGGTAATACGAGGTCAACAGGATGCCGTGGTTGGGGGCGATCAAGTGCTCTTGGTATACGCCGGGAGCCACAAGTACGGTGTCCCCTGAAGAACTGGCGTCGAAGGCCAACTGAATCGTCGGGAACTCCTGGGGAACTAGCACGGTCGCCGCGAAAGAGAGAGGTCCGAATCCCAAAAGAATCAGGATTCGAACCCACATTCTGTTCACAAGTTTTGGCATGATCGCCTACTTCAATAGCAGAATCTTCTGCTGCTGGTGCTTCCCGCCACTCTGCGCGGCGACGATGTATACTCCGCTGGCCAGGCGGCTTCCGTCTACGCGTAGTACGTGAGTTCCGGCAATCAGGTCCTCATCGAGAAGAGTTCGGACCAACTGGCCACGAATATTATACAGCCGCGCCAGTGCTGGACCGTCCTGGTCCAAGTGAAGCTTCAGTCGTGTCACCGGATTAAAGGGATTGGGCGCGGCAGGTTCCAGGCGCAGGCTCGACGGACGCAAAGGGGTTTCCGCTGCGGGTTCTTCCACTGCCACCAGATGATCCAGCCCTTGGGCCCAGGGACCGCCCGTGAAGCCGATGTCATTGCGCAGCCCACCCTGGCTGGGCCAGAGGGCGAAGCCAGGATTCTCCGGATCCTCCTGATCGTTGAATGCTTCAAGTGGATCGCCTGCATCAATTGCCTGAGAGTTCTCATTCAGGAATGGAGGTCCATACACACTGCTGAATGGATACTCGAAGGATACAATGTTTCCCTGGCCAGTGAACAGGAAATTCATTAGTGAGTAATTGATCGTTGGGTAGTTGATCTCAAGCGAGTCCTCGCCAGGGAAGAATAGGCTATTGTATTCATTGGACATGAGGAGAGTATTCTGAATTGCGTGATCCGCGGTTTGACTAAAGGTAAATAGATTACTCACATGGTTGTCATGCACCGTGGAGTTACTAACAATTGTTGAAATGCTGGAATGTGCCAGAAGAGCTCCCTGATATGAGCTGGTTGTATATGGATAGCTATAATCTTCTCTCCATGCATCCACTCCCGAGATAAATGCGTTCCGAATATCAGTGGAATCGCCAAAACAGAGAATGCCCATACGGTCGCAGGCAGATATTGACACATTCTCAAGAACTAGGCGTCTATACCCAAGAACGGCAAGTGCGCCATCGTCATTGTTTTCGAAGAGGCTGTTTGAAACTGTAATCCGTGGGGCGAAGTGGCCACTCTGCGTAGCGCAATTGATCTCAACGGTTGAACCAACACTCCTGGTTTCCAGGTTGCTGGCTGTAGGCCCTTCTGGTGCAGGGTTGTTTATGAAGTTGTCCTGGAACAGGCAGCTATCCAGCTGGAAGCTCACACGGTCGGGTTGTGGGGGGAGTGATACGTATAGCGCTCTGCCCACATTTGCGGCTCTTAACACATATGCGCTGGAGTAGTTGTCTGAATCGTGGGCCGAGTTTCCCTGAAATTGACAATTGTTGATCAACCAGTTCGCATCAGGGTGTGTAATGATGTATTCCAGGCAAAGCCCGGATTCCTCAAGCCATTGCATGTTTCCTATTTGATGAAGAGCAAAGATGCTTGATGTGTTATTCAAAAACCTTGAGTACTGAATATTACAGTTTGTAGTACGCAATGTTTTGCCATTTACGCAGCCACCAACTACTTGAGGAGGCAAGGCGCCACTGTGACAACCCTGTACTTCGAGATTCGTGATTTGGCCGAACAAGTCCGCAGAAATGGTTCCTGCAGAGTATCCGCTGACAGAGTATAGATCGTGGAGCTTGATATTGTCCGCAAACAGGGAGTCGGCTGAAACGCGCAAGGAAGCCGCGCCAATCTCGCAGTTGGCGAAAGAAGAGCATGCATTCATAGTCAGATCATTGAGGTATACATGTCCATCCAGCGAGGCGATTTCAATAAACCCCCCTGATTGTGAATTGCAGCTGCTGATAGAAATGCTGTCTGCTTCGACGTTTCCAAAACTGGCAAGAGTCAGCATTGGCTTGATAAACTCGCTATCTGGAGTATCAACAGAATCGACAGCCAAGCCATCTATGACTAACTCATCAGAGAGCAAGAGGGCAATCAGGGTCGGTGAGTCCATTCCAGTCACATAGACGTTGCTTAGCCGGAAGCTCCTTGAACTGTTGCTTGCGAGTTGGTACCCATCGAAAAGGTTTATACTTCCATCAGAATACACCCGAACTCTGGTGTTTGAGATTTCAACCGAACCCAACTGCACTCCAAAGTCTCCAAAAAGTATCGCTCCGTCGTGTTCGCTTCTATTGTTCTCCAGAATGCAGTTGTCTATGTGAATATTTGCCTCTTCATTTAGGTGTATTGCTCCACCAGATCTGTTTGGACTAAAACTTCCATGACCTCTGACTAACTTTAATCCAGTTACAAACAGTGTATCAAGTGTTCCAATACTTGATGTAATGCACGAACCTTGAAATGCTCCATCAAGTATTGTTTCCTCGATAAACTCCGGGTCGTTTGTTCCTAGAAAATGCGATGCGATTGAGAGAGTGTGACCTGGTGTAACCAAGGTTTCCTGGTAGCTGCCGGGCGCAACAAGAATCGTATCGGCTGGTAAGGACAAATCCAGTGCAGATTGGATGGTCGAATACTCGGAGGGTACATGTAGAACAAGACCCCACAAGGGTTTTGCAGCAAGAAGGATGGCAAGCAATGGGCTTGACATCTTCTGGATGAAGGGTGTCTGATTCACGGATTTCTATCTACAAAACTCTCAAGCTCGACCGAAGGAACGTATGGTTCCTTCAACCCTATCGATTTCTGGTCATTTGGCTCATGACTTCGAGCAACCGCACTTCCTTGCATCCGTCTCGACAAGAGTCGAAGGCGCGGCTCTGCCAGGCCGCGCCGGAAAATTGTCCCACCCCCTCGCGATCCTTGCGGACGAAGAAAGAAAGTCCACAAGGAGGTTCTCATGAAAGCCAATCCCTGGGTTCCGACGACCAAGCGTGATCTCGTCCGCAGCATTGCCAGCGTTTATCGTGGGGAGGAAGAGCGCTTCCGGCGCATGAGCCGTAGTCAGCTGCTGGCCATTTTCTATTACCTGCGCCGCACGCGCGGGTTGTTCAACTAGCATCCGTGTTCTCCTTTCGTGAGTGGGCGGGTCCGGGCGCGGGCCCGCCCCGATTCTGTTCTGCGTGCGTCGCGAAGAATCCTTTTCGATGGCGCTCCGCCGCTCTTGCCGAAGTGCGAAGGCTCCGCAATTTTGCACGGTGAGCGAGCCTCTTCCCCGGTTCGCATCCTGAAACCAGAGGTGTCCATGAGTCGAAGTTCCGTCAAGGCCCAGGAGCGGCAGCTTTCGCTGGTGGCCTGTCTGCTCAACTACCGCTACGGGCGGACGCTGGAGCAGATCCAGCAGGACATTCCCGCCTATGGCACGGGCGAGGCGGCGCGAAAGAAGTTCCAGCGCGACCGGCGACTGCTCGACGAGCTGGGCGTGCCGATCCACATGGAAGTGATGGAGGGCGAGGACCCCAGCGGCAACCTGCACTATGTATACCGGATCAAGCCCGGGGAGATCTTCGCCCGCCGGCTCGAGTTCAACGATGAGGAACTGCGCGCGCTGACCTGGCTCGGCGAGCAGCTGCAGTCGCTGGGCAGTTTTCCCTTTCGCGAGATCCTCGCCGATACCCTGGACAAGCTGAAGAGCGCCGCTGCCGGCGGCAGCCTGAGCGAGGTCGTACACATTCTGCCACAGGGGCGCAGCGAGCGCGAAGAAGAGATTCTGCAGCAACTCGGTGCTTGCGTCATCGGCAAGGAGAGTTGTCGCATCCTCTACAGGCGGCCGGACGGCCAGAACCAGGAGCGCGTGATCCACCCCTACGGGCTGAAGTTCCTTTACGGCCACTGGTACTGCCTGGCCTGGTGCGAGCTGCGCGAGGCGCCGCGAGAGTTTCGTGTATCACGCATCCAGAAGCTGGAGCTGACCGGCCAGACCTACCAGGACCGGCCGCAGGTCGACCTGGAGGGCTGGTTCGCCGACGACAGCTGGGATCTGGGCCTGGGCGAAGGGCCGACGGTCAGCGTGCACTTCGATGCCGGCGTGGCCCAGCTGGCTCGTCGCCGCCTGGGACGCAAGGCCGAGTTCGAGGAGCTGGGCCGCGACCTGCGCGCCCGCGTCCGCGTCGGTCGGCCGCAGGCCTTCCTGGAATGGCTGCTGGGCTGGGGCGCCCGCGCGCGCCTGGAAGAGCCTGAAGGCATGAAGGAGGAATTGCGCGCAAAGCTGCTGCGCGCAGAGGCCCTGTATACGGAGGCGACAGAATGAGCGGCGTGCGCGGCCTCAACCGGATCTTCAACCTGATTCCCTACCTGAACCGCCGCAGCGGCGAGCGTGTCGACGTGGTCTGCCGCGAGCTGGGCATCAGCGTCAACCAGCTGCTGTCGGACATTCGCCTGATCAGCTCCATGTCCTACGGCTGGTGGGGCGAAGGCGACCTGGTCGACATCTACCTGGATCACGACCGGATCCAGGTCTACACGGGCGGCCTCTTCGAGAAGGTGATGCGTTTTACCCAGCCCGAGTTGGCGGCCCTGCTGACCGGCTGGGAGTACCTGAAGGCCACCGGCCTGCGGGACTACCTGCCCGGCATGGAGGGCGCGCTGAACCGTATACGCGCCGAGCTCGCCGGCGGCGGCAATGTGGAGCTGGAAGGCATCCAGCAGCGGATCCGCTACCAGCCGACGGCGCGGGACGAGGACGAACGGATCACGCAGGTGCTGCGCGCCACGGAAGAGGGGCGCGGCCTGCGCATGCAGTACTACAGCGTCAACAGCGACAGCTTCCGCGAGCGCGACATCGACCCCTGGCACTGCGTCTGCCGCAACGGCATCTGGTACCTGATCGGCTATGATCACGGCGTGGAGGACGAGCGCATCTTCCGCGTCGACCGCATGTCCTCTGTCGAGTTGGGCCAACGGAAGGTCGAGCGTCCCGCCGATTTCGATGAAAGCCGCTACATCGACAAGGGCCACTTCACCTTCCAGGGCAGCGCTTCGTCGATGACGGTCCGCATCCGTCTGGGCGGCACCCTGGAGCGTCTGGCTCACGAAGAGGGCTGGCAGGGAATGGAAGAGGTGGAGGGCAAGAGCGTTCTCACCATGGAAGAAACCAACGGCAACTGGGTGCTGAAAATGCTCCTGCCCTTCTGCGACAGCTGTGAAATCCTTCATCCGCCCGAACTGCGGCAACGGATGGCGCGCAAGATCCGCGAGCTGCGAGAGAGCCTGGACGGCGAAGCCTTCCGCGAGCAAATGTAAAAAGAACTTGACACCACCGAATGGCAGCCCCATATTCCGTGTCAAACAAACTTGATATGGAGACGCCATGAGCGCCGAAAACGCGATGGATTGCGGAAGCGAACGCTTCCAGGATCGGGTGAATAGTCGGAAAGTGACACGATGGCTGGCCCTATGGGCCGTTCTCTTTCTTGCCGGCACCGCGGCCCTGCGTCACGGCCTGGTCGAAGCCCCTGCACTGTGCTGGCTGCTGGCCCTGTTGCCCTACATCCCGGCGACCCTGGCGCTGCAGGCCTTTCTGCGATACCTGCGGGAGGCGGACGAGCTGCAACGGGCGATCCAGCTCCAGGCCCTGGCATTCGCCTTCGGCTGTTCCTTCCTGCTGATCGGCGGGTACCCCCTGCTGGAGCGCGTCGGCGCACCGACTCTGGGGGCGGATGGCCTCGTCGTGCTCTTGGCCATTCTGTATGCGGGAGGACGGTGGGGAATCGCGAGGCGCTACCAGTGAAGAACCGGGTTCGCGAACTGCGCCAGGCAAGGGAGCAAACCCAGGAAGACCTGGCCCGGGTCATGGATGTCTCCCGCCAGACCATCAATGCCATTGAGTGTGGGAAGCACGATCCGAGTCTGCAGTTGGCCTTCCGCCTGGCAGGTCATTTCGGTTTGAGGATCGAAGAACTCTTCGACGGGGCGGTCTAGTCACTGCAACTTTCAGAGTTTCACATACAAGACGGCGGCTCCCACAAAGGAGAATTCAATGAGCGCTTCAATTGACGTCCTGCTGTTGCATCCCGGCAAGATGGGCTTTGCGGTCGGCCGGAGCCTGCTCAACGCCGGTGCGCGCGTTTCCTGGTGCAGTGCCGGCCGCAGCGAGGCGACCCGGAAGCGAGCCGCTGAACTGGGCCTTCATGAATGGCCGGATCTGCATGCGGCATGCGAAAATTGCCAGGTGATCTTCAGCGTTTGCCCGCCCCATGGTGCCGAGGCCCAGGCTGAAGCCGTAAAGGAGACCGGATTCCAGGGGCTGTATCTGGAGGCCAATGCGATCCAGCCTGACCGCAGTCGGCGCATTGCCCGAAGCCTTGGCGAGGCAGGGATCCCCTGCGTGGACGGGGGAATCGTGGGCGGACCACCCACCGAGCGTGGCCAGACCTGGCTCTACCTCTCGGGGCCAAACGCAAGCGAAGTGCTTCCCCTCTTCAGCGAAGGGCCGCTGGAAACGGAAGTCGTCGGCGATGCAGTCGGCCGCGCCAGCGCCCTGAAAATGTGCTACGCCTCCTGGACGAAGGGTTCGACGGCCCTGCTCTGCACGGTCCTTGCCGCCGCCGAGTCATTGGGTGTGCGCGAGGAGCTTTCCCGCCAATGGGACCGCGAAGGAGGCGGCCTGCGCGAAAAGGCGGAGCTGCGAGCCAGCCGTGTGACAGCCAAGGCCTGGCGCTTCGCCGGCGAAATGGAGGAGATCGCGGAAACCTTCCTCTCGGCAGGCCTGCCGGGCGACTTCCACAAGGGCGCAGCCGAGCTCTACCGCCGCATGGCTCACTTCAAGGACCACGACGGCTTTCCGGATGTAGACGATGTGCTGAAGGCTTTGAAGAACTCACGCGGAGACGCAGAGACACGCAGAGGATGAGTCGTCAATTCCCGCCTTTCTCCTGTTCAAAGCCGTGCATCCATTTCATTGCGTCCCCAGCGTCTCTGCGCCTCTGCGTGAGAACAAAAAGAGAAGCCCGCCATGCAAGAGCACAGCGGGCTTTCATCGTCTAGAGGATTGTATTACTTGGCGTACTTGACGCTGCAGCCGTAGGGCTGGGTGGCGGCGGTGGCGACGGCCTCTCCGGCCATCGACTGGTTCAGCGCGGCGCGCACGTGGTTCTTGGCCCCCTTGACATCCGCCTTCTTCGCCGACGAGCGATTGTCGATGGCGCCGTTGTATACCAGCGTGCCCTCGCCGTCGATCACGTACATGTGCGGCGTGGTGCGCGCGCCGTACAAGCGACCGACTGCGCCGTCGTGATCCAGCAGGATGGCGGTGGCGTGCATGCCCTTGGCCTTGCGCAGGTCCTCGGCAATTTCCGGCGTGCAGTGTCCCTGCTTGCCCTTGGCCGAACTGTTGACCAGCAGCCAGACGACCTCCTTGCCGGTGAATTCTTTCTGCAGGCCCTGCATGTTGTCCGTGTCATAGTGCTTCTTGACGAAGGGACAATCCGGGTTGTACCACTCGAGGACCACGTGCTTGCCAGTGAAATCGGACAGGCTGTGCTCCTGGCCTTCCGAATCTGTCAGAGTAAAGGCCGGAGCTTTCGTACCCGGCTTCAGGGCCTCCGCCGCTAGGGCCGGCGCGCCGCTGGCCGCGAAGAGCAGCAGGGCGGGCAGGAACCAGTTCAATAGACGCTTCATGTCGACTCCTTGATTGCTGTTGATCGTGTATGCTCGTTCATTTCTTCTCCGTGGCCACCGCAAGTGGAATATCCACCTGGAAGCCGACGCGGCGTGATCCAAAGAATCCCTTCCTGCGGCAGATCAGCAGGCCCTTCAGGGTCTCCGGGGCCTCCGTGAGCCAGGGGCTGGCCGGCAGCAGCAGGGTGGCCTCGTCGGCCTCGTGGTGGATGATCGGTGTCGCGCCGTGATCCAGGACTCCCCCTTCGCGGGCCAGCAGCTTCAGCGGCAGCAGGTTGCGCGGCAGGTCCCTCAGGCTGGCGTGGAAGACATTTCCGCTACGCCAGGCGGAGAGGGAGGCATCCACTGTCCTCCCAGGCATGGCTTTCCGCGTATCACGGAAGGCATCCCGATGGGCGCGAAGCGTCCGCGGCTCCTCATTCCGGACAGGCAGCAGCAGGGAGAGCTCGGCACTGCCGGGAATGCAGGCTTCCTTGCACTCCAGCCAATCCACCCGGGCACGCAGTTCGATGTCCACACCCACAGTCAGTGTAGGCGAAGCCTGGAGATCGCAGAGCAGCCAGACCTCTTTGGCATAGCCGTAGCTGGTGCCGGCCTCGCTTTCGAAAATCTCGGGAAGCGGCCACTGCAGCTCCCCGGCCTGCAGGCCCTCCGGCAGGGACCAGGAGATTTCCGTCGGCAGGCCGCTGTCTCCCGGGTTGCGCCAGTAGGTGTGCCAGCCCTCGTCCATTTCCAGTCGCAGGGCCACTGTCTGCACGGCGCCCGGCTGCACCCAGGCCTGCTCGGCGACGAGACTGGCGCGGGTATGAAAGCCATCCTCCGCCAACAGTGGCGGCAGGAGTGCCAGTACGATGAGACTGACCTGAATGGGCAAGTGCATGCTTCGGAACCTATGGCTGGAGACTGTGAGTGCTCGAGGTCGTACTACCCTACCCGGAAGGCGGTAAAATGTTTCCGGATTCCGGCGCAGCAGTAAACCTGTGCGGGGCATCCAGCAGGCGACGACCGGCTGAAGGCTGAAGGAGCACGCAGATGGGCTGCTAGAGCAGTTCGCTGAACTCGCTCAGGACAGGACAGCCCGTGGCCAGCAGCCGGTCTCGGCTCTGGTGACCGCTTTCGATCAGCACGCAGCGCGCGCCCAGGGCCTCGGCCAACTCGGCGTCATGGAGGGTGTCGCCAATGAGCAGCAGCTCCTGTGGCCGCAGGCCGGCCTCCTGCAGCCAGCGTTGCCCCCGCGCGATCTTGCCTTCGGCGTTCAGGTTGTCCGTTCCGTTCAGGCTCTGGAAATGACTGTCCAGCCCGCGTTCACGGACCAGGCGGGTCAGCAGGTCCTCGTGGTAGGCGCTCAGCAGCGACTGCCCCAACCCGATGCCCGTCGCCGCTTTCAGGGCCTGCCGCGCTCCCTTGCGCACGGGAAGGTTCTCGCGGCGCGCCTCGTAGAAGTCGACGAACTGACGGCTGACCTCGTCAAAGGATTCCTTCGCGAAATCGAAGCCCACGTGCTCATAGTAGGGCCGGATGGGAAAGCCGAAGTGGGCGGCATGGGTCGTCGCGTCGACGGGAGGCAGGCCGCGGCGCTCCAGCATGTGGTTCAGGGCCGCCCGGCAGAGTTCGACATCGTCGATCAGGGTGCCGTTCCAGTCCCAGACCAGGTGTGTCACGCCGTCGAGCAGGGCCGCCCGGTCGATCCGGCCGCCCTTGTGCCCGTTGCGGGAATCCCGTGTCACGGAACTACTCCGATTCCTTGCGCTTGCGGCGCCGCTCGTTCTCGTCCAGATAGAGCTTGCGTATACGGACGCTTTCCGGGGTGATCTCCAGGCACTCGTCGTTGTTCAGGTACTCCAGGCTCTCCTCCAGGGAGAAGCGCAGGGGCGGGGCGATCTTCATGTTGCGGTCGGATCCGGAGGCGCGCATGTTGGTCAGCTTCTTCGACTTCTGCACGTTGACCACCAGATCGCCCTCCTTGGCGTTCTCGCCGAGGACCTGGCCCATGTATACATTCTCGCCGGGGGCGATGAAGAACTTGCCGCGGTCCTGCAGCGCGTCAATGGCGTAGGCCACCGATTCGCCGGTCCCCATGCTGACGATGCTTCCCGTCTGCCGCTCCGGAATCGAGCCCTTGAAGAACTCGTACTGCAGGAAACGGTGGTTGATCACAACCTCTCCGCTGGTGGCCTTGAGCATGCGGTTGCGGAAGCCGATCAGCCCGCGGCTGGGCATGTGGAATTCCAGGTTGGTGTGCGTCTCGCCCTGCGCCATGTCGGTCATTTCGCCCTTGCGTGTGCCGACGTACTCGATCACGCGGCCCGAGTGCTCGTTGGGCACTTCCACCTGGAGCACCTCGACCGGCTCGGCCTTCTTGCCGTCGATCTCGCGGTAGATCACTCGGGGCTGGCCGACCATGAACTCGTAGCCTTCGCGGCGCATGTTCTCCATCAGGATGCTCAGGTGCAGGATGCCGCGTCCGCTGACCTTCCAGGTGTCGGCGCTCGGCGTGTCCTCCACGCGCAGGGCCATGTCCTTCTCGCACTCCTTCAGCAGGCGGTCGCGAACCTGGCGACTGGTGACGAACTTGCCTTCCTGTCCGTAGAAGGGACTGTCGTTGACCATGAAGCTCATCGTGATCGTCGGCTCGTCCATGGCGACGATGGGCAGGGGCTCCGGACAATCGACGGCGGTAATCGTGTCGCCGATGTCCACGCCTTCCAGCCCCACAATGGCGCAGATGTCGCCGGTCGTGACTTCGTTGGTCTGCTCGCGTCCCAGGTCGCGGAAGTAGAAAAGCTGTCTCACAAGGCCCTTCTGGATGCTCCCGTCGCGCTTGACCAGCGCCACGTCGTCCTTTTCATGGATCACGCCGCGGAAGACGCGCCCGATGCCGATGCGTCCGACATAGTCGCTGTAGTCGAGGCTCGTCACCAGCATCTGCAGCGGGCCGTCCTCGAACTGCGGCTCGGGAATGTTCTCCAGGATGGCGTCGAGCAGCGGCGCCAGGTTCTCGCGCGGCTGGTCCAGGTCCTTGACGGCCCAGCCCTCGCGCCCGGCGGCGTAGATCACGGGAAAATCCAGCTGCTCGTCGTCGGCATCCAGGTCGACGAAGAGCTCGAAGACCTCGTCCAGAACTTCCGCGGGGCGGCCGTTCTCGCGGTCGACCTTGTTGATCACGACCAGCGGCTTCAGGTGCAGCTGCAGCGCTTTCTGCAGCACGAAGCGCGTCTGCGGCATGGCGCCCTCGAAGGCGTCCACCAGCAGCAGCACGCCGTCGGCCATCTTCAGCACGCGCTCGACCTCGCCGCCGAAATCGGCGTGGCCGGGAGTGTCGATGATGTTGATCCGCGTGTCCTGCCACTGCACGCTGATGTTCTTGCTGGTGATGGTAATGCCGCGCTCCCGCTCCAGGTCGCCGGAGTCGAGCACGCGCTCCTGCACTTGCTGGTTGTCCCGGAAGACCTTGCATTGGCGCAGGATCTGGTCGACCAGGGTGGTCTTGCCGTGATCCACGTGGGCGATGATGGCGACGTTGCGGATGCTCATGCCGGTTCTTTCTAGTTGGAGTAGGCGGGCAGGCCGGAAGCGGCGTGTCCCAGCACGAGGGTGTGGATGTCGTGCGTGCCCTCGTAGGTATACACGCTTTCCAGGTTGAGCATGTGGCGGCCGCACTGGTACTCGAGGCTGATGCCGTTGGCGCCGAGCATGGTCCGCGCGCTGCGCGCCACGTCCAGGGCCATGGCCACGTTGTTGCGCTTGGCCAGGCTGATCTGCGGGGGCGTGATACGCTTCTCGTCCTTCAGCCTTGCCAGCTGCATGCAGATTCCCTGGGCCGCCGTGATGGCGGTCATCATCTCGGCCAGCTTGGCCTGCTGCAGCTGGAAACTGGCCAGCGGCCGGTTGAACTGCTTGCGCTCGAGCTGGTACTGCAGCGCCTCGTCGTAGCAGGCCTGCGCCGCGCCGATCACGCCCCAGGCAATGCCGTAGCGCGCCTGGTTCAGACAGGACAGCGGCCCCTTCAGCCCTTCGACTCCGGGCAGGATGTTCTCCTTCGGCAGCTTGACATTGTCGAAGACCAGTTCGCTGGTCACGCTGGCGGCCAGGCTGAATTTCTTCCGGTGCAGCGGAGCGCTGAAGCCCTGCATGCCCTTCTCCACCAGGAAGCCGCGGATCACGCCGTCCAGCTTGGCCCAGACGACGGCCACGTCGGCGATGCTGCCGTTCGTGATCCACATCTTGGCGCCGTTGAGCAGGTAGTGGTCGCCCTTGTCGACGGCGTGTGTCACCATGCCGCCGGGGTCGCTGCCGTGATCCGGTTCGGTCAGGCCGAAACAGCCGATGGCCTCGCCGGTGGCCAGTTTCGGCAGCCACTTCTCGCGCTGCTCTTCGCTGCCGTAGCTGTGAATGGGGTACATGACCAGGCCCGACTGGACGGAAAGGAAACTGCGCAGGCCGCTGTCGCCGCGTTCCAGCTCGCGATTGATCAGTCCGTATACGGTGTTGTTCAGCCCGGCGCAGCCGTAGCCGCTGAGCGTGGCCCCGAAGAGATTCATCTCTCCCAGTTCGCGGGAGAGCTCCAGGGGGAAGCGCTGCTCCAGGAAGCACTCCTCGATCTTCGGCATGAAGCGCTCGCTGACCCAGCGGCGCACTTCGTCCCGCACGGCAAGTTCTTCTTCCTGCAACAACGAATCGAAATCATAGAAGTCGAGTGCCTGGTAGGCCATGCTTCTCTCCTTGTCCTGGCTTGTGGGCCCCTTTGGCCCTTCCATATAAAAAGCGCCCAATGTACCGATGAAGAGGCAAAGGCCAAGCTGCCTTCGAGTGTTCCCGGGCTTGGCCCGGAAAGTGCCCGAAGTCCGGAAACGGCTCTTCGCGGGTGCGCCTCCGCTTTCTTCTTGCCATTTTTGCAGCTGGAAACCGAACCGGGAGAGCCCATGATCCGCTTGTTGCCCTTGCTGCTGTTCAGCCTTCCCGCCTTTGCGCAGGCACCCCTGTTGTTGTACAACTACCAGCACTGTGAAGGCGAGGACTGCACGATCTACAGCATTCTTGTGCAGCGCGATGGCGCCGTACAGCTTCACGGAGACCGGGGCCAAGTCCGAAAGGGCCGTTTCGAGGCCAGCCTGCCCATGGATTCGATCCAGGCCTGGGACCAGCTGCTCGATCAGGCCGGGCTTTTCGACAAGGAAAGCAACTACGCCCACATCGAGCGGATGACCCGCGCCAGTTATCTCGAGTACTTCACGGAACAGGGGCACAGCATCCGGCACCGCATCATCAATGTGGAATCCCCGGAGATCGACGCGCTGGAGCCCCGCCTGCAGGCCCTGGTGGAGCAGCTGGACTGGAAGCCCAAGGTGAAATCCGAGGATGAAACGCCCTACAAGGACTAGGGCCGGGTGTCCATTCAGCCAGGTGAGCAGGCGTTCAGTTTCCGACGTCTTTGAACAATTCCTGGTAGTTGCTGCGGGCTGCAGGCCCTTCCATGGCTATGCCATTGTTGGCATAATCCTTGCCGAAGACAGGTGCAGCGATCATTCCCGCCTTCCCCGCAAAGACAACCATCTATTTGAGGTACCCATGAAGAAGACCCTTCTGTGTCTGGCCCTGGCCCCGCTCTGCGCGAGCGCTTCCGATTTCACCGGCGTCAATCTGCTGGTGAATGGAGAACTGCAGCCGGCCACCGAAACCATCCACCTGGACGCTTCCCGCGACCATTGCCTGAGCGGTACGGTCAGCGTTCCCTTCACCTGGTTCGATCTGACCTTCACTCTGGACGAGGAATGCTGCGATTGGGAACTGAACAGCTGCGGTTCCGGCAACGTGAACACGGTCTTTTCGGGAGTGCAGGGACCCAACATTTCCTTCGAGGGGGATGACGATCCCGGCATCTGCCCCAACACCTGCACCGGCGGCTGGTCGCAGCCGGATGTGGTCAACAAGGACCATGGGGACAGCTTCATGCCTCCCCAGAACAATCCCCCCGAGTGTCTGCCCGCAGGAGTCTACACGGTGAGCTTCGGAGTCATGAATGGAAGGGACGCCTCCTGCCAGCTGATGACGCAGGACATTCCGTGGGAAGTCTGCTTTACTCTTTGCCCGGCAACCGCGGACACGGACGACCTGCCTTCCGGTTTCGAGCTGGCGGCCAACGCACCGAACCCCTTCAATCCAAGCACCACGATCTCCTTCCGCCTGCCGGAAACCGGCGAAGCCAGCCTGCGCGTGCATGATCTGCAGGGGCGCGAAGTCGCTGTGCTGGCCGACGGGCTGCTGTCCAGCGGCGAGCATCAGCTGACGTTCGACGGCAGCAACCTGGCCAGCGGAGTCTACCTGTACACCCTGAGCCAGGGCGCTTACAGCGAAACCCGCAAGATGGTCCTGGTGAAATAAGGCTTTTCCCGCCAGAGAGGCGCTTGTGAGTCTTCTGTGATTCTTCGGTGAAGAATTCCGGGCTTGGCGAGCGTACTCTGTCCCCCGTCGAAGTCGAGTGCTTCGGCGACGTGGGGACTGGGAGGAATCCACGTCATCGGGTAACCCGATCGCGCGCAGGGGTTGGCGCGATCGGGTTTTTTGTTTTTCGGAAACGGGCTCCCTGGCAACGGCCCGGTAGGATGGCTGAATTTCAGCTCTCCGATCCCGGAAGGGCAAGTGCCAGGGCGGGAATCAGTCTTCCGCACCCTCGTCGTGGTTCTGCTCGCCCCGACGCTCTTCGCCGTCCCATGCTTCCTGGGCATCCGTCATTTCCGGATACAGCCGCTCGACGCATTTCGGGCAGAGGCAATGGCTGAATTCCGTTCCCAGCTGCTTGTGGAAGTACTCCTCCAGCCGCATCCACTCCTGCTGTTCGTCGCGAATGGCGCGACAGCCGGCGCAGATCGGCACCAGGGACTGCAGGGAATGCCCCTGTTGGCGGACTTGTCGGTTTTCGCAGGTCGGACGGGCTCGACGGAAATGCTTGCAGGCTTCCTTATAGAGGCCGAGTGATTCCTTGCAGTGGGCCAGTTCCCCATGGGCCAGGCTGCGCATTTCATTCGAATCCAGCTGTTCGGCCAGGTCCAGGGCTTCCTCGGCCAAGGTCAGGGCCTTGGCGGATTTATCCGCCAGGCGCAGGATTTCCGAAAGCAGCAGACGGCAGCGCAGGCTGCCCGGTGTATCCTCCTGCTGATCGATCAGGTCCATCGCCTTTTGCCCGTAGTGAAAGGCCTGGTCCAGATCTTCTTCGGCCAGGTATTCCTCGCCCAACTGCAGCAGGCACCAGCCCTCGTTGAGGTACAGGCCTTCGGCCAGGAAGTAGTGCACCGCCGAATGCAGGGCCTCGATTTCTTGAATCTCCACTTCCCCGGCCTGCTTTTCGGGAAGGTCTCGCAACAGGACTCCCTCTTGGCGCGCGAAGAAGCGCCCGATGTTGCTTTGCAGCCGGCCGACATCCGGCCCCCAGGTCTTCAACGCCGCCAGGGCTTCCCTTAAGATGAACAGGGCCTGGCCATACTCCTTGCGATCCGCCAGCAGGTCGGCATGCAATTCGAGGATTTGACGATGAACCTCTTCCGGCAGGGCCTTGGGGTCCAGCTCAAGGGCCTGTTCGCACATGGATTCGGCAATCTGCTGCTGCCCCCGCATGCGGAAGATGCGCCCCAGGGAGTGCAGGCTCTCGGCCATGGAGGGCTGGTCGGAGCGCAGGCTGGCCATGGCCAGCAGGTGGCCGGCCTGGTCGATCAACGTGTCCAGTTCGGCCTCCTGGAGGTCCGGGTGAATGGACAGCGTGTCCGCCTGCGGCAGCGGTTCATTGAAGGACTTCAAGGGCGTTTCCTGTGTTAAGAATTTTCTCTATCGGCGTTGGCCCAGGGGACCTTGACTGGAACAGCGGCGTGTGTTGTTCGGAATGATCTGCCAAAGAGTCCCATTCCGAACTAGCACGTCTGCAACCGGGGATTGAATTGATCTGGAGCAAGGGTAGAAGCGGACTTTTCTGCAACCTTGGCGAGTCATTCTGCCTGTGTGAGTCGGCAGTACAGCCAACACGGCCTCCATACGAACTGGACCAGCTTATGTATACCTTCGGGCCGATCCCCTCAAGGCGTCTCAAGCGAAGCCTGGGCATCAACAACCTCAACAACCAGACCTGTCGCAATCTGGCGGCGAAGACCTGCAGTTTCAGCTGTGTCTACTGCCAGGCCGGGCGGACAGGCAAACTGGATGTGGAACGCACGAGCTTCGTGGATACGGAAGTGATCCTGGAGGAAGTGGAGAAGCGTCTGACAAGCCTGCAGAAGCAAGGCGAGACCGTCGACTACCTCTCGGTGGTTCCCGAGGGCGAGCCGACCATCGACATTCACCTGGGGCGCCTGTTGAAGGGCCTGAAAGCCTACGACATACCGGTGGCGGTGATCACGAATTCCTCGCTTCTGTGGATGGATGACGTGGTGGAGGAACTCTGCGTGGCGGACTGGGTCTCGGTCAAGGTCGACTCGACGCGAAGCCCCGTGTGGCATGCCATCAACCGCCCAAGGCGCAGCCTGGACCTGGACGTGATCCTGGGCGGCATCCTGCGTTTCGCCAGCATGTTCAAAGGAACCCTGGTCAGCGAGACCATGGTGATACGCGACCTGAACGACCGCATGGAGGACTTCGTCGAGCTTGCCGAGTTCCTTGGCTCCCTGGAACCGAGCACGGCCTATATCAACCTGCCCACCAGGCCACCCGCCGAGAGCACGGTTCACCCCCCGGAGGACTCCTTTATTCACGACAGCTGGCATATCCTGCGCTCCCGCGTCAACCGTGTCGAGTACCTGCAGGGCTCCGAAGGCAATGCCTTCAGCAGCACCGGGGACCTGCGCGACGACCTGCTGAGTATCACGGCGGTTCATCCCATGAACCGCGATGCTGTCGAGGACCTGGTGCGCAAGACCGGAAGCACCTGGGCACAGGTGGAAGAGCTTGTCTCACAGGGTTACCTGTCGCGGAAGGAATACGAAGGCGACGAATTCTTCGTGCGACGGGTATAGCCGCCAATGATCATGGAACACGAAGCCGGCCATTGGCCGGCTTTTTTTGTGCTCAAGCACGGCCAGGCGCCGTGTTGCAGAAAAAGCGGGCCCGGATCCTCGCTGAAGGATCCGGGCCCTATGCTCGTGGAAAAAAGGGAAAGAGAGCAAGTCGACGCCCCGAAGGGCGATCATCGTACCGGATCCACTGCGGGAGCCGCGCGAAGGCGGAGGATCCCGTTGCCCCTCCGATGGACAGAGTCCATCCTACAAGGGGGAAGTCAGAGATGCCTGTCAGGAAGAGGAGGGATTGAATGCCAATTCGATTGCGAATCTATTGCCCCAGCTTCGCGAAAGCAAGCTTCAAACGCTCTTTCTGAAAAAAATTGCAAAAACTCAGGCCTCGGGATCTCCGTAGAGTCGCTCCTCCTCTTCCCAGCGCGCGACGATTCTCCTCGCCCGCAGTTTGCGCAGCAGCACGGCCACACCAGCCAGCAGGACAATCCCGACCCAGATCCAGGTGTTCAGGTCCTGAATGAAATAGCCGCCGAAGCGCTTGCGGGCCCACTCCTTGTATTCCTGGTTGAAGCCATACCACCCTCCGGCGGTGACATGGTCGAAGGCCTGTTCGAAAGGCGTGCCGCGGCCCACTTCCAGCAGCAGCTGGATCAGGGTGAAACGCCCATAGCGCTCCTTGAAGAAGATGACGGCGCTTTCCGCCTGCAGATAGGCCAATCCGGCGTGCTCGGAGCTGAAGCCGTGCAGGCCGTCCAGCTCCCACAGGTCCATCAGCGCGCCGCTGGTCATGGCCGTGGCCATCGAGATCGGCGAGTCGCCGCGCACTTCGCCGGATTCCTCGACGGCAATGCCCTCGCTAAGCCAGATGGGAATGCGGTGATTGTTGGTCAGCATGCCGGTCGCCAGGTGCACCATTTCATGCATGACCGTACCGGTCGGATTGCGCATGACATTGGCCCAGCGCGGGCTTTTCATCACGATCAGGCGGTCCTCCGGGCGGGCCAGGGCAGCGCCCCAATGCGGAAAATGGCCGCCGGACAATTCTTCGAAGTGGTAGGAATCCCAGGCGATCACCAGGCGGCTGCCGCGGAAACTGGGTATGCTGAAGTCCTTGCGCAGGCGGGCGGAGCCCATGAGGAGGGTGGCGCCCACCTGGTTGGCGTAGGCCTCGTCGGCCGGGTGGTACTCCAGGACGAAATCGCCGACCCGCTGGCGGACGAAGTCCTCGACGGGATTGCTGCGTTCCTGGGCCTGGACGGCTAGGGGCAGTGTCAGCAAGAAAATCAGCAGGAGGATCGTCCGCAAAAGGCCGGCAAGGCCGGATCGGCGGGCGGACAGTCTATGGAAAGGCATGGCTCGGTTCTCCTTGGGTGTATCTCCATCCACCGTCGGGTCCTGACGAGCCTTCGTCCGGCACTGCCGGTCGGAAAAGGTCAGGCAAGAAGGGAAAGCCAATGCGGGGATCAAAGGGAAAAGCGGCGCACGACGGGTTCAGGGAAGAGGAGAGTGCATGTCCAGAATAGTGGACGAAACGGCAGAATGGAGGAGGAGGGGAGAAATTTTTGGTGGGATGAAGCTGTGCACTGTGAGTAGGAGCGTGTAAGGGGGTGACACTCTCCCCAAACGCCCCAACTGTCCGGCGGGGTGGACAGGACAAGTTTGCCGAGTGAGAAGTTGCGTCAACTCGCCCTTGTCTGTTTAGCGCTTGTTGGTCTTCTTGGATTCGTATTGGATAGATGTAGATTCAGAATGGCGAGCAAAAAATCCATTGTTGCCCTTGCAACGACATGGCGGAGATCAACTATGGCATCCCTCTTCAAGCCCAAGGCTTCGGCGCGCGAGCTCTTCTATCACGGTGAAGATGGAGAACGACTCTTCTTTGCCAAGGGGTTTCGCCAGCAACCCTACCTGCTTCCCGATGCAGCCACGGAAGAACGTCTATTAAAGAATCAGACTGTATACAACTGGACGTATGTACTGTCATATTTGCTCGGCTTTCCTTGCTTCTTGTTCATTTCTAACCGGTTCGGGTATGTTGGTGGCATGCTTGCCTTCATTTTGTTCATCATCCTGATTCCTACTGTCATACAGTGGCTCCTGTTCAGAGGTGCGCTGGCCAACCTGAAACGTGTCTCCTCGCCGGATGCAATGCAGGAGATGCAGAAGCGCGCCGTGAAAAGCTTTGGCCCGGCACATTTCTTCTTTAGCAGCTTCTTTGGCACCGTGACATTGGTCGTGTCGGTCGCAATGCTGGCGCGTGGAGATGTATTGGAAGGGTTGTTCCTGCTTGCGTTTTCCAGTTCGCTCTTTGGGTTCATTGTACACAACCGGGCCCAGAGAAAGCGTTTTCTGGAAGGGTAGCATTCCTCTCACGCTTTTTCAGGACTGTGGAATTCAGTGCACGTCATACGTTAGGCTGTCATGCCATACACCAGATTGGAAACCGGAAGAATCCGGGTAGTATGCAGGTCTGCTTGATTTGCTTTGGGTTTGCCCCCCTGCTGCTCCTTTCCGGCTGTGTCACAACCGGCGTGTACTCGACGGCCGATACCCTGGACTTCGGCCAGTTGCAGGGCCGGGGCGGCATTCACAACATCGCCTCGCGGGGAGAAGAGTCGCAGCTCCACGTGCCCGGCCAATACATCCTGCAATACGGCGGAGCCATCGGAATGCCCCTGCAGCTGGAAGCGGGCGTACTCTTCCAGTCCTACTGGGGCGTTGAAACTCATCTCAAGCTCGACATCACTCCGCCGGAGTTCACCTGGTTCGATCTGGCGGAAACCTATGTTCGCGGCAACCAGCACGGTGACAGTTATCGCAAGTACATCCTTTCCATCAGCCATCGCTTTCCCGCTGTCGAACCCTATGCCTTCTTCCAGCGGCACCAGGGTCTGGACTTCGAATGGACCGGTTTGCGCAAGCTGGAGAGCGATTTCGACGAGAACCTGGAAGGGTTCCAGCCCCACTCGGACTACGGTCTGGGGTGCGGCCTTCGCATTCGTCTGACGGAGAAGAGTTCGATGTATCCGGAGATCCGCGCCGAGCGCTTCGAGTTGAGCCGGGGCGGCGAGAGTGCGTCGGAATTGGCCTGGCATTTAGGGATCGGCTTCAGTGTCGGATTGAAGGAGTGGTAGGCGGCGGCGCGCGTGTTTAGGCGCCCGATTCCACATCCGTCATAGGAAGAAAAAATGTATCACCATGAGACAGGACCGAGGCACCCGGATGCGAAATGGCGCACATCTCCTGGCGGATTCTTCGTTGCAACCTCGCTGAAGGCCGTCTTGCGGCTATGCAACGAATTCGGAGTATACAAAACTTCTACTCGGAGGAGTTGTGGATCGAGTCTCGTTGCTGTGTCGATTCCCGAAGCGGCGGCCCCATCTGTTCCTGGTCCTGGCGATTGTCCTTCTGTACCCCGCCGTACTACATGCGGCGACGGCCGGATTCGGCCTGAGCTGCGGAACTGTCTTCTCTACGCTGGAATGGGAAGGCTATGGAGGAAACAGGGGGCCGGATAAATCCTATCGGACCGGAATGGACCTAGGCATCCATTCGACCTGGGCTTTGCGGCAGGGAATCGATCTTCGTGTTGAATTGCGATTCATCCAGAAAGGCGTGAAGTGGACTTTTCCGCTGACATCGCCATGGGATGTTTCGGGTGATCGAAAGGCGGTAGCAAGCCCGCGAGCGGAGTACCTGAATCTGCCGATTCTCCTTCGCGTGGAATTGCCGATAGCAGACCTGCCGTTGTATCTCATCGCCGGGCCCTGGGTCGACTATCTGCTGCGAGTCCAGAACGTCCCTTGGCCTACTCCCTACGAGAAACTGAAACAGTTTGATGCCGGGCTATCGGTCGGTCTTGGAGTTGATTGGCTGAAGCCCTGGGGACACGAGTTGTCCGTCGAGGCTCGATACAGCCCCTCGATCACCCACAGTTATGGCGAAGGCAGCCTTGAGGTGCGGCATCAGGCCGTGGAGGTACTGCTCTTGCTTGATCTTATGCGAAGCCCTTCGGCGGATCACTAGAAGTCGGCTGGAATCCAGCGTGTCCGGCGGAAGCAACGGTCTCGTCAAGTACAGTGTGCGAACGGGCTCCCTCTTCGACGGATTGCAGTTCCGTCTTCAGTATGAATAACTACATATAGAAGAATAAGGTTAAAATAGATCGTTCAATATGAGTCTTGAATAGACACCGATAGAATGATAAGATCGGAACAGATCTTTCTATTTGGACACTTCATGGATCCCTTGCGCAACCCATTCTCACCCGGGGCGGGAACGCCCCCGCCGGCTCTGGTCGGCCGCGAAGGCCTGCTGCAGGCTGCGGAAATCGCCATCCATCGTATTCGGGCGGGCCGGTTCGAAAAGAGCCAGTTCCTGCTGGGACTGCGAGGCGTCGGAAAAACCGTGCTTCTCAATCGCATCGGCGCCCTTGCCGAGAAGCAGGACTACGAGTCGATCCTGCTGGAAGCGCCGGAAGGCCAGCGCCTGGCCAGCTATCTGGCTCCGGCCCTGAAGCGCGTGCTGCTGCGCCTGAGCCGCGTCGAGCAGGCCAAGGATCTCGCAGGACGCGGCATGGCCGCTCTTCGCGGATTTGCCGGCGCCTTCAAGGTCTCCCTGGGGGATGTTGAAGTACAGCTGGAAGGTCCGCCGGCTGCCGACAGCGGCAATCTGGAAATCGATCTTCCCGAGTTGCTTCTCGAAGTGGGGAAAACCGCCAAAGCCGCCGGACGCAGCCTGATCCTGCTGATCGATGAAGTGCAGTACCTGGTGGAAGAAGACCTGCGCGCCCTGATCGTGGCCTTTCATGCCATCGCCCAGAAGGGTCTGCCCATGCTGCTCTTCGGGGCCGGATTGCCCCAGGTCGCCGGATTGGCCGGGGAAGCCCGATCCTACGCGGAGCGGCTTTTCGAGTACCCGACCGTCGGCCCCCTGGATGAAGAAAGCGCGCAGGAAGCCCTGCGAAAGCCGATCGAGGCCGAGGGAGGCGCGATCGAGGAGCCAGCGCTGGCGCGGGTCTATCATGTCACACATGGATACCCCTACTTCCTGCAGGAGTGGGGCAAGCACTGCTGGCTGGCGGCAGCGGAATCCCCGATCACCCTGGACGATGTATTACGCGCAACGGACACGGCCCGCGCGGCCCTGGACCAGAGCTTTTTCCGTGTACGCTTCGACCGTCTGACGCCCAGGGAAAAGGACTACCTGCGTGCCATGGCCGAAGCCGGATCGGATCCCCAGCGCTCGGGCAAGATCGCCGCCGTCTACGGGCGCAAGGTGGAACACCTGGGACCCCTGCGCAGTGGACTGATCCGCAAAGGCATGATCTGGAGCCCCCTGCACGGGGAAACGGCGTTCACCGTTCCCCTCTTCGACGAGTTCATGATCCGGGAAATGCCGGACTGGGAACGGCCGGGGCGGTGAGGGGGCTTGGGCAGGGTCTGCGGGATTGCATGGCGCACAGGCCTGCGGGTTGGTGTCGGGGACTGCGGGTTGGCACGTTGGGAGGCTCTGCGGGTTGGCACCCGCTGCTACTATTCTGTCGACGCTTCGCGACTTTTGGGGTGTGTTACATCAGGGATTGGGGGTCGATGTCTACGACAAGGCTCAGGTCGCGGGTGCGGTGGTGTTTTTCGAAGAGCTCCCGGGCCTTGCGGGCCAGGTCGCGTAGCAGGCGCCCGGAGGGGTCCTTGCTTCGTGGGCTTTTCAGCAGGATCTGGTAGCGGTATTCACGCCTCACTTGCAGCACGGGCGCCGGTCCGGGGCCGAGGAGCTGGATCGGTTCGGCGATCGGTCGTAGACGCGCCTTGAGTCCCTCGCAGGCCGAACGGGCGCGCTCCTCGTCCAGCGACTTGAGCAGCAGGCGGCAGAGACGGCCAAAGGGGGGATAGGCCAGCGCTTTCCGCGCGGCCAGCTCCTTTTCGGCAAAGCCCTCGAAGTCGTGCCTGGCGGCGAACTGCAGGACCTCGGCCTCCGGGTCGAAACTCTGCGCGATGACTACGCCCGGTTTGTCGCCCCGACCGGCGCGGCCGGCCACCTGGCTGATCAGCTGATAGCCCCACTCCTGGGCGCGGAAGTCCTGCAGGTTGAGTTCCGTGTCCGCGTTGATCACGCCGACGAGTGTCACATCCGCGAAATCCAGCCCTTTGGCGACGCTGCGGGTTCCCAGCAGCACGTCGTAGTCCCCCTTGTTGAACTCGCGCACCATGCGCACGTAGGCGTCCCGGTCTCCTGTTGTATCACGATCCATTCTCAGCAGCCGGGCCTCGGGGAACATCTCTTCCAGCTCCTCCTCGATCTTCTGCGTGCCGGCCCCCAGCAGGAGCAGCGGGCCGTTGCCGCAGGCGGGGCATTTCTGCGGCGTGTCGATCGCCAGGCCGCACATGTGGCAATGGCACTTGTGATCCGTCCGATGCCAGGTCAGGGTCAGGTCGCAGCGCAGGCAGCGCAGGGGTTCTCGGCATGTCTCACAGGCGACCCAGGGCGAGAAGCCGCGCCGGTTCTGCAGGATGATCGCCTTCTCGCCGCGCTCGACGACCTGGATCAGGCGCTTGATCAGCCGGTCGCCGAAGGCGCGCACCGTGCGGCCCTTGCCCGCCAGCTGTTCCAGGTTCTCCTTCATGTCGACCAGTTCGACTTCCGGAAGGGGACGATTCCGGATGCGGCTGGAAAGGCGCAGCAGCTCGAACTTCCCCTCGCGGGCGTTGCGCCAGCTCTCCATGGAGGGCGTGGCGCTTCCCAGCACGACGGGGATGCCCAGGTGATGGGCGCGGAGGAGAGCCGCGTCGCGCGCGTGATACCTGGGCTGAGGCTCGAACTGCTTGAAGCTGGTTTCGTGCTCCTCGTCCACGACGACCAGTCCCAGATCCGGCAGGGGAGCGAAAAGGGCGCTGCGGGCCCCGATCACGGTGCGGATCTCCCCCTTGCGGATCCGTCGCCAGATGGCGAAGCGTTGCGCCGAACTGAGCTTGCTGTGGATTACGGCCACATCCTGCCCCAGGAAGGAGCGGAAACGGGCAACGATCTGCGGCGTCAGCGCGATCTCCGGGACGAGGATCAGCACGCTGCGCTCCTTCTTCAGGGCACGGCGAGCCAGCTCGAGGTATACCTGGGTCTTGCCGCTTCCTGTAACACCGAACAGCAGGAAGGCCTTGTGCTGCCCCGGTGCGCTCCCGGGGCGGCGAAGCAGGGGGGAGATCCGCTCGACGACCTTCTGCTGGTCCCCGCTCAGGACGAGGCTCCGCACGCTGTGGTCCGTGTCCCACTGCTCCTCGATGGCCGCATCTCGCTGCTCGACCTGCAGGTGACCACTCTTGTGCAGGGCCTGCAGGACTCCCGAACCGAAACCGGCTTCCATGATCGCCGATCGCTCCGCGCCCCGCGGCTTGTCCAGGAGCCAGCGCAGAAGGGCCGCCTGGCGCGGCGCCCGGTTCTCGCGGGAGGCGATCAGGCCTGTCCAGCCCTCCTCGGGCTCGACCGTGCCCAGGCTGTATACGCTGACCTGGCGCCCCTGGCCACGCGCCTTCTCGACGACGGAACGCGAGACCAGCCAGCCTTCGCGCAGCAGCAGTCCCAGGTCGTATACAAAGGCCTGCGAGCCCATCAGGCGGCTGAGTTCGGCCTTGCTGAGCGCGCCACGCCCCTCGATGAGCCGCAGGAGCTTTTCCCGCGCCGGCGTCATGCGGATCGGCCGGGCGGCCTGCGGATCCGGGTGGCGCTCGAAATAGCGCCGGCTGGTGCCGTTGATCGCCGGGGGCAGCGCGGCCTTCAGGACCTCGCCCCAGCTGCAGAGGTAGTACTCGCCCAGCCGGCGGCAGAAAGCCAGCACTTCCGGGCTGAGCAGGCTCTGGGCGTCGACCACGTCGTGAATGGCGCGAACCTTTCCCGGCGGCAGCTCGCGTGTCATGCCGACGACATAGCCGGTCAGCGTACGACGCCCGAAGGGGACGATGACACGCATTCCCTCGCGCACATTGCCCTGGAAGGCCGCGGGAATGGAATAGCTGTAGACGGATTCCAGCGGAAGGGGCAGGACGACCTGGGCCAGGTCTTCGTGATGCAGGGGGGCCATCAGTCGGCGACCCTCTGCAGGGCCTCGTCCAGGTAGCGGTCGATCCAGGAGCGCAGCAGCGGATGCTTCTGCAGGCGGGGATCCTCTTCCACGAGGCGAAAGGCCTCGTCGCGGGCGAGCAACAGGGTTTCGCGGTCGCGGACGATGTCGGCCAGCTTGAAGAGCGGCACGCCGCTCTGTCTCACGCCGAAGAAGTCGCCGCTCCCGCGCATCCGCAGGTCCGTCTCGGCGATCTCGAAGCCGTCCGTCGTCCGGGCCATGGTCTCCAGGCGCTCGCGGCCCTCGGCGCTCAGCTCGCGCCCGGCAATGAGAATACACCAGGAGCGATCGCTGCCCCTGCCGACGCGGCCTCGCAGCTGGTGGAGCTGGCTCAGTCCGAAGCGTTCGGCGTGATCCACGATCATCACCGTGGCGCGGGGGTTGTCCACGCCGACCTCGATCACCGTGGTCGAGACCAGCACCTGGATCTCGCCCTTCAGGAAGGATTGCATCACGGCATCCTTCTCGGGGGCCTTCATCCGGCCGTGAAGCAGGCCGATGTCGAACTCCGCCAGCAGGCCGCCGCGCAGCTCCTCGTAGGCCTCTTCCGCGGCGCGAAGATCGAGCTTTTCCGATTCCTCGACCAGCGGATAGACCAGGTAGGCCTGCGCGCCCTCGAGCACCTGCTCCCTCAGCCACTCCAGGATGGCCCCGCGCTTGCTTTCCGGCCTCCATTCCGTGCGCACCGGCTTGCGGCCCGGCGGCAGTTCGTCGAGCAGGCTCAGGTCCATGTCGCCATAGGCCGTGATCGCCAGGGTGCGCGGAATGGGTGTGGCCGTCATGACCAGCGTGTCCAGGTCCTCGCCTTTGCGGCGCAGGCTGGCGCGCTGCATCACGCCGAAGCGGTGCTGCTCGTCGATCACAACCAGCCCCAGGTCCTGGAAGTCGACGCTCTCCTGGATCAGGGCGTGCGTGCCGACGGCGATCTGCGTCCAGCCGCCGGCGATCTCTTGCAGGGCCTTCTGCCGTTTCGCGCCCTTTCGTGATCCGGTCAACAGGGTCACTCGGACGCCCAGGGGGGCGCAGAGCGCGTCGATGTTCCGGAAGTGCTGTTCGGCCAGGATTTCCGTCGGCGCCATGATCGCGCCCTGGCGGCCATCCGAGACGGCGGTCAGCAGGGCGGCCAGGGCGACGACGGTCTTGCCGCTGCCGACATCCCCCTGCAGCAGGCGGTTCATCGGCCGGGGGGAGCGCATGTCGCCGAGGATCTCGTCGATCACGCGCTGCTGGGCCCCCGTCAGCGGCCAGGGAAGATCCTGCAGCAGGCGGGGCAGCAGGTCGCCTTCGCTGCCGAAGGGCCTGCCGGATCGCTCGTCGCGCTCCGTGTGACGCAGGGCCAGCATCAGCTGCAGCAGGAAGAGTTCCTGGAAGATCAGCCGCCGGCGCGCCAGGCCGACCGCCTCCAGGCTTTCCGCAATGTGGACTTCCCGCATGGCGCGGTCGTGCGAGACCAGGGCCAGGCGAGCGACCAGGTCCGGCGGGAGGATCTCCGGGAAGCACAGGCGGGCATCCTTCAGGATGTGGGACACGATCCGCTGCAGCGCGCGGCTGTCGAGCCAGGCCTTGCGCAGCTCCTCCGTGCCGGGGTAGATCGGAACCACCTGGCCGTTGTACTCGAAGCTTCCCGTGTCGTCCTCGTCGACGAGCAGCTTCTCGAAGGCCGGGTGCTGCATCTGCCAGCCGCGGTATACGCGGGGCGCGCCGCTGGCTGCGATCACGTCCCCGGTCTCGAGGGCCTTGCGGACCCAGCTCGTGCGCCGGAACCAGACCAGGTTCAGGGTGCCCGTTCCGTCGCTGAGCTCGGCCTCGAAGCGCTGGCGGCGGCTGTATCCCTTCAATCCGCAGCGTGTAATACGCCCGACGACCGTGATCTCCCCGCACCCCTCCTCGATCTCCCGAATGCGTGTGACACTCGTACGGTCCAGGTAGCGGCGCGGAAAGTGCTCCAGCATGTCGCGCACGGAGCACAGGCCTGCCCCGGCCAGGACCTCCGCCTTGCGGGGGCCGACCCCGGGAATCCAGACCAGGCGGTCCGCCAGGAAGGAGTCGTGGCTGTCACTCATGCTTGGGTCGCTCGTCGTCTGTAAGGGGAACGCGGACCCGTCGGCCCGTCGAGAGGGGAAGATAGGGAAGAAGGCCCTAGGCCGGGTTCGTTTCGTCCAGCTCGAGCAGCTGACGCACCATGCCGGTCAGTACACTGGGCAAAAAGGGTTTCTGGATAAACTGTTCCGTGCGGAAGGCATTCCCCGAGTCGAGGCTCTCATTGGCAAAGGCCGACATGTAGAGAATCTTCATTTCCGGGTAGAGGGGAGAGACTTCCCGCCCCAGTTCGACGCCGTTTTTTCCAGGCATGACGATGTCGGTCAGCAGCAGATCGAACTGCGCCCGTTCCAGGATGCGCAGAGCCTGTTCGGCGCTTTCCGCCTGGTTCGTGTCGAAGCCCGCCCCGGCCAGCACCTGGTGGATCAGTTCGCGCACGTCCTTTTCGTCCTCGACGACCAGTATGCGGGGCATTTGTTTCGGAGTGCCGGATGGATCTCGTTGGGCGGTTCTCCCGGGTCGAGGCAGGGCCGGCAGATCAATGATGAATTCCGTTCCTAGACCGACGCGGCTGTCCACCTGGATGCTTCCACGCAGGCTGGTTCGGACAATGTTGCTGACCGTCGCCAGGCCCATGCCGGTTCCCTTGTCCTTCTTCGTGGTGAAGAAGGGCTCGAAGATCTTTTCCAGCATGTCGGCTGGAATGCCGCAGCCATTGTCCATGACGCGAAGCCGCACAGCGGCCGAAGCTGCATCGGGCAGTCTGACTCCCTGATGGGGCTCCTCTGTAATCACACGAATCCAACCCTCGCCCTCGATGGCGTCCCTTGCGTTCAGGATCAGGTTCAGCAGCAGCTGCTCGAGTTTCGACCTCTCGGCCAGCACGGGGGGAAGATCCGGGTGGGATTCGAAACTGAGCCGAATGTGCTTCGGCACCAGGCGATCCAGCATGCTGTTCATCGAGCGCGCGACCTCGTTCAGGTCCAGCGATTCCCGCTTGCCTTGTTGCGATCGTCCAAAGGCCAACAGTTGCTTGACCATGGTCGCCGCGCGCTCGGCCGTGCGCAGCACATCATCGACAAGGCGGCGATTTCCCTCGTCCTTCAGCTTGAGCTGGAGGATCTGGCAGGAGCCGTTGATCGCCGTCAGCACATTGTTGAAGTCATGGGCAATGCCGCCGGCGAGCATGCCGACCGCCTCGACCTTCTGGGCATGGTAGAGCTTCTTCTCCGTGCTACGCTGCTCGCTCACGTCTCGCACCAGGCTGACGGTCAGCGGGTCGCCCGTCTCGCTGTTCTGCATGCGTGACACGACGATCTGCGCCAGGAACTCCCGGCCTCCCGCCGGTTTCAAGAGAGTCTCGCCCGCCCGCAGGACTTCCGACGCCTTTTCCGGCTCCGTTTGCTTGTCGAGGGACTTCATGGCCTTCGGATCCAGCAGCTCCTCTTCCTTCAGGTCCGGGCTTTCCCGCAGGGTGCGCCCGAAGAGCTTCTCCGCGGCGGGATTCATGTAGTACAGGTTTCCCTTCGGGTCGCTGACCAGGACTGCTTCGGTGATCTGTTCGAGGGTGTGTGCCATCAGGCGCAGCTCGGCGCGGGCCGCGTCCTTGTGCTCCAGGGCCTGTTTCAGTTCGCGCGTTCCCTGGACCAGTTCCCGCGTCTGCTTCTCCACCTGGCGACGGATCCGCGTGTTCTGCCCCAGGTAGAAGAAGAGGAACAAGCTGCAGACCACGGTGAAAGCCAGGCCCAGCGCCAACATCAGCGTGCCGACGTAGAGCGGGTATTGGCGGCTGAAACCGGCCGTCGGCTTGAAGGTCAGCTTGAAGTGCCGCTGGCCCCAGACGATGGCGCGTGTGTGACCGGCTTCCAATCGCAGGGCGCGCTCGCGCGGACTGTACTCGGCCAGTTCGAGTTCGTCGTGTGGCACCGGAATCCCGGCGGTCCTTTTGCCGTCCGAACTCGTGAAGCTCAAATCGATGCCTTCCCGGTCCTGGCCTTCCAGGATCGTCGCCAGCAGGTCATCCACCTTGTAGACGGCTTCCAGCAAGCCCCGGGCGCTTTGCGGATCCCTGTCCGGGCGGCTGGCCGAGTTCCAGACCGGGCAGAAGACGAGCAGGCCATGCGGTTTTCCGTCCGACTGGACAAGAGGCACCAGGTCGGAGGCGACGGCCTCGCCTGTTGCAAGGGCCTGATCAATGATTTCCTTCCGGACGGGCGGGCCGGTGCAGTAGCCCAGGGCTTCCTCGTTCCCTTCCAGCGGCTCCACGAAATAGATCGGGTAGTAGATTTCCTGCTTCCCGACCGGAAAGAAGCGGCCGCTGTCGTCCTTGTCCTTGAAGGAGAAATCCCGGAAGCCCTGCGCGCGGGCCGCCTGTTCGTAGGCCTCCCTCAGGCGGTGAGGTACGCGGGGCACCCACTCGATGGCCTGCAACTCCGGACTTTCGGCCAGGATCTTCGCAGCCAGGGCGCTGAAGTCCTCTTTGCCCAGGCTGTCGAACTGGGCCAGCGTGCGGGCATTGCTCTTCAGGCTTTGCATCGATTCGCGAATTCCGCTCTGGATCGCGCTGTGCAGGCTATGGGAGCGCTGGAAGAACTCGCTTTGCATGCGGTCGCGGACCAAACCGTTCGTCACCCTCCAGCCAAGCAGGCTGAGCAGGATGCCGCTGATCAGGACCGCAATAGGTAGCCCGTATGTCCAGCGTCGCGCGTTCATTCGTGGAAGTCGAATCCCCAAGACCACTGCCTGCCCCTCTATCGGCAACGCTGTTCCTGGCATTGACCCTGCAGTCGAGGACGCGGTGGGGATACCGGCGTGGAATCCACCTGGTCCCCGGGAGCGAAACAAGCCGGTCAAGCCGGCCTGTTTCTGAATGGATATTCAGTTGAATCAGCGGTTTCCGCGCAATGTCAGGGTGACGACTTCCTCTAGTCCGGCGGCGACCTCTACCTGGACTCGTGCGGTGCGCGCGTCTTCCTTCTCTACCGGATGGCTGCAGCGGACGATGTCCCAGTCGCCCCAGGCGTGCTCATCCAGGTAGAGGGTGACCCGCCCCTCTTCCTTGCGATTGCGAACCTTGAATTCGAGGTCGCTTTCCCATCCGCGACCGAACTGGCGATGATCCTTCTGCACGCGCTCGACGACCAGGTCGAAGGCGCGGCCGGCGGTCAATTCGACCTTCTCGTCGCGCGGGGTGTGGGCAATGCGGTCCTCGCCTACCAGTTGCCGGCGTCCGGCGGAATCGGCCTTGTAGAGCCGCACCTTGCCTTCCGGCAGGGCCACGCCCGGCGCCTGGCCTTCGCGGTTCTCGAAGAGCAGACGGGTCTGCACGCCCTGGTGATCCCGCCGCGAGTCGTATACGTAGCGCTTCTCGACGCGTGTCTCGGCCGGTTCGAAGAGCGCGATCTCCTTGTCCTGGTTGTTGGCCAGGTCCACCTTGCGCGGAAGCGTATACAGGTGGTACTCGAAGAAGCTTTCCTCCTGGAAGCCGCCCTTGGAGTATTCGGCATCCGCCGTCATCATGCGCAGGTTCTCGGGCTGGGGGCCCATGGCAGGGGCGCGGTTGAGCTCGCCGGCGACCAGCTGCAGGCCGGCCTCTTCCCAGGCCATGCCGGTGTTGTTGCTCAGATTGACCCAGCCGGCCATCTCCATGCCGGAATCGTCCTCGTTCAGCAGGCAGACGTACTCCGCCTGCCAGCCCAGGCCGCGCGTCGTATACGTAACACGAAGATCCTTCTCCCCGGCGCGGCGCGTGTTCAGCAGCCACTTGAGCGCCGGTCGTGTGCGCAGGCCGTCGGGAAGCTCCGGGTAGCGGATGCCCTGCCAGCTTCCGCGGGCCAGGCTGACGATGCCGTCGTCCGTTCCCAGCACCAGGTCATTGCTGTAGGACAGCAGCGTGCCGCTGACCAGCTCGCCGCCCTCCTTGAGTGTCACGGTGATCGGCTGATCCAGGTAGCGCCGCAAGAGCGCGTTGCCGTCCACCAGGTCGTACTCGTAGTTCTGCTCGAGCAGGGCGACGCCGTCCGCCTGGAAGAGCACCGAGCTGGGCTCGATCAGCGCGCTGACGCCTTCGAAGTGGATTTCCTGCAGGCCCTTTTCCAGCTGGACGCTGCGGTCCTCGCTGACCAGGCCGAAACCGTCGCTGTAGATGGTGATGTTGGCTTCATCGGCCGGCGCGTTTCCGGCCAGCAACAAGGCAGGCAGCAGGGCTGCCAGGCGGGGGGCGATCATAGGGGTTCTCCTTTTTGCCGGCGGATACGGAATCGGCGGCGTTCACCCATCAAACTGGAGTGCGCGGACGACGGTTCCCAAAGAAAAAGCCCCTTTGCGGGAACAAAGGGGCCGGTAATCCCGAAGGCGAGCGCCCTACTTGGTGACGGTCACCGTGCGGCTATGGATCGTGACATAGCCCGTGAAGATGTTGATCAACACGTCGTCCACTTCCTTGGCCGTGCGGATGGTGTAGTCGTCGGCACCCTCGGCCAGAACGGCCGAGTCGACCTCGTTCAGCGGCACAAGTCCCCAGAGGATGTACCACTGCTTCTGCTTCATCTCCACGCCGCTCTGGGCGCCGTCGCCGACCTGGTGCGTGTGTACGGCACAGGCCGTCAGGAGTGCTGCCGAGATCAGGGCCAGCAATGCTGTGCGGATGTTGCGCTTCATGTGTGCTCTCCGATTATTGAAGTGGAACAATCGACCCGATCGAAGACTCGAGCGCCTTCAACTGGGCTGTATACGCGTTTCTTGGGACCAGGTAGTCGACCAGCAGGGAGTCGCGCAGCAGCAGGCGGAACTGGACCAGCAGGCTGTCCTCGGCCAGGAACTGGGTGCAGGGCATGCCGTTGAGGCGGTAGGAGTCCTCGCTGACCTTGAGCCCTTCGCGTCCTTCCAGGTCCGAGCGCAGGCGTTCGACCGCCGGTACGTCGCCGTGATGCATCACCGAAATGCTGAGCATGGAGGAGCTGGCCGGGTGGAAGCAGGCCTGCAGCAGGTTCATCTTCGCGCCTTCGTCCTGGGCGGCGCGCAGGCGCGTCAGCAGGTCCTCGCCGACCGGAGACCAGTCCAGAGGGGCAAAAAGCAACAGCTGCTGCTCTTCGAGGCGAAGGTCCGCGCCGAGCAGGCTTTCCTCGACCTGGAAGCTCAGCTTCCGGGCGTCGCCGGGAGTCCCTTCCTGACCGGCATTGGAGCAGGCGATCAGCAGAAAGGGCAGGAGAATCCGCAGGGTTTTCATTCGGAAGAGTCCATTCGCGACAGAAAGACCGAATATACGCTTCGGCATTCGGCAGAACAAACGCGACGCAAGCGGTAGAAAGAGAAAGGGCCTCCCGGTCGGGAGGCCCTTGTGTTCGGTTCTGCCTTTCTAGAGCTGGGCCAGGCTGCCCTCGATCTTGGCCAGGGCGTCTTCGGCGTCCTGCAGTTTCTGCTTTTCGTGTGCCACGACCTTTTCCGGCGCGTTGGCCAGGAAGCGCTCGTTGGAGAGCTTGGCCCGGACGCCCTTGAGGAACCCCTCCAGGCGCTTCTGTTCCTTCGTGAGACGCTCGCGTTCCTTGCCCACGTCGATCAGGCCTTCCAGCGGAATCAGCACTTCCAGGCCCTCGACCACCGCTGCCGCGGCCGGGCGGGGGCGTTCCCCGCCGAAACGGATATTGCCGACCAGGGCCAGTTCGCGCAGGTAGTCCAGCACGGGCTGCAGCGTTTCCTGCTTGTCGCCGGCGCTCAGGAGCACCAGCTCCAGTTCCTGCCGCGGCTTGAGCTTCTGCTCGGCGCGGATGTTGCGCACCGCGCCGACAATGCCCTGCACCAGGCGGAATTCGGCTTCCGTGTCCGGCCGGACCTGTTCGCTGTCGCACACCGGATAGGGCTGGCGGATCATCATGCCTTCCCAGGGCGCCTGCAGGCCGACCTCGTCGAGCTCCTCGTTGACCAGCCGGCCGATCTCCTCCGTGACGAAGGGCATGAAGGGATGCAGCAGCTGCATCGAGCGCAGCAGCACATGGAGTGCGTGATGCAGGGTCTGGCGTCGGCCCTCCGCGTTCTCCTTGTCGTACATGCGCGGCTTGGCCAGCTCGACGTACCAGTCGCAGTACTCGTTCCAGAAGAACTCGTGCACGGCGGACAGCGCGTCGTTGGGCCGGTACTGGTCGAAAGCCTGTGACACACGATCGGCGGTCGTGTGCAGGCGCGAAAGGATCCATTCGTCTGCCAGTTCGCCGCAGCGGGGCCGCGAGAGGTCGTCGCCGGGCTTGAGCGCGCTCCAGTCCTGCATGTGCAGGAAGCGGAAGGCCTGCCAGACCTTGTTGGCGAAGTTGCGGCCCATCTCGAACTTCTGTTCGCTGAGCTTGATGTCCTGGCCTTCCGTGTTCAGCGCCACCATGCAGTAGCGCACGGCGTCGGCTCCGTACTTGTCGACCATCTCCAGCGGGTCGATGCCGTTATTGAGGCTCTTCGACATCTTGCGGCCCTTCTCGTCCTTGACCATGCCCGTGAAGTACACGTGCCGGAAGGGAGAGCGACCGGTGAACTCGAGGCCGGCCATGATCATGCGGCTGACCCAGAAGAAGATGATGTCGTAGCCCGTCACCATCAGGTCGGTCGGGTAGTAGCGCTTGTAGAGCGGAGTCTCTTCCGGCCAGCCCAGGGTTGAGAAGGGCCAGAGCCAGCTGGAGAACCAGGTGTCGAGCACGTCCTCATCCTGCAGCAGCTTGCTGCTGCCGCATTTCGCGCAGGCGGCCGGATCCTCCCGTGTGACATGCACTTCGCCGCAGTCCTCGCAGGTGAAGACCGGAATGCGGTGTCCCCACCAGAGCTGCCGGCTGATGCACCAGTCACGGATCTCTTCCATCCAGCGGCTGAAGACATTGCGCCAGCGCGGCGGATGAAACTCGACCAGGCCTTCCTCGGCGGCCTGCAGCGCGCGCTCGGCGAGCGGCTTCATGCGCACGAACCACTGCCTCGAGAGATAGGGTTCGATCACCGTGTGACAGCGGCTGCAGTGTCCCACGCTGTGGCTGTGGTCTTCGGTGTCGACGAGTACGCCCTGCTGCTCGAAGTCCGCCAGCAGCTTCTTGCGGCACTCGTAGCGGTCCTGGCCCTGGTATGGGCCGGCGTGCTCGTTCATCTTTCCGTCAATGTCGAGCACGATCACCGGCTCCAGCCCGTGGCGCTGACCCATCTCGAAATCGTTGGGGTCGTGTGCGGGCGTGACCTTGACGCAGCCTGTGCCGAATTCCGGATTGACGAAGTCGTCGGCGATCACCGGAATGCGGCGACCGATCACGGGCAGGATCAGGAACTTGCCCAGCAGGTGCTTGTAGCGCTCATCCTCCGGGTGCACGGCTACGGCCACGTCGCCCAGCATGGTTTCCGGACGGGTCGTGGCCACGACCATCTTCTCGTCGGAGTCTTCCACCGGGTAGGCCATGTGCCACAGGTGGCTGGCCTTGTCCTCGTGTTCCACTTCCTCGTCGGAAATGGCCGTGTGACAACGGGGGCACCAGTTGACGATGTAGTGGCCCTGGTAGATCAGGCCCTCCTCGTAGAGGCGCACGAAGACCTCGCGCACCGCCTTCGAGGGGCCGGGATCCATGGTGAAGACTTCCGTCGACCAGTCGGCGCTGTCGCCCAGCTTGCGCTTCTGCGCCGTAATGAAGCCGCCGTACTCCTCCTTCCACTGCCAGACGCGCTCGATGAAGGCCTCGCGGCCCAGCTCGTGGCGGTTGGTGCCTTCGGCGGCCAGCTGTTTCTCGACGACGGCCTGGGTGGCAATGCCCGCGTGGTCCTTGCCCGGCTGCCAGTGCGCGTCGAAGCCCAGCATGCGCTTGTAGCGAATGAAGGTGTCCTGCACGCTGTCCTGCAGGCCGTGGCCCATGTGCAGGCGCCCGGTGACATTGGGCGGCGGCATGTTGATGACGAAGGGGGTGTCGCCGGACTCGGGACGAATGCGGAAGGTGCCTTCCTGTTCCCACTGCTCGTAGAGCCGGCTTTCGACCTGGGACGGTTCCCAGGCCTTGCTGGGGGTGTGCCTTGACATGACCTCTCCTACTGGTCTCGTCTTCATGTTGCGGGCCTGATCCCGGGCGGTTCCCCGCCGGCCCAGAAGACAAATGTGAAGGTGATATGGATGATCCGGCCCCTTTCGGCGCCGGGGGATCGTTTTCCCGCAAGGGAAGCGCCCAAGGTAGGGGGAAGCCTCGACAATGCCAACGGGGAAGAGGCAGCCTGCCGCATCCACGGCCGGGCGACTTCTGGGCCGTTTTTACAGACTAAGCAGGACTAAGCAGGACTTATCAAAAAAACGAAAGATCGAGTTCGACCGAAGAAGGAAATGCCCTCCCCGGCTACATCCGAAGCGACCAGCCTCCGATATGATGCGCGAGAACCCCCCAGGGGGGATCATTCCGAACTGGAGAGTCGCATGAAGAAGCTGCTTGATCTGCCCATCCTGTATAAAATGATGTTTGCTTCAGCGATCGTTCTTGCTCCCATGGTGGCGACGGTCGTGCTGAGCATTTCCATTCTGCAGTCGCAGTCGGATGATGCCAGGATCATCAATCTGGCGGGTCGCCAGCGCATGCTGACCCAGAAATTCACCAAGGAAATCCTTCAGGAACAATTCGTAAGCAACCAGTTGGCAATGGCGCATCGCCAGGCGGATGTTCTTAGTCGACAGATCGAGAATGATCTGATCGAATACAATCGCATTCGCCGGGACGTGCAGGAGGTCATGCCCCGCCCGCTGGAATTCGCCCGTCAGGCGGCCGCCGACCTGGGCGAGGAAGCCGGCTACTCCTGGCGTCTTGCCAGTCAGCACCCCCTCTTTCCGGAAGACGCCCTGGTCAGCGATTTCGAAGTCGGCGCCTGGGCCGTGTTGGCTTACAGTGATCAGGACACCTATGCCGCCGTTCTCGAGAGGGAGCAAGGGGGCGCTTCAATCTATGTCGCCCATCCGGTGCGCGCCTCCGAGAACAACTTCATCTATCGCCTTAGTTCTTCTGCCCGTCAAGCCAGCGGCATCCAAGGCGGCGACCTGTTGGGCATGCTGGTGGTCGAGGTCCCCTTGACCGACAATCCCGAGCTCGGGGCATCGTTCGTCAGCACCTTCTATGGGCGCGCCGAGCGGCCTTCCATGAAGACCAAGGAACTCTTCGAAACGACCTTGACCTGTCTGCTGGATGGCGGAACGACTTTCAGCGACCTGGGCATGACGCAGGAAGTCGTGATTCCGGGAACCGGGGAAGAGGGCATTCGTGCTACACTGCTCGAAGCCCGCCAGTTCTGGAACCTCCTGATCGCCGCGACCAGTGCCCTGGGCTCTTCCAAGCCCGGCAGCGAAGAGCAGATCCGCGCCATCGACATGACCCAGAGCAGCAGCCTGACGGCCTTGAAGAAGATGAATGCCGCCGTCGGCATGTTTGAACAGGTGAGCAACGCCCGCAGCGACTTCCTGTTGCGTATCCAGACCCTCTCCTTGCTTCTGTGTACGCTGACCTGCATCGGCGTTCTGTTCATGATTCGCAATTTCGTCTCACGGCCGATCCGCAAGGTCGTCGAGATGATCGAGCGCGTTGCCGACGGGCAGCTGGATACGGAACCTGTTGCCAGCAGCACGGCCGACGAGGTAGGTGTGCTGAGCCAGGCCGGCAATCGCCTGCTGGCTTCCATGCAGAGCCTCGCCGAAAAGGCCCGGGAGATCACGGCCGGGCAGCTCCAGGCCGACCGGGTCGAGGAAGGCATGGCCGATGGCCGCAGTCTGCGCGAATCGGCGACGCACCTGACCACGAGCGAATTCGACGAGCTCAACGGCGACCTGGCGGAAGCCTTCGCTCAGATGACGATCAAGCTGCGCGTGCTCACCGTGCAGGCGCGCAAGATTGCCGCGGACCAGTTGTCCGACCCCAGCCTCGACGAGCACATCGACGGCGAACTGGGCGAGGC
Organism: bacterium; assembly: GCA_030429345.1. Classification (GTDB taxonomy): domain Bacteria; phylum CAIWAD01; class CAIWAD01; order CAIWAD01; family CAIWAD01; genus JAUIFJ01. Next base: position 77,014 of record JAUIFJ010000001.1, on the reverse strand, counting down.
CTTCCAGGACATGTGTTCGCACCTCAAGGTGCTGCTCGAGCGGGCGCAGATGATCGCCAGCGGCGAGTTCCGCGCGCACATGGTCGAGGAGCGCATCGAAAAGGGGCAGGACTTCCGCGAGGCCGCCATGGAAAGCGCTCGTGTGGGAATGAATCACATGGAAGGCGAGCTGGCCGGGGCCTTCACCCGCATGCTGGCCCAGCTGAAGATCCAGACCGTCCAGGCGAGACGCATCGCCGCCGACCGGCTCTCCGACCCGACCCTGCAAGTCAAGCAGGAAGGCGAGCTGGGCGAGGCTTTCGCCGAGATGCGCGACAACCTGAATGCCATGCTCCAGAGGGCCCGCGCCATTGCCGCCGGCCGCTTCAACATGGCCGACATGGACCGGAGGCTGCAGGGCGCCGCCGACCTGCCGAAGGCCGCCCTGGAGAGCGCGCGCGACGACATGCATCACAAGGAAGGCGAATTGGCCGAGGCCTTCACGGGCATGCTGGCCCAGTTGAAGATCCTGACGCACCAGGCGCGCCTGATCGCCGATGACCGGCTGGATCACGATGCCCTCTCGCAGAAGCAGCAGGGCGAACTGGGCGAGGCCTTCGCCCGCATGACCGGCCGCCTGCAGGGCATTGCCGGGGAGCTGGGAGACCTGGCCTCGGGGCGTATCACGGATTCCGGGGCTGCCGGGAGCGAGGGCGTGCTCGCGTCCAGCCTGGCGCGCACGCGCCGCACACTGCAGGAATCGATCAACGCCCTGCAGGAGCTGAGCCGCGCCGCCGCCGACGGCCGCCTGGGCGAACGCGCGACGCTGGATGGCCGCGAAGGCGCCTGGCGGGACCTGCTCGAGGGTGTCAACACCATGCTCGACGAGTTCAACCGGCCGGCGCAGGAGGCTCGCCGCGTGCTCAGACAAGTGGCCCAGGGCGACCTGACCGAGCGCATCGAGGAAAGCTACGGCGGCGATCATGAGGTGCTGAAGAACGACATCAACAAGGTCATCGAGAGCCTGGGCCAGACCCTGGGCAGCGTGAGACAAACGGCCATCTCCGCCGACCGGACGGGGACACAGCTCAACGAGGAGGCCACGCGGATCGCCGAAGGCGCCAGCCGCCAGGCGAGCGCCATCGAGCAGATCTCCAGCTCGATGGAGGAGCTGACGAGCATGGTCGGCCAGAACGCGGATCACGCCCGCATGGCCAGCGGCCTGAGCGAGCAGTCGCACAAGGATGCCCAGGACGGCACACAGGCCATGACCCGCATGTCGGAAGCCATGGAACACATCAAGACCTCCACCGACCGCACTTCCCGCATTATCCGGACCATCGACGAGATCGCCTTCCAGACCAACCTGTTGGCGCTCAACGCGGCCGTCGAGGCGGCGCGCGCCGGCGAGTCGGGCAAGGGCTTCGCCGTGGTGGCGGAAGAAGTCCGCGACCTGGCCCAGCGCAGCGCGGAAGCGGCCCGTGAGACAAGCGAGATGATCGAGGAGGCGGTGGCCAACACGGACCAGGGCGTGCGTATCACGACGGAAGTCGGCAAGACCCTGGCCAAGATGCTGGCCAGCTCCGACAAGGTGAACAACCTGGTCAACGAGATCTCCGTGTCCAGCAGCGAGCAGGCGGACGGCCTGCACCAGATCAACGCGGCGGTCGCCGACATGGACCGCATCACCCAGCAGAACGCCGCCGGCGCCGAGGAGTCCGCCGCGGCGACGAAGGAGTTGCAGGAGCGGATCCAGGATCTGCGGGAAGGCCTGAAGGGTTTCAAGACCGGACAGGAGGAGGAGAGCTTCGCGCCGTCTGCTCCCGCCGCTCCGGCAGGACAGGAAAGCGTTCCCGAGCTCCAGGTACAGGAATCAACGGTTTCGGCTCCACGAAACGAGACGGTGCAGGTGCCAAGCGAACTGGGCGAAGTGGTCGGAAACTTCGAGTTCGGGTCGGACGAGGACGACGACTTCTTCGATTTCTAGCGGGCTTTTCCGGGAGGCATGATTTCCGGAAAACTGGAAGCAAATCGCTACTCAATGGCTGGAATCTGAAACAGCCTGATCGGAATCCGGCGGACGCGGGCGGCTCTTTCCTGAAAGAACCCACGCGTCCGCTTTCCTTTCCTTTCGCATTTTGGACGAATTCCCTGGATTCTGCCCTCTGTGGAGGGGAGTTTCTTCGGAAATCGAACAAACCGAGACGGTCAAGGTAGAACGCTGTTCTTCAGGCACAGGGTTTGCGTTCAAGCGACCGTTGCTTCACCAGTTTTCATCTTTGGGACGATCGATGTTCTTCACCTGGTTCCGGGCAGGTTGGCTGAGCCTTGCCTTACTGATGTGTACAGTGTCTGCACAGGCGAGCCTTGGCTGCCGGCAGCTGGAAAGCGGCTCGCAGGGAATGACCCTTGAGTTCAGCTTTCCGGACTGCGAAGTCCAGTTGCTGGACGGCGGGACGATTCACCGCTTTGCCGGAGAAGGCCTGCTGGGACAACCCGGCGCTCCGGACCTGCCGCTGGTCAATCGCCTGGTGGAGATTCCGGCTCGCGCGGGAATCCGCCTGGAAATCCTGGACGAGCACTGGGAGAGCCTCGGAAGCCGGCAGGTGCGGCCGCACCAGGACCGCACCCATCGCGCCGATGAAGGGCCGCAGCCCTGGCTCGAGGATCCATCCATCTTCTCCGTGGACGCGCACTGGCCGGAGCAATGGCTGAGCGTCTCCGACCCGGCGATCCAGCGCGACCTGCGCCTTGTCAAGCTGGGCATCGCCCCCCTGCGCTGGAATCCGGTCAGCGGCGAAGTGCTCGCCCTGCGGGAATTAAGTCTGCGTATACACTTCGAGGGCGAGAACCTGCTGAACGCGCTGGATCACGCGCCGGAGTCCCCGCTCTTCGATGCCTGGCACGCGCGCAACGAGCACCTGCTGCGCATGGAAAGCGAAGGCGCGCTGAGGGACATCCAGTGGCAGAGCGCCACCCTGCCGATGAACTACCTGGTCATTGCGGACACGGACGCCTTCGACAATGACCGCTTCAACGACTGGCTGGACTGGAAGCGGCGCAAGGGACACCGCATCGAGATCCTCACGGAACAGGATATACCGCAGTGGTCGCGCAACGCCATCCGCAGCGCCATTGCGGATGCCTACGATTCCGACACTCCACCGGATTATGTGACACTTGTGGGCGACGCCGACGGTGGCAGCTACGAGCTGCCGACACACTTTTCCTTCGACACCTATGGAAGCGAGTACGATCATTTCTACAGCGCCATCGCCGGGAACGACATCCTGGCCGACGTGGTCGTCGGACGCCTGTCGGCGCGCAGCTCGACCCAGTTGAGCACCATCTGCAACAAGATCCTCGAGTACGAACTGAACCCGGACCTGGAGGATCCTTCCTGGCTGCAGCGCGCCTCCTTCCTGACGGGAACAGGGCATTGCGGCATGAGCATGAAGCAGCTTAGCCGCAGCATCGGCTACCAGCTGGTCTCCGGGCAGGGCTACACGCAGCTCGACACGGCCTGGTGCGCCGACAGTCCGAACTATGTCTTCAGCTGGTACAACAGCGGCATCAGTTATCACAACTACCGCGGCTGGGTCGGCATGGAAGGCCTGAACCGCACACAGGTCATGGCGATGAACCAGGGCAACCGGACGCCGATCAGCGTGATCTTCACCTGCAACTCGGGCAGTTTCGCCGACCCCAACTACGAACCGGCCTACTCGGAGGCCTTCCTGCGCGCCGGCCTGCCGACCAATCCCGGCGGAGGCGCGGCGGCCATGGGCCTGTGCACGCAGTATACGCACACGGCCTACAACAACCAGGTCTGCGGCGGCTTCTGGTCCGGCCTGCTCGACTACGGCATTCGCCAGGTCGGCACGGCCATGTATCGCGGCAAGTACGAACTCTACATGAACCTGCCCGCCGGCGACGAGAACATCGAGACCTTCAGCAACTGGGCCAACCTGATGGGCGACCCGGGCATGAACCTCTGGGTCGGCGTTCCGGGCGTGCTGCAATTCGACAACCTGCCGGAAGTCGTCGCCACCGACGCCGGCTTCCTCGACCTGCGTGTGACAGATGCCGAGGGTCAGCCCGTGGAAGGCGCGGCGATCTGCCTCTACCAGGCCGGCGGCCTGCAGCTGGTGCAGCTGAGTGACGCCAGCGGCCGCTCGGCCTTCCCGCTGGATGCCGTGGACACCGGCCAGGTCCTGCAGATCACGGCCACGCGCGACAACTACGTGCCGGCCCTGGAGGACCGCAGCGTGCAGGAGGTGGGCGGAGGCCTGGCCCTTCTCAACGCTTTGTGGGACGGAGGAACGGCCGAGGAGCTGCTGCCGGGCTCGACGCACGACCTGGTGCTGGACCTGGACAACAACGCGGACATCGACACGCCGGCCGGCACGCTGTTCCTCGAGTGCGAGCCGGGCAGCGCGGTTGTTTCCCCGGAGGTGCTCGCCATTGACGCGATTCCCGCCGGGGGCTCCCTGGTCAGCGGCATTCTGCAGGTGACACTCGCCGATTCGATCTCGGACCGCGAGGCCCTCTTCTTCCGCGCCTGGCACGCTGCTGCTGGAGACACGACGGAACTGGGCTTCGAGACGACGCTCAGCCGACCCTGGCTCACGGTGGAGGATCCGGATGTAGACGGCCTGACCCTGGAGCCCGGCGACAGCGACGATCTGCGCATTGCCGTACGCAACACGGGCAACCGCCCGGCGAGTCTCACACTCACGCCGAGCTTCGGCGGAAGCGCCTGGTTCTCCGTGGACGAGACCCCGGTCGAACTGGAGCTCAACGAGGGAGAAGCCAGCGAGCAGCTGGTCTTCGAGGTGACGGCGCACGAGGAAGCCTGGAACGGTCAGCAGGGGTTCCTGAAGGTGAACTGGACCGATTCCAACGGCATTCGCGGCCACTTCCAGGTCGCCCTGCGCACGGGAGTCGGCACGGAAAGCGAGGCGACAGGCGCCGATGCCTACGGCTATTTTGCCATCGAGGATACGGACAACCACCCCCTGGCGCCCGTATACGACTGGGTCGAGATCGCCCCGGAAGAGGGCGGGCCGGGCACGGCGCTCGAGCTCACGGATTTCGCCGACGAGCAGGATGACGCCGCCCTGGTCGACCTGCCCTTTCCCTTCCGCCTCTACGGAGAGGAATACACTCAGATGGGCGTCTGCAGCAACGGTTTCGTCAGCTTCGGCCCCTGGGCGCACCTGGAAACCGATTTCCGCAACCACTACCTGCCGATCGGCATGGGGCCCGAACCCATGCTGGCCGTCATGTGGGACGACCACTACCTGGGAGGGAATACGGAAGTCTGCACCTGGTACGACGAGACCAACCATCGCTATGTCGTCGAGTGGTACCGCATGCGGGCCAACTCGAGCAACGGCATCAACACCTTCCAGCTGATCCTGCTCGACCCGGCGCACTGGCCCAACGAAAGCGGCGAGGGCGAGTTCATCTACCAGTACGCGGACTTCGATGACACACAGGACAACGACCAGGACTATCCCTACTGCACGATCGGCCTGAAGGATCACACGGCGACACGAGGCATGACCCTGGTCAACTACAACCTGTGGAACGACACGGCCACGGAGATCGACGAGAACGGCGGCCGGGCAATCCTCTTCACGGTGCGACCGGTGGAGGGCGGCGCCGACGGTCTGCTCGAGGAGTTGACGGCCGGCCTGCACTTCACGCTGAGTGACACGGAGACCGAAAGCGCCCGCGACACGGTCTGGTTCCACAATGCCGGCGAGGGCTTCCTGAACTGGAGCGCCTCCGTCGCCGTGCCGCAGGACTGGCCGCAGCTGGGCATGGCGCGGAACACGGGGCGCGACCAGGGCGGCCCGGACAGCGCCGGCTATACCTGGATCGACTCGGAAGAAGAGGGCGGACCGCTCTTCTCCTGGATTCCGGTCGCGGAGACGGATACGGCGGTCGAGTTCGAGCACAACGATGCCACGGCGGGTCCCTTCGCGCTGGATTTCGACTTCCCCTTCTACGGGCAGCTCTTTGATGAGTTCTACATCAACCCCAACGGCTGGATCAGTTTCAGCGACACGCGCAACCTGTGGTACAATGCCGTCGGCATGCCCCACGAGGACGCGCCGATGAACTCGATCGCCGGCTGGTGGGACGACCTGCTGAACAACGAGGCGATGAACGACCAGGTCAGCTACCGCGCGGGAGTAGACAGCCTGGTCGTGAGCTGGGTCGAGGCGGCGCATTTCGATCCCGAGGATTTCGGCGGGCCCTTCACCTTCCAGATCATCCTTGAGCGCAATGGCCGGATCACCATTCAGTGGGCCGACATGAACAGCGGGAACCCGCTCAGCGATTCCGGGACCATGGGCCTGCAGGGCCCGAATGACGAGAGCGGTTTCGTGATCCACCACCTGCGCCAGGTGGCGGACAATTATACCGTGCGCGTGCTGCCGCCCTTCTGGCTGCAGCTGGAGGATTCCGGCGGGATCGTGCCGCCCATGGAAGACGGCTTCATCGTGTTGCATGCTCACAACGCGCCTGTGCAGGAACTGCTGCCCACCGGCGACTACATGGCCGAATTGCGCATTGGTTCCGCCAGCGGAGGAGAGCTGTTTCTTCCCATCGGCCTGAGTCTTGGAACGACCTCCGCCGGGGAGACGCCCTCCCTGCCGGAGGGCATCGTGCTGGGCAAGGCCTGGCCGAACCCCTTCAACCCCGTGACCACGGTTCCCTTCGTGCTGCCGGCCGCCCGGCGGGCGAGTTTGGATGTATACAACATCCAGGGACGCAAGGTGCTGAGCCTGGTCGAGAGCCAGGAACTGCCGGCGGGCAGGCACCTGGCACGCTTCGACGGCAGTTCACTGGCCAGCGGCGTCTACTTCCTGCGCCTGCAGGTCCAGGGTGAGAGCCGGACACAACGGGTCCTGCTGCTGAAATAGAACACGAGAACGCGGACCCGGCAGGGTCCGCGTTCTGCTTTCGGGCCTTCGAGTCCGCCGGAAACAAGAGGTACCATGTTTCGATCCAGTCCGTTTCCCTGCGCCCTGCTATTGTGCGGAGCCCTTGCGTCTTCCGCACCTGCGACCGGCGCCCCTTCCCTGGCACACGAAATCATCGACTGGCATCCGGCGGAGGACGGGCTGCGGCTCAGCATGGATCTGCCTCTGCCGGAGCTTGTGCAGGAAGATGCCGAGTGGGTCTACCGGATCGAGGAAGGCGCTTCCATCGGCCGGCCGGGCGCGCCGGACCTGCCGCTGATCAGCCGTCTGCTGGCCATGCCGGCGACAGGCGGCGCGGAACTGGTCGTGGTCGAGGAGCAGTGGGAGTCCATGCCCAGCGCCTGGATCACGCCGGAACAGGAACGGCTGCATACCCCGGCGGACCTGCCGCTTCCCTGGATCGAGGACGAGGAGCTCTATGCGCGGGACGCCTTCTGGCCGGAGGCGACGGCGCGCATCGGAGAACCGATGTTGCTGCGTGATACACGCCTTCTGAAGCTCGACCTGCATCCCCTGCGCTGGAATCCGGTCAGCCGGGAACTGCAGGCCCTGCGCCGCGTCGAGCTGGTCGTGGAGTACAACACGGAACCCTCCATCAACGAGCTGCAGCGCGAAATGCCCGCCTCTTCGCTCTTCAGCGGTTTCCTGCGGGACCAGGTGCTCCTGCCGCCTTCCGCGGAGGGAGCTCTGAGCGAGATCGGCTGGGAGTCGCCGTCCCTGCCGCTGCGCTACCTGGTGATCGGCTCGGCGGTCGCCCAGTCGAATCCTGCCTTCCAGAACTGGCTGGCCTGGAAGAACCGCAAGGGCCACCCGGTGGACCAGCTGACAGAGGCCGACCTGTCCTTCACCACCACCGGCATTCGCGCCGCGATCGTCGAGGCCTACAACAGTGACACGCCGCCGGACTATGTGTTCCTGCTGGGAGACGCGGACGGCGGCAGCTACAATCTGCCGACACACGGCAACCAGTACGACCACTACTACGCCAACATCACGGGGGACGTGCTGGCGGACCTGGTCGTCGGTCGGATTCCGGCGCGCAACTCGACCTCGATGACGACGATCTTCAACAAGATCCTGGCCTACGAGCTCGATCCGGAGATGCTGAACACGGACTGGCTGCAGCGCGCCTCCTTCCTGACGGGGGCCGGCCACTGCGGCCTGAGCATGAGCCAGCTCTCGCGCAGCGTGGCCATCGACATGGTCAACGACCACGGCTACACGCAGATCGACACGGCTTTCTGCGCCAACAGTCCCAGTTATGTATACGGCTGGTACAACGCCGGCATCAGTTTCCACACTTATCGCGGCTATTACGGCATGGAGGGACTGAACACGAACCAGGTCCTGTCGCTGGCCCAGGGCAATCGCACGCCGATTTCCGTGATCTTCACTTGTGGATCCGGAACCTTCAACAGCCAGGATCCTTGTTTCACGGAAGCCTTCCTGCGCGCCGGCAATCCGGCCACTCCCGGCGGGGGCGCCGCGGCCATGGGCTTCTGCACTCTGAACACGCACACGGCCTACAACAACCTGGTCTGCGGCGGCTTCTATTCGGCGCTGCTGCATTACGACATTCGCGAAGTGGGCACGGCCATGTTTCGCGGCAAGTACGAACTCTATCGCACGCTGCCCTCCGGGGACCCCAATGTCAACAGCTTCAGCTACTGGGCCAACCTGATGGGCGACCCCGGCATGCCGGTCTGGCTGGGTGTTCCGGACTATCTTGCGATCATCGAAACTCCGGATGTGCTCGCCTCCAATGCCACCTCGCTCAGCCTGCAGGTGATCGATGCCCTGGGGCCACCCGTCGAGGGAGCGGCGGTCTGCCTGAGCCAGCCGGGAGGCTTCCAGTTGCTCGGCACGAGCGATGCCGAAGGATGGATCACCTTTGCCCTGCCCGAGCTGGACGAGTTCCAGCCTTTACAGATCACGGCCAGCAAGGCCGACTTCCTGCCGGCCCTCGAGGACCTGTCGATCGGCGGCGACCTGCTGCCCGAGGTGACGGCCCTGCAGGTTCTGGATCACACCGGCCCGCTGGTGCCCGGCGGCGACTATGAGCTGAACGTGCGCGTCCAGGCGATGGGCATGCCGCTGAGCAACCTCAGCCTGGAGCTGGAGCTGGAAGACGGGGCGGGTGTCGTCACGACCGCCACACAGCCCCTGCCTGACCTGGGGCCGGCCGAGGCGGCCTTCATCAACAGTCCTTTCGTCTTCAGTCTCTTCCCGACCCTGGTGGATCACGACCTCCTGGACCTGCGCTTGACGCTGCGCAGCGACGAGACGGTGCTGGCGGAGTTCTCCGAGGAACTCGACTTGGCCAGTCCGCACCTTGTCCTGCTGGATCACAACCCCTGGCAGCAGACCCTGGAGCCGGGGAACACGGAGCTGATCGCCTTCGAGGTGCTCAATGCGGGAACGGCGGACGCGGTGGACCTTGAGATCCTGTCCGGCTTTCCGGAGGGTTCTCCGCTCAGTGTCGCCAGCGGCACGGAAAGTCTCACGCTTGCCGCGGGCGAGACGACGACGGACCTGCAGTTCTATGTGACCGCCTCCGGGGATGCCGTCCCCGGGTACACGGAGTCGCTGCTTGTGCGCTGGACCTCGCCCGAGGGCCCCTGGAGCGAGATGCATTTGCCCGTGCGCGTCGGACTGGGACAGCCCACCGAGCCTACCGGTCCGGACGCCTACGGCTACTATGCCTACGAGGACGACGACGACTGGCCGCTGGCCCTGGAGTACGGCTGGAACGAGATCGCGCCGAACGCCGGCGGTTCGGGAATCGAGCTGGTGCTCGACGACCATGGTGACGAGCAGGACGACGCGCGTATGGTCGATCTGCCCTTCCCCTTCACGTACTACGGCCGCAGCTATGATGAAATGAGCGTGTGCTCCAACGGCTTCGTGGCCTTCGGGACCAACGCGCACCTGGAGTGCGACTTCCGCAACCACTACATGCCCGTCGGCATGGGGCCGGAAGCGATGATCGGCGTCATGTGGGACGACCACAAGCTGATCGGCGATGCCCAGGTGGCGACGGCCTCTTTCCCCGAATCCGGCCTCTTCGTCGTCGAGTGGTACCGCATGCGAACAAACTCGAACAACCAGATCAACACCTTCCAGCTGATCCTGCTCGACCCCGCCGTCTACCCGACCCCGACCGGTGACGGCGAGTTCGTGATGCAATACCAGCTCTTCAACAACAGCCAGACGAACGCCCAGGACTTTCCCTACTGCACGATCGGCATCGAGGATCACACGGGAAGGGTCGGGCTGACCCTGACCAACTACAATTCCTGGGACCCGACCGCCCAGCCGATCACGGATGTCCGCGCGATCCGCTTCACGACCCGCGACGCCTCCATTGCCGGGGACGCGGTCCTGTCCGTGGATCCCGCGCCCCTGTGGTTCACGCTGAGCCCGGACGAAGAGGACACGGCGGAGGGAAGCATCACCTTTTCGAACACGGGCGACGGACTGCTCAGCTGGAGCGCGCGCGCGGAAAGCCTGGGCGACTGGCTGCCCGAGGGGCTGACGCCCCTGCGTCCTTCCGGTTCGCGCGAAGACGGCGGACCGGACATCTTCGGCTACACCTGGCTCGACAGCGAGGAGCCCGGCGGGCCGGAGGTCGCTTTCCGGGACATCACGCAGGAGGGAGGCGCCGTCGCCTTCGTCCAGAACGACGCGCCCGTCGGCCCCTTCGATCTTCCCTTCGCTTTCCCCTTCTACGGGGAAACGCACGACTCGTACTACATCGCTCCCAACGGCTACATCTCCTTCACGGATGACGCGAACCACTGGAACAACAGCGGCGGCGCCATGCCGAGCGGGCAAGCGCCGGAGAACGCGATCTGCGGCTGGTGGGACGACCTTCTTGGAGACGACAACCTGGAGGGGCATGTCTTCCGCCACGCGTCCGGGGACAGCCTGGTCGTTTCCTGGGTCGAGGCGCCGCACTACAACCAGGGACAGTACGGCGGGCCCTTCACTTTCCAGATCATCCTCGAGGCCAACGGACGGATCACGCTGCAGTATGGCGACATGGCTGCTACGGATGATGACAGCGATTCGGGAACCGTCGGCCTGCAGGGACCGGAAAACGACCTGGGATTTGTCGTACAGCATATGGAGCGTTCGGTGAACGACTACGCCGTACACATCCTGCCGCCGATCTGGCTGCAGCTGCCCCAGCGCAGCGGCATCCTGGCCGGTGGAAGCGGGATCGATCTGCCGATGCAGGTCTACAATTCCATCAACGGCCTGCTGCCGGAAGGCGACTACGAGGGCGAAGTCGTCCTGAGCGCCAACACGGGCCAGGAGCCGGTCCGTGTGGCGGTGCATCTTCATGTGGGCGCCGTCTCCGTAGACGAGAATACGCGACCGGCAAGCTTCGCCCTGGAGGCGCCGGTTCCCAACCCCTTCAATCCCGTGACACGCATCGCCTTCTCCCTGGCCGAAAGCCGGACGGTACGGCTGGAGGTCTACAATCTGCAAGGGCAGAAGGTGGCCAGTCTGCTTCAGGGAGAGCGGCTTCCCGCCGGAGAGCACACGCAGGGCTTCGACGCCTCCGCGCTTTCCAGCGGCATCTACCTGCTAAGGCTGCATGCGGGGGATTTCAGCGCGGCAAGGAAGATGACCCTGCTGAAATAGGGGCCGCTGCCCTATTCCACCCGGAAGCCCAGGCTCATGTCGCTGCGGTTGCCGCAGCGGTCCTCGGCTTCGATGCGCAGTTCGTGCTCGCCGGGGCGCAGGTTGAGGCGCGGGCGGTAGAGTACGCGATCGCCTTCCGGGTCGTAGCGGGCCATGACGCGCTTGCCGTCGATCCACATGCGCACATCGGCCACTCCCGAGCGCTCGTCGCGGCAGCGGAAGGAGATGACCGGCGACACGGAAGCGACCGGCAGCCACTTGCCGCGCGGCGTGATCCGCGGCGCGGTGGTGTCGGCGAGGATCGTATACCGCCCAGGCCAGGCGATTTCCGCGGAGAGGCTTTCGCCGAAGCTCTCGCCGCCGGCCCAGTCCCAGTCGCCGTCGTCGTTGTGGTAGATCGCCGCCTTGCCCAGCGTGTGCGCCCGGGCCAGCGAATCGGGCACAGGCAGCGCCAGGGTCGCTTCCTGCACCAGGCGCAGGTTCAGGGGGCCGATCTCTACGCCGCTGGAGTCTTCCCGCAGCAGCATCCACTGGTCCTCTACGACGCTGTTTCGTTCGCTGCCGATCAGCGCGCGTCCCTGCTCCAGCTCCAGCGTATACAGATCCGGCTGGCCGGCGCGCAGCCTGCGCAGGTGCCAGAGCGGGCTGTCGCTGCGCGACTCCCCTGCCTGGGCGCGAAAGGCCAGGCTGCTGTCCGATTCCGTCAGCTGGAAGGCCAGGCTGCCTTCGCCTTCGCGCAGGGCAAGAGGCGAGCTTTTCTCGATCCCGTTCTTCAGTACCGACAGCTGCAGGCCGTGATGCATCCAGGCAGCGCCCAGCACTCCCGTGTCGTCTCTCAGCCAGAGCTCGTCCAGGTTCCAGGGAATCTCGAGGCTCTTCACGGAGGGAGCAGAAGCCTGCCGTGTCGGCTTCACAGGATCTTCGGGCAGAAGCCGCAGCAGGGCTTCGGAGGTGTTGCCTACCGTATCTGTCACACGCAGGATCAGTTCCGGGCTCTGCGCGGGATCGAGGCTCAGGCTCGCCGGGCCGTGCGTCTCCGCGGGATCCGGATGGCTCACGAAGGGCAGCTCGCCGGCGGGCTGGATCAGGTTGTGGAAGACCTTGTTCTCGCGCAGCTGCAGCCAGCGATTGACTTCCTCACAGACCTGGTGATTCATGGCGAAGGGCAGTTCCTCGAAGGTCGTGCGAAAGAGCAGACTGTCCTGCTGGAGGATCTCGATGCGCCAGGGAGCCAGCCGGCTGCTGCTGCCGTTGATGCGGTCCTGGCAGCGCAGGGCCAGCCAGACCGGTCCGCTGCTGCGCACTTGCCAGCCATCCTTTTCCGGCTTCAGCACCAGCGGCAGGTGCCCGCCCTCGATGGTTACGCCGTGTTGCGCGGGGAAGAGCGCCAGTTCGACCAGTTCGGGTGGACGGGAATCCGGCAGGCCGAATCCCTGCAGTAGCGGATTGATGGCCACGGAACCGCCGCGGCGCACTTCCATGTGAATGTGAGGCGGGCCGGAGCCTGTGTCACCGCTGCGGGCGAAGACCTCGCCGCGGGCAATGCGGAAGCGGCCGGCGGGAGGATAGAGGGTCTGCCGATAGCGATCCGCGCGCAGCTGGTGTTCGAGCAGGTAGTCTTCCAGGTCGGCGCGGAAATCCAGCAGGTGGGCGAAAAGGTATTGGCGCCCTTCCTCGTCCTGCAGCATGAGCTGCTTGCCGTAGCCCCAGAAGCCGGCGGAAATGCGCACGACTTCCACATCCGCCGGCGCTTTCAGCTCCAGGCCTACGCCGCCGTGCGTGCTCAAGTCGATGCCGGCGTGATACCTTCGTCCCCGCAGTTCGCAGAAGGTGCTGGTCAGCCGGCGGGTGTGATCACAGATCCAGTCCGGCTGCTCGCTGGGCACGGGGGGAGGCTGGATGCGCGGGGGGAGATCCGGTAGATCCTCGGCCCGCGAATCGGGCGCAAGAAGGCAGAGGCTTGCCAGGAGCGTGAGGAAGAGCTTGGTGGAAGACAAGGGAAGGCAGGGTCCGGGCTAGTTGCAGTTCAGACGCACCAGGCGATCCGCCTGGTCGATGTACTCTCCGCCGGGCCAGAGCTTCTGCAGCTTTTCCGCCTGGCGGCAGGCTTCGGCTTTCTCATCCATGTTCTGCCAGCAGAGGATGATCTTCAGCTGCGCCGCTTCGCGCTTGTTGCTTCCCGGCCAGCCGGCAACGCGGCTGAATTCGGCCAGCGCGTCCAGCCAGGCGCCCTCGGCGTAGCGGCATTCCCCGATCCAGTACCAGCAGTTGTCGCGAAGACTCGCCGGCAGGGCAGGATCGGCCAGCAGCGCGCGGAAGTCGGCTTCGGCATTCGTGTAGAGCCGCGCCTGGAAGGTCGAAAGGGCTTCCCCGTAGCGCTCGGAGGGACTGCCGTCCTGTGCCTGGACTGAGAGGGCGAAGAGGAAGAGGATCAGGATCCGGTACATGGCTCGCTCGCAAATGGTTGTCCGCAAAGATGATGAAATGCTGTCAGCAAAGCATGAGTTCCCGCCGGGGTACGGGTTCTATCGGCAGGGCTCCGTTGCGCCTTTTCTGTCTTGCCTTTGAAAAAGTCGACAGAATGTCGCTGGCGCGCTAAATCCTGTCCGGTCGGTTCCGATATGGGAGCTAGTGGGACTCCTCTCTCCTTCTCTTCTTCAGGATAGCACCCTATGGCAATTCCAGAGGCTTACGCCGCCACCACCATTCTTCTCGCAGAAGACGAGCCGACGACACGGAACCTGTTGACGCGCTATCTGCGCAATGCCGGATTCGAGGTCTGGCCTGTCGAAGACGGCGAGAAAGCCCTGGAGACCCTGGAAAACGGCACCCCGATCGACCTGGTGATCACCGACATGCGCATGCCCCGGGTCGACGGCCGCGAGCTGATCCGCCGCATCAAGGAAGACCCAGCCCACAAGGACCTGCCCGTGATCATCGTCTCCGGCGTGATCGGTTTCCGCGAAGTGGAAGACCTGGTCAACCTGGGGATGGCGCGTTTCCTCTCCAAGCCCGTCAACGCCGACAAGCTGCGCGACTGCGTCCTGCAGCTGATGAGGTTCCGGCAGCCGCAGCATTAACCCTTTCGTTCCGCCTCCAGCCGGAAGGACTCCGGTTCGAGCTTCTGCTCATTCCACTGTATTACATTCTTTGTCGCCGCTTCGAAGGTGCGGAATTTTCGGCTCCGCAGGATGCGGAGAGCTGTCCGCCAAACGGCGGATGTTCTTGGCGGTGTTGATCAGTACATGAGCAGGGATCCATCCCTCAGGAATCCGCATTGGGTTCCTTACTATCCGTCCAATCGAGTGAAATCACACTTCTCCGGGGAATCCCAGGAAACAACCAGGAATTGCATGACTCACACTTCTGGAAATCAGGCAAGGCTGCTTTATCCTCCCGGAGGATTTCTCATCTGGATCATCATCGGGCTGGAGCTTGTAACCTTTGCCGCCGCACTTGCCGTCTTCCTCTATAAAGGGATGGCGGCACCAGCACTGTTTCATGAATCCAGTATACAGCTGAATACGACCATTGGAACAGTGAATGTGGTCGTCCTTCTGGTCAGCGGATATCTGTTGGCCATGGCCATGCAGTTTCGCCAGGCGGGCCACTATGCGCGTGCACGCTCTTTTGTCGGCTATTGCATGGCGGGTGGAGGTGTGTTTCTGATTCTCAAGACCGTCGAGTATGCCCGGAAGATCTCACACGGCTTCCACTTTTCCTTCAATGACTTTTTCACTTTCTACTGGGCGCTCACCGCATTCCACGCACTGCATGTGGTCGTCGGTCTGCTTTTCCTGTGGAGCCTGCGCTCTAGTATTACAGAAGATCAAAGCCCGGAAAGCCAGGATAACCTGATGGCGGCCGCGGCGTTCTGGCACATGTGTGATCTGATTTGGCTCATGTTGTTCCCGACCTTGTACCTGGTATTCTAGATGAAGCATCACAATACAGTCGCAATTCTGGCGCTCTGCGCTCTTACACTATGTGTTGCATGGGCGGCCAAAACATCAGTGCCCCTGCTGCAGGGAGCACTCCTGGTCCTGGGTCTGTCTGCCATCAAGTTCCTGCTGGTGGCATTTCAATTCATGGAGCTCAGGCATGCACACCCGTTCTGGCAGGGGCTTGTGATTCTGTTTATTCTCTCCTTCTGGGTCACTGCGTGGATACTTCTGGGAAACTTCAGCGGCTGAATCGAGGCCTCCCTGTGGGACGGTCCCGCTGTGCTGGACAGCTCATGGTGAATTCTGGATGGAGCAATCCATCGTCCATTTCCCGGACCCCGATTCCTTAAGGTTTGCCTGCGAGCGAAACCATTCCTCACATCCCGCGAGACAGTGCCCTGCAGCTGAAAGGCCTCCAGCAGCTGCAGCATTAACCCTTCCGTTCCGCCTCCAGCCGGAAGGACTCCGGTTCCAGGATTCCCGCTGAAATCACCGCCTTGAAGCCCTGCTCGATGGTCCATCCGGGGGAGAACTCACCATGCCGTTTACTCTGACGATCAAGGAAGCATCCGTTCTCCAGACAGCTTTTGCTTGACATGCGTGACGATTGGGTGCACATTTCGGCCCACTATTGGAGGCCCACATGAGATTTGTAAGTGTCCGCGATCTTCGCGGCAAGTCAGCCCAAGTCTGGCGTGATCTGCCCATTGAGCGTGAGATCATCATCACCAGCAACGGACGCCCGGTCGCAATTCTTTCGGCGGTGAACGAGTCCAACCTGGAAGAGTCCTTGTCCGCGTTCCGCCAGGCTCGATCGGTAGACGCGGTCGCGGATCTCCAACGCCGCTCGGTTCAAGAGGGCAAAGCGAACTTGTCCATGGATGAGATCGAAGCTGAAATTCTTGCGGTCCGAAAGCAGCGCCGCAAGTGAGGATCGTCCTTGACACGAATGTTCTTGTGTCCGGGCTCTTGTCGCCATTTGGCCCGCCGGGTGAGATCGTACGAATGGTCTCATCCGGGGAACTCACACTCTTCCTGGACGCACGCGTGATTTCGGAGTACACGGAAGTCTTGGCACGACCAAGATTCGCCTTCAAGCAGGACTCTGTTGCTGCCCTGCTTGACTTCATTTCGCGCGTCGGACGCTCCATCGCATCATCCCCCTTGTCGACGCCTCTGCCCGATGTAGACGATCACCCTTTTCTTGAGATAGCGCTTGCGGGAAAGGCGGCATTCCTGGTACCGGGGAATCTCGCTCATTTTCCGGTCGAGTTGTGCTGTGGCGTGAACGTTGTATCACCAGCAGAGTTCATGGAAGCATACCGCACGAAAAGGGCCACCTGACCATGCCATCAGTCTGGCAGGAGTCGTGTCACCCATTTACTTACTGAGTGGTTCCATTCTTGTAATCAACGACCACAGCAGTTGCCGCTAGCCTAGCCCTTCCGCTCCCCCTCCAGCCGGAAAGACTCCGGTCCCAGGATTCCCGCTGAAATCACAGCCTTGAAGCCCTGCTCGATGGTCCAGCCGGGGGAGATCAGGTCTTCCTCCGGAATCAGCACCAGCGTCCCCGATGTCGGGTTGGGCGGCGTCGGCACGAAGACGCGACACCAGGTGCGCCCCGTTCCCTCCTCCCGCATCGTCGCCGACACGAAGCCGATCGTATACGCGCCGTCATTCAGGTAGGGCAGGAAGACGACTTGGCGGAAGACCTGCTTTTCCGGTAGCGAGAGGGTGGCCGAGAGCTGCTTGCCCACGGAATAGGTCGTGCCGACGATCGGCAGGCGGCTGCTGAGCCGGTCGATTTGCGCGAGCAGCCAGCGCCCGGCGATGTTGCTGGAGAACACGCCCAGCAGGTAGAGCGCGACCAGGAAGATCAGCAGGCCCAGTCCCGGAAATCGTACGCCTGTCCAGCGGTCGACCAGGTCGAGCACGTTCTGGTCGATGAAGGTATACAGGAAGCGCAGCACCAGCAGCACCAGCGCCAGCGGGATGACGGCAAGGATACCGGCCATGATCTTCCGGCGGATATGCGAGGACTTGGCGGCCACGAGGACCTCCTTTCAGGGAGCGCGGAAGTACTGGATCACAAAATAGAGCAGCAGCAGGGCGGTGCCTTCCCAGCGCTGCAGGCGCATGCCAGTGATCACGAACAGGGCCAGCAGGGCGGTGAAGCCGATCATCTGGAGCACATCCGGCAGCAGCGCGGACCCGCCGGTCAGCGGAATGGCGGAGGCCGTCAGGCCCAGGATGAAGAGAATGTTGAAGAGATTGGAGCCGATCACATTGCCCAGGGCCAGAGCGCCTGAGCCAGTTCGCGCGGCGTTCACACTGACCAGCAGTTCCGGCAGGCTGGTGCCGCAGCCGATCAACACCATGCCCACCAGCAACGGCGGCAGGCCCAGCAGCAGCGCAAGTCTCGACCCGGCGCGGACCAGAGCCTCGCTTCCCGCCAGCAGCAGACCGAGTCCCAGGATCAGGCCCATGGGCGGAACTCCGATTGACATGGTTGGTTCGATTCTCTTAAGCGCGTATCTGAAATAGGCCCCTTTCCCCAATGTGAATACTGTTGTATTACACTTCTACAATACGATCACTCCCTACGACACTTCCATACACTACGCCGCAGATACTACTTCAGGAAACACGCTGCTGCTGTTCTGCGATCGATCGTGACTCGGGAGCGGTTCCTAGAGCTCGTCCCCATCCTGTGGTTCACGATCCTTCACTTTTGCAAGTACACTTTCGAAGCGATTTCTATCGCCCTTCGAGGCGCGAGCTTCCAGGTACTCCTCGGTAAGCAATGCGGAAAGCTTCTCTGCAACTGCCGTGGAGATGAGTTGATTGATGGAAATCTGCTCTCGCTTTGCAAGCAGACGGATTTGCTTGTGCAAAGAATCTGAAAGCCTAAGGCTGATTGTACTCATTGTGTGCCTCCAACTAGCTGAAGCAACTTGCCTGGCGAAATCACCAGAAGCCCAAACTGCTGTGCCTCATGAAAATCTTTCTGATTGAAAGTCACAATGGCATCAGCTTCTGACTCTACTGCCAACTCCAGGATCATATCATCGTTTGGATCCCGGAGTTTTGGCCGCCAAAGAAAATAGATCTGTCGATGCTCGCCTGCCTTGCACATGAAATCCAGGACATCGTCAATCTGACTGAATCGAAGCCCCATCTCTCTGGACTGCCGTCTCAGAATGCTCTCATACTCCATGACCAGTGGCACGGACAAAACAGGTTGAAATAACCCCTCGCCAAGGAGTTGCAGCACTCGGAAAGAGGCCCCATTCCTCGAACGAAGCCCAGCCACCAGAATGCATGTATCGAGAACAACGCGCATGATGATGGTATCATATTCAATACCATCATACTTGGCAAGAGGAATCTGACCAGCTAAGCGAAATCCAAGTTGTGTTGTTCGGTTCTGTCAGATTTTGGAAATCACAGTACATTCTCAGTCGGATTGGGAGAACCCGGTCGGCGTTATAGCCTTGGTGAGCCTCATCGAGGCTTTTCGCTGTTTTGGCGGCAGGACAATCCTGAAAGCCCGCCTACATATTCCGCCGATACTGCCCGCCCACTTCGAAGAGCGCGTTCGTGATCTGTCCCAGGCTCGCCACGCGGACGGTCTGCATCAGCTCGGCGAAGAGGTTGCCGCCTTCGCGGGCGGTCTGCTGGAGGCGGCTCAGGGCCTGGGTGGCCTTCTCGCCGTGGGTGTCCTGGAAGGCTTTCAGGGCAGCGACCTGGCCCTGCTTCTCTTCCTCGGTGGCGCGGGCCAGCTCGATGTCTTCCGGGACGGCCTGGCCTTCCGGGTCGATGAAGGTGTTGACCCCGATGATCGGCAGTTCCCCGCTCTCCTTGCGGAGCTCGTAGTACATGCTCTCTTCCTGGATTTTGCCGCGCTGGTACTGGGTCTCCATAGCGCCGAGCACGCCGCCGCGCTCGCTGATGCGGACGAATTCGTCGAGCACGGCCTCTTCGACCAGCTCGGTCAGCTCGCGCATGATGAAGCTGCCCTGGGCGGGGTTCTCGTTCTTGGTCGCGCCGTATTCGCGGTTGATGATCATCTGGATCGCCAGGGCGCGTCTCACGCTTTCGCGGGTCGGGGTGGTGACGGCCTCGTCGTAGGCGTTGGTGTGCAGGCTGTTGCAGTTGTCGTTGATCGCCAGCAGCGCCTGCAGCGTGGTGCGGATGTCGTTGAAGGCCATTTCCTGGGCGTGCAGGCTGCGGCCGCTGGTCTGGATGTGATACTTGAGCTTCTGGCTGCGCTCGTTGGCCCCGTAGATGTCGCGCATCGCCACGGCCCAGATGCGGCGGGCGACGCGGCCGATCACGCTGTACTCCGGGTCCAGGCCGTTGGAGAAGAAGAAGGACAGGTTCGGCGCGAAGTCGTCGATCCTCATGCCGCGGGCCAGGTAGTATTCCACGTAGGTGAAGCCGTTGGCCAGGGTAAAGGCCAGCTGGCTGATCGGGTTGGCGCCGGCCTCGGCAATGTGATACCCGCTGATCGAGACGCTGTAGTAGTTGCGGATGCCGCGCTGGATGAAGTACTCCTGCATGTCGCCCATCATCCGCAGGGCGAACTCGGTGGAGAAGATGCAGGTGTTCTGCGCCTGGTCCTCCTTGAGGATGTCCGCCTGCACTGTACCGCGCACGCTATTCAGGGTGCGGGTCTCGATCTCGGCGGCCTCGGCCTCGTCCGGCTCGCGGCCTTTCTCGGCGCGGAAGCGGTCCGTCTCGAAGGAGATCGCCGTGTTGAGATACATGGCCAGGATCATCGGCGCCGGGCCGTTGATCGTCATCGAGACGCTGCACAGTGGCGAGACCAGATCGAAGCCGCCATAGAGGATCTTCATGTCCTCCAGGGTGCAGATGCTGACGCCAGACTCGCCGACCTTCCCGTAGATGTCTGGGCGCGGATCGGGATCCTCGCCGTAGAGTGTCACGCTGTCGAAGGCCGTCGACAGGCGCTTGGCTTCGCTGTCCCGCGAAAGGAACTGGAAACGCGCGTTGGTGCGCGCCGGAGGGCCTTCGCCGGCAAACATGCGCGCCGGGTCCTCGCCCTGGCGCTTGAAGGGGAAGACGCCCGCCGTATACGGGAAGTAGCCCGGCAGGTTCTCGAGGCGCAGGAAGGAATACAGGTCGCCGGGGTCGTGGTATTCGGGCAGGGCAACCCGCGGCACCAGGGTGCCGGAGAGGCTCTGTGTGACAAGGCTTTGCGTCAGCGTCTTTCCGCGCACCTGGTAGTCGAAGGATTCGCCCTGGTAGCGCCGGCGCAGCCCTTCGTAGTCTTCCAGCGCGCGCAGCGAATCGGCGGAGAGCGCCTTGTCCACTTCGGCAATCCTCTCGCCCAGGGCGGCCGTGCCCCCTTCGCCGAGCAGCCGCTGCGCTTCCAGCAGGTGGTGGCGCTCGCGCAGGCGTGTCGCCTCTTCCGCCGTGAAACGCTTGTAGCGGCGCAGGGTGTCGGCGATCTCGCCCAGGTAGTTGGAGCGCGTGCCGGGAATGATCTCGTCGGAGACGACGGTTTCTTCCGTCGCCGTCGGCTCGTGGGCATGGGGGAAATCGGTCTTCTGTCGCACGGTCTCCATCAGGCGATCGAAGAACCAGTTGGTGCCGTTGCAGTTGAAGCGGCTGGCAATCGTTCCGTATACGGGAATCTTCTCCTCGGGCACATCCCAGGAGATCTGCCGCGCCCGCCGCACCTGCTTGCGCACGTCGCGCAGGGCGTCCGTGCTGCCGCGCTTCTCGAACTTGTTCAGCGCCACCAGGTCGGCGTAGTCCAGCATGTCGATCTTTTCCAGCTGGCTCGCCGCGCCGTACTCGCTGGTCATCACGTATACACTGACATCCACCAGGTCGACGACCGCGCTCTCGCCCTGGCCGATGCCGCTGGTCTCGAGAATCAGCAGGTCGAAGCCGGCGGCCTTCATCAGCTGCAGGGCCTCCTCGGTGGCGGGAGCCAGCTCGCTGCCGCTGCCGTGAGTCGCCAGGCTGCGCATGAAGGTGCGCTCGCTGGAAAGGCTGTTCATTCGAATGCGGTCGCCGAGCAGGGAACCGCCCGTGCGCCGCTTGGTGGGGTCGACGCTGAGCACGCCGATGCGGCAGTCGGGATAATTGACCAGGAAGCGGCGCACCATCTCGTCGGTCAGGCTGGACTTGCCCGCGCCGCCGGTGCCCGTAATGCCGATGATCGGCACGCTGGCCTTGCGGCCGTCTTCCAGCAGCGCCTCCAGTTCGGGAACCGCCTGCCCGTCCTCCTTCATGCGCTCGGCCAGCGAAATCGCCCGGGCCAGGGAGCGCTCCTCGCCGCGCCTCAAGCCCTCGGCCATGTCGGAGAAGGGCTTCGAGGGGGCCTTTGCGTCGACGGTCTGCATCATGTGGTCGATCATTCCCTGCAGGCCCAGGGAGGTGCCATCCTGCGGGCTGAAGATGCGGGCCACACCGTAGGCATGCAGCTCCTCGATCTCCTGCTGGACGATCACGCCTCCGCCCCCGCCATAGACCTTGATGTGCGAGCAGTCCATCTCCTTCAGCATGTCGACGGCGTACTTGAAAAAGCGCACATGGCCGCCCTGGTAGCTGCTGATGGCGATGCCCTGGGCGTCTTCCTGCACCGCGGCGCGGACGATGTCGCGCACGCTGCGGTTGTGCCCCAGGTGGATCACTTCCGCGCCGCTGGCCTGCAGAATGCGGCGCATGATGTTGATGGCGGCGTCGTGGCCGTCGAAGAGGCTGGCGGCGGTGATGAATCGGACGGACATAGGGAACTCCATGGACCTTGGGGCGCCCTTCCTGTGCAGGCGCCGGGACAGTCCGGGAAACTAGCAATCCGCAGGCGTCAAGCGGGGAGTCCACCGCGAAGGGGTTGGCCGTGCTCGACAGACTCTGCGGCTGCGCGGCCACCGGCGGAGGACACTCCCTGCACGCCCACGGCCCCTTGTGTCACACGGAGGCACGGGGCGGCAGAGTCCGGTGCGCCGAAAAAGTGCGCCTTCTCGTTGCACTGCGCTGAATTCTTTCCGCGAATGACCGATGTATAGAGCGTCGGGCGACCCGGGGCGGTCGCGACATTGTGGAAGGGTCCGGGAATGAAATGCGAAAACGGCGACGGGTATTTGGAGCAGATGATTTCGCGTTTCCATTTCGAACTCAGCTCCGGAGACATGCTGGCCGCCGATGCCGTGCTGGGCCGCATGATCCACCTGCTGGACCGCCTGCAGATTCCCGTCGAAAAAGCGACTGCGGCGCGCAAGAGCCTAAAAGAATGGCTGCTGCGTACCGATAAGACAGTCAGCGAACGAAACCGGCTCTGCGCCGCTTCCCTGCGGAACATGCCGCTGGTGGACCGTCGCTACCTGAACTGACTCCTCTCTGTTTATTGCTGTTTGAAAGCGCCCGATTCCTGCTGGTCGGGCGCTTTCACTTTATAGGCGACATTGCCTGGTTCCTGGCACCGTCCCTGGCACCGTCCCTGGCACCGTGCCTGGCACTGTCCCTGGCACCGTCCTTGGCACCGTCCCTGGTACTGTCCGTGGCACCGTCCCTGGCACCGTCCTTGGCACCGTCCTTGGCACCGTCCTTGGCACCGTGCGTGGCACCGTCCCTGGCACCGTGCCTGGCACCGTCCTTGGCACCGTCCCTGGCACTGTCCGTGGCACCGTGCCTGGCACCGTCCCTGGCACTGTCCCTGGCACCGTCCTTGGCACTGTCCCTGGCACCGTCCGTGGCACCGTGCCTGGCACTGTCCATGGCACCATTCCCGCCTATTTCAGCAGGGTAATCCGCTCCACGGCCTTTGCTCCGCCGGCTTCGACCTCGACGATGTAAGTGCCGCTGGCCAGGCGCGTTCCGTCAATCAGGATGGCGTGCGCGCCTGCCGGCAGCTGGCCCAGGTCCATGCGATGCAGGCGGCTTCCGGCCAGGTCAAAGAGCCCCCAGCTGACCGGCAAGGCCAGGGCCAGGTCGAAGCGGATGCGCGTTGTCGGATTGAAGGGGTTGGGCTGCGCCGGGTGCAGGGAGAACTGTCCTGGCTGCGGAAGTGGTTCGGCCACCGCCACCGTTTCCAGCACATTGATGATGCGCCGGACGACTACCGGGTTCAGGTCGCCATTGTAGCAGCCGCCACCCAGGTCGACGCTATCGTTGACGTACAGTGTGTCGCCCGTGAGGCTGGCGCGAATGCCGTTGGGCGTGGAGAAGCGCGCCTCGACCGCCGTGCCGTCCTGCACTCCACGGACCCCCGAGCCGGCCAGCACGGAAACGGTCCCGTCCAGCTCCATGCGATAGATGCGGTTCGAACAGCGTCCGACAACGTACAGTCCGCCATTGGCCCAGGTCAGGTGGCCGCAGGCCGTGCTGGGAATCGAGCCGACCAGGCTGATCTCGCCGGCCTGGGTGATCCGCAGGACATCCCCGTTGTTGAAGTTGCAGGTGTAGAGGATGCCTTCGTCGTCCA
The DNA here is from genome assembly GCA_030429345.1 of bacterium. Taxonomy (GTDB): domain Bacteria; phylum CAIWAD01; class CAIWAD01; order CAIWAD01; family CAIWAD01; genus JAUIFJ01. The sequence continues at coordinate 52,985 of JAUIFJ010000001.1, read as the reverse complement.
TGGTCAAGCCGTTGGGGCAGGAGAGCAGGTCGTCCCGCACCAGCTCCGTGACCACGCCTTCCGGGCTGATGTGGTCGATGGCACCCGGATTCTGGCAGTTGGTGGCATAGACGCTGCCATCCGGAGCGACGACGCAGCCCACGGGACTGCTGACGCCGGTGGCGAAGATGCTGGCCTCGCCCTCTGGAGTGATCCTCATGATCCGCGCACCGGCAATGTTGGACTGGTACAGATTGCCATCCGGTCCCCAGTCGTTGCCACTGGCTCCGAGCATCCCGCTGGCGAAGGTCTCCACGCTGCCATCGGGCAGGACCCGTTTGACTGTTGTCCCGTTGGCGTTGTTCAGCCGAATGCCGAAGTCGCCCACATAGAGATTCCCATCCGGCCCCAGGCAAACGCCTCCGCTGCCCTCGAAGGATTCCTGGGTGACGGTCTCGACCAGGACCTCGGCATGGAGCAGTGTGGCGAAGAGCAGGAGCAGGACGCAGCGCATGAGCGTCTCCTTTCGTTTGCTGGCGGGAGCTGTGTGTGCAAGCGAGTCGTCGCCGGAACTCGCGAAGGAGCGGAACCTGCACCGGCTGCGGAATTGGACAGTTTGTGGCGGAGGGGGTTTCGATCCTGCACGCACAACCTCATGGCGCGGGCTTTGAGCTGCCGTCCAGTCTACCGGACATGTCCAAAACAAAAGACGCCGTCACGTGGACGGCGTCTTGCGTATGTGTCGAAATCAGAATGCCCTAGCGCACGGCCTTCATCCATTCGAGAACCTTGTCGGCCTTGTGGAAGCCGTTGAAGCGTTTGACTTCCTCTCCGGAACTGTCGAAGAAGATCACTGTCGGCATGCCGACGATGGCGTAGTCCTGGTTGGCGGCCCTGGCCCAGTCGCTTCCGGTCTTGGTCATGTCCATCTTCACGGTCTCGAAGCGCTCGGCCTCAGCCATGACGGCAGGGTCGGACCAGGTTTCGTGATCCAGTTCCTTGCACTGCACGCACCATTCGGCCCAGAAATCCATGATCACCGGCTTGCCGGCCTGCACGGCGCTGTTCAGCAGCTGGTCCTGGATGTTGCTTTCCGGCGAGGCCACGGTCCAGGGCACTTCGGCATGGGCCTGGGTCACCGTTCCGCCGCCGGCGCTTACGACGGTCGCCGCCGGGCCGTCCACGCCCCAGATCAGGTAGCGCGCGCCGATCAGCACCGCGATCAGGCCGACGGCCTTGATGAACTTGGCGCCCTTGCCCGCGTCTTCCTTGAGCTGGGTGAAGGCGTCGCAGTAGACGCCGAAGATCACCAGTCCGCCGCCGACCAGGTAGACCATCACCTCGGCCGGAATCAGGGTGCGCAGGAACCACAGCGCCATGGCCACCATGACCACGCCGAAGAAGTGCTTGACGGTTTCCATCCAGCTGCCGGCGCCGGGCAGGGCGTTCATCGCCCCGGCGAAGGTGCCGATCACCAGGAAGAGCGTGCCCATGCCCAGTGCGTAGGCCAGCATCAGGAAAAAGCCCTGCAGCAGGTTGCCCGTGTTGGCAATGAAGACCAGCAGGGTGGCGATCACCGGACCGACGCAGGGCGCGGCGACGAAGCCCGTCACGCCGCCCATGAACATGGCGCCGAAGGGGCTCGGGCCCTTGCCTTCCTGCAGGCCGGTGGTCGGCGTGGCGGTCATCTTGCCCAGCAGCGCGCTGGGGACCTGCAGCTCGAAAGCGCCGAACATGCTGGTGGCCAGGATCAGGAAAATCACCGCCAGGCCGATCAGGAAGGCCGGCGACTGGCCGACCGCACCGAAGACGCCGCCAGTGGCCGCGGCAATCACGCCCAGGCTGCTGAAGACCAGCGCCATGCCGAGCACGAACCAGCAGGACTGGATGAACCCGGTGAACTTGCTGCTGCCGCTGCGCGCGCCGATGAAACTGATGGTGATCGGGATCATGGGGTAGACGCAGGGAGTCAGGCTGCTCAAGAGGCCCAGCAGGAAGACGATCAGGAAGGCCAGGAAGCTGCCGGATTCCAGGGCATTGGAAAGACGCCCTTCGAGCCCTTCGCCGGCGTCGGTCGAGCCTGCCGCGTCCTGCTCGAAGATTTCCGTGTGACGCGGCTCCATCTCCGCCGGGTCGTCGCCCAGGTTCAGCTCCATCTCGAAGACGTGATCCACGGGCAGGTAGCAGGTCAGCGCGCCGGTCTCGCTGCAGACCTGGAAGCCGGCGTATACATTCCACGGGAAGCCGCCGTCGAAGCTTTCCGGTAGATGGATGTCGGCGGTGACAACCACCTGCCCGCGATAGACCCGGTCGCCGTGTTCGTCGATCAGCCCTTCCGGATAGCGCACATTGTCCAGGCGCAGGCCGTCCAGGGTATCCGCCTCCAGGTAGAAGAGGCCGTTGGCGATGTCGGTGATGTGGTACAGGTCCGGCACATGGTAGACGGCGGCCAGTCGGGCAGGCTCTCCCGGGACCAGCGGGTCGTGGGAGAGCAGAATCTCGACCGGTACCGCCTCCGCGGGGTCAAAAGTGTCGGGAGCCTCTGCGCCGGGTCCGGCGAAGGCCGACCCGAAGAGAAGCAGCAGGGAAGCAAGAACGGATAGCATGAGGGTTCCTTCGGAGGCCGGACCAGGCCGAAAGGGCCGGAGGCCGGTCGGTCTGGAGCAGCGGTTCGGTTGCGCCAAGGCATGCAAGATAGCCAAGCCTGTTATTCCATATGAGGCGCAGGGTTCCCCGGAGAGACTCTTGTGAGTGAATTGAGGTCGATCTAGCGGTCGTACTCGGGCTGGGGAGGGTCGTTGGTGGGAGGAGCAGGCTTTTTCTTGACCTGGCCCACCACGACGCGATGATTGACCCGGGTGCGGATGCGGATTCCCTGGTCGACGCTCAGGCGGATTTCCTCCGCCTCCACATCGTCCGGGAAATAGGTGCCGCTGATGTGGGCGTTATGCAGGGAGGTGCCTTCCAGGTCCCAGTGGCGTATGTCGCAGCCGCGCAGGTCGGCGTCCCGCAGATAGCAGGCCGTCAGGTAGAGGGATTCCGTGTCCACGCTGCGGAAATCCACTCCGCGCAGGTTCGCGTTAGTGAAGTGGATCTTGCCGCCGCGAGAGACGACTTCCCGATTGTAGGATTCCAGATCGCCTTTGCGCAAAAAAACAAAGGCCTTGTCGGACTCAAGAAATTCCGGGGCTGCCATACTGCACCTGTCCATCCTGAATGGTTCTGGTACGCGTATCGGCAGAATGACCGGCTATTCTGCAGCCGCCTGCCGGGTGAAACGATACCCCACGCGATAAACGGAAAGAAAATGCCGGGGTTTGGCGGGATCCTGTTCAAAGTATTTGCGCAGGTGCAGGACCAGGTTGTCCACTGTTCGCGTGCTGGGATAGTTGTCGGTGCCCCAAATCCGATCGAGAATTTCGCTGCGCTCGACCACCCGGCCCTCGTTCTCCATGAGCAGCCGCAGCAGCATGCATTCCTTCTGGGTCAGCCGGATGCGCTCGTTGTTGAAGTTCTGCGCTTCGTAGGCTTCGAAATTGACCTTGTTGCCGCCGAATTCATCCTTTGGCATTTCGGGCAGGGCCTTCTCGTACCAGCTCTGCCGACGCAGAATGCTTTCAATGCGGGCGATCAGCTCCTTCATGCCGAAGGGCTTGGGCAGATAGTCGTCGCCTCCGGCTTCCAGGCCGCGCACACGATCCTCTTCCAGGTCCTTGGCCGTCAGGAAGAGGATCGGCACCCGGTTACCCGCCTCGCGAATGCGACGGCAGATTTCAAAGCCGTCGATTCCGGGGAGCATCACATCCAGCAGGATCAGGTCCGGTTTGGCTGATTCGACCGCCGCCAGGCCCTTTTCGCCATCATCCTCGTGCTGCAGTTCGTAGTTCTCCAGCTCCAGGTTCATCACGATCCCGCTGGCGATATCCTGTTCGTCTTCAATCAGAAGAATCCTGGGCATGTCCGTCACCCTTCCCTTGGCTGTTCTTGCCTGTCTGGCAGGCCTGCTGAATTTCTGTCTGTCGGGACCGGGTCCCTATGCTGCGCCTTCTTCGGGCCGGGACGGCAGCAGAAGGCTGAAACGGGCGCCCCGACCCGGGCCATCGCTTTCGGCCAGGGCCTTGCCGTGCATCTGCGCCATCAGCTCCCTTACAATGAACAGGCCCAGGCCGGTTCCTCGCGTCCGGCGCGTCATTTCATTGCCCGCGCGATAGAAGCGTTCGAAGAGCTGCCGCCCTTCCACCTCATCAAAGCCGACCCCTTCGTCGCTCAGGGACAACTCGGCGAAGTGGGAAGGAAAATCGAGCTGCACGCGAATCCTTCCCTTGCCCGGGCTGTATTTCATGGCATTGCTCAGCAGATTGTCCAGCGCGCTGGACAGGGCTACCGGATCCGCCAGTACCACGCGACTGGAGTGGTTCAGAGTCAGTTCCCATTCGAAGCCGTGCGCGCGCGCCACCGGTTCCGACCGCTCGGCCCAACTCGCGAGCCAGTGCTCGAGCTTCACCGGGCGCAGCTGGATCTTCAGATGCTCCTCTTCGAGCTTGCGCGCCTGGAGGATCTGGTCGACAAGGTCCTTCAGGCGGTCCGCGTTGGAGAGGATCTGTTTCGAAATCTCCGCTCTCTTGGCTGCCGGAAGTCCGTCGCGCCCGGCAAGTTCACCGAAGAGGCGAATCGAGGTCAGCGGGGATTTCAACTCATGCGTCACCGCGCTGACGAAGTTGCTCTGCTGTTCCGAGGCGTGCAACTGACGCTGATAGGCGCGAGCCTGGAACCAGACTCCCAACCCCAGGACCAGAATGAAGACCATGCCTTCCAGGGCGAACATGCGCACCCGGCGCCGGCTCTCCTTCCAGATGCTGTGCTGGCGTTCCGGCGAAATCACCGGAGCATAGCCGCTGGGAAAGCGGTCGCTGATCGCCAGGGTCAGCCCGTCGTAGCGATGCTCGAAGGCGACCCGATCCACCTGGCTCAGCGAATCCAGGGTGCTGAATTCCTGCTCCGCCAGGCGGACGCGCTCTTCCAGCAGCTTCAGGTTCAGTTCCAGGTATTGCTGCCCCTCGCGCACCTGGAAGCTGACCCACCAGATGGCTTGCACCGAGGCAAAGACACACAAGCCGATCAGCGTATAGAGCGGAATCTGCAGCTTGCGCTTGCGGCTCAGGGATAGCATGTCTCTCCAGGATCCGTGTGTGCCGGGGTGAAGCGCAGAATATAGCTCAGCCAACCGCCAGAGGCCAAAGCCGGACGGAGCCCCCTGGCGCTAGAGGCGCGCTCTTGCGAAGGATTCCGCCTCCTGGCGGCTCGCCAGGCGCCCTTCCAGCTGCTCGCTCTCCAGCTCGCGCAGCAGGGTCTTCAACACCGGACCGCGTGGCGCGCCCAGGGCGATCAGGTCATGGCCGTTGAGCCAGGGCCTCGGGTGCAGCGCGCTTCCGTGCCGCGTTTCCAGCTCGTGCAGCCACTGTTCCAGCTCCACGGCCTCTTCGCCGCACAGGATCGGCAACAGACGCCGAAGGCGATGGCACTCCCGCGAGCGCAAGAGGCGAAGTTGATCCGCCAGGCGGCAGCCCTTCAGGCCTTGCAGGTCGAACCAGAGCTCCGCCGTTTCGCTCAGGACGCGACAGGCATCATTGGATTGTTTTTGTGCTTGAGAAAGCCGGTACAATTCACTGCAAAACAGTTTCTTATCAACTCCATGAAGTAGGCCGCGCCAACCATCCAGCTTGATTGTGCCACCATTCTCTGGTGGCATGCCACAGAGCAGGCTGCAGTTGATCAGCAGCCAGCCGTCCAGTTCCTCGGCAACGCCGGATTCAGGAAACAATCCTTGCAGGCTGCCATTCAGCCTGTCGCGGCGGCTGGTTGCTTTGCACAACTCATTGTAATTCTTCAGGAACCGTTGCTTCAGCGCGGATTCAAGCCCGCTCTCGCGCAGCTGCGCCAAACCGCGACGCGCGCAGGGAGCCAACAGGATTTTTTGGAGCTCGTCCCTCATCCGTTCGGTGCTGACTTCTTCCAGCCGATCCGCCTGGCGGCAGATCGCCTCCCAGGTCTGCTCCTCAATCTCGAAGTCCAACTGGGCCGCGAAGCGAAGCGCACGCAACATGCGCAGGCGATCCTCGGCGAAGCGCTCCTCAGGCCGGCCGATGGTCCGGACGCGCCGCAGCCGAATATCCTCTTCGCCCCCGACCCAGTCCAGGACCCGTTCCTGTTCCGCATCCCAGAGCATGCCATTGATGGTGAAATCCCGACGCAGCACGTCTTCACGCGCCGTGCTGAAGCGCACGGAAGCGGGGCGGCGGCCGTCGCGGTAGTCCTGGTCTTCCCGAAAAGTGGCCACTTCGTAGTCGCGTCCCTGCATGCGGACGAGAATGACACCGAAGCTTTCGCCTATGGAAAAGGTCCGTTTGAAGAGCGGCCGGATCTGGTCAGGAGTCGCGGAGGTGGCAAGATCCAGGTCGTTCTGTTGGCGGTTCAGCAGGTGGTCGCGCACAGCTCCGCCGGCGATGTAGGCCTCGTGGCCCGCCTCGCGCAGGGTTGTCAGAATGGTGAGTGCGCCCTTGTAGAGGCGCTCGGGGGCGAAGGGGCCCGGCATCTGGGATTCCGATTGAACAGGATACTGCCGGGAAAGTGGCGATTGGAACGGTCTCGCTCAAAGTCCTCAGGATCGGCGGGAGCTGTCGTCCTCGCGAATCAATGAATAGCAGGCGTCGAGGAAAGCGTTGCATTCACGCTCCAGACCCAGGTCCTGTTCTTGCACCTTCAACAGGTCGATGCGTTTCTGGCGCTGCAGGTAGTGTTCCAGTTTCTCCAGTTCACCTGCCAGGGCCTGCTGGCGGTTGCTGCGTCGGCGAAGATTGCGATGCGCGATATAAAGACTGGTGCCTGGAATGGACAAGAGAAGCAGAATGGCAAGTGCGGTCCAGAGCATGGGGGATCCGTCATTTTATGTCGAAGGTGGGCGTCGATCCTTGCGATCGGGCCCTGCCGTTTACATCGGCTTTCTCGCAAAGTACTCAAGCGATCCGGCCACTCTTTTTCAAGAGAAAATGACCAGTCGGGAATTCCTCCCCCTGCGCGGGTCCGGCTTTCGCTAGGGGCCGGCAAAGGGTGGAGACCAAGCCCTGCCGAGCGGAGGATTTGGCAGCCACTGGTACACCGTTACGGCTTGGTAGCGCTTTGTACCGAGTAGTAAAGTATTTGATTTTGAAAGAGAAACTCCTACTTTCGCCTCGTTCTTGACGGTTGTGACAGTGCTCTTCTACCAGTGAGTCAAGTGTGGAATCTTCCTCGTCCCGCAAAATCGACCTGAAGCGCGAACAGGCATCTTCGTACCCCCTTTCTTCTTCCCCCGCTCTTCACGAGCTCACTCGGCCGGCCGCTTCCGGGCTGGTCCCACTCAGGGCCGACTCTCCCCGCAAGGAGGAGCCCCTTGGCCGCCGCGAGCGGGAACGCCTGTTCCGGCGACGGGAAATCCTGCTGGTCGCCAAGCGCCTCTTCGCCTCGCAGGGCTTTGCCGGCACGACGCTGGATGAAGTGGCGCGCTTGACGGAGTTTTCCAAGCCGACTCTCTACCAGTATTTCCGCAACAAGGAACACCTCTACCATACGATCCTGGAAGAGGGGCTGATCGATCTGGCCGGAATCATGGACAAGGAGTTCCGCGCCGAACGCAGCATGAGCGACAACTTGCGGGCGATCGTTGTGCTGTTGCTGATCTACTACCGGAAAAACACGGACTTCTTCTTCATTCTGCGCCAGTTCCGTGACCGGAATCACCTGAATCAGCCCAGCGATTCCCAACTGGGCATCCTGGACGCCCGCCAGGATTTCGAGGACAAGCTGAGTTCGATCATTGCCCGCGGCAGCCGGCGAGGCGAGTTCATTCCCTGCGACCCGGAGCAGGTGGCGCGGATTCTGGTGGAGGCGATCGGAGTCTACACCATAGCCTTCCTGCGCAAGGAGGAAATGCGCAGCGCCCGCGAAATGGCCGACGAGATCTTCCGCCTCTTCATGCATGGCATTCTACACCGCTAGGCGCATGTTGCCGCGCCTGCTGATCCTCCTCTTCCTCGCACCGGGCTGGATCTGGGCGGCGGGCGTCTGGCGTTTCCTGCTGCCTGGGCCGGATCTGCTGGGCAAGGGGGCTGCCCTTCTGTGGATGAGCCTGCTGCTGCCTTTCTTTCCCCTGGCACGAAGACGGCGTCTGCAGATGCAGGGTGGAGCCATTCTGGCGACAGCTCTGCTTTGGGCAAGTGCGTCACCTACTGGTGAAGGGCCCTGGCGACCCGAACAATCCCGCCTTCCCGGCGCAGAGCTGCAGCCGGAAGGCCGCATAGCCCTGAAGGACCTGCGCGCCTTTCGCTGGCCCGACGAGGCCACTCCGGAAGCCGGTTGGCGGAATCTTGAAGTGCACCTGGACAGCCTGCAGAGCATGGACTACTACCTGGTCTATTTTGCGGAGACCAAGGCCGTTGCCCACGCCATGCTCAGCTTCGGCTTTGCGGGAGGAGAGCGGGTTTGCCTGTCCATTGAAGCCCGAAGAGGGCCGAATGTGCCCTATGCCGTTCTTCCCGGGATGTACAGGCAGTTTGAATTGATGTATGTGCTGGCCGATGAGCTGGACCTGGTGGCGCTGCGTCTGCTGGCCCAGGGGGATCCGATCTATCGATTCCCGGTCAAGACGCCGCGGGAGAAGATGCAGGGGCTGTTCATGGAGTTGCTGCACCAGGCCAATCGGCTCAAAGAGGAGCCGCGCTTCTACCACACCATACACAGCTCCTGTACGACGCAGATCGCCTGGCTGGTCAATTCCCAGCGAAAAGAGCCGCTGAACCTTTGGGATTGGCGCCTGCTGCTCCCCGGCTATTCCGCGGAGATGGCCCAGGAAGTCGGGTTGCTGGATCTGCCGGAGGCGCTGCCGGAAGGGTTGGAGGCCTATCGCCTCTCGCGGGAAGGGGTGGCCACGGACAATGCCCGGGCCTTTTCGCAAAGCATTCGCCGGTCGTCGGTGCGAAAGGCGATCGGTCCCTAGGAGGTGGCGAAGCGCATTTCCGCCCAGGGTTTGTCTCCTTCGTGGGGAATCTGGATCAGGCCGAAGTCCCTGGCCCATAGATCCATGATCGCCTGCTCTTCCTCCCGGGCCGCGTCGTCCATGAGGATGCGGCAGGTCGGCGCCAGCCTGTCGCGCAGTACGGGAAGCATGCCTACTCGACCGCCGCGGGTTTTCGAGGGCGGACCATCGCAGATCACCACATGAATCTGCCCCGGAAGGTTGGTCTGTCGGACATCGTACCAGTCGAAGCCATCGTAGGATTTCAAGGGAGCGTGCGCCACTCGCGCGCCTGTAATGCCCAGCTTGCGCAGGCGATACTGCATGCGCGGGAACCATTTGTGGTGGTGTTCCAGGGCGACCACCTCCTTGCCCAGACGCTGCGCGCGCGCGCCCATCAGGACGGTGGAGAGGCCGGAACCGCACTCGACGACCGCTCCCGGGCTTTCGGCCAGGGCCGCCAGGCAGGCGTGCAGATAGTCGGACCAGGCGGAGAAGCCCTGGTTCCCCCAGCCTTCTACCAGGCGGTTGAGCAACTCCTCACTTGGCATCAGCGTCGGATCCAGATCCAGATACTCGCGATAGGCTTCGAAGAAGATGTGTCGTTCCTGTGCCTTGCGGACAAAGCGTCTCAGAAAGGATGGAACCAGTGGTTTCATGGTCTGAACCAGTGAACTGCTCATATGGTCTTCCCTTTGCCTTCGGACGGGGTCGGTTTCCGGAAGTATCGACTCATGGAAGGCGCGACTTGGGCTTCCATCATTTCCAGAAGGTTGCAGAAAGGCGGCAAGATCGCCAGCCGGAGTGGTGGAGATCCCCCATGCTACCGATGAGGCAAGAACTAAACTATACTGTAAAAATTGTTCGACTTGCTACAAAAACACACTAAATCATAGATGGCTAATATCCGGAGTTGATCACCAGTCTTGACGGAAAATAGAAGTCCGTCCAGGAGCCGACCACCGCGCCATCCGGATTCAGTTTCAACAGCCGGTTGCGCTCCGAATCGAGCACCCAGCAATGATCATCCAGCCGATTGTATGCCAGAGCTTTAGGGAAACTGATGTCGTCGGCCTCCGCCTGCAGCTGGCTGTAGAAGAGGCGCACCGCCCGCCCGACCAGGGCGCGATCCAGCACCCAGACCAGGCCTTCGCTCCAGGCCGCGTCGATGGCCACCGGATTGCTGAAGCCCGGAACGATCAGGCTGTCCTCGCCGCTTTCCCCGTAGCGGACCAGCAGTCCCAGTTCCTTGTCCACCACCCAGCTGGCGCCCGTGCTGTCCTCGACGCTCACGTCGACGGGATAGTGGAAGCCTCCGTGCCGACTGACGGCGCTCAGGGTATCCGCGCCGCTGACATTGCCCTCGAAGGCTGGATCAATCTGCCAGACCGAGTAGGCGCCGGGATCGCAGACCCAGATCTTCCCGGTTCTCTGGTGCAGGTCGAAGGACAGCGGATCCCCGAATCCCTCCAGGCGTCTGCGGACGGAATTCCCGGAGAAGGCCACCTCGACGACCTGGGCGCTGTCATCATCCAGCACGAAGACGCTTCCGTTGCGATACCACGATCGCAGTCGAACCGGATGGCTGAAGAGATCCTCGCGGCTGAAGAGTTCGTTGCCCTGCAGGTCAAAGGCCTTGAGAACCGGAGGCGTGCCCTGGCAGACCCAGAGCCGGCGGTTTTCCGGATCAATGTCCAGATCCATTGGATCGCCCAATCCACCGATGCGAAGCAGCTCGTCGCCGGCGGCGCTCAGCTTGACCACTTCGGCGTTCCCCTGGTCGATGACCCAGACGCAGCCGATTTCCGAATAGACTTGCGCAAACAAGGTATCCGTGGTCTCGATGCCGTACTGGTCCTGGGCAATCACCGCGATCCAGGCGCGCACGGTGCTGTCCGGCGCCGTCCAGCGGACGGAATCCCCGCTCGACTGCTGCAGGCTGCCAAAGGGTGTCTGCCACTGCAGCTCCACCTGCTGCGAATCGGGATCGATCGCTTCCGCCCAGAGACTGATCGTGTTGCCGTTGAGCACATTCAGGCTTTCCTGTCCCAACTGCGTGAAAACCGGCGCGCGGTTCTCGACCCAGAAAAAGCTCGTGTCCGATTCGACCTGGTTGAGGGCATCCTCGACTGTAAAGATCAGACGGACATAGCTGGTGGAGTCCGGGCTCTTCCAGAGGGCGCTATCCGTGCCCACGCTCAGGAACTGGCCGCGGTTGATTTCCCAGCGGGTGCTCGTGCTGTCCCCGTCCGGATCCCGCGTGATGGCGGTGAAGAGGATTTCGCTGCCCGCATTCACAATGGTCTCGCTGCGGTTGAGGCTGACAATGACCGGGGGCAGGTTGTCGCTTTCCGTCGGCAGGCGGGCACAGGACAACAGGGCCAGCAGGAGCAGGCTGAAGCTCGCCAGCCGGTGCGCCAGCGCATGGGCGTGAGAGGAGTTCATTACTTGACCACCAGTTGCTCGCTGTATTCGTAGAACAGCTCGTCCAGGGCGCGTCCGGCCCAGTCGTCCAGGGTTTTCTCCAAGAGCCGCTGGCGGTGAGTGGCGCGGAAGAGCGTGTCCCGATGGTGCGCCCGTGCATGGAAGAGGGTCGTGCTCGCCTCGCTGCGCGCGCTGCTGCCGATGCGGCCCTTGAAGAGCACGCGGCCGTCGCCGACCTGCACCAGGTTGACCAGGGCGCTCAAGCGGCTTTCGAAATGTGTCCGGCTCAGGAGCGGACTCAGGTCCAGGCCCGAGCGCTCGGCGGGTTCGCTGTCCAGGATGCGCCCGCTGACCACGAAATCCGCCAGCAGGCGATCCGCGATCCGCAGGGCCTCCTGCTCGTTCGGTATACGGTCGCGGACGCCCTCCTCGATCATGGCGCGCTCCAGGTCCCTCGCAGGCACGACGCTCAGGCTGCTGTCGCTTTCGAAGTGCTCCAGGCAGCGCTCCCAGAGATCCTGTGATACAGGGTGTCCGCCGGTGTCCGCGAAGGGCAGGACGGCCACGCGGATCAGCTGCCGGGGGAGGTTCATGGCGCTTTCGTCTCCGGCGCCGCCGAATCCAGGTTCAAGGCTCAGGCTGGGAGTCGAGTTCTTCCGCTCCAGGGTCGCGCGCATACTCTCGCGCAGGTGCCGGTGTGTCACGCGGACCGGGATCGACGGCTGGAAGTGCCAGCCCAGGCCTCCGTATACGCCGAAGGAGTCCTCGCCGTCGAAGAGGCGGTGCTCAGCGCCGAACTTGAGTGTGATGCCGAAGGGCAAACGGCTGCGGGCGCCGGCGTAGAACTGGTAGTCGTAGTCCTTGTTCTTCAGGTCCAGCTCCTGGCCGATCTCCATTTCCATCATCAGCCATTCGCCGATCAGTTCCTGTCGCAGGCCGATGCCCCAGATGTTGCGGACCTCTTCCCTGCGATCGTCGAGCGAAAAGCCCAGGTGTCCATCGATCACGAAGCGCCGTTCGCGCAGTTCGACCAGCAGCAGGCTTTCGCTGCGCGTGGATCCGCTGGTGAAGGAAGAGAAGCCTTCCAGTTCCTCGCGATAGCCGGTGGGAAAGCGCAAAGTCTCGCGCAGTCCCCAACGCCAGCGTTCGCTGCCGAACCAGGGCCTGTGCCAGGTGAGCGAGGCGGCGAAGTCGCCCTGGCCTGCCTTGGATTCCTGATCGAAGGCCTCCGAGTACCAGGGGATCGAGAAGGTGAAATGCAGGGATTCGTTGAGTCCGTAGCTGATGCCGCTGGCCGTTTCCAAGCGGGTACTCAGCTCGTCTATACTGTAATAGGAGCCTTGGCCTCCGAGCTCCAGGCGCTGTGCCTGCAGGTCGACCAGGAAGATGGGGTCGTTGAGCAGGCGTTCGCGCGCCGGCAAGTGCGTTGAACAGGCCAAAAGCGCGGCCAACAGAATTCGGGTCATCACAAGAGTCCTTCCTCACAGCATTCCGCCGAATAAATGGCAAGAGGCGTGCCAGCGGGAATGCAGGAGTTCAGAACTTCTTCAGGGAGTTAAGTGCTTGATAATGTGGGTTCGGGCTTCGATCGAGAAGAGAAGCGTCGGGGTAATTCTGGCCGCTGCTCTCCGCCGGGAGGGCATTTCCTGCCGTATGGTTGATGGACGGCGCCAAGGACGGTGCCAAGGACGGTGCCAGGGACGGTGCCAGGGACGGTGCCAAGGACGGTGCCAAGGACGGTGCCAGGGACGGTGCCAAGGACGGTGCCAAGGACGGTGCCAAGGACGGTGCCAAGGACGGTGCCAGGGACGGTGCCAGGGACGGTGCCAAGGACGGTGCCAAGGACGGTGCCAGGGACGGTGCCAAGGACGGTGCCAAGGACGGTGCCAAGGACGGTGCCAAGGACGGTGCCAGGCACGGTGCCAGGGACGGTGCCAGGGACGGTGCTTGGCACCATCCTTGAGGGACGCCCACCAGCTTCCCCATAGAGATCCACTTGCCTACTTCCCCGCTTGCCATTCCCTTCCGGCTTCGATACCCTTCGCGGGCACATTTCCATACAACAGGAACCTCCATGCCCCGCTTGCTTCTCTTTCTCAGTCTGCTCTTTGTCGGCCAGACGCTTCATGCCCAGGAAAGCACGGTTTTCCTCCAGGGTGCCACGACCTGCGATTACCAGCAGTTTCCCTTTGGAAGCTTCAGCGGCACATTCGCCGCGGAGGGAATGATCGACACCAGCGACTTTTCGCCAGAAGACCTGCAGGGAGTCGGGGGTGCACTGTTCCCGGATTCCACCGGGGCCGGCGAGACGCTGTTCTGGGCCAGCGTGGTGGTCAACCCGGACACCACGCTGGACGCCCTGGGCATGTTCCTGACAGCGCCCGAGGGATTCAACCTCGGCAGCCCGGCAGGTGTCACAGGCGGATTCTTCTTCGTCTACCGCGCGGACACCCTGGTCCTGCCGGAGATCGGCGACAGCCTCGACATCGAGGAGATCCTGGGGGCCGTCGAGGCGGAGCACAAACTGATCGGCCTGCCGACGGGCCTGGAAATCACAGCCCGCGACGAGTCTTCCCTGTCGCTGGAGTATGGCGGCTTCCTGGCGGACATGGACCAGGTCACCTTCATCGTTAGCATGACCAATGGCGTCGTCGACCTGGAAGGCTTTTCGGTGGATGTAGACGAGCAGGCGCGCCGGCCGGAAAGCCTCGTGCTGGCCGCTCCCCGGCCGAACCCCTTCAATCCGTCGACCCGCCTGGGATACAGCCTGGCCCGTCCGGGGAGCGTGGAGCTTGCGGTATACAATCTTCAAGGCCGTCTTGTGCAGCGCCTGGCCGAAGGCTATCGTCCGGCTGGCGATCACGAAGTGCTGTTCAAGGCGGGCCATCTGGCCAGCGGTGTATACCTGGTCCGACTGGAGGCGCTGGGAGCCGTTCGGATGCGGGCGCTAACGCTCGTGAAATAGTCCCCACCCAGGACATGAACAAAAACGGGGCGACTTCACGCGAAGCCGCCCCGTTTCATTTGTGATGCAGAAGGTGAATCAGTCGCCGGCAGTCTCCGCGGAGGCCGGAAGCGGCTGCTCCACTTCCGTGTTGATCCAGCGCGCGAAGACCCGCTGGAACCAGTGGCTGATGTCGTCGATCAGGCTGTAGATCGAGGGCACGACGATCAGTGTCAGCAGGGTGGCGACCACCAGGCCGAAGATCACGGCCACCGCCATCGATCCCCACCACTGCGAACTGTCGCTGCCGATGATCAGCTCGAAATTGCGGAAGTCGAAACTGACGCCCGTAGCCATCGGGATCAGGCCGAGCACGGTGGTCACAGCGGTCAGCAGCACCGGGCGCAGGCGTGTGACACCCGCCTTGAGCAGGGCCTCGCGCTTGGTCATGCCGCGATCGCGGAGCTGTATGGTGTAGTCCATCAGCACGATGGCGTTGTTGACCACCACGCCGGCCAGGCTGATCACGCCGACACCGGTCATGATGATGCCGAAGGGCATCTGCATGATCACCAGGCCCCAGAAGACGCCGACCAGCGAGAGCAGCACGCTGAAGATGATCACAATGGGAGTGATCACGCTGCGGAACTGCAGCACCAGCACCAGGCCGATCGAGAGCAGCGCGGTCAGGAAGGCTCCGCCCAGGAACTCCTCGGCCTCCTTCTGCTCCTTGCTCGCTCCGGTGTAGCCGATGGTGTAGCCCAGCGGCAGGTCGAAACCGGCCAGGCGCGACTTCACCTCTTCGAGCACGGCGTTCTCGTTGTAGTTGTCTACATCCACATCCGAGCTGACCGTGACCACGCGGTCCCGGTCGATGTGATTGATGCCGCCGTAGCCGTTGTCTACACGCACCTTGGCGAAGGAGGACAGCGGAATCAGGTCGCCCTCGTCGTTGAAGCGCAGCTGGGAAATGTCCTCTACACTCTGCCGGTGCTTCTCGTCCAGCCGGACCGTAATGTCGAACTCGTCCTCGCCGACGCGGTAGCTGCCGGTCTCGCTGCCGTTCATGGCCGTGCGGACCAGGCTGCCGACCATGCCCGTGTTCACTCCCAGCCAGGCGGCCTTCTGGCGATCGATCAGCACCTGGATTTCCGGGCGGCCTTCGTCGAAGTTGTCCTGCAGGTTGATCACGCCGGGCACGGTCTCGACGATGTGCTTCACCTCCTCGGCGATCCGGCCCAGGGTGACGAAGTCCTCGCCCTTGATCTCGATGTTGACCGGCTTGCCCGTCGGGGGCCCCTCTTCCATTTCCTTGACGACCACGGTCGCGCCGCTGACCTCTCCGATGGCGGTGCGGATCTCGTCCAGGGTTTCCCAGGTGCTGCCCTGGCGGAACTCGCGGTCCACCATGTCGATGTAGATGCGCGCCTTGTGCGCCGGGCCGCCACCGCCGGCGCCCATGTCGAAGTCGCCCGTGGACACGCCGACCTGTGCGACAAAGGTCTCGATGTTGGCGAAATTCGGCAGCGAGTCCTCGATGACCGACACGTAGCCGTTCGTGTTCTCCAGCCGGTTTCCGGACGGCAGTTCGTAGTCCACGAAGACCTTCTTCGGGTCGACGGAGGGGAAGAACTCGACGCCGGCGCCGAAGTTGGCGTATACGCCGATGGCAAGGAAGAGCGCGCCGAAGGACAAGGCCAGGACGGTCACTCGGTGATTCAGCGCCCATTCCAGGCTGCGGCGGTAGGTGCTGACGAAGCGGCTGTTCTCGTAGTTCTTCCGGCCCTGGCGATCCTTGCTGACCTTCATCAGCGTGGCGCAGAAGACTGGGTTGATCACCAGTCCGACGAAGAGCGAACTGGCCAGGGTGATGATCAGCGTGACCGGCAGGTAGGACATGAACTCGCCCATGATGCCGGGCCAGAAGATCATCGGGTAGAAGGCGCAGAGGGTGGTCGCCGTCGAGGCGGTCACGGCCCAGCCGACTTCTCTCACGCCCTTGTAGGCGGCCGTGAAAGGACCCAGACCCTCTTCGCGGAAGCGGTAGATGTTCTCGACGATCACGATCGCGTTGTCCACGAGCATGCCCAGCGCCAGGATCAGGCTGAAGAGCACGACCATGTTCAGCGTGTAGCCCATCAGGTCGAGCACGAAGAAACTGATCAGCATCGACAAGGGAATCGCCACGGCGACGAAGAGGCTGGTGCGGAAGCCCAGGAAGAGGAAGAGCACCAGCACGACCAGCACCAGGCCGGTCAGGATGCCGTTCTCCAGCTCGGCGACCATCATGGCGATGTCCTTGGACATGTCGCTCGTGTACGCGACCCGTGTCGTCGGCGGCAGGGCGGGCAGCATCTCGTCTACGATGCGCTTCGTCTCTTCCACGATGCGGATGATGTTCTCGCCGCTGCGCTTGCTGACGGAAAGCGTGATGCAATCCAGACCGTCCATGCGCGCCAGGTTGGATGCGTCCTTGAAGGTGTAGTCGACCTCGGCCACGTCGCGGATGTATACGGGGAAATGGTCGTCGGCCTTGACGACGAAGTCCTTGATCTCCGCCGGGTCCTCGATCTCGCCGGGCACGCGCAACAGGTAGCTGTAGTCGCCCAGCTTGAGCGTGCCGCCGGGAATGTTGATGTTCTCGTTGAGGATCGCGTTCTGGACATCCATCAGGCCGACGCGGTAGTACTGCAGGCGGTCGGGATCCACGTTGACCTGCACTTCACGCTCGAGACCGCCGGAAAGGCCTACTTCAAGCACGCCGGGAATGTTTTCCAGACGATCCTGCACCTTCTCGGCCACATCCTTGAGGCGCACCAGGTCGTAGTCGCCGGAAATATTGACCAGCACGATCGGCATGGCGCCGAAATTGATCTCCGAGATCACCGGATCCTCGGCGTCGTCGGGCAGTTCGGGCTTGGCCAGGTCCACCTTCTCGCGGACCTTGTTCAGCATGTCGTCTACATCCTCCTCGGGGTCGAATTCGAGGGTGATGCTCGAGATGCCCTCGGAGCTCATGCTCAGCATCTCGACGATGTTGTCGATGTCGGTCAGTTCCTTCTCGATCTTGTTGGTGATCAGGAACTCCATGTCCGCCGGGCTGGTGCCGGGGTAGACGGTCGTCACGATCACGAAGGGCACCTGGACATCGGGCGAGGCTTCCCGCGGCAGGCGCAGGTAGCTCGTCACGCCCGCCAGGACGGCGATCATGACCAGGACGTATACGGCCGGCTTGTTGCCCAGCGCGAAATCGCTGATCTTCATTCGGCGCTTCCCTTCACGATCTTGACCGCCTGGCCGTCGACCACGCTGCGGAAGCCCTTGACCACCAGGTTGTCCCC
The DNA here is from genome assembly GCA_030429345.1 of bacterium. Lineage (GTDB taxonomy): Bacteria > CAIWAD01 > CAIWAD01 > CAIWAD01 > CAIWAD01 > JAUIFJ01. The sequence goes on along the minus strand of JAUIFJ010000001.1, from coordinate 35,248 downwards.
GGCGTTCAGGCCCGAGCTCAGGCGCACGCGCGTGCCGTCCCTTTCGGCGCTGGTCACGCTGCGCTTGACGGCGCGATCGTTCTCGACCACGTATACGTAGTCCTTGTGGTCCGACTGCTGGATCACGGTCAAGGGTACGACGATCGCGTTTTCGTGCGAGCGGCGCTTGATGACCACCTCGCAGACCATGCCCGGCTTCAGTTCGCCGGCGCCGTCACTCAGGCTCAACTCGGTCTGGATGGTGCGATCCCGCGTGTTGACCGCCGCGGCGACCCAGCGTACGACTCCTTCGGCATGCAGGTCGGCCTCGCGCACGTGGACATCCGCCCGCTTGCCGACTTCCAGGAAGCCGGCAAGGTTCTCCGGCACTCCGCAGACGACCTTCAGGTGCTCGTTGTCCACCAGGCGCAGCAGGGGCATTCCCGGCGTGACCAGCTCGCCCAGCTTGGCGTAGCGCTCGTCCACGAGTCCGGAGAAGGGGGCGATCACGAAACAGTTCTCCAGGCCCACCGCGGCTTCGGCAAGCTGGGCCTTGGCCATGCGCAGGGCATTTTCCGCCTTGCGGAAGTCAGTGGCGCTGACTCCCAGTCCCTGCTCGTGTTGGCGTTTCACGGTCTCGAAGTCGAGACGGGTGTTGTCGTGGGAAGCGGCGGCCATTTCCCAGGCCGCGCGGGCGCGCCGACTGTCGATCTCCAGCAGCGTGTCGCCCTTCGCGACCTGTGCCCCGCGGTCGTGGATCACGCGGACGAGGGCTCCGGAGGCCTGGGCCGAAAGGGTGGCGTTGTGTTCGCTGTCCACCTCGCCGACGACGCTCATGCTCGACTGGAAGGAGGTGGGGGATACTCTCTCGATGCTGACGTTGACCGGCACTTCGCGGCTGGCGGCTTCCACGCGGTTGCCGGATTCCTTCGCCTCCTCGGCCGTCGAGCTGCTGCAGGCGGCCAGGAGCAGGGCCAGCAGACCGGCGCCGGCAAGCTGGATCACGCGATGGCGCGGTTGGTTGACGATCTGCCTCATTCTTCGTTTCCTTCAAGCTGTGTGCGGTATTCCACTGTATCCATGACTCCCAGCGCGTGCGCCATCTCGATCTGGGCCGTGCGGAGCCGGTACTCGGCCTGGGCGAGATTGACGCCGGCCAGCTTGCGCGCCGTCAGGGCGTCGCGCAGTTCCAGGCCGCTGCCGTCCCCGTTCTCGTTGCGCAGGCGGGCGATGGCCAGACCCTCTTCCGCCGCCTCGACATTGTGCCTCCAGGCCTCCAGGTCGGAGCGGCTGCGGTCGAGCTCGGCCCAGGCTGCGCGCGTCTCCATCTGGACCTGGTCGCTGACCATGCCCAGGTCCGCCTTCGCGCGCCGAAGCGACATGCGGCCCTTCTGGACCTGTGCGTCGCGGCGGAAGCCGGAGAAGACGGGAATGTTCAGGCTAAGGCCGGCATTCCAGGTGTTCTCCCAGTCGTCCGTCCCGGAAAACATGTCCCACACGTTGGCCCGTTGCGCGTTGGCGAAGGCCGTCAGGGTGGGCCACTGGTCGGAACGATAGACCTTGACGCCGCGCTCGTAGCCTTCGACCGCGCTTTGTGCTACATGGAGTTCCGGCCGGCGCTCCCTGGCGTGTTTCACGGAAGCTTCCACCGTTCCCGGCAGGTCCAGTTCCAGGAAGAAGGGCTGGAGCGCGAGCTCCGTGTCCGCTTCCAGGTCGAGCTGCATGCGCAGCGCGTTCTCGGCCAGCTCGAGCGACTTTTCCGCGTCTCGCAGCGCCGGAATGCTGTTGAGGTACTCGACCTCGCTGCGCAGCAGATCGTAGCGGCTCAGGGAGCCGATCTCGTGCAGCAGCAGGGCCTCGTCGTAGTGCGCCTTGGTTTGTGATACGACCTGGCTGTTCAGGTCGACCAGTTCCTCCAGCATCAGCACCTGGGCATACTGCTGGAGGAAGTCCCGCACCAGGTCGTTGCGGGAGGCGTGCAGCCTGTACTCGGCCAGGCGGTTGTAGCTTCGTGCCACGCCGATGGCGTAGAACACTGCGCCGTTGAAGACGGGCTGGGTCAGGCTGAGCGACCCGGTGTAGTTGTCCTCGGCGGCGGTCTGCAGGACCAGCGGATCCTCGTTCTCTTCGCCGGGCAGTTCGAATTCGCTGACGTTCCCAAGGCGTGTATACACCAGTTCGGCATCCAGGCTGGGAAGGGCGCTTCCGCGCGAACTGCGTACGTCCTGGCGGGCGTCCTCGCGGTCGGCCAGGTTCTTCTGGTAGCTGCGGCTGTGTTCCAGCAGGTAGTCGACGGCCTGCCCGGGTGGCAGGTTGAACTCCGCGGACCAGGCCGCAGGGACGCACAGAAGCGCGGCCAGCAGCAGGGGTTTCATCTACTCGTTCCCTTTCATGTTCAGAATGCCACGGAAGAGCACACGAAGCATGGCCTCCATGAAGGCTTCAGGCTCCACGTCGATCCAGTTGTGCTCCCGGTTATGGAAATGGATATGGAAGAACGACACGATCAGGGGGATCACGGCCTGGATGTCCAGGTCCTCGCGGAACTCGCCCTGTTCGATTCCCTTCTGCAGGATTCCCGGAATGTGTCCGAAGGCGAAATCCTTGTTGTGGCAGCATTGCCTGCTGAGTTCGGGAGGAAGCTCCAGGCTGTTGTCGCCGAGCAGCATCTTGGCCAGCACGGGCTGATCCTCGACCAGGGAAGTCATGATGCGGATCAGCAGGCGGAGCTGATCCGCCGCCACTGGTTCCTGGCTCAATTCCTCTTTCAATCTCTGGTCCAGGTGGGACATATCGCGTTCGAAAAGCGCCAGGAGGATCTCCTCCTTGGTCTTGAAGTGCAGGTAGACGCTGCCCTTCGCTATGCCCACTTCCCGGGCGATGTCATCGACAATGGTTCGGCGGTAGCCGAAGCGCTGGAACAAGTGCTCGGCGGCATCCAGGATGAAATCTCTGCGGTCGGTTCTGGCCATTGGGCCCTCATTTGATGAAAATTGCAAACTGACTGAAAATGGTGAATCGGTCAGAAGGCGCAAATAGTCAGAACATTTGAGCAGAGGTGCAACTCTCCTGCGGGTTTTCTCGTACCTTTTTCGCTTCCACCAAGGAGAAATCGATGAGACTCTTGTTTTTTCTTCACTTCGTTTTGTTGCCCTTGCACATGGCGGGGGCCCAGGCCGTTCCCAACAGTCTGCAGGACAGTCTGCAGGCCAGCATTCAGTACCTCAGTACAACTCATGAGCGCATGGAACAGACGCCCATGGACAGCCTGAGCCGCAAGGAATTCGACTTGCAGCTTCGGGAACTGAATGAATGGGCCTATGACCGGCCCACACAAAGTGAATTCGGGTCCATGGAGTGGATTCTGCTGGGCGACCTGTTCTCCTGGCTGGATGTCTTTGACCAGAGGGAAGCTTTCAGCCACTCCGTAAATGCCTACAAGCACGCCATCGAGGATCAGGAGCTGGAATGGATCGCCGTCCTGAGGTTGTTCAGCGCCTACCGAAAAGTCGGACTGGCGCCGGGAATCAAGGAAACGGGCGCTCGGCTGATCGAACTGAATGAAGACCTGGCAATCGAGGAAAAAGTCGAATTCGACATGGCCATCGCGTCCCTGCGGCTGGGCCAGAAAGAGGAGGCCTGGAAATGGATCAAGGCCTATTGCCGGCATTTTCCGGAGGATCTGGATGGCAAGGACCTGAAGAAACGCATCCGCAAGGAAAAGTGAGGATTCCCGACGGAATCGGCGGATCCTGAACAGAATGGACAGTTGACTGGACGCCGGCCGAGCAAGCCGGCGTCTTTTTGTGTCCCGGTATTCACATTGTGATTGCCGTCACTCCAGCAGGGAAGCGCCAGCGCCATACTGGGTGCGAGACAGGGGCGGGAAGTGTCGGCCCCGCGGATGAGGCACAGTTCTTGCTCAATCTGTCTCATGAACGCTCCAGGAATCGTCCCCCATCTCCTGGCTGAGATCAGCTCTATGAACTGATCGGCCCGGGTATGGGGGATTGTTGTTTGCGGGCCTTCGTCAAACCACAGCAACACACAGTACAACCAATTGACAGGAGGGCTTCATGTTGAAGTCAATCGGCCTTGCGGCCTTGATCGGGATCTCCTCCCTTGCCTTTGCCGAGCAGGATGCGCCTGCCCCGCAGGCAGGAAGCGCGAATCAGGTGGAACTGTCCAGCCGGCAGGTTGCCAGTCGGATTCCCGCGCTGATGGCGGAAGCGCGTCAGCAGATCCAGGAGCTGGAAGTGCAGCATTCGCGTAGCGGCGAGGAAGCGATCCAGCTGGAAATCATGCGCATCAAGGAAGAGACGGAACTGCGTCGCCTGGAGATCCTGGCGGAGGAGTGCCGCCTCGCCGGACGCATCGAAGAAGCGGATCGCGCCGAAGCCGAACGCGAGCGGCTGATGGCTCCCGCCGAGGAACGCCGCAGCACGCAGCCTCTGGTAACCCTGGAGGAGAAGCTTGCGGAGGAGCAGCGCTCGTCCGCGGCCGCGCGGAAGGCGCCCGCCAAGGCGGTTCCCTCGACTACGGTTGAAGGAGGTGCCAAATGAAGAAGCATCTCCTGACGGCCATCGGGTTGTCCCTCTTTGCCTCCGCCGCCATGGCGGACGCCGGACTCGGTTTTTCCCCCGACGGGAACCTGCCCGTTCATGACGAATGCGGCCTGACCCTTTCGGAAGAGGACGCGGCCATCTACCAGCAGCGCGTCGAGGAAGGCTTCTACGACTACGACGAGCGGGATGTGGCGACATATCACGTGCCGCTGGCCTTCCACGTGGTGACCTACGACAACGGCACGGGAGGCATTCCCCAGTCCCAGCTCGACCAGGCCATGATCGACCTGGCCGACGCCTTTGCCGGCACGGGCATCTGCTTTTATGTCGCCTACCAGGACGAGATCAACAGCTCGGCGTACTACACCTTGACCACGGACGGCGAGCGCGACAACCTGATCCAGATCAACAACCAGCCCAATGCCATCGACTGCTATTTCGTCGACTACGATCGCGGCTACTGCGGCCAGAGCGCCTTCAGCTGGTATCCGGCCAACGAGCAGGGCATCTCCTTCGCCAACGGCTGCGTCGGTCTTTCGAGCAACCCGTCGACCTTCCCGCACGAGATCGGCCACTACTTCGACCTGCTGCACACCCACGAGACGGCCAATGGCACGGAATGTCCCGACGGCAGCAACTGCGGCAGCGCGGGCGACCTGGTCTGTGATACGCCTGCCGATCCGACCCTGGGAACAGGCAACGTGAACACGAGCTGCAACTACACGGGCAGCTCAACGATCTACTGCAACTTCGCCTTCCGGTCCTATAATCCGGACCCGGAAAACATCATGAGCTACAGCCGCAAAACCTGCCGCACGGTGTTCTCGGCCGGACAGCGCACGCGCATGCTGGCCGCGCTGACCGGTCCCCGCTGGGGCGAGGTCGGCTGGTATGCTCCCGACTACGATGCGCCGACCCCCGCCGGCTGGAGCAACGCCATTGTTCCCCGCAACACGACGGGCGCCAACAGCGGAAGCTGCCTCGTGACGGGCACGCTGCCCGGGAACACTACCGACGGCACCTACATGAACGCCATTGCGCGGCAGGCCAACTCGCCCTCGTATCACCCCGGTCCCTACAATCGCATCTTCCTCGATGATGCCTGGGTCTGGTGGTACACCTGGGGCGGCAACACCTGGAGCGGCTACCAGTACTACAACAACTTCGGGCCGATCACGGTGCGCGGCGGGCGTCATTCCCTGCACATCGAGCTGGATTACAACGACGAGGTCTGCGAGACGAACGAGAGCGACAACATCGACTACACCCAGTGGATCTGGAGCCCCTACGACATGGGCGCGGAGGCATCTGTCGAGCGCAATGATCCGCCCGCCAAGATGACGAGCACCTACACCTATCCCAATTGCGACGGCTTCGAGGGCACGGAGTCGGGCTGGTGGAACATCTTCGCCGTCCAGCCGCTCTCGACGACGGCGGACTACGACATCCGCCTGCACGACGATCCCGCCACCAGCACCAACGGCTTCGACAGCTACCTGGCCACCTCGGCCTACGCCAGCGGCCAGCCGGACTGGGTGATCGCCAACCGCAACGTGGCCGGGTATACCGGGGAATACCAGGCGGGCGTCTTCAATTTTGACGGCGAAACCGCCAACATGCGTGTGACGAAGAACTACAGTCGCGGCGAGTCCCTCATCGACGGCAATCGCATCTGCGGCATGATCGAGTCCGACGAGATCCTGGATGTCTTCGAGTTCTATGTCAGCGCCTCCGCCCTGACCGACTCCTGGACCCTGGATCTGGATTCGAACCAGGACGTGGATCTGGACCTGTATGTCTACCCTGCCGAGGACTACATGTCTCGCGTAGAGTATCTGCAGGCCTCGCAGACCGCGGCCACGCCCGTGGAGAGCCTGACCTTCGGCAGCAGCACGGCCTTCCCGGAAGCGGGCTGGTACGGTGTCGTCGTTGCCAAGGACGGCTATGAAGAGCTGCCGGAGGAAGCCAGCTACGAAGTGCGGATGACAAACAACTCCGGCAAGATGAGCATCTATCCGCCGACCGCGATCTCCGTGGCGGTCGTACAGGACCAGGATCCCTACGGCGGCAGCGAATGGCGTGACCAGCTGGATGCCCAGGGCTATGCCTACACCGTGATTCCGACCGCGGATCTGGCTTCCACGGACCTGGATCCCTACGGCATCGTGATTGTGCCCTCTCCGGTCAGCGTCAGTTCCCATGACAACATCATGGCCAGTATTTCCAAGCTGGACAGCTACAACGAGCGTGGCGGCGTCCTGATCCAGGGAACGGCCACATCTTCCCTCACGGAAGGGCTTACGGTCGCCGGCGGTGTGACCACCACCTGGGGCACCTGCAGCATCGTTCATCCGTCGATCGATGCCCTGGTCTACGGCGTGGGAGACGACGCCCAGGGCAGTTCCGCCGTGCATCACACGCTGACGGTTCCGGCTATGGGCTGGACGGCGCTGGCGACCAGCGACTGCGGCGGCAACGCCATGGTCGTCAACAAGGCCACGGGCATGCTGATCTACGGCGCTCCCATGGAGCACAGCATCCAGTACTTCGACTGCAGCCTTGGCGAGAGCATCGAGAACATTGTCGCCTGGGCCGGCAAGCGCGCCAAGGCCACGGCAAGGATCTTCACCACCTCCGTGACACCGGCCAGCGAGGTCCTGCGATACGGCAAGCCCTTCCTGTCGCTCATGAACTACACCAACAACGAGAGCACGCCCTGGCTGAGCGTCAGCCCCGCCAGCGGAACCGTGCCCGCCTTGAGCTCCTATGCCACGGTGACCTTCGGCGCGAACGGCGCCGGATACGCCGTCGGCAGCTACAGGGCGACCGTCACGGTCGACAACAGCATGTACAACGATCCCGAGACGGTGTATGTCTACATGAACCTGTCCAGCCGCATTCCGGCGGCGATCACGGACCTGACGATGACTCCCGTGGACTTCTCGGCGGGGCAGGCCATCGTCAACGCCCAGTGGACGCCTGTGACACAGGACATCAACGGCGACCCGATCACCGTGGACTACTACATGCTGATCTATGACGACAACATGCTGTTCAGCAGCCCCGGCTTCTCGAGTACGGACCTGACCGATCTCAACCTGTTCTATCATGCCGTCGGCATCACGGACATGGGCTTCCTGCGCGTGTCCGCCATCGACGAGGACGGCCTGCGGGTGGCGGATACCCACCCGGACCTTCCGCTGCCCGAGCTGGGTGAATTGAGCCGCAGTACAGGCATTCTCTCGCCTGAGGCGGCCCAAGACCTGAAGTAGCCCGCCTGGCGCTTCAGCAGCAGACACAAAAAGAACGCCCCGATCCTTGGATCGGGGCGTTCCTGTGTTCAGGGTATACGGCCTGGGCTAGAGCTCCAGGCGATGCTCCGCCAGCTCGTCGGGCAGGTCGACTTCCATGCGCAGGAGCGCCTGGCCGTGGGTCTTGCCCTGGGCGTCGTTCTTAAGGGAGAGGCTGCCGCCGCCGCCCAGGCTGTCGCCCAGCATGAAGTTGAGCGCCCACAGGTTGGGCAGCTCGTAGCGTATGACTTTCCCCAGGGCGATGGCCTCGAAGTGCTTCTTCACCCGCTCCTCGGTCAGGACCGCGAGGGCCCACTTGTATACATCCTCGTGGCCGAAGACGATGCCGACATTCGAGTGGGGGCCCTTGTCCCCGCTGCGGGCGTGCGCGATCTCTTCCAGTCGAATCTTCATTTCTACTCCACCGTCACACGGGTCTGGATCAGTTCCTTGGGTACGAGCGCCGGCCAGTAGGCGACGATCTCCTGGGCCTTGGGACGGCCGCCGGCGAAACCGGTGATGCCGGAAGGCCCGTTGGTGATCACCGGGGCCAGCTCCTTGCCGAAGCGGTCGACCTTGGCGCGGTCGGTATCACGACAGCTCAGCCGCAACACCACTTCCGGCGGATCTGCGGGGGGGGCGGCAATGCCGGGGTGGCAGGAGTCGATGCCCAGCAGTTCGCTGTTCGTTTCCTCGTAGCTGCAGCCCACGTCCTCCAGGCGCTTCCAGATGATCCCGGCCACGGCGCGGGCCTTCTCGACGGCGCGGGGGCCGCAGACCGTCAGTTGCCCGCTGGCCTTGTAGCCGGCCAGGTAGCTGATCGAGACCTTGTAGGAATCCGTCGCCGGCGCGCCCTTGATCTTCGAGATGCGCACGCGATCCTTTCCCAGGTCCTCGAGGGACAGCGAGGTGAAATCGACCATGGTGTCGGGGCTGATGTAGTGTTGCGGATCGCCCATTTCGTAGAGCAGCTGCTCGCAGACGCTCCAGCGGTTGACCAGCCCGCCCGTGCCCGGCTGCTTGGTGACGACGAAGCTGCCGTCCTGCAGCACCTCGACCACCGGATAGCCGATGCCGGCATAGTCCTTCACCTGCCACCAGCGGCTGTAGTTGCCGCCGCTGCACTGGGCGCCGCACTCGGTGACATGCCCGGCGACGGTGCCCGCCGCCAGCAGGTCCCAGTCCTCGCGGCCCCAGCCGAAGGCGTGGATCATCGGGCCCAGGGCCAGGCCGGGGTCGGAGACGCGTCCGGCGAGCACGATCTGCGCGCCCTTGTCCAGCGCCTCGGCAATACAGAAGGAGTCGATGTATACATTGGCCGCCGTCACGCGATCGCGGATCGTCGCCAGCTCCTCGCCCGTTTCCATGTTGGCCAGCGGCGCGCCGGCGGCGATCAGCTCGTCCAGGCGATGCAGGATGTCGTCGCCCTCGATGGTCCCGATGCGGATGTCCGCCTTGTGCTTCGCGGCCACATCCTTCAGTGCCTTGCTGCAGGCGGGCGCGTTGACGCCGCCGGCATTGCTGATCACGCGGATCTTCTTTTCCAGCAGGTCCGGCAGGACGCGATCGACGAGCTCTACGAAGTCGCGGGCATAGCCCGTCTCGGGCCGCTTCAGTTTCTGCCGCTGCATGATCGACAGGGTGACTTCCGCCAGGTAGTCCATGGTCAGGAAGTCGATCCCCCCGCCGCGGATCAGCTGGACCGGGGCTTCGACCGAGTCCCCCCAGAATCCCTGTCCGTTTGCAACACGTAATACACGATCCATACTCAGCTCCCGTCGCTCCAGCGGTTTTCCTTGGGGTTCCAGACCAGGCAATGCTGTTCCCCGCCGCTGCCGGTGTAACACAGGCTCAGCCCGTTCTTGTCGATGCCCGCCTTCTCGCCGCTTCCGCCTGCTGCCGCAAAGTCCCGCCAGTCGGCAAGGGCGACCGGGTAGAGCGTGCCTCCACGCATCTGGAAGAGGGACAGCCGAAGAGGGGCATCCTCCGTTGTGCGGCTGGCGACCAGCAGTTCGGGTTCGTCGTCCTCGTCCAGGTTGCCCAGCTGGCAGTCGACGAGTCGCCCTTCCCGCGGGTGCACCGACATGACAGGTGTCACCATGAAGAAGGCGTGTTGCACGCGCACGCTGAAGCTGCCTTCCGGCGGGGCCTCTGCGGGCGCGACACTCACCTGGAAGGTCCAGTCCTCGTGTGACAACTCCTGGTGGTACTCGTAGGAGAGGCCCGCGGGAGGCCTCGAACTGCAGGAGAACAGGAGAAGGCCAAGGCCCAGGGCCGGCAGGATACGCATGGAAGGCCTTTTCTCTTCAGGCAATCGACAGAACAGCGGCCAAGGTAAGGAAGGGCGGACAGCTTCGCGTCCCCGGAAAGGGGGCAGGACTCAGACAAGCTTCAACAGCAGGTGCAGGATCAGCCCGACCAGCCCGCCGACGACCGCTCCGTTGACGCGGATCCATTGCAGATCCTGGCCGACGCGATCCTCCAGCTCGTCCGAGAACTGGCGCGCGCTGAGTACCTGCAGGTTCTCGCGCACGACTTCGCCGATCTTGTCATGGTGCTTCTCGGCCAGGATGAGCAAGCGCGAACGCAGGTAGACATCCAGTCGGCCCAGGTGTTCCGGATTGTCCCGCAGTCGACGCAGCGCCCCGGCGAGCCAGGCCTGGACCTGTTTGTGCCCCTCCTCGCTTTCCAGCCAGGCGGCGCCGGCGTCGCGGGCGCTGCGAGCCAGGCGGTCGGCCAGCGAGGGATCCGTTTCGCGCAGGCCCTGCTGCAGCGTTTCAAGGATCTTCAGCAGCCCGGCATGGGGCTCGTCCGGGTCGCAGGCCTTGCGCAGCGCGGCGCGCAGGGGGTCGGCCTCGTTCTCCGCGGCCTGCAGCAGCCGGCTTTTCAGGCCTTCGACCACCAACTGGGTCAGTTTCTCCTCGTCCAGGAAGCCGCGCGCCAGGGAGGCGAAGGGATTGCCGTCCAGGAACTTCTCGATCATGCCTTCCAGGGTCGAACGGATGGTCGTCCGCAAGGTCGGGCCGGAAGGCAGGCGCGACAGGCCGCGCAAGCCGGCGCCGGCCCAGAGTTCGAAGCGTTGCGGCCCGAGCCAGTCCCGGCGCAGGTCCTGCCAGAGCAGAGGCGCCTCACGCTCCAGGATGCGGCGCTTCAGCGAGGTCTCGATCAGGCCGGAAAGGGTGTCCAGCGGTTCTTCCCGCAGGCGCGCGCTGATTCCGCGAGCCAGGAATCCGGCCGCGTTGCGCAGGGTTTCCTGGTCCTCGATGGCATCCAGCAGGGGCAGGGCGATCGGCGTGCTCGACAGGCGCCGCTGCAGGCTTTCCTGGTTCAGCAGCCGGTTCTCGACCAGCGCCACCAGGTTGTCGATGATGCGGTCCCGGTTGGCCGGAATGATCGCCGTATGCGGCACCCATTTCTGGCCCAGCGGATGCCGGAAGAGGGCGGTCACGGCGAACCAGTCGGCGAATCCGCCGACAAGGGCCGCCTCGAAGAGGGCGAATCCGGCAGCGCCCAGGGGGTGGGCCCTGAAGGGGAGCATGGCCAGCGCTCCTCCGGCGGCGACCAGGATCGACAGGGTCGCCACGGATCGTCCCCGGTGCCGTTTCGTCTCTGGGGCGCGGAAAGGAAGACTCATGGGTGTTGTTGTTCCTTAAAGGTCTTCCGCTGTTCAGGCATGTGTTCCACTTTCCATGCTTTGCTGCCAGGCGCCTCCCAGGAAGCGCCCCATGTTCGTCAGGAAACGCAGCGCCATCATGGCCGCCAGTCCCCACCAGACGGCCTGCAGTCCCCCGTTTCCGTAGAGGGCCCAGCCCGCGGCGCCAAGCAGCGCAGGCGGTCCGCAGAAGAGCATGGCCCGCGCCAGGAAGCGCGTGTCCCCGGCTCCGATCAGCAGGCCGTCCAGCACGAAGGCCATGCCGTTGAGCGGCTGCAGGACCACGATCAGGGGAAAGACTCCCAGCACATTCGCCAGGACATCTGCCGCGGGATCGAAGAGGCCGACCAGGGGATCGCGCAAAAGGGCGAAGGCGCCCGCGAAGACGAGCCCGGTCCCCGCGCCCAGAACCAGCAGGCGCAGGCCCAGGCGTCGGGCATCCTCCATGCGTCCCGTGCCGAGCAGACCCCCGGTCAGGGACTGTCCGGCAATTTCGTATCCCTCGATCAGGAAGACCACCAGCATCCAGAGCTTCATGCCGATGCCGTGGGCAGCCAGCTCGGGCGCGCCCAGGCGGGTGGCGGTGCTGGTGGCGGCCAGGAAGGCCAGCAGCAGCAGGCTGGTCCGCAGGAAGAGGTCCCGTGATACGCGGATCAGCGAGGCCATGCCCTCCAGGCGCGGACGGAAGAGACTGCCGAGCGGAGGGAGCACGCCACGGCGGCCCAGCAGGTGCAGGTAGGTCGCCGCCGCCGACCATTGTGCGACAACGGATGCAATCGCCGCGCCCACCAGGCCCAGGGCCGGAAGCGGCCCGGCGCCGAAGATCAGCAGCAGGTCGAGGACCAGGTTCAGCAGGTTGGCGCCGACCGTGATCCACAGGGTGGTCTTTGTATCACGCATGCCGCGCAGGATCCCGATCGCGGAGAGGTTGAGCATGGCGGCCGGCAATCCGGCGGCGCGGGAGAAGAGGTAGAGACTTCCCAGTTCGAGTACCCGTCCTTCCGCTCCTGCCAGGCCTAGCAGGGTGGGGGCCGCCACGAGCAGAAGCAGGAACAGGCACAGGCCAATGCCGAAGGCCAGCTGCAGGCTCTGTGCCGCCAGGCGCCGGGCATCCGCCTGCTGTCCCCGGGCCAGGAGCAGAGCCAGGCGGGCCGTCATGCCGTAGGACAGGAAATTGAAGAGCCAGACCAGCATGCTGAGGATGTCCGTGCAGAGCTGCAGGCTGGCCAGGGGATAGGTGCCCAGACGTGCTACAAGGGCGGTGTCCGTGAAGGAGAGCAGGGGGTCGGCCAGGGTGGCCGCCATGGCGGGAATGGCCAGGGCCAGGATGCCGCGGTAGCCCGCGGGATCATCCCTCCGCGTCAAGGCGGAGATCCTCTTCGATGAAATGCACCGAGTGGCCTTTGTAGCGCCCGTCCTCGTAGTCGAAGCGCGCCAGGAAGCGGCGGTCCTCCAGTACCCAGGGCAGGAAGACTCGGTCGCCTTCCCACAGATTCAGCTCCAGCAGCTCATCGCGGGGAACCCACTCCAGCCGCCCTTCCGGGATCTCGCTCAGGGTTTCGCCGACGGGGTCGAAGGCGCGATAGATGAAGACCGACCAGTCCCTTTTGCCGTCGAAGAGGGGAAAGGTGATATGACCGGCGAATCGGAGGCGGCGCGGGCGCAGGCCGCTTTCCTCGCGAACTTCGCGGATCACGCAGTCTTCCGGGGATTCGCCCGGATCCAGCTTTCCCCCCAGCCCGTTGTACTTGCCGTAGTGGTGATCGTCCTCGCGCGTGATGCGATGGAGCATCAGGACCCTGTCGTCGGATTCCAGGTAGCACAAGGTGGCTTCGATGGCGTGCATCAGTCGCCCCACCGGTCGGGGCTGAAGAGGCGGCAAAGGCGATCGGCCAGCTCGTGGGGCGGCAGGCTGCTGGGGGCCGGATTCCCGCGTCCGTCCTCGTAATACAGCACGACGGGGAAGGCCCGTCCGGTGGAACGCTCCAGGGGATGGATCTCCGGTCGCAGGGTCCAGCGTCCCGTGTTGCGTTCCCGCTCTCCGAGTCGCGAAATCACCTGCACCAGTTCGGGATAGTCCAGTCTCCAGGCGCCCGCGCGCGGAGCGGCGACCAGTCCGGGAGCGCGTGAACGCCCCGGCGAATCGGCCACCATCCACGAGGGATAGAGCAGATCGTGATACCAGCCTTCCGCGGCTTCGACGCTGACCAGCTGCACCCGGTCCCCGTCCAGCCGGTTCCGCACGCGGCAGGAGAGCAGGGAGGGGTCGTCGAGCGGCGCGTCCACCGGGCTGATCCGGAGAGCCTTGTAGTACACGCCCCGGTGAAGGCGTCGCGGAATCCTGTAGGAGGTGAAGCGCCGGTGGAAGAGCTCGCGATCGATCGGGCCCTGCTCGAGCAGCAGTTCCGCGTGCTCCTCCGGGCGGGGGTCAAGGGACTGGGGATCGCTGGCCAGGATGCCGGGCAGGTGGCGGAAGCAGCTCAGGAAGGTCTCGTGCTCCGCCTGTCGGCAGTTGCGCGCGTGTCGCAAAAGGTCCTGCAGGCGCTGGTATACATTCATCGCCGTGCGCGTGCCCCAGGCCTGGAAGAGCCCCATTTCGGCGACCTGGAGCAGGATCTCGCGGTGGCGGCTGGCAATGGCGGGCTGCAGCAGGCAGAAGCAGGCGCAGAGGTTGTCGATGGAAAGCCGTTCCCCTTCGACGGCGCCTCGGGAAGGCGGTCCTTCCAGCAGGATCAGGTTGAGCGCGATCTCCGTGGCGCTGTGGCCGCAGAGCAGGTCTTCGGGGTGCCTGGGCCGCCAGGGACTGATGACGCGATCCCGGGCCGAGCCGCCGGCATCCGGCAGGCTTCCGACGAGGAAACGCTCGGCTGTGGTCTCACTGGGGGATATTTCCTCACCTAAACGCTGAAAACGCAGCGACATGCACGCAGATCCTGTTTTCTGACGAATTTGCCATTGGTCAAGGTAAGGCATTGCCAATAGAGCTGTATTCAGGACTCGACGACTCTCCCCGCGCCCGGCACGACCGGAGGAAGGAAACCCCATGAACTCTTTTTGCACCCTTCTCGCGGGTCTGGCATGCTTCGGAACCTGTCTGCTTGCTGCGTCCGCCTTCGCCGAACCCTTCAGCCCGCGGCAGATCATCAGCACCCAGGCAATGGGGGCGAATTCCGTGATCGCCTGTGACATCGACCTGGACGGGGACCCGGACCTGGTCTCGGCGTCACGCTACGACGACAAGCTGGCCTGGTACGAGAATCTTGACGGCCAGGGCAGCTTCGGGGCGCAGCAGCTGATCCAGCCTGCCGGGGATCGCCCGCAGGAAGTCATTGCGGCGGATCTGGACCAGAGCGGCACCAATGACCTGGTCGCCTGCTACTGGAACGAAGGCAGGGTCGTTGCCCACTTCAATGTGATCGGCAGCGAGCAGAGCTGGGTGCGCCAGGTGATCGCGTCTACGAACGGCGGACCGATTTCGGTGGAAGTGCCGGATGTAGACGGAGACGGCCTGCAGGACATCGCGGTCGTGCTTCGCTATCACGGCCAGGTCGTGTGGTACAGGAACCAGGGACTGAGGGAATTCGCGCCCGGGGCCGTGATCGCTTCCGGCCTGGACGGAGCCAACTCGGCCAGCTTCTTCGACGTGGACGGCGATGGCGACCTGGACCTGGCGACGGCCTCCCTGTACGACAACCGGGTCGCCTGGTTCGAGAACCTGGGGGACGGGCTTTTCGGGGCGGAGAATACGGTCAGCACTTCCGCACTGGGCGCGATCGATGTGCGCCATGCCGACATGGACGGCGACGGCGACCTGGACCTGCTGGCCGCTTCCCGCGGGGATGACAGCATCCGCTGGTTCGAGAACGGGCCGGAGCCCTTTGCCGTCTCCCACCTTGTCAGCGCGCAGGTGGATCACGCGACCAGTCTCTTTCCGGGGGACCTGGACGGCGACGGGGACATCGATCTGGTCACGTCGGCGCATGATGCCTTCGAGGTCTCGTGGCACGAGAACCTGGGAGAGGCCTTCGCGCCCCGTGTCGTCCTGGACAACCTCACGCTCCAGGCTTCCTGCGTGCAACTGGCGGACATGGACGGCGACCTGGACCTGGACATCCTGAGCACCTCTCTCCAGGACGGCGCCGTGTCCTGGTACCGCAACCAGCAGCTGGTGAATGTCGAATTGTCGATTCGGATCCAACGCAATGCCGCGGTGCTGGAATGGGAGGATACCTGCCCCTCCTGCCGCTGGGCGGTGTACCACACGGAAACCCCCTACGCCTCGCTCAGGAGTCCGCAGCGGATCGCCATTCTGGACTCGCCGGGCTTGATCGTGCCGCAGGTGGCGCGCATGCAGGCTCGGGGATTCTTCTTCGTGGAGGCGCTCCCCCCGGGAGAGTAGTGCGGAGGGCTAGCCCTGGTTGAGATCAGGGGCAGTGGTCTTCAGCGGCAGTCGCTTCGCCTTGCAGAGCCGCTTCTTGCTTTTTGCGCTCCTCAGGCATTTCGAGCAGAAGTAACGGGGCTTGCGGAGCTCCTCCCACAGCCAGTCCGGCTGCTTCGAGGGCGAAAGATCCTTGATCTCGCAGAGGGTCTTGCTCATTCCGGTCCCGTTGAATAGAAAACGGCCCCGCCTGGTGGCGGAGCCGTCGAATGTAGGAAGAGTCTGCTGTTGCGCCAGGCTCAGCCCTGCATCAGCAGGTATTCGCTGGCGGCCATACCGGCCTTGGCGCCCTCGCCCATGGCGACGATGATCTGCTTGTAGGGCACGGTGGTCACGTCGCCGCAGGCATAGATTCCCGCGCGACTCGTTTCGCATTTCTCGTTGACGACGATCTCCCCGAAGCGGTTCTTCTCGACCAGGCCTTCCACGTACTCGCTGACCGGCACCAGGCCGATCTGGATGAAGACGCCGGCGATCTCCAGGGAGTGTTCCTCCTTCGTCCCGCGATCCGTGTATACAAGGGAATCCACATGCTTGCCATCGGAGGCGAGGATCTCCTTCGTCGCCGCGTTGCGGATCACGCGCACGTTGTCGCGCTTCTCCAGCTGGTCGATCAGCACCTGGTCGGCCTTCAGCTCCGGCAGGAACTCGATGACCGTGACACTGCCGACGATGCCCGCCAGGTCCAGCGCCGCCTCCACTCCGGAGTTGCCGCCGCCGATCACGGCGACGTCCTTGCCCTTGAAGAAAGGGCCGTCGCAGTGCGGGCAGTAGGCCACGCCCTTGCCGATGTACTCCTTCTCGCCGGGGACGCCCAGCTCGCGCCAGCGCGCTCCGGTGGCCAGGACGACGGTCCGGCTCTGGATCACCTCGCCGCTGTTGAGCATCAGCTTCTTGACATCGCCGTCCTCGATCTCCTTGACGCGCAGGTTGTCGCGCAGGGGAATGTCATAGTCCCCCATGTGCTCGCGCAGCGCCGTGCTCAGCTCCGGACCGGTGGTCTTCGAGACGGAGATCAGGTTCTCGATGGCCATGGTGTCACGCACCTGGCCGCCCTGCCTTTCGGCGATCATCTGCACCTTGAAGCCCTTGCGCGCGGTGTAGATCGCCGCCGCCGCTCCCGCGGGTCCGCCTCCGACCACGGTCATGTCCCAGACCGTGTCGTCGCCGGCCGCCCGGGGCGCCTCGGCGACGCTTCGTGTCTCCAGCAGCTTGTCCAGGATCCGTCCGGTGTCCATGCGGCCGTCGCCGAAGGACTCCCCGTCCAGGAAGACGGCGGGCACGCCCTGGATGCCGCGCTCCTCGACCAGACCGGGGAAAACGCCGCCGTCGATCATCTCGTGCGTGATGCCTTCGTTGAGCAGGGCGAACTGGTTGAGCGCCTGCACCACTTCCGGGCAGTTGTGACACGAAAGGGAGACGACCGTCTCGAAGGACATCACGCCCTCGATGCGGCGGATGGTCGACTGGATTCCCTCGTCCAGCTTGAGCGCCACCCCGCCGGCCTGCAGCAGGGCCAGGATCAGCGAATTGAATTCGTGTCCGCCGGGAACGCCGCTGAAGCGGATGCCCGTGTCGCCGTCCTCTGTGCGCAGGGAGTAACTGACGCCGCTGCGCAGGTTGAGCGAGGCGTCATCGGTCACCAGGCCGATGTGATCCGTCAGTCCTGCAATCTGCTCGAGCATGCCCTTCAGTTCGGCGCGCTTCTCGTGATCTCCTGGTTGCAGGACGATGTCGACCCTGCGGCTCATGCGGGTCGTGTATTCCTTCAGGGCGGCCAGGATCTGGGGATCCAGCATGTCGCACCTCCGTGCGGAATGGGCCGGTCTACGGGCCGGCGTGAGAGAGAAAGCCCTGCGACTCCTCAACAGAACCGCAGGGCCGAAAGGGTTCTAGAGCTTGCCGACCAGGTCCAGGCCGGGCTTCAGGGTGTCCTTGCCGGGCTCCCAGCTGGCGGGGCAGACTTCGCCGTCGTGCGAGGCCACGTACTGTGCGGCCTTGACCTTGCGCACCATGTCGGCAGCGCTGCGGCCGATGCCCAGGTCGTGGATCTCGGCGACCTTGATCACGCCTTCGGGATCCGCCAGGAAGGTGCCGCGCAGGGCGACGCCGGCATCCTCGATCAGCACGTCGAAGCCGCGGGAGATCACGCCGGCGGGATCACCCAGCATGGGGAACTTGATCTTGCGGATGGTGTCGCTGGCGTCGTGCCAGGCCTTGTGCACGAAGTGGGTGTCGGTGCTGACGCTGTAGACTTCCACGCCCAGCTTCTGCAGTTCTTCATAGTGATCCGCCATGTCGCCCAGCTCCGTGGGGCAGACAAAGGTGAAATCGGCGGGATAGAAAAGGAAGATCGACCACTTGCCCTTCACGTCGTCACTGCTGACTTCGGTGAATTCTCCATTGTGGAAGGCTTCGACCTTGAACTCGGGAATGCTCTCGTTGATGCGGGGCATGAATGGATCTCCTGTCACTATGGGTTCGTTGCTTCGGTTCATGTTCAACGGCACAGGGCCAGCTGTGCAGGCCTTATTCTAACAAGCCCCGAGCCATAAGTGAAACTGATTGATTGGATTATTCTGATAGACTTGGCCTATCAATGCCTTGTGTTTGATCCTTCCCGCCGATTGGGCCGGCCGAAGTCTCTTCGAGTCGGCGGAGCGGGTGCGGCAAGCGGGATTTCCAGGCTTGCAAATGCCGCGTAGAAGCGGCTCCTAGCCTTCGATGAGCGGCCAGCCCGTCGAGTCGAGCAGCGAAAGCAGGTTGCGCGGACGCCAGCGGGTGTCCTGCTCGTAGCGCTGCTTGACGCTGTGGTGCAGGCGAATCGGGCCCTGGCCGTGATCCAGGGGACGGTAGAGTTTCTTCTTCAGCCGGTAGATCTTGCGGTAGCTCTTGTTGAGCGCCGCCAGCGGATCCAGGCGCAGGCCGGCCTCCAGGTGTGCTTCCAGTTCCAGCCCCTTCGCAGCCGCCTCGCGGCTCATCCACTGCAGGGCGTAGTCTGAGGGATTGGCACCCGTGCGACGATCCGGCGCCGAGCCGCCGCCGATGTCGCCGTGTGCTCCGCAGAACCAGACCTGCTTCAGGTCCATGCCCGGGCGCTCCTTCCAGACCGTCGGCTCGAAGTCGACCCGGTACTCGTTGATCGCCATGGCGTGGCGTGCCACACGGATGTTGGGTCCCATCTTCGTGTCGTAGAATTCGTCTTCCGGCTCGAAGAGGCCCATCAGCGAGAAGGGAATGCCCAGCGCGCCCACCGTGTCCCAGGCGCCGACAAAGGCGATCTCCCGCGAGGGGTGGCTGTGATCCATCCTGAAGCGGCGCGCCTTCTCTCCTTCGGGCCTGCTCGCCGCGCCGGCGTTCTTGTAGATGGAGAAGGCCTGGCGGATCAGCCGCGCGTCAGGGCGCTTGAGAATGCCGCAGTTGTTGATCAGGCCGCAGAGGCTGCGCACCGTATACGCCCCGCGGCTGTAGCCGAAGAGGTAGAGCTCGTCGCCGGGCGAGTAGTTCTGGACGATATAGCGGTAATCGTCCATGATGTTCTTCTGGATCCCCTTGCCCGTCGCCCCTCCAACGGCCTGGTTGTAGTACGAGCCGACGCCCCAGTCGTAGAACACCTGCTGTGGCACGCCGTTCCCGTCGAAAGGCGCGACCGCGCGGGCCAGCTTGAGCACATTGGTCGGGAAGTCCTTCTTCAGGTCCTCTTCCGGCTTGTTCCAGGTGCCGTCGGCGCAGATCACGATGCGTTTCATGCCCGGTGTCCTCCTGTTGCCCCTTGTTTGCGCGAGGCAAGGTGTCAATTGCCGGGGGTGAGAGTCAGGCCCGGAAGCGATTTTTCTTCTGACAACGCCGTCAGGTTGCTACTCTGTTCAGAACACCGACAGCGGGGAATTCCAGTTCATGAACTCCATGCGCCGCTCCTTGTCCACACTTTCCTGTCTGGCTCTTCTGGCCAACCCGCTTTGCGCCGACACGGACGCCCGGCGTCAACGGGTCGATTCGATCAATGCCATCGACCACAACACGGTTCTTTCCGACATCCCCTTCAGCGACAGTCTGTACAAGGCCAACCTGGCAGAGGCCCGCGCCCTGGACTACATGAAAGGCGAAGCCGCCAGCCTGATGCGGCTGGGGCTGGTGGTCGGCATGGCAGGGGACCACGAGCAGAGCACCGTATACAATCTGCAGGCCATCGGGATCTACGAGCGCGAGGGCATGCTGCGCGAGCTTTCCTCGGCGCTCGGCGGCTTCGGCTACGGCATCAAGCGCCGGGACCTGGAGTCGGCGCTGCAGTACATGCGCCGCGGCATCCGCATCGCGGAGGAGAACACCTTCCGTCCCGAACTGGCCGTGTTGTACGACAATTTCGGCGTGCTCAAGCAGATGCAGAGCGAGCTGGACAGCGCGGAGACCTATTATCGCCGCTCGCTTGGCATCAAGCGCGAGCTGGCGGACAGCATCGGCATTCCCTACAGCCTGAACAAGCTCTTCAACATGGCCGCCCTGCGCGGGGCGATCGACGAGGCCTGGGAGCTGCTCGCCGAGTCGGACAGCATCCGCGCCCGCGAGGCGGGGGACTACGGCCGCGCGGAGAACACACTGCTGCGCGCGGACATGCTGGCCTTCCTGGAACGCTTCGAGGAGGCCCTGCCGATCTACCGGCAGGCGCTGGAGCTCAATTCGGCGCTGGGAATCCAGTACTTCGTCCAGTACTGCCACCAGCGCATTTCCGAGCTCAACGACGAGCTGGGCAATCACGAGGCCGCCTATCGCCATCATGTCCTGTATACGGCCTACAAGGACAGCGCCCTCAACCGTGAGACAAACGAGAAGGTGGCCGAACTGCAGATCGCCTTCGAGAGCGAACAGAAGGATCGCCGCCTGGCGGAGCAGGAGGCCCAGCTGCAGCGCAGGGCTCGCCTGGTCACGCTCAGCCTGTCGGCGCTGGCGCTTGTCGCGATCAGCCTGCTCTTCTACTGGCAGTTCAACCGCCTGCGACAGGCCCGCCTGCGCGCGGAGATGGAACTGCGGACCCGCCGCCGCGAACAGGAAATGGAACAGAAGATCCACCGGGAGAAGACCCGCATCTCGAAGGAGCTGCACGACAACGTGGGTTCCAACCTGAGCTACCTGGTCAACAGCCTGGACAACCTGGAGATCCTTTCCCGGCGCGGCTCGCTCGAACAAGGGGACGCGCTCGAGCACAAGCTCTCGACCCTGGGGACTTTCGGGCGCGAGGCGATCAGCGACCTGCGCACATCCATTTGGGTCCTGGGACGCGAGCAGGGGGATGGCGACGAGCTGGCAATGAAGCTCAGCGACCTGGCCACACGGCTCAACAGCAGCATCGAGAAACCGCGCATCGAGCTGCAGGCGGAGCCAGCCGGCGATGTCACACTGAGTTCCACGCAGATGCTGCAGTTCTTCCGCCTGGCGCAGGAAGCCCTGCAGAA
Source organism: bacterium (assembly GCA_030429345.1). GTDB lineage: Bacteria > CAIWAD01 > CAIWAD01 > CAIWAD01 > CAIWAD01 > JAUIFJ01. The sequence goes on along the minus strand of JAUIFJ010000001.1, from coordinate 13,874 downwards.
CGCCATCAAGCACGCCGACGCCGAAGAGGTCCGGATCCGCCTGTGGAAATCGGAGACGGAGTTCTGCCTGGAAGTCCGGGACGATGGCAAAGGCTTCGACCCCGAAGGCGCGCGCAACGAGGGAACTCACGGCAACGGGCTGGACAACATGCGCCTGCGCAGCGAAGAGGCCGGGGCGCGCTTCGAACTGTCCAGCGACGGAAAAGGCACATGCATTCGAAGCTGTCTGCCGCTTGTGTCCGAATCCTCCTCCTAGTGCATCTGCCGTATGTCCTGCCCTGAAATACGAAGCTACTCTGTGAGCCACTTCCGGCAGAGCCTTCACGGGGCGCGATGCCGGTTCCTTCGCAGTCAGAAAAGGCCCAAGCAATGAGCACGAAACGAATCCGCGTCGCAGTCTGTGAAGACAACAGCCGCCTGGCCATGGCGATCGAAGAGAAGCTGGGCCTCTTCCGGGACGAGGTGGAATTCGCCTTCCTGGCCGTCAACGGCAAGGAGCTGCTGCGCCGCCTGCCCAACGAGGCCGAGGTCGACGTGGTGCTGATGGACATTGAAATGCCCGTCATGGATGGCATCACATGCACCGGCCGCATGCACGAGGAGCATCCGGAGGTCAAGGTGATCATGCTGACGGTTTTCGAGGAGGAGGAGCGGATTTTCCGGGCCATCCAGGCCGGCGCATCCGGCTACCTGCTGAAGGACGAGCCGGCGGACAAGATCCTGGAAGGCATTCTGCAGGTGATGGAAGGCGGCGCGCCCATGACGCCGAGCATCGCCCTGAAGGCCCTGCGGCTGCTGCGTGAGCCACCCAGGCTGGAGGATCTCGAACAGCAGCCGGACTTCGCCCTGAGCAAGCGTGAGACAGAAGTGCTGGAGCAGCTCTGCAAGGGACACAGCTACCAGCAGATCGCCGAGGCGCTGTTCATTGCTCCGGCGACCGTTCGCAAGCATATCGAGAACATCTATCGCAAGCTGCAGGTCTGCAACAAGATGCAGGCGGCCGAGAAGGCCCGGCGCTACAAGCTGCTCTAGGGCTTCCTGCCCGATTCTGTCCCGACCTTCGCCCCGTGATGTGATACTCCTCCCGTCAGAGAGTATTCAGCCTTCTGTACGAAACGTCGCCTTCCTTCGCCCGCTTTCCGTGAACTTGTGGAACCTTGTGCCAAGCAATACCTTTCCGGTACTTGTTTCACGCTGCCGGAGGGAAACACCGGTGATCGTCGCCGGTAGATCTACGCGGAAAGAACTCGCACGCCCTACCTGAATCCCGCTGTAGATCAAACCGGAGTGCCATGTGCCACAAGCCTCCATTTCGGAGAAGAACGTGACCTCTAACTCCACCTTGTCTGCCCTTCCACTCGGTGATCCGATGAGTGACGGATTCGTCATCGGCATCGGTACCTCCGCCGGAGGACTGGAGGCCCTGAAGCTCTTCTTCGACCATGTGCCTTCCGACTGCCCTCACAGTTTCGTTGTCGTACAGCACCTCTCGCCCGACTACAAGTCCCTGATGGCCGAGCTGCTGACGAAGAACACGCGGCTGCCGATCCACGAGGTCCGGGAGAACATGCCCATCGACCCGGGCAGCATCTACCTGATCCCGGCAAAGAAGAACCTGACGATCACCGCGGATCGTGTGCTGCATCTTGAGGACAAACCCAACCGGAACGAGCTCAATCTGCCGATCGACATCTTCTTCGACTCCCTGGCCGAGGCCCTGGGCGACCGCAGCATCGCAGTTGTCCTGACCGGCACAGGGTCCGACGGAAGCCGCGGCATCCGCTCGATCAAGGAGGCGGGAGGCATGTCCGTGGCACAGAGTCCGGAAACGGCCAAGTTCGACGGCATGCCCAGCAGCGCCGTTGCCACGGGCTACGTGGATTACGTACTCCCCATCGAGCAGATGCCGGAAGAGATTTTCGGCTTTATTGACGCCTACTCGGCGGCGGACTCGGATCACGCCAGGCAGTTCCGCTTCGATCGCGGATTGCTGCCGCGCATCCTGAACCGCGTGCGCACGGAAACCGGGAACGACTTCAGCTTCTACCGTCGCCCGACCCTGCTGCGGCGCATTCTGCGCCGCATGAGCCTGCTCAAGTTCGATTCGGCGGAAGCCTATGTCGAGCACCTCGACCTGCATCCGGCCGAACGGCAGACGCTCGGCTCCGAGTTCCTGATTGGTGTCACACGCTTTTTCAGGAACCGCGAGGCCTGGGGTCTTCTCGAAGAGAAAGTCCTGCCGGCCCTGGTCAAGGAACGATCCGCCATCGGGCCGCTCAAGGTCTGGTCCGTTGGTTGCAGCACCGGCGAGGAGGCCTACTCGATCGCCATCCTCTTCCACGAGTTCATGACCCGGTCCGACCGTCCGCTGGAGGTCAAGGTTTTCGCGACCGACGTGGATGAAGGCCACATCGAGCGCGCGGGGCGCGGACTGTTCTCCGATTCGGTCGTGGAGGATGTGTCGCCGGAGCGCCTCGAGAAGTACTTCGTCCGCACCTCGACGGGCTACCGGGTCAAGGATGTGATTCGTCGCATGGTGATCTTCTCCCGGCACAATGCTCTCACCTCCCCGCCCTTCATCAAGATCGACCTGATTCTCTGCCGCAACCTGCTGATCTACCTGGAACTCGAGTTCCAGAAGAAACTGCTGAGCACCTTCTGCTACTCCCTCAACGGGAAGGGCGTTCTTTTCCTGGGATCCAGCGAGACCCTGGGGGCGCTCCAGGGGCAGTTCACCGCGCTGAGCAGGAAGTGGCGTGTATACCGCAACCGCCAGGACGACCGGCATCCCTCACGGGCTGTGTCGAACTATCCGGATGCCCCCTACATCGGCCAGGTGTCGCCGACGCGGCATGGAGGACGGGGGTCGAACCGCGATTTCCGTTTCGTGGAAGCCCTCGCCAGCGCGTTGATCGACCATTCGGATTCCGTGGCCGTCTACGTCAATGGCGACTTCGACATCCTGCATGCCATGGGCGAGTACAAGGAGTTCCTGGATCTGCCGGCGAAGCAGTTCTCGATCAATCTGCTGAAAATGCTTCCCCAGAACCTGGCGACGACGCTGAGCCTCGCCCTGCGGAAGGCCGCCAAGAACGAAGAGCAGGTGCGTCTGCGGGAAGTCCGACTGAAGAAGAACGACCAGATGCACTTCCTGGATATCCTGATCCAGCCGATCAGCATCGATACGGTCGAGCCGAGCTTCATCGTCATTTTCCGCGTGGAGTACAGGATGGAGGCCCCGGAAGCGCCGGAGCCGCCCAGCGGCCAACAGGAAGAGAGGGACCTGCGCATTCTCGAGCTGGAAGAGGACCTGAAGGAGACGCGGGAAAACCTGCAGGCGACCGTCGAGGAACTCGAAACGAGCAACGAGGAGCTGCAGGCGACCAACGAGGAACTGCTCAGTTCCAACGAGGAGCTGCAGAGCACGAACGAGGAGCTGCAGAGCGTCAACGAGGAGCTGCATACCGTCAATGCGGAGCACCAGCTTCGTATTACGGACCTTGCGACCCTCAACGACGATATCGACAACCTGCTGAAGAGCACGGAGATCGGCACGATCTTCCTGGATCGGGAAATGCGTGTGCGCAAATTCACGCCGGCGATCAGGCAGCAGTTCAACCTGGGCGAACACGACATCCACAGGCCGATCACGCACTTCACGACCCGATTCGGGGAGGCGGACAGCAAGTACATGCTGGAGCGGTCACAGGAGGTGATGCAGTCCGGCAAGGCTTTCGTGACACAGCTGCAGGCCGAAGACGGGCGCTGGTACCTGAAGCGGATCCATCCTTTCATCGATTCGCAGGACGAGGTCGCAGGCGTCGTGATCAGTTTCATCCAGATCGACGAACTGAAGGAAACCGAGCAAAAACTCAAGGCGTTCGCCGTAGAGCTCCAGCAGTCCAACCAGGAGCTGGAGGAATTTGCATACGCCGCATCGCATGACCTGCAGGAACCCCTGCGCACCATCTCCAACTACGTGCAGTTGCTCGAGCGGAAGCTGTCGAACAGCCTGTCGGAGGAGCAGCGGCGCTATATGCGCCACACCTTGACCGCGTCCGCGCGCATGAGCGACCTGATCGAGGGGCTGCTCAACTATTCACGCATGCGAAACGAGAGCATCGACTTCCAGGAGATCTCCCTGGACGCGGTCTGCGATGCCGTAATACAGGGACTGGAATCCAGCATTCGCGCGGCGGGGGCGCGAATCACGCGGGACAAACTGCCCGTCGTGAGCGGCAGCGCGGTCCTGATGGAGCAGCTGCTGCAGAACCTGCTCTCCAATGCCATCAAGTACCAGGCCGAGGAATCCGTTCCCGAGATCCACATCGGAGCCAGGAGAGGTGACGGGGACTGGAGCATTTTCGTGCGCGACAACGGCATCGGCATTCCCGAAAAATCCTTCGACGAGATCTTCCAGATTTTCCGTCGCCTGCATACGCGCGATGAATACGAAGGCACGGGCATCGGCCTGGCCATTTGCAACAAGATTGTCGCATTGCATGGCGGCAGGCTGCAGGTCAAATCGGAAGTAGGAGCCGGCAGCGTATTTCATTTTACACTTCCCGAAAGGACCGAAACCACATGAGGCCCTTCAACAAGATCATGCTGATCGATGATGATCCGGCCGACAACGACTACCACAAAATCATTATCGAGGATGCGAAGGTGGCCGAAAGCGTCGAGGTCTTCCGGGACCCGGAAGAGGCCCTGGCGAAACTCAAAAGCGGCCAGACCAGCGTACCCGAACTGATCCTGCTGGACATCAACATGCCCGGCATGAACGGCTTCCAGTTCATGGATGAATACGCCAAGCTGGGGGACCAGCACCAGGGAACGGCGATCGTCGTCATGCTGACTGTATCACGAAACCCGGACGACGAGCTTCGCGGGCGCAAGTCGCCCTATCTTTCCGGGTTCATTCACAAGCCCCTGACAGGGGAGGTCCTGCGCGACCTGCTGAAGGAGCATTTCAGCTAGGTCTGGCCTCTCAGGCGGCTCCGCGACGTCTTTGCTGCAGCCGCGTGTAGCAGTCGAGCATGCCTTCCAGGCGGCTCTCCAGGCAAAGGGCCTTCGAGTCCTCGAGGGCCTGACGCGCATAGCGTTCCTGTGATGCAGGGCTTTGAAGAATCCGCCTCATGCCTTCCGCGATGTCCAGCGGGGACTCCGGGTTCACCAGCACGGCCCTTTCGGGGTCGAGAAATTCCCGGTTGAAGGGGCGATCGCTTACCGCCAGGGGCAGACCGCAGGCCATGGCCTCCACGATGGCATTGGACATGCCCTCTTCCAGGCTGGGCAGCACGAAGAGGTCGCAGGCGTTGAGCCAAAGGGGCATTTCGTCGTGATGCACGGCTCCCCTGTGGAGCACGAGATTTCCCTGCGGCTGCATCGGTCCCTGTCCCAGGAAGACTCCTTTCACCTCGCCCTTCAAGCTCTCCAGGGCACGCAGGACGCGAAGAGGTCCCTTTCTTTCCGTGAAGGATCCGGTAAAACAGGCCAGTCTGCCTTCCGTGGGAAGCCCCAGCTTCTTTCGCGCCAGGGTGCGCGGCATGGGGTGGAAGCTCTTGTGATCCGCGCCGTTCGGCAAGTGCCAGATGCGGTCCGTCATGGAGGGGATCCGTTGGCAAAGCGTCTCCTGCAGCGCCCGTGAGACAGTGATGAACGCGCTCTGCGGGGGCGGGTTCCTTTCCAGGGCGGCATAGGGCAGGTAGCTGTCCAGGTACTCGGGAGAGGATTCCCCGATGTTCATCAGGAGTGGGATTCCGAGGCGCCGGCTGATCGGCAGCAGGGTCGTCGCGGAAAGACCGAAGTGCGTGTAGACAAGATCCGGTAGGGGATCCATGGTCGCCAGGCAGCCGGCGGCTGCCCTGCGATAGGAGTGGATCACCTGGGCCCGTGCGGCCCGTTTCCACGGGATCAGCCTGTGCAGGTGGAAAAAGGACGGATACCAGGTCGACGGTTCCGCGCTCCGCTCCTCCAGTGCCGGAGCCCGGCGGAGCCCTTCCAGGCGGTTCCGGACCCAGGACACGGGCGAGATGACCTGCACCGTGTGGCCGGAACGGCGCATCACGCGGACGAAGGCCCTCGTGAAGGCGCCCGCGGAGGGATTTGCCGGGCTGGGGTAATTGTGTGTAACAACCGCGATTCTCATGCCGATTCCTCGCCCCCGTTCAACTGGAGCGGATGCATCCATTTCGTGATTCGCCGGCTGGATTCGGCGACCTTCCCCGAAAAGCCGTAGCCACAGGTACACAGGCTGCACTTCAGGTCGAACATGTCTTTGAGAGATTGTCGATATGCGGCGGAGTGCAGAATCTCCGCAAGGGACTGCTGCAGCACGTTTCCGACCGGCTGGAACACGAGGCAACCGCTGCGCAGGTCCCCGCTGGAGGAGACATAGAGAGCATTGTAGCCCTGGAAACAGTTGCGGAACCGGAAGCGCCTGGTCTTCATGTACGACAGGGCGTTCTTCTCCGTGATCGGGTCCATGCGGCCGGCGGCTTTCATCGAGCGGATCACCTTGTCTACCTGCTCGCCCGTGGGCCAGAGATCCTCCAGGTTGCCCGTGGACTCGCTGGACGAGAAACAGTAGGGCTCGGGGTCAGGCAGGGCCAGCTCCAGGTTCCAGCCCCGGGACTCGCAGAGCTCGAGCATGGAATCGACGCATTCGGCCAGGCGGCTCGTGAACAGGCTTCGAATGTGGATCTTCTTCGTGATGCCCTGCAGCCCTGCAGTAACCTTCTCAAAGTAGCCGGGGATTCCGCGAATCCTGTCGTTGGCTTCTCCAATGGCATCCAGCGAAACGGTGAGGCGCGTGATACAGCTCTCGTTGATCTGACTCCGGTAGCGGTGGCACAGCAGTCCGTTGGTCGACAGGTGCACCTTGCGCATGCGGGAGGCGGCGGGCGAGGCAAGGATCTCGAAGAGGTCCTTCCTGAGCAGCGGTTCGCCGCCGGAGAAGGTCAGGCTGTGTACGCCGATCTGCTCCAGCTCTGCGAGAAGCCGGATCGCGCGCTCCGTGTCGATCTTGTCCGTGGACTTCGCGTGCCAGTAGTCACACATCACGCAGCGGGCGTTGCAGTTCTCGGTCAGTTTCAGGGAAGCGGATGCCGGGGCAGCCGGAAAGGGCAGAAGGCCGGCCGACTGAAAGACGGTTGCAGCCACCAGGCGGGCATTGTAGATCCGGCGATGCATGATGAAGGGGCGCTCCTGCAGTAGGTACCACTGGGCAGGTCAGGTCTTGCTCGACGCATGCCCTCCTCGGACCGTGAGGCATGCCAACGAGCTGCAGCGCTATCGGCCACATCCCAAAGCATCTATTTTCAGCGTGCTTTTGCAACTGCTTTTCAGGATGCCGAACTCTTTTCTTCCGCTAGCGGAACCCTGCCACCGGATGCACATCGCCTTCTGCCTTCTGCATATGGACATGCGAGGTGTGTGCTGTCTTCAGGGCAGCAGGCGCGCTCCCAGGTCTTCGCCCGGCAGCCGGCAATTTCCGCCTCGGGATGTCAGTTTCGCCCGATGGCGTGCGACCAACCGGTACAGGCCATCCCGCAGCGACTGCGGCACGACTCGGAACACGAGGAGGATCCGCCAGCCTTTCCCCAGCATGGAGACCGTCCGCAGAACCGCTTCGCTTCGTGTGTGGATCACATCGCCGTACAGAAGCACGACACTCTGCGGATCCCGCAGCGCCTCCGGCAGAAGCGCTTTCGCCGTCAGTCCCTGCAGGGGGGCGAAGAGCAGGCGCTTTTCCCGATCCTGTTCCAGCAGCCAGCGGGTGACGCCGTTGCAGAGGCCGCATTCCCCGTCAAAGAACAGCACCGGTTTTTCGGGAGGGCCGTTCACGGAATCAGCCTTCCGCCGAAGGCGACACGCCCGCTTCCGGCTGGCGCGTGGATCACATGGACGAGATCGACCGGGCAGCCGATCCGAGCTGCGAAGGCGGCGGCCAGCTGGCGGGACTCCTCCTGCAGCTGCTCGCGCCGTGGAAGCGTATCACGAAGAATCTCGACGAAGACCGGCCGGGGAGGAGAATCCGCCCCGTTTTCGGCGTAGGCTTCCAGCGCTCTCATGCGCAGCCAACAGTGACCGGGGGCGATTCCGAGAATGTCGGCCGCGGCATCCGCCAATGACCGGGCCATGGCCGGATCCAGCTGAGAACGATCAGCGAAATCCAGGATCAGGGTCGGCATGGGATTCCTCCAGGATTTTCAGGGACCGCTGATCGCATCCAGCCGACGCATCTCCTCCGGGGAAAGCGTCATCCGCGCCGCGGCCAGGTTTGCCTCGAGCTGCCCGGAAGTGCTCGCGCCGGCCACCGGGATCACGGAGGGCGAACGGTGGATCATCCAGGCCAGGACCAGCTGGCCCGGCCGGCAGTCCCTTTCGCGGGCGAGCTGCTGCAGCAGCTGCAGGCGCTGCTGGTTGGCCGGGTGGAGAAAGGGTTCCGGAATCGGTTTGTCTTCGCGGTCATAGGCACCGCCGAGCAGGGGGGAATAGGCCAGCAGGCGAAGGCCCTCTGTCTCACGGCAGAGCTGCAGCAGCCCGGCATCTGCGAAGAGCTGCGCGCCGCCGAGGAAGACCGTGCCGGGCAAGGGCTGAAGATAGGTATACATCTGCTGCACGGCGCACCAGGCGGGCAGCGCTTCGCGGGCCGACAGGGCCAGGGCTTCCCGAATGCGCCCTGCCGAGGTATTGCTGCAGGCGACGGCACGCAGCTTTCCTTCCTCGATCAGGCGGGCGAAAGCGCTGAGCGTCTCCTGCAGCGGCACTTCCCTGTCGTCCACATGGGCGTAGCACAGGTCGATGCGCTCGACCCCGAGGCGGCGCAGGCTGCCCTCGACTGCGCGGGACACGGTCACTCCGGAAAGGCCTTCGCGTACTCCATCCGGACCCGGCATGGCTCCGACTTTCGTGCAGACGCGGGCGGCCTGCCGTTTCCCGCGTGATCCAAGCCATTCGCCGATGCAGGACTCGCTTTCCCCGCCGCCGCAACCGGGTTCCCAGAAGGCGTAGCAGTCGGCCGTGTCGAGCAGCGTGCCGCCCGCGTCGGCAAAACGGTCAAGCAGGGCGAAGGCCTCCGCGCGGGGCAGGCGTGATCCGAAATACATGCAGCCGAGCGCCAGGGGCAATGGCTCGGCGGAGGGGTCGAAGCTCATGGTCTGTGTTCCAATCGGACTCTTCCGGATGCCGGTTCCCCCTCAGGGTCATGAATCGAGAGGGAACCGGCAAGGAAGAACCGGGGGGTCGGTCCTAGAACACATCCATACCGCAGACGGCCTTGCCGATGAAGTCGTAGAGAGCATCGGATACAGGGGCCATCACGGAGGCGGCGCGGCTGTCGCGGAAATAGCGCTCGACGCCGACATCCTTGCGGAAGGCGGCGCCGCCGCAGACGCGCATCGCCATGTCGTTGACTTCCAGCGAAGCCTCCGCCGCGGCGACCTTGGCCTGCAGCACGCGCAGGGTGGCGTCCTCGCGGCCGTTCTCGACGGCGTCGATGCCGTCCAGCAGCAGGCTGCGCACCATGTCGATGCGGACCTTCATGCGCGCCACATAGCCGCGCACCTGGGGAATGTCCCGCAGGGTGCTGCCGTCGTAGGCATAGGCCGAGCGGGTCAGGTGGCCGACACAGGCCGCCAGCGAGCCCTCCATGCAGCCCAGGCTGACGGAGGCGTTCTGGAAGCTGAACCAGGGCATCACCGTGCCCATCATCAGGTCGAAGCCGGCGCCATCCTCACCGAGCACATTGGCGGCCGGAATGCGCAGCTCGCTGGCGGTGATCGGCGCGCTGTTGTTGGAGCGCATCCCCATGCCGTCGAAGGGCGCGGGAATGCTCAGACCTGCGCTGTCGCCCGGCACGGCCCAGATCGAACTCAGGCCTTCGCCGTTGGAGCTCTTGCTCGACCACACGTAGAGGTCCGCCTTGCCGGCGGAGGTGATCATCTGCTTGACGGCGTCGAGGCGGACCTGGTCGCCTTCGCGGGTCGCGGTGCTGACGGGCAGCCAGAAGTGGCTGCGCGATCCGCTTTCGCTGAAGGCCAGGGTTGTCACACACTTGCCTTCCGCCACCTGGCGGCGCATCTGCTCGTTGCCGTGCGCCTCGAGCACGGCGGCGCCGCAGAAGTGCATGATCGTCACCATGGCGGCGGAAGGGTCCTCGCGTGCCACGCGCTCGGCGGCTGCCATGGCCGCGCGCAGGCCCTGGCCCTTTCCGCCTACCTCTTTCGCGCTGACCATGCCCAGCAGGCCGGCGTCGGCGAAGGCCTTCAGGGCGGCTTCCGGGTAGCGTCCCTGGCGATCGTTCTCGACCGCTGCGGGAGCGATCACATTCGTGGCGATGGTGTCTACGGCGGCCAGGCATTCCTGCCCGACGGCATCCAGTTTCCATGGATTCATTCGGTTCTCCTTGATCAGGCGTGTTCCTTGCGAAGCCGCCGGGCGGCTTCCACGATGGCATGCATTTTCTGCGCCGCGATCTCGCGGCTGTTGACGGGACTGTTGCTGAAGGTGCCGAAGCCGCAGTCCGGGTTGAGGGTCAGGTCGGCGGGCGCGAAGTGCCGGAGCGCGTCGCGTACCGTATCACAAATCCGGTCGACGCTTTCCACTTCCGGCGTGCGCGGATTGACCACGCCCAGGCCGAGAGACTTGCCCTCGAAGGGCAGCACGGAGCCGGCGCGCTCGGTGGCGTACTCCAGCACCAGCTGATCGACGCGGATCGCCTCCAGGCTGGCCTTGAGCGGGTGATACTCGCCGCTGAGCAGGATCGACTCGTCCGGGCTCCAGTTGCCGCGGCAGAGGTGCAGGCCGAAGGTCGGGCCGCTGAAGCCTTCCAGAACTTGGTTGAGCAGCGAGACGGCGAAGGCCAGCTCCTCCGCCGGATCCTTCTTCGCCGAGAGCGCGGCGCACATGAAGGTCCTTGTCTGGCCCTGGGTGAAGACGACCTCCGTCAGCACCGGTTCGTCGAACTGGATGAAGTCGGCGCCGGCCTCGATCAGCTCGCGGATCTCGTCGCGCAGGATGCGGATCACATCCTTCGACAGCTCTTCCTTGCTGCCGTATACCTGCTGGCTGAGTTCCGGCACCCACATGGCGCGGGTCAGCAGGTAGGGCCCCGGCAGGGGAATCTTGACCGGGCGGTCCGTGTGCTCCTTCAGGAAGCGGCATTCTTCTACGGCCAGTGTGCGACGCCGCTCGAGGCGGCCTACGCAGCTGGGATTGTAGAGCGAGAAGGCCGGCACGTCCAGGGTCTGCAGGATGCGCTCGAAGGCGGCCTTGTCCTCGACCACGTCGAGCATATCGGCCATCGACATCAGGCGCACGCCCTCGATGCGGTCGTGTACGAAGGAATAGAAGTTGTCGCGCCTCTGTTCGCCGTCGGTGACGATGTCCACCCCGACCTCGTGCTGGATCTCCAGCAGCTCGAGAATCGAGGCCTCCGCCTGCCGGTGGAACTCTTCCCGCGTGATGCGTCCCAGCTGCAGCAGGCGCTGGCTCTTCAGCAGTTCCTGCGGACGGGGCCAGCTGCCGACGGTGGTGACCGGAAAGAGCGGCAGGCGGCTCACCGGAAATCCCCCTCGAAGAAGCCCAGGGAGCGGACGGCGTGATCCAGGGGTCCGAAGCCGCTGGTGCGTCCCGGTTCCCACTTCTTCAGGCCTTCCAGGTCCATCATCTCACGGTGATCCGGATTGTCGTAACTCATGGCGAAGAGGGCCTTGAGCCACTTGGTCTCGATCTCCCGCGGGAAGTCGTCGCGCACGGTGAAGACGCAGTGGTCGAAGTTGGGCGTGGTCTCCAGAATGCGGAACTCCTCCGGCGAGAAGGTGCCGTCACCGGTCCAGGTCTGCCAGTTCAGGTCCAGCATGGCGCTGGCCTGGGCCTCGCCCTTCTGCAGGCAGCGGAAAGCCTCCAGTTCGCCCCCGATGTGATCTCCGTGCTTGCCCACCAGCAGGTCGAAGCGCTTGACGCTCACATCCCTGCCCGGCTCGAGACCGTTCTTCAACAGGTGCCCGAGCGGGATCAGCGTGGCCTGCGGAGAATCCTGTGCGCCAAGAGCGATGGTGGCTCCCTTGAGTTCGGCGAGACTCTTCGGGCCGTCCTTTCGTACGACAAAATGCGTGCAGCGATCGCGGTCCGTATCCCGCATGGCGATCGCGCGGCAGCCGTTGTTCGTCAGCCGCTGGGATTCCAGCCAGGCCAGCGGACTATTCCAGGCGATATCGAGGTGGCCTTCGGCCAGAGCCTTCGACTGCAGGGCGTAATTGGTGTAGAAGACGACGTCCATCGGGACGCCCTGGCTGTCGAAGAAGCGGGCGATGGTGTCCCAGATCACGGAGACCTTGGGATCGTAGAGCACGGCGCCGGTGATGACGGTGTGAGACATGGCGGTTCCTTGCTAGAGGGTGATTTTCCAGTCGATGTCCACGCTGCAGGCACGGCGGAAGGTGGCCAACAGCGGAAGGGTCGGGTGCAGGTCCTCCCAGAGGGCGAGGATCTCTTCGGGATCGTGGAGCGTGCTGACATAGCCGCGCATGTGGATCCGCTCGAGCGCCGGGCTGCCGCTTTCGCCGATCACGCCGAGGGCGGCCAGAGGGTCCTCGACCTGTGCCTGGAGCACGATCTCGAGAGCGAGGATCTCCTTGCGCCGCCGACGGGCCAGGGCTCCCAGGCCGTTGACGGTTTCCGCGCCAAGGGCGGCCAGGGCCGTTTCCAGGGCGCTGACGCTGGGCTCCTCGCTGTCGAAAGTCAGCGGCGGGCCGATGCGCAGGCTATGCCGGCGAATGAAGCAGAGGGCTTCCTTGTCGGAGTCCTGCCGAATGCGCAGAGTCCACGAAGTGTTGGATTCGTCCATGAGGATTCACTGGGATGAAGCTCAGCGGGCGTTTGCCCGGTGTCGCTGATGCATGGAGCGGCGGATGGAGTCCGCGCTCCTGGCTACTTGTCCTCGACCAGGGGGTGTGCGAGGCCTCAGCCAAAGCCGGAGGGATAGAGGATGCGGCTCGAAAGGAGCATGCCGGCGGATTCCGTTTCCTTGAAGTACCCGCTCAATATCCGATGCGCCTGCGGAAACTCAAACCGAATTCCCTGCCCGGGAAATCAGTCCGCCCTTTCCACCGCATACACACTTTGCACCAGATCCGGCCAGTGCCGAATGGAGAGCAGGCGGAAACGGGCCGTAGCGCCTTCGAAGAGGGGTACGTCGGTGCCCAGGCTCAGCAATTGTCGCTGGTTGAAGTTGATCGACATCAACCGATGACGTTCGTGCAAAGAGTACAATGCGTTCCGGGCAGCCTGTTGCCGAAGTCCAACAGAAGTGGCGCATCTTGATACTGATCCTGTTGCTCATCTGCTGTGTGATGACAGCTTCCGGAAATGTCCTGGAAGTGCCAGAGGAGTATCCGACCATTCAACAGGCTTTGGATGCCAGCGCGAGCGGAGACACGGTGCTTGTGGCTCCCGGCACCTATCCAGAGCACCTGATCACACCGGATCACGATCTCCTGCTTTGCTCGAACTTCCTGTATACGCAGGATTCTACTGTCGTGGTAGAGACGGTCATAGATGCCGAATGGACCGGGACGGCAATTACGGCTTCTAGTGAGAATCCTATTGATCTGCGAATTATTGGTTTGACAATCAAAAGGGGGCAAGGTTGAGTCCGTAGATTTGTGCAAAAGCAGCTAAGCCCTTGAAAAAGGTAGGGCCATGGCCTTCTTTAGTGGTGCATAACCAATTCACTAAGGAGGAAAACCATGACCCAGCAGCATGAAGCCAATTTCCAGGGACAGCTCCAAGCGGCATTGGTCGATGACCCGGATTTTCTGCGGGAGCTGGTGCGGGAAGTCCTGCAAAAGTTTCTGGAGGCGGAGTTT